>PBDJ01000027.1 GCA_002717365.1 Acidimicrobiaceae bacterium | reverse complement strand
TGGGCTAGTTCCTCCTCCGAACCACCCTGAAGAGAGCTTTCGCCAATCAGTGCTTCGGTGACCCAGAAAGGTTTCTCTTGGTGTCCGTGCCCATCTAGGAAGGCTCGGTATTCAGCGGAGAAGAAGGTGTTGCTACTCCTAATGGAATGAATATTGCCCACGTCGAAGAACTCGTGGGCTTCTTGCAGAATAGGTTCCCAATATTCCACCATGGAATCGAACATGCCTGCCTGTCCGCCAAGCAGGACCACCGACAAGGGGTCAGCGGCTTTTATTGCCTTATAGGACGCGCGGAGAAGTTCGAGATAGGCCGCAGAGTCTTCCTGGAAGAATGTAAGGCCAGGCTTTTGCATTTCAGGCTCATTGGAGACCTCCCAATGGCGCATCGGGTACTCGAGTCCTGGCATGTCGTTGACACCGTCGCCGTCATAACGCTCAACTGTGGCTTCCAACCAGGCCGTGTAAGCCCCAATGTCGCACGGTGCATAGAGAGAGTCACCGAGTTCAGGGAAGGTGGGTTGGGCCTTGGGCTGATCGCCGTGGCAAGTCTCTTGGTCCCAGTCGGCAAACGGCCAGAGAGTCGTAAGGACAGCAACCCTGTCCTGTTGCATGACACGAACCATCTTGTCTGTGTTTTGCCAGTTGTAGTTCCCTGGGTCCGTCTCAATGAGGCCCCACGAGAACACGCCTGGGTGCGGCCTACGCCAGCCTCCAGGACCCGCGCCCCTACCAGCGCTGAGATGCCCAAAGCGACTCGCCCCAACGTCATCGGGCCATTCCAACGGAGTAAGCCCAGTCGTAGTTGTTGTGCCAACGCTGATGGTGGGTACGACGGTGGTGGTCGGTGTTGCTGTCGTCGTTGGCGCGACGGTGGTGGTCGGTGCCGCCGTGGTCGTCGGTGCCGCCGTGGTCGTCGGTGCTGCAGTCGTCGACACGACGACGGTTGAGGTCGGCGCCGCCGTGGTGGTCGGCGCTTGAGTTGCTACAGGGGCAACCGTCGTCACTGGCGTAGCAGTGTCTGAACTTCCGCCACAGGCCGACGCCATCAACAGGACCGTTACGAAACCACCTACCCGCCTCATGAGCCCAGTTTGTCACCCCTCCCCTGAGGGGGGGGTGGGGGCGACATCGGAGCCCCCAGGTGTCCCGCCGCAAACTGTCCCACCGACAAAACGCCTGGTCAGAGCGTTGGGACACTCTGACCTGTCTTATAGGGGAACTATTGCCATGCCATGGGGTGTACACGACGGGCTCAAGCCGAGTGCTTTCGGCCTGTACACCCCATACTCATAGAGCGTCGTACCCAGCTGCTGGGATACCACTGGACCCGGAGTGTTTCGGAGCCTGAAGAGATGAATGGAGACTTGGAATTTTCTGGAAACAGCCGCTCTGAGAGTCGTTCGGGCCTAGGTCGCCTATCCGCTGTCGGGGCAATTGTCTTGTGGTCTATCGGCGTACTGATAATCGCCTATATCGATCTTCCAGGAATACAAGCCGCATTTTGGCGACTAGTGCTAGGTGCTGGGCTTTACCCGACTTTCTTTTATGCGAGTGGCCGCCGTCTGAATTGGAGGCAGGTTCGGCTTGCTGCGCCATCAGCAGTCCTGTTCGCAGTTCAACTAGGGGTGGCCTTCACTGCCGTAAAAGCCACCTCGGTGGCAAATATGACGACCATTGGGGCCCTTGTTCCAGCGGTGCTCATCATTGTTTCTTCGGTTCGCTACCGCGAGCCGATTGGCATCAAAACAGTTCTTATGGGTGGGGTCGCAGTGATCGGTGTGGTGGTGATAATACGCAGTGCACCAGGCGCTCACGGGGTGACAAGTTTGCGTGGTGACCTACTGGCAATAGTTGGAATGCTCATGTTTGCCGCTTATTTCGTGCTCGTGAAGGAGGTCAGACAGCATCTCGATACGTTCAGTTTGCAGACGCTGACAATGGTTATCGGAGCAGTGGCGCTGTACCCGTTCGCAGCGATTGAGGCGGGCCGCCTCATAGCGCCGGTTCCCTCGCTGGGGAATTGGGTCTGGGTGGCGGCAGTTCTGGCCGTGCCTGGTACGGGACATTTTCTAATGAACTGGGCCCATCTCCATATAAGTCTGACAGTGTCTGGGATGCTGACCCTTGGTATCCCAGTTCTTTCGGCTATCGGGGCTTGGCTTGTCCTGGGCCAGGAAATGACTCCCATCCAGATGGGGGGGATGGTGGTGGCACTGGCAGCTCTCGTCGTCGTTATCTTGGACCAACCCGAAATACCGATCCAGCAACCCAAGAGTTCACCTATCTAGCTCTATTTCGTCCAGGTGGAGTTGATTCTTTATTGACGCAGGGGGCCAAGCCACCGTGCGACAACTCGCCATCGAGTTCTCCAAAGAAGACGAAGCGCAAGTCCACTACTACGAAGACCGCATCAAGAAGATGCCCGTCGACGTACTCAAAGGCCACGGCGTCGTAGAAGAAGCCGACGGCGTCGTCAAACTCACCGTCGACGATCTGACCTTCGAGGAGAAGGCCAACCTGCGAGCGATGTACAAGCAAAAGATCGGCGAGTTCCTCGCATCGCGCGGGCTCAGCACCTGGGACTACTCGCTGCTGAGCTTTGACCCCGTCGGAGAGTCGCTCCGATACGAAATCCTGACGCGCGACCGTATCTGCCAACTCTGCGGAGCGACCAAAGAACAGGAACGGCTAGAGGTGGATCACATCGTGCCGCGCTCAAAGCACGGCCCGAATGATCCTGACAACCTGCAGGTCCTGTGTGCGCCGTGTAACCGCGGGAAGAGCAACCGCGACGACACCGACTTCCGCAGTTGAGAAGCCGACTCCTAGTGCGCCAGCTGTCCGCTTTAGAACGGCGTCAACTGCGTCGACCAGTGTTCGGCGGACACCCGTAAGATCAGAGTTGCCACGGAACCGACGAAAAGGGACGGACTCAGGGGCCAACTGGCGAGCAACTGGCGAGCATCAGCAGCACGACAATCAGGCCAAAATCGCAGGTGACCTGCGTTTCCGCAGGTCACCAGACGAATGCCATGTCGGGATGGGCGGATTTGAACCGCCGACCCCCTGCTCCCAAAGCAGGTGCGCTGCCTGACTGCGCCACATCCCGGATCGGCGGCCAGTGTACGAGTCGCTTACCTCCGGCTTGCGGGCAGAATCGTCTCCGGCGCCGTGGCCCTCCGACGAGGACGGATAGTCCGGCGTGCGCGATCCTCTGGTGCACACCGCTCGACCCAACCCGGAGGCTCCGACCCTATGAGCGAGCCGATCTACGACGCCCGCACCCTTTGGGAACTCCTAGAACGACGGGTGGCCGACAGCCCAGACCGGGCCTTCTTGATCGACGACGCCGACCGCACGGTGACTTTCAGCGAGGCAAAGGACCAGGCCGAGCGCGTGGCCGCCGGGTTCTCGGCCCTCGGCGTCAGCGAAGGCACCCCAGTCACTTGGGTGCTGCCGACCCGGATCGATACCGTGGTGGCTTCCCTCGCACTGTCCCGTCTAGGAGCCGTCCAGAACCCGATCATTCACATCTACCGGGACCGCGAGGTCGGCTTCTGCATCCGCCAAACAGCCTCCGAGTTGGTCCTCACCCCGGGAGAGTGGGGCGGCTTCGACTACCAGGCCATGGTAGAGCGCGTCGTGGCCGACCTGGACGTGCCACCTGCCGTGGTTGACGCCTCGGCAGGCCTTCCTGAGGGTGACCCGGCATCCCTCCCACCCGTTCCGACCGTGCCAGCCGACGGTCGGAACGTCATCCGGTGGATCTACTACACATCGGGAACCACATCAGACCCCAAGGGTGTACTACACACCGACGCCAGCCTGATGGCCGGAGGGGTCGGCCTAGCCCGAGCCCTGGACATGCAGCCCTCCGACGTGGGCTCCATTGCCTTCCCATACGCCCACATCGGGGGACCCGACTACCTGGTGTGCCTCTTGGCCAACGGCTTCCCGGCCGTGCTTATCGAGAAGTTCGACCTGATGGCCGCCATCGAAGCCTTCAACCGGCATGGCGTGACCATGGCCGGCGGCAGCACGGTCTTCTACACCATGTTCCTAGGCGTGCAGCGCCAACAACCCGACAAGCCGATCATTCCCACGCTGCGCCTACTGTCCGGCGGCGGCGCCCCAAAACCACCCGAAGTGTTCTTCGAGGTACAGGCCGAGATGGGGATCCCGGTGGCTCACGGCTACGGAATGACCGAGAGCCCCATGATCTGCCAAGGTGCGCCGACCGACACCGATGACCAACTGGCCCACACCGAAGGCCATCCGGTGTTCGCCGCCGAAGTCACCATCTGTCGATCGGACGACAGCGAGTGCGACCGCGGCGAGGAAGGCGAAGTTCGGATCTCCGGTCCACAACTCTTCAAGGGCTACAGGGACCCGACGCTTGACGCCGAGGCGTTCGACGAGATGGGACGATTTCGCAGCGGCGACCTGGCCGTCATGCGCGAGGACGGCCACGTAACTCTCACCGGCCGGGTCAAGGACATCATCATCCGTAAAGGCGAGAACATCGCCGCCAAGGAGATCGAGGACGTCCTCTACGCCCACCCAAAGGTCGAGGCGGTAGCCGTCATTGGCCTACCTGACCTAAACCGCGGTGAACGAGTCTGCGCGGTGGTCGAGACCGCCGAGGGTGCCGAGCCCCTCACCTACGACGAGATGGTGACTGTCTGCGCCGACGCCGCCCTCATGCGCCAGAAGGTGCCCGAGCAACTGGTGATCCACGACGGGCCATTACCTCGTAACGCCACCATGAAAATCCTCAAGTACGAACTGAAAGACGCTCTGGCCGACGTGCCCTGGTCGGACGATTAAGTCGGCCTACCGGCCAGCGAAGTTTCCTTTGCGGCGCTCCCTGAAAGCGGCCACGCCTTCCTCTGCGTCATCGGTGGCGGCCAACTCGGCTTGGGTCCCCGCCAGGGCAGCAATGCAAGCATCCTCGCCGTCACGGAGGTAGCGGGCCGATGAAGCCTTGGTGGCCTGTACAGCCAAAGGCGCACCCTCGCAGATGACTTGAGCCAACTCGATAGCCCGGTCCAACTGCGTGCCGGCAGGTACGACCTCCTGGACGAGGCCGATGCGGTATGCCTCAGTAGCGTCAAACTCGTCTGACGTGAGCAGGTGATACATGGCATTTCCCCACCCCCCCCGGTCCACGAACCGGATGGTTGCCCCGCCAGCGGCGTGGATCCCTCGCAGAGGCTCCAGTTGAGAGAAGCGGCAGTCATCGGCAGCCACCACGATGTCCCCGGCCAGCATCAACTCGATGCCCAGTGTGAATGTCACACCCTGAACGGCGGTCACGATGGGTTTCCGACAGCGCCGACCCAGTCCCATCGGGTCGACCCGTTCGGTCTGCTTGTAGCGCTGGCCACCCTTCATGGCGTCACGAAACTTCGGTAGGTCCAGCCCAGCGGTGAAGTGGTCACCGTGGCCGAACAGAACACCGCACCACAGATCGTCGTCCTCGTCGAGACGCTCGAAGGCGTCAACCAACTGACGGGCCATTTGCGGCGTATAGCCGTTCATCTTGGCCGGCCGATTCAAACCAATCAGGAGAATCCGGTCGCTGACCTCTGTGGTGACTCCGCCCTCGGCGGGGTCATGAAACCGTTCGTCAGACATGAGGCCCCCTATTGGTCGAAACCCGGACAACTCTGCCGGACCGACCCCTGAGAAGGCGAATCAGGCAGCCGAGCGGACCGCTTCGCGATCCAGCAAGCGTTCCTTGATGGGGAGGCCGAAGGCATAGTCGCCCAGGCTGCCGTCAGTTCGGATGACGCGGTGGCACGGGATAAGCACCGGGATCGGGTTAGCACCCAGGGCGGTCCCGACGGCCCGGACGGCATTCGGTCGGTGGATTGTCTTGGCTAGGTCAGCGTAGGTATGGGTCTTGCCAGCCGGGATAGCTAGGCAGGCCTCCCACACTGAGATCTGGAACGGGGTTCCACCCCGGAGATCGAAAGTGAGAGCATCACGGTTTCCAGTGTTGAAAGAGTGCTCGATGGCGTCAAACAGGTCGTCAGGCATGGCCTCAGAGCGCGCCGACGGACGTCCCGTACGGTCGTGATGTTCCTCGCGGAACCGGGCGAAGGTCTTCAGGTTCGCGAAACTTGCTCCAGCGATGCCGTGGTCGTTGTAGGCCACCCATAGCCCACCAACCGGTCCGGCGATCTTCGCGATCTCGTCGACGGGCTCTCCGCCGACCTCCTCCTCGGTGCCGCTCATGCAGATCCCCCTTCATGGGTCGTGGATGCGTGAAGCCCCACTCTCGCGCAAAACGGTGTGACACGCATCACACCGGCGTCGAAAAATCCAGATTGGAGACAGTTCTCCGGCGGGTCAATCGTCGGCCAGGCCAGTGCGTACGATCACCAGCGGGCACGGACTGTGATGAGCGATGGCTTGGCTGACCGAACCGAGACGCAATCCGGCAAAGCCCCCACGGCCCCGATTGCCCACCACGAGCATGTCGGCACCCTCGGCCACTGCCATCAGGGTGTCAGCCGGCCGGCCTTTTTCCAAGGTTCGCCGGATCTTGACGTCGCCGCTATACGCGGAGGCCTCCAGTGCTGAATCGATGACCTCGCCCTGCATCTTCTCCACTTCGGCAGCTAGGTCGAACGAGTCCAACGGCACATAGCCGAGGTCCGGAGCGGCGGGCACGTAGGTGGGGGAGTAGCAGGTGACCACCTCGACGACAGCGTCCCGGTGATGAGCTTCTTCGATAGCCCAGATGAGGGCGGCTCGGGCGTAACCCGAACCCTCCATGCCGACGACGATCCGCCGTTCAGGTTCGTCCGTCATCTCGAACCACCCTGTCTCGTCAACGGACCCAGCCCGTGCCGGACCCCGTTCGGAGCATAGGACAGGGCGGACGGCTTAGGAGAGGGCGTCGGCAACCTTGGCCATTGCTTTGTCCTCAGGTGTATTGAGGGCAAAGGCCAACTCTGAGACCAATACGTCTAGGGCCTTGTTGTAGAGCGTCTTTTCGCCGGCTGACAGGCCCTTGGCCTGTTCACGTAGCGCCAAGTTCCGAACCACCTCGGCCACCTGGTAGACATCGCCGCTCTTAAGTTTCTCCTGGTGGTTCTTGAACCGCCGGGACCAGTTGGCGGGCTCGCGGATATCCCGCTTTTGAAGCACCTCAAATAGGTCCTTTACGTCCTCCTTGGAGATCGGCCAGCGCATGCCGACATCTTCGGCATTCTCGACCGGCACGGAGAGCGTTAACTCACCGTGGGCCATACGGAGGACCAGGTATTCCGTGGTTTTCCCAAAAGCCTTCCGTTTCTCCTTCTTCTCGATGATCGCCGCGCCGTGGTGCGGGTAGACGACCTTGTCGCCGGGTTTGAACATCGAGGAAGCCTCCGGAGCTGAAGAGGGAAGGAGTGACGGGGAAGGATACCCCGGTGTGGGGTGCAGGTCCGCTGTGACCGGTGACGCTCTAGGAGTACCGGGGGCTAGGCGCCGAGGCGCTCCCGCGCGGCCCGGCTGCGTTCCAGTAGGTGTTCAGGGATGCCGAAACGGTTGCCGGTCGAACTCTCGCCGTCGGCCTCACCTTCCTCGGTTTCGCCGGTCTCCTCGGGGGCCTCGGCGGCCCGGCGCTCGGCCTCTACCCGGTCCAACTGGAACCGGCCCCAGTCGTCTTCAAGACAGAGATCAGCGTGACTGACTTGGCCCATCCGGACGCCGTTGTCGAAGTCCACCCAGTAGCGGTACCAAGAGACACCATTGGCCACCCGCACCTTGCCGACCGTTCCCTCCGGGACGCCGGGAAGGTCGGTGGTGGCTACCACCTTGCGGTACCGCTTGATGGGGAGAGTCCGGTCGATCGTTTTGGGCATAGCGGGGATCCTCGGCGGAATTGCCGGTCGTGAGGGCTGAACGCTAGCGGCCCGCTGCCCGCCCGGCGGTCACCAACTCGACCAACTGGCCGGCCACCTCGTCGGCCGGTACGTCGACCTGCTCGCCGTTGCTCCGGATGGTGAGTTCTAGTTTTCCGTTCTCGATTCCGCGGGGCCCGATGGTGACGCGAAGGGGGATACCGACCAGTTCGGCGTCAGCGAACTTCACCCCAGCGCGCCCATCGCGGTCGTCGAGCAGGACGTCCACTCCAGCATCCCGTAGGTCGTCGTAGAGCTTTTCGGCCACGGCCATTGATTCCTCGTGGTCGACCTTGACCACGGTTAGTACTACCTCGTACGGGGCGATGACCATCGGCCAGACCAGACCGTTCTCGTCGTGGTGGGTCTCGGCCACCGCGGCCATGGCCCGCCCCACACCGATGCCGTAGGACCCCATGGTGGGAACTCGGTTCTCACCCTCGGCGTCCAGGACAGTCACACCCAGAGCCTCGCTGTACTTCCGGCCCAACTTGAAGATATGGCCGGCCTCGATGCAGCGGGCGACTCGCAGGGTCCCTCCGCACGAGGCGCAAGCTTCGCCATCCAGGATCCCGCGGACGTTGATCCAGTGGTCTACGGCTATGTCGCGTTCTACGTCCACTCCGGTCAGGTGCACGTCGTCCTCGTTGGCTCCGGTGGTCATGCCCGAGCGGCCCCGCAGGGCTTCGTCGGCATAAATCTCCAGATCAGAGACCCCGACGGCACCCAGACTGCCTGGAGAGGCATCCAGCGCGGCCCGGATCTCGTCGGCCTCAGCCGGCACGATGTCGACGGCCCCTGTGGCGTCAGCAAACTTCTGTTCCAGGAACGGGTGATCGCCTCGCAGCAGAATCAGGGTCAGGACTCCGTCCACCCTGTAGACGAGGGTTTTGATCTGGTGGGCTGGCGGGTGGCCAGCCTCGGCCAGGGCAGCGATAGTACGGACCCCCGGCGTGGGGAAGGCCTCCGGACTGTCGCTGCCAGGTCGGTTCTCTACGGGAGCGGGTACGGCGGTAGCTCGCTCCACGTTGGCCGCGTACCCGCAGCCCTCACAGATCGCCACGTCGTCTTCGCCGGCGTCGGACTCGACCATGAACTCGATCGAGGCGCTCCCACCCATAGCGCCCGACGAAGCCTCCACGGGTTGAGCATCGAGATCGAGACGCCGGAAGGTCCGCAGGTAGGCGTCGTGGTGGAGGTCGAATGAACGGTCCAGCCCGGCGTCATCCAGATCGAACGAGTACGAGTCCTTCATGGCGAACTCTCGTACCCGTAGTAGGCCCGACTTGGGGCGGGGCTCGTCACGGAACTTCCATTGGATCTGATACCAGATCTGGGGGAGGTCCCGGTATGAACTCAGTTCCAGAGATAGGGAGGTGAAGACCTCCTCGTGGGTCATCCCGAGGGCCAAGTCGACGCCCTTACGGTCAGTGAGGCGGAACATCTCCTCACCGATGGAATCCCAGCGGCCCGAGGCCTGCCACAGCGATGCCGGATGCATGGCCGGTAGGTGGAACTCCTGGGCTCCGATGGCGTCCATTTCCTGGCGGATGACCTCGGCCACTTTCTGATGAACCCTCCAGCCCAGGGGCAGCATCGAGTAGTGCCCGGACTGGAGTTGGCGCATGAAGCCACCGCGGACCAACAACTGGTGGCTTACCGCCTCGGCCTCGGCTGGGGCGTCGCGCAGGGTAGGAATGAAAAGTGACGACCAGCGCACCGGTCAGACCTCCTCGGTGGCTATCGGAGTCGTGTGCCTACCCTAGCGATGAGACTGGGAGCCGACGGTTTGATTACACCAGCAGAGTGGAGATTCAGTGACGTGGAAGGCAGGTTGGCGGCTTAGTTGTCGGGTAGGGGACCGTGCCAGACTCCGACCATGGGTGACCTCACTGCCGCCGACGTACGGGCCGAACTGGATGCGTGGCTAGACGAGAACTGGGACCCCGATCTTACGGTGGCCGACTGGTGGAAGCGTCTAGCTGAGGGACGCTGGTCCTCGCCGGCCATGCCGACCGAGGCCGGTGGGCGAGGCTACGGCCGGGACCTGGTGGCTGCTGTGTCAACCGGCTTGGCTGAGGCCGGGGTGGTTGGGCCGCCCACCGGACTGGGTTCGATGCTGGCCGCCCCGACCATCGCCGTGCACGGCACTCCCGAACAGGTCGACCGGTACGTTCCAGAAATCCTCGACGGCACGGTGGCCTGGTGCCAGTTGTTCTCCGAGCCGGGTGCCGGCTCTGATCTGGCCGGCTTACAGGCCAGAGCCGAGCGTGACGGCGATGAGTGGGTGGTTACCGGTCAGAAGGTGTGGACTTCTGGAGGTCACCTGGCCCAGAAGGGCATGCTGATCGCCCGGACTGACACAGACGCCCCTAAGCACCAGGGCATTACCTATTTCGCCATCGACATGGAACAGCCGGGGATTGAAGTGCGGCCCCTCCGGGAGATGACTGGCCAGGCTCTGTTCAACGAAGTGTTCCTGGATGAGGCCCGGGTTTCTCACGATGCGGTCATCGGAGGCACGGGTGCTGGATGGGCGGTGGCCAACACCACGCTGGCTGTCGAGCGAGCCAGCTTGGGTGGCGCTGGGAGGGAGCCCATCTCAGTGGCTCCCGGCACCCTGGCCGGTCGTCTGGAAAGGCGGGTTGGTGACTTCACCGAGCGGCACCCCGTTTCGGGTCCTGACGGCGAAGGCGGCCGGGGTATGGGAAGCAACCTCCTGGTTGATTTGGCTCGGAGGATGGGCAATTCGGACGATCCGATCGTGCGTCAGGAGATCACCAAGTTGCACATTCTGAACGAGGTGAATCGCCTGAATCTGCTGCGGGCCAAGGGTCGTGGTAGCCGAACGGGAGCTGAGGGAAATCTGGCCAAGTTGTCTATGAGCGAACTGGTTCGCCGCAGTCGCGAGGTTGGGAACCTGATCGTTGGGGCTGACGGGATGCTGGCTCCCGAATCCTCGAGCACCGGTGGTCTGGTCCAGGGGGTAACGGTGTTCAGCCCGGCCCCATCCATCTACGGCGGGACCGACCAGGTGCAGCGAAACATCATCGGGGAGCGGGCGCTGGGCCTTCCCAAGGAACCGGGCCCGTCGAAAGACACTCCGTTCCGAGAACTTCTCCAGAACTAAGACCGGGTCGCTGTTTAGGCGGTAGCCCGCGCCAGGTGCTCGCCGAGCACACTGCGGACAGCATCCGGCTCCTCCATCATCGGAGCGTGTCCCGACGTAGCCAACTCAACCACCGTGGCGTCGACCATGGTGTCGATCAGCGGCTGAGCTGTCTCCCGGGGCGTCATACGGTCGAGGGAGCCCAGGATCAGGGTCGTCGGACAGGAGACAGCAGAAGCGGCTGTCACGGCTCCGTCGTAGGTGGCACAGGCTCGCAAGTCCGGTCCTAGGACGCCGGGCGGGCAACTCTCAATGGTGGCCTGGCTGGTGCCCGTCATCGACATTCCGGGCGTCGGGTTATCTCCGAACTGCTGGTCGGGTCCGTGCATCCAGCCGGCCATAAGGGCGGCGGCCTTGGGGTCGTTCGCGTCGGCCGCAGCTTGGAGGTCCGGGTGAACGGTCATGGTGGCACCCACACCCAGGAGGGCTAACGAGGCGATCCGGTCTGGGTTAGTTGCCGACGCCTCCAAGCCGATGAACGCCCCCATGGAGTGGCCGACTACGTGGATTGGGTCGTCGAGGGCGTCGGCTACCTGGCATAACCAACAGGCCATGTCAGCAACGGAACTCAGTGCCGGCCCGTCGGACGCGCCGTGACCGGGCAGGTCGATAGCCAGGGCCCGGGCGTCGTGGTGGGCTAGCCAGCGAGTCTGGTGAGACCACACTGACCGGTCCATGCCCGCCCCGTGGACCAGAACGACCAGCGGGGCGTTGGCCACCTCGGGTCGTTCCACTGAGACTGCCCCAGTAGCCGCGTTCACCGTCCGTCCGGCGACCTCGAAGCGCATGGCGACCCCTACCGCTGGGAGGCCCGGAGGGCCCGCGCCAGGTCTTCGCAGATGTCATCCGGGTCTTCGAGTCCGACCGATAGCCGGACCAATTCCTCGCTGATTCCCGCCTCGGCCAGGTCAGTGGCACTCATCTGCTGGTGGGTGGTCGATCCGGGGTGTATGACCAGCGTTTTGGCGTCGCCAACGTTGGCCAGGTGGGAGGCCAGGCCTACTGCCTCGATGAACTTCCTGCCGGCTTCTCGGCCACCGCGTACGCCGAAACTCAAGATGGCGCCCGTGCCCTTGGGATAGAGACGGGCGGCTAACTCGTGGTCGGGGTGGCTGGGATGCGACGGGTGGCGGATCCACTCCACGGCCTCATGAGAATCCAGCATTTCGACCACCCGGTGGGTGTTGTCCACGTGGCGGGCCATACGCACCGGCAGGGTTTCTACGCCCTGCAGCAGATAGAAGGCGTTGGCTGGACTCATACAAGCGCCGAAATCCCGCAGGCCCTCGGCCCGGGCCCGCATCGACAAGGCGGCCGGGCCAAACTCCTCGGCGAATGTGATGCCGTGGTAGCCCTCGTAGGGTTCGGTCAGGGTCGGGAACTTCCCCGAGGCCGACCAGTCGAACCGGCCTCCGTCGACTACCACGCCCCCGATGGCCACCCCGTGCCCACCCAAGAACTTGGTTACCGAGTGGATAACGATGTCGGCTCCGTGGTCGATGGGGCGTATCAGATACGGGGTGGCGAACGTGGAGTCGACGGCCAGGGGCAGGCCGGCTCCGTGGGCTACCTCGGCGACCGCGGCGATGTCCAGTACCTCGATGCTCGGGTTGCCCAGTGTCTCAGCAAAGACCAGACGGGTCTCGGGCCGGATGGCTTCGGCGAAGGCCGCCGGATCTCTCGGGTCAATGAATGACGTTGTGATCCCAAACCGGGGCATGGTCAGGTTCAATATGTTGTGGCTACCGCCGTAGATATTGCGACTAGCTACTACGTGGTCGCCGGCGTGGAGGATGGTGGCCATGGCCAGGTGAAAAGCAGCTTGACCGCTGGCTGTGCAAACAGCACCCACCCCTCCTTCCAGTGAGGCGATGCGTTCTTCCAAGACGGCCACTGTCGGGTTAGAGATCCGGGAGTACAGGTGCCCGCTGACCTCCAGGTTGAACAGGCCGGCAGCGTGGTCAACTGAGTCAAATACGTACGACGTGGTCTGGTGGATGGGGACGGCCCGCGAACCGGTGGTCGGGTCGGGGCGCTGACCAGCGTGTAAGGCGCGGGTATCGAAGCGGTGATTGTCAGGCTCGACCATGGCCAGAACTTACGCCAGAGGCCGGTCGGAGACCGGATCCGCAGTCAGGATGCCGACGATTAGGGCATCGGCGATTGCGAGGTGGTCCCAGGTGTCGGGCCGGATCCTGGCGAACATGCCAGCAGGGTAGGACACCCCTGACGGTCCGACTGCTGTCTAGAGTGCGCGGCCGTGCGTATCGGTTTCATCGGCTTGGGGAATGTGGGCGGCAAGCTGGCAGGCAGCTTGCTTCGCAACGGTTATGACCTGACCGTTCGCGACTTTGACCGGGAGACGGCCCGGCAGTTTTTGGATGAGGGGGCGGACTGGGCGGACTCGCCACGTGAGATGGCCGAGGCCTGTGATGTGGTGGTGACCTGCCTGCCGTCGCCCGCCGCCTGCTCGACGGTGATGGAAGCCGATGACGGGATTTTGGCCGGGCTGTCGGAGGGCAAGGTCTGGATGGAGATGAGCACCACCGACGAGGCTGAGGTTCGACGGATGGGGGAGTTGGTTCGGGCCGCCGGGGCCCAGCCGGTGGACTGTCCAGTTTCTGGGGGCTGTCACCGGGCGGCCACCGGGAACATCGCAATCTTCGCCGGGTGTGAACGCGAGGCCTTCGACCGGATCCTGCCCGTGCTGACCACTATGGGCCGGCGGGTCCTCCACACAGGGCCCCTCGGCTCGGCGTCGGTCTTGAAGGTTCTGACCAACTACTTGGCGTCGGCCAACCTGGCCTCCATCGCCGAGGCCCTAGTCACCGCGACGGCAGCCGGCATGGATCTCAACACCACCTACGAGGCCATCCGCATCTCGTCGGGTAACTCATTTGTCCACGAGACGGAGGGTCAGGTCATCCTCAACGGCAGCCGGGACATCAACTTCACCATGGACTTAGTGGTCAAGGACGTGGGCTTATTCGATGCCTTAGCCCGGAAACTGGACGTCCCTTTAGAACTCTCGCCGCTGCTGGTAAAAGTGTTCGAAGACGGCCGGGAGCGGTACGGGGACCGGGAGTTCTCTCCGAACATCATCCGCCGCCTGGAGGAGGCCACAGGCCTTGATGTCCGGGCCCCCGGCTTTCCGGCCGAGATCGTTGACGACGAGCCCGAGGGACCAGGCTACGAAGTGGTTTCGCGGCAGTGAACGAAATTCCGGAGACGATGACCGCCCTTCACCTAGTGGGTAATGGGGGCCCGGAGATGCTGGTGCTCCGTCACGACGTGGTGGTGCCCGTACCAGCCGACGATGAGGTGCTGGTTCGGGTGCGGGCCTGCGGCATGAACAACACCGACGTGAACACTCGAGTGGGCTGGTACTCAAAGTCGGTGACCGTAGCGACCGGATCCAGTGGCTTTGACGTCGAGGTGGACGGGGACGCCACGTGGGGTGGCAGCGGCCTGACCTTCCCGCGCATCCAGGGTGCCGATCCGTGCGGCGAGGTGGTGGCGGTCGGGTCGGCGGCCGATCCGACGTTGGTGGGGAGCCGGGTGCTAGCTGACGGGTGGATCCGAGATCCCGGGCGCCCCGACGACCGCTCGTTGGCTGGCTACCTGGGTTCGGAGCGAGACGGCGGGTACGCCCAATACTGCGCCATCCCAGCCCGCAACGTGTACCCAATTGACGTCAACCTGTCAGACGCCGAACTGGCATCGTTTCCCTGCTCGTGGGCGACCGCCGAGCACATGCTGACCCGTCCGGGGGTTTCGGCCGGACAGACGGTGGTGGTCACTGGGGCTTCAGGGGGTGTGGGAACGGCTCTCGTCCAGCTGGCCCGGCTCCGCGGGGCCCGAGTGGTGGCGGTGACCAGCTCATCTAAGTTCGCCGACGTGGCGGCCTGTGGGGCCGATGCCTGCGTCGACCGGACGACCGAAGACCTTGTTGGGGCAGTGATTGAGGCGGCCGGGGGCCCGGTCGACGTACTGGCCGATGTGGTTGGAGGTCCAGACTTCGCCCCCCTGCTGGAGACACTGTGCCGGGGTGGCCGGTATACGACGGCCGGGGCCATTGCCGGGCCGATCGTGGATCTAGATCTGCGCACCCTGTACCTCAACGACCTGGAGTTGTATGGCTGCACGGTTTACGAGCCGCCTGTCTTCGAGGCACTGGTGGGTTACATCCGGCGAGGCGAGGTGCACCCGGTAGTGGCTGCCACCTACCCGCTATCCGACTTCCACGTCGCCCAGGAGGCTTTTGTGGCCAAGGCCCACACGGGGGCCATGGTTGTCACCGTTGACTGAAGGACACGGCCGCCAGTCAACCGATGGGCGGGTCGTCGGCGTGGAGCGGAGCGTAGAAGGCCAGGTTGGGCTGGAGTAGGTCGAGGGCCGTCATTTCGGTCGGTGGGAGTTCCCCGTCGTGGACGCCTACCGGTTCGGTTCGATCGCCCCACCTGAGAGCGATCGACCCCCAAGTCACGCCCCCGCCAAAGGCGGTTAGAACGACCGTATCCCCAGGGGAAACTCGGCCGGCTTCTAGGGCGTCAGCGATGGCCATGGGGATGGAGGCAGCTGCCGTATTGCCAAGATCGGCGATGTTGACGAACACCCGGTCTTCGTCAATGCCCAAGCGACGAGTAGCCGAGTCGATGATCCGGGCGTTGGCCTGGTGAGGGACTACCAAGTCAACGTCATCGGCCGTCAGGCCAGCCCGGTCCAGTACCCGAACCGCCGACGCAGCGATGCCTTGCACAGCGATCTTGAACACCGCCTGTCCCTCGAAGTGCAGGCGATGGACCGCTGGGTCGTTAGTGGCCGACGGTTCGCCCATCGATCCCATGGAGCGGATGAGCATCGTGCCGCCCTTGCCGCCATCGGCGCCCAGGTCGATGGCCAGAACACCGGCCCCGTCCCTAGAGGCTTCGAATACGGCGGCACCCGCCCCGTCGCCAAACAGAATGCTGGTCCCGCGGTCCCGGTAGTCCATAGCGAAGTGCAACTTCTCGGCGCCAACTAGAAGGACCCGCTCGGCGAAACCCGACTCGATCATCCCAGCGACTACCGAAGTTCCGTAGACGAAGCCCGAGCAGGCGGCGTTTAGGTCAAAGGCACCGGAATTCGAAGCACCGATCCGATCCTGAACCATGGCCGCCACGCTGGGACACAGAATCTCCGGGGTGCAGGTGGCGACCACCACGAGGTCTAGGTCGGTGGCATCCATTCCAGCGCAAGCTAGGGCTCGCCGGGCGGCCAGTTCGGCTAGATCGGTTGTCTCTACGTGTGACAGTTGGCGGTTCCGAATACCGGTCCGCTCGACGATCCACTCGTCGGTGGTGTCCATTAGCCGTTCTAGATCGGCGTTAGAGAGCGACACCGGAGGCACGCACTTACCCCATCCGGTGATCTCGGCACGCGTCTGCACAACCCGTTTCCTACCACGCAACCCGTCCGAGGGCATCCTGAAGATTCCTAAATAGCCCGCCGGTAGGTTTATGTCGCATGTCCGTTGACCAGATGTCACTGTTTACGGCCCTGCTGGCCCTAGTGGCTCTAGGCATCGCTTTAGCCGTCGGGGTGTTGCTGTGCAGCAAAGGTGGTCGTTGCCGCCTAGAAGCCCTGCGGACCGACGCCTTGCGTCTGGCCTTCTCGATAGCTGTCGTGTCCACGGTGGCTAGCCTCTGGTTCTCCGAGGTTGGAGGCTTCGTTCCCTGCGAGTTCTGCTGGTACCAGCGGATCGCCATGTACCCGCTGGTCGTGCTTTTGGGGCTGGCCGTGTGGCGGGGCGATTCGGATCTCCGGTGGCGAGTCCTGCCCTTGTCGGTTACCGGTCTGGTCTTGTCGGCCTACCACTACCAACTGCAGCTGTACCCAGATCAGGGATCATCTTGCGACATTGCCGCACCATGCACCCAGCAGTGGGTGGACGAGTTCGGGTTCGTGTCGATCCCGTTCATGGCCTTCTGCGGGTTCGCCGCCGTAACCGTTCTGGTGCTAGCGGCCGGCCGGCCGATGCGTGACGGGGTTGTGACCAACCGCGAAGATGGTCGATCATGAGCGAGGCGCCCACGGGACCGGTCGGACGGTCAGGTCCAGGACGGACCGTGGTACTGGCTCTAGTCGGGGCGGTGGCCCTGGCCTTGGTGGCCGCTCTGACTCTCGGCGGCGGCGACGAGGTCGGAGACCCGGTTGGCCTAGAGACGGGATCGGTGACTGTGGTCGGCGGGCCGCTCCCGACATTCGAGGAGACGATCAACGATGCCGCTGTCGGCCTTCCGGCACCGGGCTTTGATGCCACGACGTTCGACGGCCGGACGGTAAAGGTCCGACCGGGTGACGGGACGGGCTACGTCGTAGCGTTCTTCGCCCACTGGTGTCCTCACTGTCAAGCCGAGATGCCAAAGTTGGTCGAGTGGATTAACCGAGACGGAATCCCGTCCGGTGTCGAGGTGGTGGCCGTGTCCACCGCCGTCTACCTGGACCGGGGGAACCTGCCCCGGGCCTGGTTCGCTGCCGAGGGTTGGTCGGAACTGGTGGTGCGCGACTCCGACGGCTCAGAGGTAGCCGAGGCGTACGGCCTGCGGAGCTTTCCGTACTTCGTAGTCGTGGGGACTGACGGTCGGGTACGTGTCCGGATCAGCGGCGGCCTGCCACCCGAAGGCTGGGCTTACGCCCTGGATCAGGCAACCCGTTCGGGCGCCGTGCCCACGGGTGCCGATGCGACCTAACCCCCGGGTCACCCTGGCCGTCCTGACGGCTGTCCTGGCGGGGACAACAACCTGCGGGCAAGGTGGGTCCACACCGCCGGTCGAGGTGGTTGCCGTATCGACCACGGCGACCGTGACGACGACGACGATCGCATTGGCCACCACGACAGCTCCCAGATCAACGACTGTCGTCGCGACGACCACCTTGGCTATCCCGACGACCGCTGCCCCGGTGACCGTCACTTCGACGATGTCCCCACCGGCGACCACGACAGTGTCGACTTCGACGACTATCGCAGCGACAACCACCTCAGCCGTTCCGACGACGACGTTCGTCCTGGAGGACACCTTCCGAGGTGTCACGTCGGAAGCGATCAAGATCGGTCTCACCGTGATCGACTTCGAGAGCTTGAACCAGATTTTCGACCTATCGCTCACCTACGACAACTGGATCCCCGTCTTTGAGGCGATGGTTGCCGATATCAACAGCCGAGGCGGGGTCCTCGGCCGACGCGTCGACCTCGTCTCCCGCAGCTTCTTACCCGTCGGCTCGGTGACCGCCGATACCGCTTGCACAGAACTGACCGAGGACGAGCAGGTCTTCGCTGTGGTGAATGGCTTCGCTGGTCCGGGTGCCGAGGACGTCAACGAGTGCTTCACGGACCTCCACGAGACGATTCTCGTGGGCGGCCATCCCACGCCCGAACAAGTCGACCGGGCCCGGGCGCCCTGGATCTCCTACGACATGAGCCTCACGAGACGGGGCGTGGCCTTCGTGAACCTGCTGCGTGAGACGGGGTGGCTTGACGACCTTGGCCCCTATCTGCTCCTCGGAGCGAATTCCGACTACCAGCCGATCATTGACGACATGGTGGCCGCTCTCGAAGTAACTGGCGAGACGGTCTCGGTTGTCGCCATCAGTGATTACACGGGTGACGAGGCGGCCACCATCGCCTTCCTCGATGTCCTCACGGAGAGGGCGCGAGTGGAGGGAGTGGCGAGTTTCCTGGTGGTCGGGGAGGACCCCTACACGTACGAGTACCTCGCACGTCTAGGAGGCGAGTTCAACCTACTGATCCACAACGGCGACTCGATCAGTTCTTGGTCGCAGGATCCGCCGCCCAACCTGGAGTCGACGCTCGTCATCACCAATATGGACTTTTCCTCCCGAGACGACCCGACGTGGGGGCGATGTCTTCAAATCGCCGACGCCGTGGCCGGAACGACCGTCCGCCCGCCCACTGACCTAGCCGACGGAGAGACCAACCACTGGGCCGGGATGGTTAATGCCTGTCAGTCCCTCACCCTGTTCGAGTTGGTGGCTTCCGCTGCCGGACCCCATCTCACCAACGAGTCGTTTGCCGCCTCCGCGGCGTCTTTAGGCCACATTGATCTCCCGGGCTACGCGTCCGCCTCACTGGGTCCGGACAAGCACGACGCGCGCGACTCCCTGACACTCGCCCGGTGGAACAACGAGGAGATGGACTTCGAGGCCATTTCCGAACCGATCGACGTCGGAGGCTGAGGCGATCGCTTAATTCGGCGTTTCCGTTAGAGCCCCGGAGGCTGGCTGGTCACGGTCGAAGCGACCTAGGCCGTCGCCTTGAACACGATGAACTCGTCTTGGGACTGTGGGGGCCGATCTTCGAGTGCCCCGGTTACTCGGATATCGACAAACCCGGCTATTCCGAGCATCGACTCGACCTCTGAAATCGAGTAGCCACAGATCACGATCGAATAGACTTGGTGGTCAACCTCTACGCCATCCACGAACTCACGCACCGAGATCTCTCGGGTGATGGTCTGCTCCACCGGGTTTGTTGCAAGTAGGCGAACCCGCAACTCGAGTTCTGTTCCGCTCTCGGTCCGTCGGCGATCACCTTGGTATGGCCAGGGGTGCGGGAGGTCGTGGCTCTCAACCAGCGCCTGGTCATAGTCCGTGTCGCGTTTGGGTGGGTAGTGGTCCATGACGAGCGTTCCACCCGGTTCTAGGTGCGCATGAAGACGACGCAAACCTTCGAGGTCATCAGCACGCGTGCCACCCAAGCCGAACGAGCCGCAAACGATGATCGTTTGATACCGGCGTGGCAGATCGAGTTCGTGTATTGCCTGTGGGTACAGGTTCGCGGAGAGTCCCTCCATTTCGGCCTTCGCAGCGCACCAGCCGAGCATGTCCGGAGAGACGTCACTGCCGTCGACGTCCATGTTGGACCGAAGGAAGGGGAGCAGCAGGCGTCCGGTTCCACATCCGGCGTCCAACGCTGGTTCACCGCATCGCTCAATGACACCACGGAAGTACTCGACGTCCTCCCCGCCTACCTTGAACTCTGCCCACCAGCGTGCGACCAGCCCGTAGTGCCAGGTGCTGATGTCGTCCCGCATCATCCGACCCTAGGGCCGTCGACGGTGGTCGGTGGAAGGTACGCGTCGGCCGCCTGGAGAGCAGGTTGATCGACAGGGCCTGAATCCGCGGAGAGGTCCGATGCTCCGGGTTACCCATCGCCCGTCTGGCACTCCGATGGGTTTCAGCGAGTAGGAAGGGCCGCGTATGGGCGGGAACACGGGGGCACGATTCGGCGGCGACGTCGTGATCGAGGCCAGTGGCCTCGAACGGACTTTCGGTGAGGTGGTCGCTGTTGACGGAATTGACCTGGCCGTTACCCGGGGCGAGGTCTTTGGATTTCTGGGGCCCAACGGTGCCGGCAAGTCGACCACTGTCCGGATGCTCACCACCCTGCTTCGACCCACCGGGGGTGCAGCGAGGATCGGCGGCCACGACGTAGAGAAGTCAGCAGCGGATGTCCGGCGGATCATTGGCGTGGCCTTACAGGACGCCTCTATCGATCCGCTCATGACGGGGAACGAACTGATGCGACTCCAGGCGGTGCTCCACGGCATTTCCCGGTCGGAGTCCAGGAGTCGTGGAGCGGAACTCCTGGCCAGGGTCGGGCTGACCGGTGCGGCGAGTCGGCGCGTGGCGACCTACTCGGGGGGCATGCGGAGGCGCCTCGACCTTGCCCTCTCGCTGGTGCACGAGCCCAGCATCCTTTTCCTTGACGAGCCGTCCGCTGGGCTGGACCCCACTAGCCGACTTGCTCTCTGGGAGGAGGTGCGCCGGCTCAACAGCGAACTAGGAACGACAGTCTTCCTCACCACCCAGTACCTCGAGGAGGCGGACGAGTTGGCAGGCCGAATCGCCATCATCGACCGCGGCCGGCTGGTTCGTGAAGGTTCACCGGAGGACCTCAAGTCCACGGTCGGTTCTCCGACGCTGCGGGTGGACGTCGACCCGGTCTTCCTCGAGTCGGCTCGCCAGGTACTTGTCGGCTTCGGACCCGAGCGTCCGGCCCGTGAGGGTCGGTGCGCTATCGGTCTCGACGGGGGTACAGCACGGGTGGCCGAGGTGGTCCGGGCCCTGGACGATGCCGGAGTCACCGTCTCCCACCTGGAACTCGACGCCCCGAGCCTCGATGACGTGTTCGCCGAAGCGACTGGTCGTCGCCTCGAGGGGGCCGAACAGTGAACACCCGACCGTGAACGCTGGTGCGGCAACAGGGCTTCGCCTCGCCGGAGTCCAGACCCTGGCCCTTACCCGCCGTTCCGTCATAACGGAGTGGCGTCAACTCGGCAACGTGATTCCGGGGATCGTGTTCCCGCTGCTGCTGGCCACTGTCTACACACACCAGTTCACCCGCGCCATCCTGCTGCCCGGCTTCCCGGTCGTCGACTCGTTCCTCGACTTCGTGTTGCCGGCCAGCCTCGTCCAGTCGGTGTCATTCGGTGCGACCGAAGCCGGAACGGAACTAGCCCGTGACATCGAAAACGGCTTCTTTGATCGGCTTCGGGCTTCGCCCTGCAAGCGCCTTCCTTTGCTGTTGGGACGACTCTGCGGGGCCGTGGTAGTGGCTGCCGCCAAGGGGATTCTCATCATTGCCATCTTCCTGATGTTCGGCACCGAGATCGCCGGTGGACCGGCAGCTGCCGTAGTCCTGGTGGCCGCAGCGGTCCTCCTCGTCATCGCCATTGGAGGGCTGGGCCAGGTTCTGGCCATCCTCACGGGCAGCCAGGAGGCCGTCAACGCCACGTTCCCGCTGGTGTTCACGAGCATCTTTATGAGCTCGGCGTTCTTTCCGACCAACTTGATGAGCGGCTGGTTCCGTGAGGTGGCTGAGGCCAACCCGGTGACCTGGATTATCGACCCGGTCAGGCGCCTCATCCTCGAGGGCTGGTCGTGGTCGGACGTCGGACAGGCACTCGCCGTTCCGTTGGTGATTTCTGCCGTCACGGTGACGATGGCCGTGGTCGCCCTGAACCGAAAGCTCAGTTCCTCATGAGCGCCGCCACAGTCGATCACCCCACGAATCTTGGATTCGCTGGCATGGTGGCATCGGCGGTCTGTGGTCGGGGGATGCGCCGCATCATGGCGCGACCAACCTTGATTATGCCGGTACTCCTGATGCCGCTGATCTTCGTTCTGAGTTTCACCGGGGCATTCGTGTCCCTCACCCGGGTCGAGGGTTACGGGACCGACAACGTCTTTAACTGGATGGCGGTATACGCGGCAATGCAGGGGGCGGTGTTCGCCGGTGTGGGTGGTGCCTCGACCACTGCCGAGGACATCGAGAACGGCTTTTTTGACCGGCTGTTGCTGACTCCCGGTAGCCGGGTGCCGATCCTGGTTGGAACGATGGCCTACAGCGCTCTGCGGTCGACGATCCCGACGACTGGCGTGCTGTTCGTCTCGGCCCTCGGAGGGCTCAGGCTGCCCGGCGGCCCACTTGCCCTGGTGACCGTTTACGTGGCTACGGCGGGCATGGCCTCTGCGTTCTGCCTCCTCGGCCTGGCGGTCGTCTACCGATTTCGCACAATGCGCTCCATGATCTTGATCCAGGTCTGCGGGTTCAGTTTGATGTTCCTGTCCACCGGCCAGGTGCCGATCCACTTCATGAACGGCTGGCTCCATGCCGTTGCCAGGGTGAACCCGGTCACCAACGTGCTGCGGTTTGCCCGTCAAGGGTTCCTGGGCGACCTCACCTGGACGACGACGTGGCCAGGTCTCGTGGCTCTCGGTTCCATGGTGGCTGTTGCCGGGGCCCTTGCCGTTCACCAGTTACGCCGGCTCACCGCGTGACCACCGGGGGCTGAGCTAGTCAGTTACGTCGGCTTACCGCGTGACCATCGGGGGCTGAGCTAGTCGGTGACGGTGATCGTCCCCGTCATTCCGCCGTGGAACCAGCAGAAGTACGCGTAGGTCCCGGGCTGGTTGATCACCACGTCGGCTGACTGGCCGCCGGAAAGCGTGCCGGTGTCAAAGCTGTTACCAGCAGCCGATGCGGTATGTGCTGCCCCGTCCATGTTGGTAAACCGAATCGTCTGTCCAACCGACGCCTCGGTTGCGCCGCTGTAGGCGAACCCAGAGATGTTCACCAGTGCCGGCGGTGGAGTCGTGGTCGTCGTGGCCGGTGCCTGAGTCGTAGTCGTCGTCGTTGGTGGTGTGGTCGTCGTAGTGGTAGCGGGTGCCTGTGTCGTAGGTGTCTGTGGAGCGGCGAACCAGTCGAGTAGAACGCAGTTATCGCCCTCAATAAATGCTTCTAGGCTCAGATCGATCTTTACTCGTCCGATGTCGAACACTAAGGCCTCACCGTCCATCCAGTGGACGTAGGCCACGTAGTCGTAGACGGTGTCGCCGTAGAGGTTGCGCATCGGCCCAACCACCCACTCCTCGTAATCTTCATAATTGAACTCCGGCGGGTGGTAGTAGCGGTTCCCCACCATCACGCCATCGACCACCCACCACGCTTCAGCCACACCGGCTTCTGCACAGTCGAACCCGATTTCGAGAAGGTTCCCATCCACGGTGGTCCGACGCACATAGTCGAAGTCCACGACACAATCTTCGTTCCCGGGGCACCGAACATCCCGGAGGTCGGTGTTCGCCCAGATGATCTCCGTGACCAGAATCGAGTCGTTGGTGAAGTCCTCCCAGTTGGGTCCTTCGTACGGTTCACAAGACACACCGTCGGTGCGGTCCTCAACCCACCAACCACCATCGAACAGATAGTCCGGGTCGCCACCATCTTCTGCTCCCACCACCCGGTGAAAGCTCTGAGCGCCCTGGGTAAAGCGGAGGCCAGCCGTCTCCGGGTCAATTGGTAGCCCATCCACCCGATATTCGACCTCCAAGCCGTCAAGCCCGCAGATGACGGCCGTCTCCACCAAATGACCGCTTACCTCCTGGGAAAAGGTCGCAGATGGTGTAGCGGCTATCACGGTCTCCGGCGCCTGAGTAGTCGTAGTCGCTGATTCCTGGTTCGCTGTCGGGCTTTGCGGTGGAGGTGGCTCGTTGAACCCTTGAAGCTCAACTCCTGTCACTAGGTCGGCGACCTCAGCGGTCAGCCCGATCGGTCCTGCTGAGAGACCAAGGACTTCATAGGCGAAGCCAGTTATGTAAATGCGCAAGAGATCCTGAACAGCTCGGGCGTCGGTGTCTTTAGGCAGGCAGCCGTCCTCACCGCTACGGACTATCGCCTCTCCAAGCGCTTCGCGTAACTCAGTGAGCCCCCCTCGGTCCTGAATCAAAGGGCAGGCGTCAAGTGGTGCCGCATGGCCGGTTCCGGCGATATTCACAAAGATCGAGTCGTCGAGAGACTCATGGAGATTCCAGATGTTCGCCGGGTCGACTATTCCATCGTTTTCGAAGACCACCATCAAAGCAGGTCGGCTGGTTGCAAGCTCCTGTGAGACTCCGGCAAGAAGAGCAACACCGACTACCCGCTCATCCGCGGTGGCCAGAGCCGCGGTTCGCGCACCGGCCGAATGGCCAATGACCACCATGCGCGAGGTGTCCACGACCGCACCTAGTTCCGAGTCGTCACCAACTAGATCGAGAGCGTTCAGAAGATCCGTCACGTCATCTTCAGCCGTGTCAGCTCCTGCAAGTGGAGTCAAGAGCGTGGAGAGGCTTCGACCGAGGTGCTCCACCGCGATCGTGATGACACCATGGCTGGCTAGATGCCCGGTCAGAAATGTGGCTGCCTGTCGGTAGCCGGGGCTTCCATGGCTGTAGGCAGCTACAGGGAACCGTTCGTCGCTAGTTGCAGCGGGTGCATCTCGATAAGCGCCGGTATCCACCTCGCCGCCCAAGTCCCCGGGAATAAAGGGTTGGAGAACCTCTGAAATCAGATCGACGCCGTTAACCACCTCTGTGGACTTGCTCGCAACGGCAAGAGGTTCAACCGGGTACCAGACCTCTACTGCTCGGTCATCCAACTGGAGGGTTCGTACACCGACCTCCCAAGGACCCCGGGCGAGGAATGAGTCAAGGCCAGCTAGTGCTTCAGAAGCAGCAGAAGTGGAATCCGTGGCCGGTGTAGAGCACGACTCGCAGTTGCCGTCAAGGAGACCGTCGCTCTCTGCGAGGATCGCGGCGATGATTCCGTTGGCGAGTATGACAACGTCCGGATCTGCGGGCAGCACGTTGGTTGAGATGGCCAGGGCGATGTCGAGTTCCGGGTAGTAGGCGGCATGGCTTCGAAAGCCTGGTACGCCGCCACCGTGAGAGTAAGAAATGGTTCCCTCGGAGAGTTCAACCGCTGCACCGGCGGTGTTTACGTCGGCTTCGCCGATGCTGATGCCGAGGGCGTAGTTGCTGAACTCGCTGGTTGTCAGGAACTCGGTGATCATGTCTTCATCGAGCAGCGAGCCGTTGAACATCGCTCGGAAGATGTGGGCCACATCTTTCATCTGGGCCTCGATGCCACCACCCGTCCAGCCAGCCGACCGGATCGCTTCTTGGGGGACGACGGAGATGTCGTAGACCTCGCCCACCGTGGCCGTTGGAGCCATGGCGGCGGTTGCCGGGAGTAGGTCGAAAGCGGCCTTGAGAGTCGTAGCGGCGTAGCCGTGAACGACCGGCTGGGGAGGGTCCTCGGCAGGGGGGAGGAAGATTGCTTTGAGGTCTAGCGGGTCGAAGATCCTCTCCCGGAGTACCTCGTGGGCGGGCTGTCCGGTGACGGCCTCGATGACCAGTCCGACCACGTTGTGGCCGACTGTGTTGTAGGCGTAAGCGGTTCCTGGAGCGTGCTGCGGGCCCCTCGAGATGGCCCAGTCGATGATTTCTCCGGGTTCGAACACCTGGTCCAACCGCTCGGAGGTCTGCAGGTAGAACCCGAGGTCATAGGCGTACTCGGCAAAGCC
The DNA here is from genome assembly GCA_002717365.1 of Acidimicrobiaceae bacterium. GTDB lineage: Bacteria > Actinomycetota > Acidimicrobiia > Acidimicrobiales > MedAcidi-G1 > UBA9410. The sequence continues at coordinate 55,743 of PBDJ01000027.1, read as the reverse complement.
GTCGGTGTGGTTCAGGAGTTGACGCACTGTGACCGAATTTCCGTAGTCGACACCGTTAAGGGTGTAGCCGGCAAGGAGGTCACCCACGTAGGTGGATGCCGGCTCGTCGAGAGCGACGAGCCCTTCGGCCACTAATTGAAGGAGGGCAATCGACGTGATGGTTTTCGAAATTGAGCCAATACGGAAGTAGTCGTCGGGGGTCACCGGAACCTCCGTCACGAGGTCAGCCACGCCCCGTGCCACAACGACCTCGGTGCCGTCCGGGAGCAGTACAGCGACACTGACACCGGGAATAATTGGCACACCCTTGGACCGCCAATCGTCAACCACTACCTCGACGATTGCGGGCCAATCAGGTCGCGGGACCGTAGAGGTGGTTGTGGCGGGCGGCGCAGTCGTAGTCGTCGAGGGGACACTGGTCGTCGGCGCAGTCGTAGTCGTCGAGGGGACACTGGTCGTCGGCGCTGGCGTGGTCGCCGGGGGGACACTGGTCGTCGGGGCTGGCGTGGTCGTGGTTACAGGTCTGGTTGTGGCGAGCGATGCGGGCCCGGTGGTATCGATCGGAGCAGTCTTGGAGGTGTCACCCGAGCAGGCTGAGACGAACATGGCCAGGACCACCAACGAGACAGCAGTCCGTTTCATGGTCGGAGTTTCCCACGAGTGCCAAAGCAACTCTCATTGGCAGTCTCTTTCGAGCGCCTGGTTGGTCGAGTGTTTGGAGTCCTGCCGGGAGGTAGAGGGCGGCAGAACCCCCGCCCCCCCCCTCAGGGGAGGGATGACAGAATGTGGCGATGAGGAAGTGCGTGGTTGCGCTGACGTTCTTGTTGGTCGTCTCGGGATGTGGCGGTAGTTCAGACACCGCTACACCAGTTACGACGGTTGCCCCAGCAGAGACTCAGGCGCCGACCACAACTGCTGTGCCGACAACAACGGTTGCGGTGACAACAACGGTTGCCGCGACGACGACTGCTGTGCCGACAACAACGGTTGCGGTGACAACAACGGTTGCCGCGACGACGACTGCGGCACCGGCCACCACTGCGGCACCAACCACGACAATGGATCCAACCAACTTGCCCGAATCCGTTAACACGCAGGTAGTCGACGGCTACGACTATCGCCTTGACGGTGCCAATGTCTTAAACCATCTGAGGCCCGACAACGAGGCGTGCATTTTCCATGCGTTGGGTGATGCCACCTTCAAGGCGCTGCGGACCCGCCCCATGGACCAAGCAGAGACCGATCAGGTCATGCACTGCTTCGGGCGTGGAACCGAAGGCGGCCAGGTGGTGGACCCGCCGCAGCCCGCGGGTGACCCGCCACAACCGGCAGGTGATGTTTGGGATGGGCCGACTATCTGCACCAGTCACGGGGTCTTTTACCAACCGCCGGCCTTCGGTGTGGCGCTCGGACAGCCGATCGCCGATCCGACAGCCACCGTTCTCGACGACGGGCGGATCCGCCTTTACGCCTTTGCTCAGGGGATCGGCATTGTGAGCGCCGTGTCCGATGACGGTCGGGTGTTTGCTGAGGAGCCGGGGGTCCGAATCGCCGGGACTGAGGCGGGACAGCCGCGCGTGTGGCGTCTTCCTGACGGCCGATGGCGGATGTACGTGAGCAAGGTCAGGGAGATTGCGTCATTTACCAGCGATGACGGCCTCGATTTCGTCAAAGATCCGGGGGACCGATTGACGGCTCAGGCCGCCGGTCTGGCGGCTATCAGTAGCCCGTCTATCGTCGAGGTCGAGCCGGGCCTATGGCGGATGTATTACTCCACCTTGGCAGTGCCGGGTACGGGACCGGGTGGCAAGCGGTCCGGCAGCGCTACCTCTACCGACCTCCTCGAATGGACGGTCGACCCCGGCTGGCGTCTGGGAGAGGGAGCGCCGTACCTCACGGACTCGGCTGAGCACCCGTTCCCAGTGATTGCGGCCGATGGTTCAGTCTCACTGTTCTATGGCAAGTTCCGGGCCTCGCAGGGAGGTGCACCCGACGGCCTCTGGCGCGCTACGTCGGTTGACGGCCTGACCTTTGTTGACGAGGCGTATACAGGCCTCTACTTCGGGAACGACCCGGAAGTGCTCCTGCTGCCGAGCGGCGAAAGGATCATTTACTACGGGAACTTCGACCCGGCGATTGGCGGCCAGTTGCTTTCGGCGATTTGTACTGAGTGGTGAGCACGTAAAACTGCGAACACGCCTTGGTCACGTGTTCGCAGTTCTGCCAGCGCCGTGTGGCGACTGGGGTCTGATGGGACTCTGACCGGAGGCTTCACCCGATAAGTGGGGGAGGCTCCACAGTCTCCAACTAGAGGAATCAACTGGAGAACAACCGCAACTGAGGGCCGAGCTCAGGTCCGGAAGCGCTGCATTCTCCGGTATGTGGCACTGCGCCATGCCCACTCGGCCGGACCGAACCGGAACACCCGCAACCACGGCGCCGACCACGCCAACTGCACCGTCCAGATGGTGAACGTGGCGACCATCATCCAGAACGCCGTGACCCGCTCGCCCCGCAGGTGGTTGAGCGCGTGGATGGACAGCATCCCGAGGACCGTCTGCATCAGGTAGTTGGTGAGCGCCATCTGCCCGGCTGCCGCCAGACGTGCCTGCACCCGCGGAAGACGCCCCTCTTCGCAGACCCACATCACCAGACACACGTATCCCAGTGCCATGAACGGCACGCCCAGGTTGTTGACGAGCAGGGCCAGGTCCTCCTGATCCTCCACGAACACCCATGCCACTGAGCACAGCGGCAGCCCCATGGCAAACGACCGACGCGTCGCCATCCGGTACCACGCGGCGTCCCTACCGGCGTTGATGACGCCCAAGCGGTAGAGGCCCATTCCGACCAGCATCATCGCCGGCGCCCGCACCACGTATTCAGCCACCGGGTCGCCCACACAAGCAGCGACCAGCCACACGGCGGCGCCGGCGACCAGAAGTGTGCGGGCCGCTAGGCGTCTCAGCGGGTACAGGAACAGGGCACTCAGGCCGTAGATCAACAGGACGTCGCCGAACCAGAGGGCGCTGTGTGCCAGGCCGATGCCCGCAAGGAGCACGTTGCGGACGTAGTGCACGCTGAAGGCCGACTCCCCCCGGGCCTCGATGCGTTCGGTCACCAGCAGCACTCCCGCCCCGAACAGCATTGAGAACACCGCCATCATCTTGTTCAAGACGAAAATGAGCAGCACGACCATGAACGGCGCTCCCGCCGAACCGATCACGAGGTCCTCAAAGGACTGGTCGACCGCGTCGAAGCCATCGAGGTCGAACAGGGTGATGTTGGCGACGAGAATCCCCAACAGGGCGAATCCCCGCAGCACGTCGATGGCGACGATTCGCTCGACCCGTCCGACTGGCGCAGCCGGGGTCAACCCTGTCTTCTCCGGCTCACTTGAGGTCTCTGATGCCACTACGGCCTGCCTTCCACTTTGGTGCTGGTACGGGGGAGTAAAGGGAGCATGCCGGAGGTTGTGTCACACATGCACCGAGAGGCCGAGAAGGCAGCGCCAAAAGCGCTGCCTTCTCGAAACTGCGAACACGTGCACGCAGAAACTGCGAACACGCCTTGGTGGAGCTGGGGGGAATCGAAACACAGAAATCTGTCCGGGACGTCCGTCTGGGCCGCTAGCGCCCGTGGATTCAACGATGTGTGTCTAACGGGTAGGTCTGTGTCCGTGTGGTGGTGTGCATTCTGTGCAATGAAGTGTGCAACGCGTAGAGCCGGCCAGAAGGGCCTAGTCCTCGAAGATCACATCGGCGGCTTGGTGTCCCAAAACACTGCCGCTGCTGGTTCGACCGAAGGCTAGGAACTCAGATCCTCCAAGCCTGATAAGCCAGAGCCTTCGACGAAGGAGCGGGCCTCAGGACTTGTCCCTGCCATGCCGAGAGTGGTCAATATGGAGGTTCCAAGTACGAATCCGAAAAACCTGGAATCGTTGCCATTGGCAGCTCAGGCCACGGTTAGAACTGTTGCCAGAAAGTCTGGCAACACGCTAAGAGTGCCCTCCTTAAAGGGCGGACATCTTGTGTTCATATCAGGCATACGCGATACTCGCTTCTCTATATTATACAAACCACAGGACATAAAGGAGATAAGTCTTCATGCAGAAGACTCGCCTACTGAGGGCGTTTTCGACTTGTCGAGTGGCAAGGTTCTGATCGGCCTGTCTGACTTCCTACATGCTTGACCAAAAAATCGATCCAACTCCCGTAATCGTCCAAGGGCTCGGCCCCATGGGCAAGGAGATCCTAAAGGCAGCGCATCAAGACCCTCGCTTGAATGTTGTTGGGGTTGTGGACATCGATAGTTCTTTAGTCGGGACGAGATTGAGTGATCATGGTCTTGAACCCGGCAATATAGTTATCTCTTCCAGTCTTGAAGCCGGCAACACTGCAGATGTGGTCCTCCATGCCACCGGGTCCTACCTGGAGTCTGTCGCTCCACAGATACAGGAAGCTCTTACTATGGGACTTAACGTAGTAAGCACCTGCGAAGAGTTGTCGTTTCCGTTCGTTCGGCATCCTTCTATTAGTGAAACACTAGATAGTCTCGCTCTGGATCACGGCCTTACGGTTGTTGGGACTGGTGTAAACCCAGGATTCATGATGGACCGTCTTCCGTTAGCAATGGCTTCTATAAGCCATTCCATTCGATCGATTCAGGTGGATCGTGTACAGGATCCGACAAGTCGACGACGTCCATTTCAAGTTAAGGTTGGAATGGGAATGTCTACGAAAGAATTCGAAGAATTGGCAAGTAAAGGAAGTTTTGGGCATGTGGGGCTTGAGGAGAGCGCACGGTTAATTGCTACTGGGCTCGGATGGGACCTCGAGAAGTGGGATCACCATATCGAGCCAGTACACGCAGAGACAGCCGAGAGGGTAAATGGACTAATCGAGACCCTAAAGGCAAGCACTGCTGACGGTCGGACGCTTGCCCTCCGCTTTGTGGCACATTCTTCAGTCGATGAGTGTTTCGACTCGATCAAGATCGAGGGTCTGCCTGAGATTGATCTGCACATCGCTGGCGGGGTGGCGGGCGATGATGCTACGGCAGCGGCAGTGCTTCAGGCCGCAAAGGTCATAAAGTCAGCACGAACAGGCCTAATCTCGGTTCTTGAATTGCCACTTGGGGCATACAAATTCCGGTCACAAGAAGGGTGATCCTGTTGTGGATCCAATAGAACCCTTAGATTCAGGCCGTTTCTTGGTTACCCCTGAAGGGTTGTTAGAAATACGGGGAAGTATTTGTAACCACTGTGGTGTTCGGTCGCACCCAGCAAGAGAAAATTGCCCAGGATGTTCAGAAGACATGTCGGAGACTACTATTACTGATCACAATGGTGTGATTGAGTCGTTCACAGTAGTGCATCAAGAGATTGCCCAAAGTCTGATCGATCCGCCCTATGTACTAGCTGAGATCAGGCTAAATGATGGAAATTGCATACGTTGTGTGTCGACTGAGGAGTTAGAATTGTCAATTGGCAGTGAGGTCTCGCTGACTACACGGAAATTAGAGACTGGTAGTGGTACGCGTCTCGGACTCGTGTTTGCTCTGAAATGCTCTAGGAATACAAATGAGTAAGGTAGTGATATTGGGTGGTGGATTACATCCATTTGGGAGATATCCAGAGAAATCATTTAGAGAACTTACGCGAGTAGCAATCTCAAACTGCCTTGACGATGCTGGTGTTCAATTTTCTGCAATTCAGGCAGCATTCTGCGGACGTGTATATGCGCCAATGGGTACTGGCCTTGAGGTAATTACTCAGTTTGGTGAAACTGGTATACCGATTATCAACATTGAACAGGCATGCTCAAGCAGTTCAACAGCATTTCGTCAAGCAGTTTGGGCCATTGAGCAAGGTATTTACGACCTGGTACTAGTTGTTGGATTTGAGAAGATGGAACGCGGGCCAGTAGAGATTGCGGCATCAGATTCCTATGACCTTAGGATGGGCCAATCGCTGGCACCGGCTAACTATGGACTTAAATCACAGATATATATGGACCGATATGGCGCCACAGCGGAACAATTCGCTGCTGTATCGGTCAAGTCACATGCAAATGCAAAGCTTAATCCATATGCGCAGTACCGAAAGGAGGTGACTATTCAGGAGGTAATGGAGTCTCGAATGATTGCTACTCCGATAACACTGCTCCAATGTTCACCTACCAGCGACGGGGCGTCAGCTGTCATTCTTTCTTCGGCCACTAAGGCTCGGCAATATAGAAATACTCATGGAGAGGTATATGTCACTGGATGGGCTTGCGGAACAGATTCCTATGGTGACGATGACTCTGATGAATTGGAGCCATGTGTGACTCGGTTAAGTAATGAACTATATGAGCGAGCAGCAATAGGGCCGGAGGACATCGACGTCGTTCAGTTGCATGACGCATTTGCTCCTGCGGAGATTATTCGTATGGAGGCTATGGGGTTAGCCCCAGAGGGCAGTGGAGCAAGATTTGTATCAGAGGGTAAGACCGGAATTGATGGTCCGGTCCCAATCAATACCGATGGAGGCCTAATCAGTCGCGGTCACCCCATGGGTGCGACAGGTTTAGCGCAAATAATTGAGATACTGCGCCAGTTGCGGCAGGAAGCCGGACCGCGTCAGGTTCAGGGTGCGCCGAAGATAGGGGTGTGTCACAACTCTGGCGTGGGTGGTATAAATATGCATTCTTTTTCGAGGTGAATGTGAGATGACGGAAGTTTCTAGGAGTTCCTGATGCGCATTGGATTCATGATGGTCCTCAGCCCTCGAGAGCCGATTCTCCGGTTTCCGGACATCGCCTCCCACGCGGAAGAAGTCGGGTTTGACATGGCGTGGCTCGGTGAGTCCCAAATGATTTCCAAAGACGCCTATATGGCGCTGGCCCTGGCTGCAAGGGAGACCAAGAAGATCTTTTTGGGACCCGGGGTAGCGAACCCGGTCACCCGGCATCCGACAGTCTTAGCGAACACCATGGCTGCGTTGAATGAAATTGGTAAGGGCCGTGCGGTTCTGGGGATTGGAACGGGTGATAGCGCAGTGCACACGATTGGTGCTCGACCGGCAACCGTTAAGCAGTTGAGAGCAGACGTGGAATGCATGCGCGCACTTTTTACGGGTGATGAGGTGCTGATCAACGAGACTCCAGCTCGGCTATTGACTGCTGGGGAAACGGTTCCTATCTGGATCTCTGCTAGCCAGCCGCGCATGCTCCAACTGGCAGGAGCGGTAGCAGACGGAGTTGTCGTGATGGGTGGGGCAGAACCCGGAATAACGGAATGGCAGATCGATCATGTTCGTCGAGGGGCAGAGGCCGCAGGCCGCAGCCTAGATGACGTTTTTGTAGATCTTTGGTTTGGCATCTCACTCGCCGATGACACGGAAAGGGCCATTCAGGACGTCAGGCCGTGGGCAACTAGTCAGGCAAGATTTTTGGCGCGATGGAAAGAGTTGCCTAGATCCGTAGAGCCATTTCGCGAAGAATTCGAACGCGCATTTCAGGAGTATGACTTTTTTGAACACCTTTCTCGTCACGCTAAGCACGCAACAGCGATTAGCGACGAGTTTGTTGATTTCATTGCTGTAGCTGGACCTCCTGAACGGTGCGCTGAAAAGATAAGACCACTTCTTGATTTGAAAATCGACCAACTGACATTCACCCTTCTTCCCGGTGGTCGCATGGAACGAATAAGTAGATTTGGCAAAGAGCTAATGCCGTTAATTGAGAATATGAATACTACAAAGTAGATAGAATTGAGATAGAAGTAGTGTTGAAAGTCATAAGGAGCACACGACCATGATTATTGACTCGCATGCGCACTTGTATGGCCCGCGGCTTACACCAGGAGCATGGATCAACGCATTCGTAGACTATGGATGTGCAATTTCGAGCCGTCCGCCCGAGTTTGTCAGAGGTCGAGTAGAAGAAACTTGGTTTGATGAATGTGGTGACCTCTTGATTTCAGACATGGACGAAGCGGGGATCGATAAAGCGGTAGTTATAGCAATTGACTTTGCATTGTATGCTGGCGTAGATGATGAAATATCTCTGGAAAAACGATATGAAATCTACCATCAAGCTGTCCAAAAATATTCCGACAGACTTATCCTTTATGGTGGAATCGATCCGCGTCGACCACATTCGGCGAAATTCGTAGAAAGAGCCGTCAACGAATGGGGCCTAAGAGGGTTCAAGCTCTGGTGTACTGGAGTCAACCCTGGGGACAGGGCCTGCTATCGGGTATATGAGAAGTGCGCTGAACTGAATCTTCCTGTTGTAGTTCATACGGGACAGGAGATTGCGCCTGCGAGTTCGGAACCCACTCGCCCCATCTACGTCGATCAACCTTCGAATGACTTCCCGGAAGTCACGTTCGTTCTTGCCCATGCGGGGATGGCATGGTGGGAAGAGGCCGCCAGTTTGGCCTGGCACCACCCCAATGTTTATGTCGATACCGCTTATTGGCAGTCGAAGTACCTTCAAGAACCGGAGGATTTCCCGAGAAAACTTCGAGCCCTGTTTTCCTTAGCAGGTAGTGGAAAAGTATTTTTTGGGAGTGATTGGCCTGCTCTTCGGACCGTTACCAAGGTTAACCATGCTAACTGGGTAGAGATCATTCAGGCCCTTCCCGGGGACGAAACTTCTGGGGTTGACTTTACGAGAGAAGAGATCGACCTGTTCCTTGGTGGTGCCGCGCAGCAGGCTCTCGGGATCGATTAGAAGTAGCCTCATTCGTGCAAACCTCTACAGCCGTTCCGCATAACGCCTACCTAGGCAGTTGGCATCCAGAAACTCCCGAGTGCCCGGTGGAACTCAGGGAGTGGCAACTTGCGAGTGCGTGGCGGATCGCTGAAGATCTTTCGGAAAAGAATCCTTTTTATAAGGGCCATCTAGGGAGCTTGCCGACTGAGCGATCAGCCGAAGCATTTCGTTGTCTTCCTACGACGACCAAAGATCAAGTAGTAGTGGACTGCGAAGAAAATCCTCCCTACGGGTCCCGTACTACTTGTGAGCCTGCAGACATCCGGAATCTCGTCGAAACCAGCGGAACCTCTGGGCAGGGCCGCGAGGTTTATGTAATGAACGAAGTCGATGAGGCTGCTGCTATCCAAATGGAAGCAACGGGATTTTGGTGGAGCGGAATTCGACCTGGCACACGAGTACTCCTAACCCTGCCGGTGGGCACAACCGCTGCAGGACTTTGGTACTACGGAGGTCTTCGGCTGCTAGGGGCCAACGTCTTTTCGGTCGGCTCGTACCCGACGGAGCGCAAGATAGCTTTCCTCCGGCGATTTGGAGCAGATGTCGTGGTTGGAACACCTTCCTATGTCCAACGGATGGCGGTAGCCGCGACCGCAGCAGGGCTCGACCCAAAACAGTTTGGCGTGGAAGTTCTTATTGTCGCTGGTGAGTCTTATGAGGAAGCCTGGGCAAGAGAGATGGAGCTTCTCTGGAATGCGACGCTCTATGAGCAATACGGGTGTACGGAACGAGCAGTAGCGTGGACGTGCCCAGGCGGCGTTCTCCAAGACGGCCGATTGGGCGTCTTGCATTTTCCACCAGAGACTGCCTACTGCGAGGTAATTGACCCTTCAACCGGCGGAGATGTTCAAGACGGGGAACTAGGGGAACTGGTCGTCACCCCTCTAATTGCAGAAGCGTCTCCTCTCCTTCGCTATAGGACCCGTGACCGCGTCCAATGGATCGCTCCGGGCTCTTGCTCGTGTGATCGGCCCTTGGCAGGCATTCGTGCAGGGGGAGTTCAACGCTACGACGACATGTTGAAAATTAAGGGAATGAACGTGTGGCCAGCACAATTCGATGCTGCAATTTTCGGTGTGCCAGGAGTGATGAATTATCGGGGTAGCGTCGAAGTTGCGAATGGACAAGAAACCATTCGAGTTCGAGTCGAGTGTCCACCAAACCGCAGTGAAGCCATCCCTCGTGAAGTCCGGGAGGCGATCAGTGGATCTATTGGCCTGAGAGCTGAGGTTCAAACCCTCAGCCCTGGTGAACTATCACTCGAGATCCCAGAAGGATTTGTAAAGGTACCTAGGTGGACTGACAACCGCAGAAGAGACTCGTTTTCCTCCCAGATCGGAATAGCGCGGAATAGCGAATAGTGACCTCAAGATGAGCTACACGATAAACATTGACACTGGTGGAACGTTTACCGACGGGTTCATTACCGATCAGACGATCGCGATTAGGACCAAGGTGGAGACGACACCACATGACCTAACGGCTGGGATTCTTGCTTGCATTGATCAAGGGGCTGCCTATTTGGGGCTTACTCGATCCGAGCTGCTTCAAACTACAGAGACAGTCCGATTCTCCACAACGATTGGCACTAATGCCCTAATCAATCGGTCAGGGCCAAAGGTGGGTCTTCTGATTGGTTCGCGACTCGCCAAGTCAGTACTCAATGTGCTCCCAGAAGATTTACCACTCCAAGAAGAACTTAACGTTTGTCTTGATGAGACTTCTGGAGAAGTTGACGCTAGAGATGTAACTGAAGCCGTCCATCAGTTGCTCGAACGAGGTGCACGGATTCTAGTTGTGGCTCTAGATTCGGGAGAAGGTCTCCCGGAGCGGGAAAGAGCTGTTCGCGAGGCAATCACGAACGACTTTCCACGGCACTATCTAGGAGCAGTTCCGGTCCTCTGTTCTAATCAGGTGACCCTTAGCAACAGTGATGCGGTACGTGTCAATACGGCAGTAGTTAATGCGTACTTGCATCACGACATGAGTCGGGTGCTTTATCGAGTAGAAGATCAACTTCGTCTAGATGGCTACCGATATCCGCTTTTGGTCGCCACGGCAGATGCTGGGACTTCTCGAGTGGCAAAGACCACCGCTCTCCGGACCTGGGGATCAGGTCCAGCCGGTGGGGTTGCTGGCGCCTCGGCGTATTCTGAAAAACTTGGTCTGAGTCATGTAATTACTTTGGACGTAGGTGGAACCAGTTCAGACATCAGCACCCTCAGTGATTCTCGCTGGACCTACCGTGTCCAACCCTCAATAGCAAATGTGCCGGTAGCGCTACCAGCGGTGGACATCGATTCGATCGGGATTGGCGGAGGCTCAATCGCCGAGGTGATCGATGGCGTGCTAACAGTTGGGCCGCAAAGTGCCGGGGCTCAGCCAGGGCCCGCTGCCTTTGGTCTAGGTGGGGATCAGGCGACCGTCACCGACGCAATCGCTTGTCTAGGGATTTTGGACCCCCTTCATTTCTTGGGTGGTCGTAAAAAGCTTGACCTTGAAGCTGCTAATCAGATAATTCAAGAGAAGATTGCAGAGCCGCTAGGTCTTTCTATTTCTGAAGCTGCTTGGGAAGTTATCGATCTAGCCTCTAACCACATAGCTCAAGCGCTGCTTGAAATTATGCTAAAGACCGAGAAGAAGCCAGAAGACTGTGCAATATTTGTCATAGGGGGCGCCGGGGGGTACTTAGCCCACCAGATTGCATTGATGACCAATGTGGGTTCCACGTACGTATTTGCTTCAAACCCTGTATTTAGTGCATTTGGATTATCAACCCTTGCAATATCGCATTCCTACGAAGCACGCCCAGACCCTCAGCTTGGCATTGAATTGCAAGATCTTCGCCGCCGCGCTTACCGCGACATGCAGGGTGAGGCCATAGATCTAGAACGAGTCAGTCTCTCTCTTGAAGCGGAATTTGAGATACCAGGACATCCTGGAGACATTCAAGACGTCCAATTCGGCGATGTGACCGAAGAAATCTCAGACGAGACAGTAAGTGAATTGGTTTCAAATGGTGCCCAATTGGTGAGACTACGAGCGACAGAGTCCATTTCTGCCTTGCCGCTTCCTTCAAGTCCTAGTGGAAGCCTTTCCCTCGAATCGAATCGAATCATCAAGTGGAAGACAGGAGAGTCCTCGACCCCTGTCTTCGACTGGGATCAGGCACCCCGAGGCACCGAGGTCCGGGGGCCAGCGATCCTTGAAAGTGTGGACAGCACACTGGTCGTTCCTCCGTTGGTAACCCTCACCATTGGCGACAACGGGGAAGCAGTGTTCGGTCAGGGAGAGGGCGGGGAGAACTCATGAAGCGGGCGATCACGGAATCTCTATTGGTAGACACGGAATTGCTGGAGTGGGAGTGTCGCCGCTGCGAATACTCGCTTGGCTCGGTTACGGAAAACTACAAAAAGGGGTGTCTAGTTGCCCAGCGTGACCCAAAGGAGATCTGGGAACCGCTCATCGAAGGAGTTCTGAACTTCTCGTATGACGACACGTGGTCGAGAATTGTCGAGTTCTACTGTCCGGGGTGTGGAGCACTACTGGAAGTCGAAATGCTCCCCCCAGGGCATCCAATAACGCACGACATTGAACTAGACCCAAATACGTTCGCCGATGAGGGCTCTGTAGACATGTCTTCAAAGGACTCCGAACAATGACAACAGAATCTGATCACGGAACCGTTATTGACATCGATATTGGCGGAACGTTCACTGACTGTTTCGTCCGTCGTGGCACGGGCGAGTCGACTGCCGTCAAGACGCCGACAACTGGATTTCGTCTTGCGGTGGGCTTCAGGCAAGGTCTTGAGGAGGCGGCAAAACGATTTGGGTTGACGACAAGCGAACTCCTTCTTGAAACGAGCACTATTCGTTATTCAACTACGGTAGCCATGAACACTCTCCTGCAGAGGTCCGGGCCCAAGCTCTGTCTGGTGACAACGGCTGGATTTGGTGACGTTCTCAACATTGCTCGAGGGGCTGCTTGGATGGACGCTGCAGTCGTACGAGAGATTCGCAACGTTGCTCGGATCACGAAGCCTGATCCGCTAGTTGAAGCAGGAATGATAATTGGAGCAAAGGAGAGAATTGATAGTTTTGGACAGGTCGTTCGACCACTAGATGAAGACCAATTCCTTACAGAGCTTCACAAGGTAGTGGATCGTGGCGCTCGAGGATTTGTTATATCGCTTTTGTTTTCCTATCTAAATCCTTCTCACGAAATTCGGATTCGAGAACTGATTGAATCTGAATTTCCGGACGAATATCTCGGATCAATGCCGATAATGCTTTCGTCAGAGGTAGTGCCGAAGCGTCTTGAATATACGAGAACAAATACTTCCATCCTTAATGCCTACTTGCATCAGTCAATGTGGGAAGAGCTTGCCGGAATGGCAGATGAACTTCGGAGCTATGGCTACCCCAAAGGAATCATGCTGGTTCACAATTCGGGTGGGATGGCTGAGGTTTACCGCACCTCGGCTGCAGCAACCTTCAATGGTGGCCCGGTCGCGGGATTGATCGGAGGAGCAGCACTCGGGAAACGTCAAGGCGACGGAAACGTGATCGTTACCGATATGGGAGGAACGAGTTTCGAAGTAGGGATTATCAGTGATGGAAGTGCCCGGGCCTACCAGTTCCGGCCGATCATTGACCGCTATTGGGTTGATCAAAGCATGCTGGAGGTTAAGTCAATCGGTGCTGGTGGCGGTTCTATTGCCTGGCTTAATGAAGCGGTTGGGAACAGGATTGAGGTGGGACCCCAAAGCGCCGGTTCGCTACCGGGACCGGCTGCTCTCGGACTAGGTGGCACTGAGCCCACTGTTACCGATGCTGATGTTGTTTTGAACTACATCAGTCCAGAAAGTTATTTCTCAGGCAAGGCAATGCTGGATCGAGATCTTGCTTATGCGGCAATCAAGTCCAGAATCGCGGAACCACTTGGAGTTTCTGTCGAAGAGGCCGCAGCACGCATCAAACGGACGGTCGACTCGAACATGGCTGACGTGATTGCTCGAGAGACGTTCCTTCGCGGTTTTGATCCGAAGGACTTTGTTCTTCTCGCGTATGGCGGAGCAGGTGCTGCCCACTGTGTCGGGTATGGCTCCCGTCTTGGGATCCAAAGGATCATCGTTTGTCCGTTCTCACCTGTTTTTTGTGCGTGGGGCTCTTCCACAATGCCGGTTGCGCATATCTATGAAACCTCGAGACGTGTCGAATTGCTGAAAGCTGCCACGAAGGCCCCTACAGCGGACTTTGAAGTATTCAATGCGATCGTCGAGGAGCTGGAAGGTCGAGCCAGAAGAGACTTGAGCGGTGAAGGGTACGACCCTGACTTGGCTCATCTCAGACTTGAATTGGACGTCAAGTACGGCGGCCAGATCCACAGTCACCGTAGTGAGTCACCACTATTGCGAATAAATAGTACAGATGACGTAATGGCTATCTATTCCGCATTTGAGGGTGATTATGCGGCATTCTTTAGCCCAGTGAATGTATACCCGGAAGGTGGGGTAGAGATTCATAACTTTGTACTTACGGCAGCCATGCCAGAACCGGGATGGGAACTAGAAGCGTCGGAACCTGACGGAACAAAGGCTGACGGCGCGTTAACTGGAGAACGAGCGGTTTACTGGTCCGAAGCGGCAGATTTTCTGGACACACCTATATTTGACCAAGGGCTCCTTAAACCTGGCCACGAGATCAATGGGCCAGCGGTAATAGAGGCAGAGTACACAACTACCGTACTGGATCCCGGATTTCAACTTACAGTTGACAACAATTTCAACTTAATTATTCAACAAATGTGAGACCAATACCATGTCCTTAGATCACGCTTTCATAGATGAATCTGAAATCCCTGAATACATGCGTGTAACGCCCATTGAGATTTCGCCAGCCACCATGGTTCAGTGGCTGAAGCCAGAACCTGTTGGCGAGACTGAGAGAAGCTGGGTCGATGGTTTAGAACCTGGAGACTACGAAATCTATGATGAAAAACTAAAAAATATCTTGGACGAAGCGCGTGAAATCTTTACTCGTAGTGGCGTAACAAACTTGTTAACAGCTGGAGATTTGATTGTTGCAATCTATACCGCAAATGGTGACCTTGCTAATGCTTCAGCTGGGACCTATCTCCACTGTGTAACCGGCTGCCTGCCGGTCAAATATGTCATGCATAAGTACTACTCCGACTCCTCAGTCCGAGTAGAAGCAGGAGACATTTTTTATACAAATGAAGCACGGTATGGAGGTATTCACAATCCAGACCAAATGGCTTTTATGCCAGTGTTTCATGAAGGCGTACTAATTGCCTGGACTGCAGCGTTGGCTCACCAGCCAGAAACTGGAGCAGTGGAGCCTGGGGGAATGCCAATCCTTGCTCGGAGTCGGTCGGATGAGGGAATGAAGTTGACTCCGATAAAGATTGGGCAGGACTATCGCATCAAGCGCGACCTCCTAGACATGATGGTCAACTTCATCGACCGCTCTCCTCGAATGCAGGAGATCGATACTCGAGCCCGAGTTACCGGTGCTGACCGATTGCGAGTACGGGTCCAAGAACTAGCCGCAGCGAAAGGCAATGATTTCGTTCGGGGCTTATTGCGAAAGTTGGTCGTGGAAGCTGAGGAAAGTGCTCGCCGGCGTGTATCTCGGTGGAATGACGGCACCTATCGCGCTGTCGCGTTTGCCGACACAATCGGGAGAGAACCCGCCCTAGTCCGGGGCATGCTTACTGCCACCAAAACCCATGACAAGATTCACATGGACTTTAGTGGCACGTCTCCGGAGAACGACTCTTCCTACAATGCCTATCCCCATATAGCTGCTGCTCATGCCGCAATCTTCCTATTTGCCTATCCATTTAATGACCTTCCTGCATCAAATGGAACCCTCGCTCTGTTTGATTGGGATATTCCTGAAGGCAGCGTCCTCAACGCCTCACCAAATGCAGCTATAAGTAACAGCCCTCCGCTGTGCTGCATTGTCATGACTCCGGTCACTTTGGCGCTATCAAAGATGATGTTCGATAGCGAAGACCGAGACAAGATTGGTGCACCTAATGGGAACATGGGCAGCGAGATCGTTTTTTCGGGAACCAGCCAACACGAAATGCCCTATGCCGACCTTGATGGATGTACTTTGAATACAGAGGGCCAAGGAGCTAGGCCCGACATGGATGGCGTAAATGCCTATGGGTTCCCCTGGGCTCATGCTGGCCGGGCACCCGATGCGGAGTTCTATGAGGATGAATATCCGTTTCTGCGCCTCTTTTACCACTTACGACGAGATTCCGGAGGTTTCGGCAAGTGGCAGGGAGGACTTGGCACCGAGACAGCCATTGCCCCTCATCACGTCCCAACAATGTTCTGGAGTTCGATCGGGAAGAGCACCCACATTTCTGTTGCTGTGGGACTCTTTGGCGGCTACCCATCGAGTGCTAGCCCCGGAATCTGGGTAAGTGGAACGGATCTGTGGGAGAAGATGAATCGAGGGGATGAAGACCTTCCCGAAGATGCCGTCTCCGTCGCTGCCGATCGGGCGCTTCAGGGTGAGTATCTACTTGAACATCTAACGAGGTTGACGCGAATTGGCTACAGCGGAGACCTGATTGTGCAACTTGCTGCAGGCGGAGGAGGCTACGGAGACGTCCTCGAACGCGACCCCGGCCTAGTTCTCGACGACCTGAAGAACGGCCAAATCTCGAGTTGGACTGCAAAGGAGGTTTACCAAATTCGGTACGAGGAAGACACCCGCATCCTAGATGAGACTGCTACAGAGCATGCACGGGACTCAGCTCGTCAAACTCGACTCAAGCGCGGTAAGCCGTGGGACGAGTTTATTTCTGAATGGTCCAAACTTTCACCCAATCCGGAAGCGTTAAAGTATTTTGGTTCTTGGCCCGAAGGGGTTGCCGAAACACCAATAGTAAGAATCTAAGTCGGCAACGTCAGCAGGATCGTTGATGGGCAAACACTCCCTTAACAGTGCGTTGCAGTCACGGGATGGTAGCGAGATAGCCATAGTCCCAAGGATTCACCGCCATGCAGCTGCTATTGAGCAGATTTCAGATTTTGCAGCTTGGACTGATCCAGAAGCAGTTGCTCGTTCCTTGCGGAATGCCCAGAATCTCTATGGCCTTGATGCAGTCACGCTGGGGGATGGCTGCAAGGTTGCCGTGGGTTGTCGCCAAGCCTCTTCGCCTGGACTAGGACCACTTGAAGCCTTGAGCCAGAATACTGAAGGGATGCCCCTTGTCGAATTGCCGTCGCCTGAAGCAGTCGTTAACACCCCGGTTCTGGATGTATATCTAGAGGCTTGTAAACGGATCAAATCAGTTCTAGATGACCGAGCTGGTGTTGCGATCGTTGTTCCGGACGATCAGGCCCTTCAAGACCAACTGGCACTTCAGGAGCAACCAGAATGGGTGCAGGAAGTCCTGATTCATGTGATCCGAGCTTTCGGAACCCTTGAACCAGATCTCTTCATGTTCGTTGGTACCGCTCGGGAAATTCCTACCCGTGTAAGGCCAATTATCAACTATTTCGGAGCAGCGATTGTCCATGTCTCACCGAACTACATAGAGCCTGGAGTGCGGTGTTTGGCAAATGAGACTCTGGAAGGATTACCGACAAATCCAACGGACGAAATAGAGCGTCCATGGCTAGTTACGACCAGAGAAGAAGTAGGAGTTGGAGTAGACGTGTCTAGGTTGGGCGAGGTATTTGACCAAGCCAGAGCGGAAGGGCGGTAGGGGAGTGACTAGCCAGACTGAGGAGTTGTGGGACAACGAATTGGACCCGCTTCCCTGGGTCGAAGTCGAAGCGTGGCAGGGAACTCAAGTGAAGAGTTTCGTATCCGGACTCGCCCGTCGTTCACTGTTCTACGCCAAAAAGTTGGGTGCCTCTCCAAAGTCTGTGCCAACCATCGAAGCTCTTGAATCACTGCCCCTCACAACTAAGTCGGATCTTCGGGTTGCTCAGGAGAGCCCATCGGATGGTGAACCATTTGGAACGATCCAAGGGATGCCAACGTCCGAGATTGTTCAAACGGTTTCCTCTTCCGGAACCTCGGGAAGGTCAGTCCATTACGCACTAACTGCAAGTGACCATGCGAAGTGGAATGACGGAATCGCGAACATGTTCTTCACTGCTGGGATTAGGCCAACAGATGTCATAGCCCACCTCACTCGATTACCGATGGTGGGGGGTGGGCTCCCATACGCAGATGGCCTCAGAAAACTTGGTGCGACCGTTGTTTGGGCGGGTGGAATGTCGACGGAACGAACATTGGAGACGATCAAGACTCTCCAAGCAACGGCACTGACTGCGACCGTCTCATTCGAGGTCTACTTGGCGGAGCACTGTCGTGAAGTGATGGGCTATCCGCCCAGTTCACTGGGTTTGGAGAAGTTGATTGGTGGTGGGGAACCCGGGATGGGCCAGCCGGAGATCCGATCACAGATCAGTGAGGCCTGGGGTGTAACGCATCTCCGAGAGGCAATGGGTTTGAGCGATGTAATGGCTGGAATGTGGGCTGAGTGTGGACAGGGCAACGGAATGCATTTTTGTGCACAACGACACGTGGCTATTGAATTGATTGATCCGGACACTCAAGACCAGGTCCCTTGGGCTGAGGGCGCAACCGGAGAAGTTCTCTATACAACGTTTAGCCGTGAAGCGACTCCAGTTCTTCGGTTTAGGTCAGGAGACATTGTTGTAGTTACTGAAACTTCCTGTGCATGTAGCAGAACCTCACCGAAGATTCGTTGTATTGGTCGAAGCGACGACATGTTGATCTACAAGGCGATGAATGTTTTCCCATCGGCTATTCGTGACGTCATTCTTGACGAGCACTCCGACCATCTCTCGCCGCACATGAGGATCTGGGCGGAAGAGGTAGGTCAGGTGAAATTTGATCACCCAATTCCCCTAGAGGTCGAAGCCAACATGGACTTAGAAGAGACTATGGTCCAAGCTCTTTCAGGCCGAGTCGAAGCGACGGTTCGGGAAAGGCTGGGTATCCGGGTGGCCTTGACAGTAGTTGCGCCCGGAACAATTCCCCGGACTGACTACAAGACTGCATTAGTGCAAGTTCGTGACTCGTAGAGGCTCAAAAGCAACCCTTAATTCAACTTCCGCTAGCTGGCAGAACGACTATGCATGACCTTGTAATACGAAATGGCGTAGTCATTGACGGCAGCGGCTCGGCAGGCATCAAGACGGACATTGCGATCGATGGTGACCTAATCGACGCGATTGGGCCATGTCAGGACGTAGGACGAATAGAAATTGATGCAACAAATCTGATTGTTGCCCCAGGTTTTGTCGACGTCCATTCCCATGATGACTTGGCAGTTCTGGAAGATCCAGAGATGAACCACAAGATTTCGCAGGGAGTTACAACTGACATTATTGGAAATTGTGGGTGGGCTACAGTCCCTCGCTCACCGATTAATGACCGATGGTTGGAGAGCGGGATCCTTGGATCGAAGAGGCCTCCGAGTTGGAAGGATGTAGGTGAGTACAGGGCACGTATCGATAGTGCCCATCCTTCCTGCAATGTGGCGATCCTTATTGGCTATGGGGCTGTTAGGCGAGCGGTGCTCGGGTCGAGCAAAGAGAGGCCGACGCGGAAAGAGTTCAGAGAGATTCACCGACACCTCTCTGCAGGAATGAACGCAGGTGCTCTGGGGGTATCCACTGGTTTGACCTATGAGCCTGGCCGGTATTCGTCAACTGAAGAGTTAATACGTGCCATTGAGCCGGTTTCTGAGGACAAGGGCCTTTATGTGAGTCATATTCGGGATGAAGGCAGTGGGTTGGTAGAAGCCGTGGAGGAAGCCATCGAAATTGGCATGAAGGGTGGCTGCGGTCTCCATATCTCCCACCACAAAGCGCTCGGCCAGGCAAACTGGGGAAAGGTCAAACAATCGATCTCGGCCATTGATTCTGCACGACTAGAGAGTCTTGATGTAACTACTGACGTCTATCCCTACACGGCCTCTAGCACGCTTCTCCATACGGTCGTTAAGGGAGGAATCGGATCTGATGAGGCCGCGTCTGTTGTCGTTGCCTCGTCGACCTATCCAGATTCCGTAGGTCGTTCCCTGCTCGACTTAGGCGAACTCAATGGGTTGACGTTTGATGAGATGGCCTTCCGTATCACGGAAACTGACCCTGGAACAGTGGTTGTACGCCACGGCATGACCGAAGTAGATGTTTGTGCAGCAATGCGCCATGAAGTCGCAATGATTGGTTCCGACGGACTTCCATCGGCAGATGGACGACCCCACCCTCGACTCTACGGGACCTTCCCGCGCGTCCTTGGACGCTATGTCAGGGAGTCAGGGGTACTTACTCTTCCAGAGGCCATTCGAAAAATGACTTCACTGCCAGCAGAGAAGTTCCGCCTTGATCGTCGAGGCGCTATTCGGAAGGGTTGGTACGCGGATTTGAGCCTCTTTGATCCAAAGATAATTATCGACAGAGCGACCTACGAAAATCCAAGGCTGCTTTCGACAGGCGTTCTTCATGTGGTCGTCAACGGAGATCTAGTTGTGAGCAATGGACGGCACCTGGGGACTCGAAGTGGCTACGTTCTGAATCCGTCAAGCTGAACCTAAGCCTGACCTTCTGGTCGACTTGACATTGGCGACCCTTCTGGTTGACCAGTACGATCTACGTAATCGGTTGAGCAATCTTTCGGTTTGTGTCCTGACTATTGAGGACTGTGATCTGTGAGATGTTCTAGCACTATTGAGAAATACGAGACAGCGTGGGAAGGAAGATGATGTTTGATCTCACCGGACGAAATGCATTGGTTACAGGCGCAGGTGGTGGCCTGGGGTCGGCCATCGCTGAAAGTCTTGCTGGTCAAGGAGCTTCCGTTGCCGTAACAGATATTCTCGAAGATGCTGCGGCTGTTACTGCAGATAATCTTTCTTCCAGATTCCCAGATCAGAGATTTGAGGCGATTCAGCTTGATGTGACCGACGAAGCAAATGTCCAAGCGGCATATGAAGCGGCAAAGGCCGGAGTCGGTGATATTGATATCGTGGTGAATGTCGCTGGAATCGCAACCATTGTTCGATTCGAAGAGATGACATTTGCCGAGTGGCGAGAGATGCTAGGGATTCATCTTGATGGCACATTTCTTTGTACCCGCTATGGCTTGCCTGGAATGCTCGAAAGAGGGTTTGGTCGGGTCATCTGCATTTCGTCAATTGTTTCGACAACGGGTGTGGCATACGAAACCCACTATGGAGCAGCCAAGGGCGGCATTGATGGCCTAGTTCGATCGCTGTCTCGCGAAGTTGCTTCTCGCGGGGTGACGGTAAATGCCATTCGCCCCGGCTACTTCGATACCCCATTGAGTGCGATGATTCCTGCTGAAGAATTACGACTTTTGCAAGAATGTATTGCAGTTGGAAGATTTGGTCGTCCCGAGGAAGTTGGTGCTCTCGCGGTCTACCTTGCTTCCAACGAAGCGGAGTATATGACGGGTGAGCTTATTAGCCCTAACGGCGGATTCTCTTATGGGCATGCAGATCTTGACGCTTTGTCTTAGGGCAACAATTTCTGCAGTTTGAGAACTTGGAAGAAAAATCACCAAGTGAGCTAGAGAAATGTATTGAGGGCCGTTCGAGATGGACCTAGTCATTCGTGAAGGTCGAATTGAAGATACTCAAGAATGTGCCCAGATATGTTTTGATGCATTCTGGGATATAGCCACAGAGCACAACTTTCAACCCGACTTCCCCTCGGTGGAAGCCACAGTTCGAGTCGTTTCGGCGATGCTGGAGCACGAGGGATTCTATTGTGCAGTCGCTGAACGCAACGGAGAAATTGTTGGCAGCAACTTTTTAGATGAGCGCGCGGAGATAGTTGGACTAGGTCCGATCACAGTTCTGCGGCAGGCGCAGAATGAGGGGGTAGGCCAGCTGCTTCTGGGGGACGCCCTTGAACGTTCGGATCGGCGCAAGGCTTCCGGTGTTCGTCTAGTGCAAGCCGCTTACCACGGAAGGTCCATGGCCTTGTACCTCAAACAGGGCTTTGAAATTCGTGAACCCTTGGCCGCGATGAGGGGAACATTGCGCAGGTTGGACGTGCCGGATCATCATGTTCGTGCAGTGGAGATCTCAGATCTAGAAGAGTGCAGGGAACTTTGCCAGTTCACGCAAGGCTTTAGTAGAAATTGGGAATTGCAAGATGCAATCTCAGCAGGTAACGCTTTCTTGGCTGAGCTCGGTGGCCGGGTTTCGGCGTATACGACCAATATTGGCTTTGGGGGACATACGGTGGGGCGAGACTCTGCCGCTGTCATGGCCTTGGTCTCAGCGGCCGACCGTATTCGCGGCTCAGGGTTTCTCTTACCTCTGAGATCTACTGATCTATTGATGTGGTGCCTCAAGCAAGGACTTCGAATAGAGCAACCGCTCTCCCTGATGAGTCGCGGGAGTTATCGAGAGCCGCAAGGGGTGGTCCTACCTTCGATTGCATGCTAATTACCCAGTTTGGGCCTTTTCGGGACTCATTCGATGACCGGAAGGACTAGCGCAGAGGGTCTATCGCTGTTGTGAAATACGCGTTGTAGGGCAACCTGACCGTCAAACTGATCCCGAGAGCCAACAGAATTCAGCGACCGTTCGTATGTGGGAAAGCTGCTACTAGAAATCTCCAATCGAATCCGATGCCCTTCCTGAAAGACAATTGCAGTCACGCCAATAGCCTCTGAGACTTCAAGGATTTGGTCTGTCCTAGGTTGGACCCTAAAAATTGAATCGACAATGTTGATTGCACGTCCGTCTGGATACACGTCAACAAGCTTTGCTGTGAAGTCAGTTGTTGCGGCGGTGGTGGCCACAAAGAAACGAATCCAAGCTTCACCGATGACCTCAACCGGAGAAGTCAATATTTCTGACGTGTAGACGAGAACGTCATTACGCATCTCGATAGATCGTTGATCGCGTGCACCCATAGGTGCGAATTCGGGAACACAACAAGAATTGCCGCCTACGCTTGGTACGGGCAGATTCGGGTCATAGGCAAAGATGTCTTCCGGCTCATCTGTCGGGGCTTCCAGTCCAAGAGTTCCGTCACCATTGGATGAATTGGCTAGGCCGGCACTATGAAGAAAAAACGTTAATGGCCGAGACCTGCTAGGCGGCCAAGCATCCTCGTCCTGCCAAGAATTTCTCCCCATGACAAAGAGTCGAACTCTCGGAAGATCTGCTGGTCGGTCAGGCTCGTTCTGCAACCAGTGAGCGAACCATTCCCTCTGTATGTGGTCGATCTCATTACGTGCGTCTTCGCCAAAATCAATCTCGCCGACCTGCTGTGCCCAAGGCATGTGATACCAGGGTCCGACAAGGAGGTGCTGGTTGGGCTGAGCCGATGCCATTTGAAAGTTCTCTGTGGACTGATCGATGAAAGTGTCATACCAGCCCCCAATATGGAGAGCTGGAACGTTTAGCTCGGCTAGGCGCTCCTTCTTAGCTCGAAGCGGATTCCAATAAGGGTCGGAGTTCTCAGAATGCTGGAGTGCATCAAAGTAGAAGGGAGATAGCCCGGTTGAGCGAAGAGCCGTCATTTCATCGACGGGAAGGTGCGAGTAGATACCTGGGATGCCCGCCAATGCTTCCTGGAGCAAGGCGCAGGCTGGTCTATCGCCGCTCACCTGTGCCTCCATTAGGGCAACTTGGAGACTCCATGACTGGGCAAAGGCGAGGTTCAGTACTCCGTTAGTGAAAAAGAGTTCGTATAGACCGGCACTGCAAAATGCAGGAGCGATCGCAGAGAGGCGAGAATCACCGCTGGTCGCCGTTAGCAACTGCGTCCATCCCGAATAGGAATACCCGTACATTCCTAGACGGTCTGGCCGGACACCCGGAAGTTTTCGCATCCAGTTCAGGGTGTCGAGGGTGTCCTGGGCCTCGTGAAGGAGTGGGAAAAAGCTTCCCTCAGATTTGAACCTTCCTCTGGTATCACCGACGACTACCAGGAATCCATGCCGCGCGTACCAAATAGGGTGCGCATAGCCAATTGTTTGGGGAGTGTCCTTGCTATATGGAGTGCGGAGTAAGAGGCCAGGGTAGGAATCTGAGTTGGTAGGGCGGTAAACATCTACCTTCAGGACGGTTCCGTCGCGTACTTGAACCGGAAGGTCGCGCTCTATCTCAATCGACATGTTTCTACGTACCTATCGGTGGGTTGCCCAAGCAACCGACCTCTCCTGTTCCCTCTATGTATATGGAATTGGGCTTCCTGGCACACAAGCATCAAGATTGATTCCAAGTAGTCGAGCAGCATTCTCTCGAAGGATTCCATCCCTCACTTCATCACGGAAATCCGCTTCCGCAAACTCGGACATCCATCGATCAGGATGGAAGACAGGGAAGTCAGAACCAAAGAGAACTCGATCCTTCAGAAGGGTATTCGCATTCTGAATTATGGATTCTGGTAGGTATTTCGGCGCCCAGCCCGAGAGGTCCATGAACACGTTGGCCTTATGCCACATGACGGCGATCATCTCCTCGCACCAGGGCCAACCGGGATGGGCCCCAATTATTGTCAGCTGAGGTATTTCGGCTGCGAGATCGTCCAAGTGGGGAATTGGACGACCGTACTTCAACCGGATACCCATTCCTCCGGGTGCACCCGCTCCGATGCCAGTTGTACCGGTATGGATCATTACCGGTACAGACAGGTCGGCACAGGCTTCAAAGACCGGTCGTACGGATGGGTCGTCCAAAAAGAAAGCTTGGGTAAGAGGCATAAACTTCATGCCTCGGAGCCCGAGATCCTCCACGCATCGATGTACTTCCCTCACTGCTAGAGCGCCCTTCGCTGGGTCGACTGAACCAAAGCCAACTAAGACGTCTGAGTTACGCGCTACGGCCGCCGCGAGTTCGTCGTTGGAGTCAGGGGGCCGGCCTGTAACGGTTTCCTCGTCGAGGGCAAGAACCACCGCCAACATTTCACGCTCTCGGTAGAGGTCGGCTTGCTGGTCGAGGGTGATCTCTGTCTGTGGTTGCTTGAAATAGCGTTCTGCGTGTTCCAGCCACTCTCCTTGGCGCCGGTGGGTGCAGGCATCGGAGGGATGGGTATGAACGTCTATGGCTTTAATCATCCTGGCCTTTCACCCTCCGCGAAAGAAGGATATTCCAAGTGCAGCAGGTGCGGCACTTGCACCTGGACGATTTCTAAATCGCCATGCGCCGACTAGCAGCACCAACAGTGTCCCTAAGAAGGGCAGCATGGCAAGAAATTCTGATGGAATGTTCCAGTCGGCTGATTGAGCGGCGAAATCTAGAGCTCGAAGTCCTCCGAAGAGGTAGGCACCCAGGATTAGTCGTAGCGGTTGCCAGCCAGCGAACATCACTATCGCCAGTCCAATCCAGCCAAGGCCACTAGTCATGAACTGTGTAAAAGTTTGTGAGGTGCCAAGTGAGAGGAAGGCTCCACCCAAGCCAACTAAGCCACCACCGAGAGAGACATAGAGGAATCTCCACGCAGTCACTGCAACGCCGGTTGTGTCGGCGGCGGCGGGGTCCTCACCGATCGATCTGATATTCAACCCATGGCGTGTTCTCTGTAAGATAAACCACAGCAAAAGGGGGGAAAGAAATGCAAGATATACGGCCCAAAGATGTGCGAACAATACTGGGCCGAAAATCGGAATGTCGTGCAGTAATGGAATTTCCCACCGTTCGATAGGATTACTAGCTCTAATTCCGGTATAGCCACGTCCTATTTGGCTTGATAATCCTAATCCTAACAGCCATAGACCAAATCCAGAGACCACCTGATTGGCGCGGAATACAACAGTTGCGAGTGCAAATAGAGATGAAAATAGTGCCCCAAATACTGCAGCACTGAGGATGCCAATTGCGATATTGCTGGATTCGTGCATGCCTACAAAACCAGCTACAGCTCCCATCAGCATGACACCCTCTATGCCGATGTTAAATACTCCCACCTTTTGTCCAAGGAGTTCACCGGAAGCCACGAAAAGCAGAGGAGTGCCAAGAACAATCGCTTGGAGCAGAGTTTCTTGCCAGAGATCAAGTTCCATTTAAGTATTCGTATCCTCTGTTGAATTGGTCGCGGTGGGTGGAGAATCAGCAATATTTGCTGCGTCGATTGGACGGCGCCGGACGAGTCGGTAGCGGGAGAGTCCTTCACCTACTGCTGCTATAACTAGTATGAATCCGGTCAGCCCAAATCGACCTAGTTCAGATCCGACGTCCAAGATACGTAATGAATTTCCGGCAGCGACGATCGCTCCTACGACCAGAGCCATCGCGGCGGTTCCGAGGAATGACCCTCCGGCGAGAACTGCGACAGCGATTCCCATGTAGCCAGTGTTGCTCGAGAGAGAGGTCGAGTACCGGTTGATTGCCCCGCCGGTCATATGGGTTACGCCGGCGAGACCGGCGGCAGCACCGGATGCGAGGAGAACTGTTACTAGGAGCCGGCGGACTTTTATACCAGCGTATGCTCCAGCGCGCTCGCTGGCTCCAACCGTTGTGACCATATATCCGAGAACTGACTTACGGAATATGGTCGTGAGGAGTATTGCCAGAACCAACCCGATGAAGATGCCAAATCCTATTTCGACTCCGGCGATTGAGGTTGTTGGAAGTCTTGTTTGTTCAGGAAGCTTTGGAGTTGCGAGGACAGCCCCCTGGGAGCGGGGGTCCCGCCATGGGCCAGTCGTCCAGTACGCGAGGAAGGCCATCGCTACGAAATTAAGCATCAAGGTTGTAAGGATTTCGCTGATATTCAGATAGGCGCGTGCGAGAGCAGGGATGAGCATCCAGACAGCGCCAGCTCCGGTGGCACCCATGAACATGAGTGTTAGGAGCGGTGGACCAGAAAGACCATCTAGAGCGAAGGCAATACCTGCTGCGGCCCAAGCACCCATAAAGAATTGTCCCTCGACACCGACGTTCCAGGCACCAAGTTTTATTGCAATGGCTGCTGCAAGCCCGGTTACCATTAGGGGCGCCGCCAGTTCGAGGACGTTTTCTATTCCTCTCCTACTACCAACAGTTGCTTTTAGGATTCGTTCGAAAGCATTCCCCTCGCTAATTCCAAGTTGAATGGCAATTAGTGCAATGCAAACTCCTAGTAAGATTGCAGATAGCCGGTATAAGCCTCTCTTAGGATTATCTGTCCTTAATTCAATCTTCCAACTGCGTGGCTTTCGTTCTCTGGGATCTTGCAAAGATTGAATTGATTCACTCTCCATAGAAGATGTGATCTCACCTGACATGGCAATATCCCTAACTGACTTCTACCGGGCTGCCGCCCATTAGTAGACCAAGGGTGTTGACGTCGTATTCGTACTTGTTGAACTCACCGGTCAATCGCCCCCGGAACATCACAACAATACGATCAGCCAAACTCAGCAATTCTGAAAGATCTTCAGATATTAAGAGAATCCCAACTCCTGAATCTCGGGCCTTCAGTAGTACTTGACGAACTGCCTCAGCCGCCCCGACATCAAGTCCTCGCGTGGGGTGGACGGCCACAAGCACCTTTGATGCGGCAGCAATCTCACGTCCTGTGAGTAATCGCTGTGCATTTCCGCCGGAAAGTGCTCGGACACTAGACCTCAGGTCTCTAACTGCAATCTTGACCGTATTAACCAACTGTTCTGCATGGTTCTTGATATCTGCTGGGCTGAGGAATAGGCCCCGCCGGATTGGTGGGTCTCGAAAGGCGCGAAGAATGGCGTTGTGTTCGATTGATTCGGATGAGACAAGGCCAGAGGAATAGCGGTCTTCGGGGATGTGGCCTATTCCGGCTCGAAGAAAATCTGCTGGGTCCGCATTGGTTAGCTCTTGATCACCCACGAAAATCTGTCCGGTATCTATAGAACGGAGTCCTGTGAGAACTTCAGATAACTCTCGTTGTCCATTTCCGGCAACTCCCGCTACTCCGATGATTTCACCTGATCGGAGTTCAAGATCGATGTTCTCCAGTGCAGGAAGTCCGCGGTCATTTCTGACTACGATTCTTTTTCCAACCAGTACCGCCGGACCCAAATCCTTGGCAGGTGGAGCAGGTTGGGTGTCTAGGTGTCGGCCGATCATCATCTCTGCTAAAAGTTCTTGATTGCAGTCAACCGTTCTCAGTGTGTTGACACGACTACCTGCTCGGAGGACTGTTACCTGATCGGAAGCAGTGATTACTTCGTCCAGTTTGTGGGAAATGAAGATCACGGCACGGTTACTGCTTTCTGCGAGGCCGCGAAGCATTTCAAATAGTCGCTCGGCTTCGGGCGGAGTTAGAACTGCAGTTGGTTCATCCAGTATCAGGATTCGGGCTCCGCGTGACAGTGTGCGCAAGATTGCAACACGCTGTTGTTCGCCAACGGATAACTGCCAGATCCGGGCATTGGGTTCAACGTCAAGGTTGAATTGCTTTGCCAAGGCATGTGTCCGGTCAATGAGATCCTTGTTGCCCGCGAGTCGAGGTGTGTCGTTCCAGCCGAGGTGGAGATTCTCGGCGGCAGTAAAGTTCTCGACTAGACGAAAGTGCTGGTGGACAATACCGATTCCCAGTTCAAGTGCTTTCCGCGGCGAAGAGATGGAGATTTCTGATCCATCAAGGAATATTTGACCTGAATCAGGCTTGAGGAGTCCTGTGAGGACATTCATGAGTGTTGTTTTTCCCGCGCCATTCTCACCGAGAATTGCATGGACTTCACCTGCATGAATGTCCAGGTCAACGCGGTTAACTGCTGTCAAACTGCCAAACTGTTTGGTGACTTCACGCATTTCCACGAGGGGTGCGATCGCCGACCGTGGGGCATTGTCCTCGACAATCATTTCCTAAATCCCCTCACCAGGTAAATGATCCTTCAAGGGCAGGAGCATCCTTCGAATCTGGACCTACTACCCGCCCAACTCGGCCCACTGGCCGGGGGAACCCCCGATTTCGGAGTTCCCCCGTACCAGCGTTGTCTATGTAGGGCCCATCTGCCGTGAAGCACTCTTTTGAATCAAACCTCACCCGACGCCGTCGATGTACCAATCCCACTTGGAGTACATGTAGTCGTCCGTGAGTTCCTCTCCAGCACCAATCTGCATTTCACCATTGGTGTCGTAGATAGGTCCGACGAACGGGTTGAAGGAACCGTCGAGCATCTGTTGACGCACGTCCATCACGGCACTCTGTACGTCCGCAGGCACGTTGGCTCCGAACGCATCGATGTCATGGCCTACACCAAGGTCGAATAGTTCTAGGCGTCCACCAGTCCATGTGCCGTTGAGAACGTTTCCGACCTCTTCTGTGTAGAAGTCATCCCAGTTCATCAGGGCAGAAGTCAGGTAAGCGTTCTCACCGAAGCGGCGCATGTCCTTGAACATCGTGACGGCCCAAACACCGCGCTCCTCTGCTGTCGCGATCACCGAAGGATCATCGATGAAGCCGAAGAGAACATCAGCGCCGCCGTTGACCAAAGCGTTAGTGGCTTCGACCTCCTGTGGCGGGTCGTACCAAGAGTTGATCGTCACCGTGCTGATCATGCAGTCACTTCGGACGGACTGACAGCCCATCAGGAACGCGTTTACGTTTGCGACGATGAGAGGAACATCGAACGAAACCACGTACCCGAGGTGGCCAGTTTCTGTCACATGCCCAGCTGCGACACCTGACAGGTAAGCGGATTCCCAGTGCCGTGGGTAGTAAGCCACGACATCATCCGCAAAGTTTCCGTCAGCATCTGGAAGGCCATACGTCTGGAAACAGGCAACACCCATACCAGAACATCCGTCCAGGAAGACATCACCGACTGCTCCCGGATCAATCACAATACTGGCACCATCAGCGATGTACTGCTCAGTGAGCTGCGTGTATTCCTCGGTCACAGGAATGAATTCCTCAAGCGCAGTCCACTCGACTCCGTCCATGGCCCCAATCGCTTCGAGACCTTCACAATGCGTGAGGAAATAACCCTCATCCGCACAAGTGGAATCAGCGATCAGCATCGCGACCCCGATTGGCTCAACACCAGCAGCCGTTGTGGCCGGAGCAGCCGTTGTGGCCGGAGCAGCCGTTGTGGCAGAAGCGGCACTCTCGTCCGCTTCAGAACTACAACCGATTGCAACCATAGAAATGACCAAGGTGGCTATAAGTGTCTTTAATGGGTGTCGCATAGCAAATCCTCTCAATCGCTACTTAGACATCGAGTCTTAGTGAATGGTGTTTCTATTAGTTGGTATTGGATCTTTACTTGTTGAACAATGAGGCCCTAGGAAATTTGAAGCAACTGGAAGATATTCTCTTCAGAGAGTGGAATCTTGTTGAGCAGTCGGCCCTTGTCCATGAGAGCGTCTGCAACGGCGTTTGCAAGAACCGCTGGCATGGCCATAGTCCCCCCTTCCCCCATTCCCTTAGTCCCATTTGCGGAGAAGGTTGATGGCGTCTCTAGATGACCAATTTCAATTTGTGGAATATCAGTTGATACTGGAACTAAGTAATCCAGGAGACTGGTGGTGAGTATCTGTCCGTTGCTGTCGTATGCGAGATGTTCAAACAGTGCACATCCCAAGCCCATCGCAGCTCCGCCCACAAGTTGAGCATCAACGGTTGAGGAGTCAAAGATCCTTCCGCAGTCACCGATGATTACACAGCGACGGATAGAAAACTGAGCCGTATCAGGATCGATTTCCACTGCGGCCACAGCGGAAGAATTCGAATAGACAGTCTTGTGTTGTTCGTAGTGTGTGCACTCAAGGCCCGCTTCTACTAGTTCTTGTGGAAGAGGGAAGTCAAAGTTCTTCATATGAGCCAACTGCGCGACCGCTTCGAACGTCACCGTCGCCGTTGGCTCACGAACGAGGCTGATCACACCGTCAGCGATCCGAAGTTCGTTAGCCGCGTTCTCCATTGGAATCAGATCATCTGGGCTCAATAGGAGCCCGCCGATCATTAGGATCTTGTCGCGTAGTTCTCTAGCGGCACTTTCAAGCAAGTTCCCCGTAGTAACCATTGAGCGACTTGCGTACGTCCCGGCGCCCACCGGACAGAAGTCAGTATCTCCTTCTATAACCCGGACAAGTTCTGGAGAGATACCAAGAGCTTCTGCGACCAGTCGACCATAGACCTTCTCATGTCCCTGCCCGCTGGACCCGGTGCTAATAAATGCCCTTACTTGGCCATCGGGGCCGATCCGGATTGAAGCTCCGTCGTACCCAAAGATCGAGACTCCAGAGACTTCATTAAAGGTTGCTAGCCCTATGCCGTACAGCCGACCCTCTTCGCGGGCAGTTTCTTGCTCTCTTCGGAGGCCCGTGTAGTCGGCTCGATCAAGTGCGATCTCCAGAGTTTCCCTGTATGACCCAGTATCAAATTCATTTCCACCAGGAGAAGTAACTGGGAACTCAGAGTTTTCATAGAGGTTAAGTTTCCGCAACTCTGCTGGGTCCAACTTGAGTTGATCCGCAGCGATGTCCATTAGTCGCTCAACTGCGAAAACGCTCTGTATTTGGCCGACTCCACGGTAACTAACAGCAGGGGCTTTGTTAGTTGCGAAAGCGCGAGCCGTGAATTCAGAAGCCTTGTGGCGGTATGCGCCAAAGATATTTAACGCACCAGTCAGAGGGTCCAGCCCTGCTCCAAATGGAAAGGTGGAGTGCGCACCGGCGTCACCATCAAGTAGGGACTTGGTCGCGAGAAGATTTCCGTCAGCGTCAAACGCAGCAGAAAGATGAAGTCGTTCCTCGTGGGCGTGACCACCGGCCATCAGGCTTTCTCGGCGGTCTTCAATCCATTTCAGAGGGCGACCGAGTTTCCGAGCTAGTGCCGGAAGGACGACCTCTTCAGGGAAGAGTTGTCCCTTGAGGCCGAAGCCTCCTCCAACATCGGGCTTAATCACGCGGATGTCGTCTTCGTTGACGTTCAGGATTTGTGAGAGTGCCGAGCGAATCAAGTGGGGCATTTGCGTGGAGGTGAAGACCGTGTAGCGCTGGTCTCTGGGATCAAAGCGGGCCAAGACTCCGCGCGTTTCGAGTGGTAGTGCATTCTGCCTTGGGTACTCGAATTCTTGCTCTACAACGAGATGGGCTGCGGCAAACGTGTCTGCTGTTGCACCTTCATTAACAGGAAGATTGAAAAGGACATTGTTTTCCAGTTCTGCATGGAGAACGGTTCCGCCGGTTATCGACTCATCAAGGGTCGTGACAGCGTCTAGAGGGTCATATTCGACCTCGACTTCTGCGGCCAAGTCTTCAGCGATGTATGGGGTTTCAGCTACCACGGCCGCCACGGGCTCTCCAACAAAAAGAACACGATCGTGGGCAAGTGGATACCAGTCATAGTCCAGATGACCTGGGGCGATTACACGGAATGGGCTGATGTCAGCTAGAAGATCGGCCCCCGTACATATTGCAATGAGCGCACTTGATTCTGGCGCTCGAATCTCTCCAACCCTTGCGTGTGCATGAGGGCTTCTGACAAACGCAACGTGGAGACAGTCTTGGTCAGGGAGATCTGCGAGGTACTGGCCCTGACCGCGGACAAACTCTTCGGCCTTCATCGTTCCGATCCTGATCGGGCGACTTCAACGATGGCATCGACGATGCCTTGATATCCAGTGCACCTACAAATGTTTCCCGAAATGGCCTCGCGGATCGTACTTTCGTCCGCGTGGTCAGTTTCGTTAAGGATTTCGACAGCTGTTAGAAGAAAGCCGGGGGTACAGAATCCGCACTGCAAAGCATCGTTCTTGATGAAGGCGGACTGAAGGGGATGGAGGTCCGCTTGATTAGCGAGGCCCTCGACCGTTGTTACTTCTGCTCCAGTTAACTGGGAAGCAAAGACGAGGCATGACCGTATGGCTGAACCATCAAGGAGCACAGTGCACGCTCCGCAGGATCCTTGTTCACACCCTAGGTGTGTCCCGGTAAGTCTCAGTTCGCTCCGCAGAAAGTCTGCGAGCGTAAGGCGGTCTTCTACCTCTCTCTCGAAGTCTTCTCCGTTGACCCGTATGCCGATAGACGTTGTACCGGTCATGTGATACTCCTGGTTGCACGTTGGTAGGCGATTGAGAGAGAGCGCCGGGCGAGAGCGCCACCTACTTGCTTGCGGTAATCCGCAGAGACATGTATGTCTGTCGGCGGATCTAACTCAGCGGTAGTCGCTTCCGCTACTTGGCGCAGGGCTTCGTCGTCGGCTTTGGTGCCGACTAGAGACGAGGCGCTTTCGGCAAGACTTGGGGTTGCCCCAACTCCAAAGAATGCCGCGGCGGCCTCGGTAACTACCCCTTCTTCATCGCAGGATACGCGGCATGCGATTCCGATGAGCGAGAAGTCGCCGTGACGTCTGCTGACCTCTTGAATAGACCAGCCGCATGCAGGCTTCCACCGAGGAAGTTCTATCTCAGCAATCACCTCATCTTCTTCCAGGTTGGTGCTGAAGTAGGATTCAAAGAAATTGTTTGCTGGTATTTCTCGTTCGCCGTTTGGGCCGACTGATTTTATGGTGCCTCCGCAGGCAAGAAGGACCGCAGGTAGTTCCGCTGCGGGGTCAGCATGAGCGATACTGCCGCCGACCGTTGTTCGGTTACGGATTTGGATGTGTCCGATATAGGGAAGCGCCTCGGCGAGTAACGGTTGGGATTCGGCAACGTTCGCGTCGCGCTCTAAGTCCCTGAGGCGAGTTACTGCACCGATTCGAAAACTTTGTTCGTTCTTTTCCACGAAATCGAGGGCTTCTAGGCCGCCTATATCAAGGAGAACCGAAGGCTGGGCGAGTCGCAAGTTCATCAGAGGGACGAGGCTTTGGCCGCCGGCGAGGATCTTCGCCTCGTCCCCATGTTCTGTCAGGAATTCAACGCACTCACCAAGACTCCGAGGAGTTTCTAGACGGAAGGGTGCCGGTTTCATCTAACTGGTGCACCAAGTAATGGTCGGTCGACGCCAGTTCAACGTGCGAAGGCTCTTGCGGGGAAGCGGGAGTCCTTGCGGAACTGTGGTGAGTTCGAAGAAGCCGGAAGCGAAACCCACAGCGACACTTGAACTTTGCAGCATATGGAATCGATTGTGAGTCCTCTGCATGAAGACCTCTCCTTATTTCTTATAAAGCAAAGACGAGTATTACGTATGTCCACTGTGAGCACAAGATGGCGGACCCCTCCAAACGCCGGTTGAGGTTGCTGCAGATAGGTAGTTCGGTGCCATCCCGGCGGGTGGGGTGGGTTACATCTGATGAGGACTCAAATCTGAGGATGAGCCTCTGGGGTGGAGATACACGGAGGCAGGTTCAAGATTGAGTTTTGTGTTGTACGTCCTGGGGAGCGTACAACAAATTCACAGCACCTGCGCCCAAGGCGTTGGTTGCGCTGCCCAAACTCTGCCACACCGAGGTCTTCGGTTTAGGGCCAATGTCCGCCGTCTCGGGGGGCGTATCAATAAAAGCGGAACGCCGTCGGATAAACCCGCTGACGACTCGACGCCTACCGGACGTCTATCCCCAACCACCAGGCGAACACGGAAACGAGGTCGTAGACGAGTCGGTCTGTCTCACCGCCGGTGGCCAACACCACGACCACGAGGTCCAGGCCCGGCACGACCACGACCTGCTGGCCGAGGAAGCCCACGGCCGAGAACCCGCCCTCGCCCAGCCACCAACCGGCTCCGTATTCGTAGCCGGCGAATGAGCCGCTGGGCGTCCGGGCATGGTCGACCCAGCCCTCGGGGAGTAGCCACCCGTCCTCCCAGACGCCGCCGCGCAGGTAGAGCAGCCCGAAGCGGGCGAAGTCCTCGAGCGACATGTTGGCGCCGGTGCCACCCAGCCAGTTGCCCGTGCCGTCCAACTCCAGTTTGATCGACCGGATGCCGAGTGGCCCGAACAACCGGTCGGCCAACCAGGCTTCGAGTGCTTCTCCGGAGCCGAGTTCATCGGCCAGCAGCGACGCCACGATCGCCGTGTCGCCGGTGCTGTAGTTGAAGGTGGTTCCGGGTTCTGCCACGAGCGGCTTCGCCGCCGCGTAGCCCGAGGCATCGGCGTTCCCTTGGCCGACGACGATCGCCACGGCGTCGCCGAGCGCGTAGTCAGGGTTGCTCTCGTTCCACCCGAGGCCGCTCTGCATGCGGAGGAGGTTGTCGATCGTGATCTGCGCCCGGGGGTCGTCGGCCGGCCACTCGGCCAGCCCGGTCGGGGTGTCGATGTCGAGGCGCCCGTCACCGGTGAGGATTCCCACGGCGGCGTGCGTGACGCTCTTGGCGATCGAGAACGACGAGTGGGGCGTCGACGGGTCGTAGGCCTCGTGGCTGTCGACCAGCAGCAGGCTGCCACTACGGACGATCGCCACGGCGTCGATGCCCCCATAGGGACGACCCGGGTCACGCAACGCCATAGCGACGAGTCGCCGGACCTCTCTGGCGACCTCGGCCGGAAGGTCCGCCCGGGGCCAGACGTCGGTCGGCCAGGGCACGGCCTCGGACTGTGCCGGGTAGCCATCGGCGACGATCGGGGTAGGAACCGTCCTGGTGGCCGCCTCGTTCCCGGCGCACGCGACGACAAGCGCTGCCAGGACGCCTGCGGCGAGGAGTGGGTGTCGGGACTTCACCCGCCCATTGGATCCAAACGCCGGGCGGTACACCAATCCGGCACCCTGAGAGGCTTGAATTGGTGGTGCCAGGGCATACGGCCAAGGGTTCATTCCGCCTTTATTGGCGAGTCCCGGGGGGCGTACCACTAAAACCTCGACTACACGCCGCCTATCAGTTGTCCCAACTCAACGGTGGCCCCACGAACCCGGTCCATACGCGCCGCCCGGTAATGCCTCATCGTCGTCTGGCCTGAGGCATGCCTGAGAACCGCCTGGGCGGTGGTGATGTCAGCACCGGTGGCCTCAAGCATCGTGGCCGTAAACGCCCGCAGATCCTTCAAGGTGAATGAAGGGATTTCCGGATGGCGGTCCATGTGCCTTCGGAGACGCTTCGTCAACGTGTCCGGGTTGATTGGTTTCTCATGAAGAGGACCTGAAGAGAACACATAGGCATCGGAAGGAACGTCCTCCCCAAGATCTGCTGCGACCTTCTCAAGGTTGTCGTAGGCGTCACGAAGCATGGCCACCAATCCCTCATCGATTGAGAGGACCCCGTGGCCGTGATGGCCGGTTTTGGTTGAGGTCACAGAGGCACCTTGACCGGGAGTAACGGTGATGCCTTCTGTGATTGAGACGAGTCCCTCATCGAGGTCGATGTGTGCCCATCGAAGACCGGCGATCTCGTTGCGTCGTAGACCGATGGTGGCAGCGAGCCTGACGGCTAGGGCGGTCTCGGGATCTTCCTGGAGGATTTCAAGATGCGCCTGGACAGTCTCCATGGACGGCGCATGTGGTGGTTCCGTGCGGGCCGTGGGGCACTCCGCGAGCTTGGCCGGGTTGGAGGAAACGAATCCTCTTTTCAAACCCCATGAGTAGGCGGCACAGAGGAGGCCGTGGACTCGTTGAACTGAGGAGGGCTTGAGTCCCTTGGCGATCAAGGTGTCGTAAAGGCGGGTCAACTCATGAGGATGAACGTCGTCAGCAATACGACCACTGAGAACAGGGCCAACATGGCAGTTGAAACGACGCTGTTCTCGATGCTTGCTGTAAGGCGCACGTTGCTGCCCACTCTTCGTTGGAGCAGCAAGGTGTTTGAGGACAAGACTCCTGAGCGGGACCGTGCTCTCCGATGCGCATGTTCCCGTCTCAGCGAGGAGAAGCTCCGCTCGGACCCGTTCAGCATCTTGACGAGTTCCGCGTACAACCCTTGAGGGCTGACGGCGTTTACCCGTGGCGGGGTCTACGCCAGCGCTGATCCGGACGAGGAACCGGTCCTGACCCAATGACCGAATCTGCCCTGATCCACTCCGTGCTTGCATGCTTACGAAGGTACCGAGGTGGACGTATTGGACAACATGGGAGCGAACGCGCCTTTGTGCAATTGTGTGCAACGGGGCGCCCCCTGAGGAGGCCCAAAACGACAGAGAGGCCTGAAATATCAGGCCTCTCGTCGATCATTTGTCTTGTGGAGCTGGGGGGAATCGAACCCCCGTCCGTCGAAGAGTGACCGTGCGTGCTACGACCATTCCCGAGTCCGTGGCTTTTGGCTGCCACCCCGCCGGGTCGGGCGGGCCACGAGGACCCAGCCACAGGGTCTTTCCCCCGGGTCAGCGGTCTGTCCCAGCTGTCAGCGGTCTGTCCCAGCTGTCTCCACCGCTTCTGTTGCCGGGTTGCGGTGGACCGACCCCGCGTGCCGTTACCGGTCGCGATGACTCTCTACTGTCTGACTAGGTCAGGCAGCGAGAGCGAGATCGTCCGTATTGGCGTCTCTTTGGGTGCCCCGTTTTTGGAGTCTGGGCAACTCCGGTCGCACGACACGCCCACTGCCATCGGCGTCGAAACCGATCAGCCCCGTGGGTGGCCACGACCCGAAGGCCGCGACGCGTGCGGATGTCAGGTGCTCGGTTGTCAAGAATCCGCATCCCAAGGGTACCGGCGGGTTGAGACAGGGCGCCCGCCGGCACGGGTGCAACTCAGCGGCGTCGGTGTCGAGACATGGCCCGCCGGGCCTCCCGATCGGCCTCTCGTTGGGTGATGGCCTGCCGCTTGTCGTGCAACTTCCGACCACGAGCCAACGCCACTTCTACCTTGGCGTTGCCGCCCTGGAAGTACAACCGCAGCGGGACCAGAGTCAGCCCCTCCAGGTTCATTCGTTCCACGATGCGGCGGATCTCGGCCCGGTGTAACAGCAGTTTCTTAGGGCGGTCCGGATCGTGACCCATGCCTTCGCCGCTCATTGAGTAGGGCGAGATGTGTAGGCCAACCATCCACAGTTCGCCGTCTTCTTCACGGCCGAACGCTTCGGCGATCTGGACCTTGGCGTCTCGGAGCGACTTCACCTCGCTGCCGCGCAGTACAAGGCCGGCCTCCCAGGTGTCGAGGAGGTCAAAGGCGTGTCGGGCCCGGCGGTTGGTGGCGACCGTACGGTCGTTGGTGTCGCTCACCCCACCGATCGTACCGGTCGCCTCTCGTGGCCCCGGGGTGTCGGCCCGGGGGAGCGGGGGACCGCCGTTAGCCTTCCGACCGTGGCTGAGATCTTGATTCTGACCAATGACGTCTACCGGGCCATGATCGACCGCGCCCTGGCCGAGACCCCGAACGAGGCCTGTGGGTTGTTCACTGGGGCTCCCGGAGGTCTGCGGGTCGACGGCTATCACCCGATGACCAACGCGGCCGATCCGGATGAGGCATGGAAGCTCTATTTGCTGGACGGCCAGGAAATGCTGGACGTGGAAGCGGCAGCTGACGCTGATGGTCAGGCCGTCCTCGGTGTGATGCATAGCCACACTCACACTGAGGCCTACCCGTCACCCACCGACGTGGCCGACGCTTCGCGTTTCGACCCTTTCGGGGCTTGGGTCTTCGTGATTGTGTCGCTGCAGCATTCCGATCCGGAGCTCCGGGCCTACCGGATCCTGGACGGTGAGATCACCGAGGTGCTGGTCGAGGTTGAACAGGGTTAGAATCCTGACTAGATCGGTCACCTTTAGGTCGGCCGCCCCCGAACTCAGAACGACACCCCATGGCCGTCCACCCCTCCATACTCGACTTGATCGGCGACACGCCGATCGTCGACGTGAGCGAGCTCAGCCCGAACCCGTCAGCCCGCCTGCTGGCCAAGATGGAAGGTCAGAACCCGGCCGGTTCAGTCAAGGACCGCATCGCTCTGGCCATGGTCGTCGAGGCCGAAGCTGACGGCACCCTGGTACCCGGCTGCACCATCATCGAACCATCCTCCGGGAACACCGGTATCGCCCTGGCCATGATTGCCCGCATCCGTGGCTACCCGATCAAGATCGTGTTGCCCGAGAACGTGTCACCTGAACGCCGCCAAACTCTGGAGGTCTTCGGAGCCGAGATCATCCCATCACCCGGGGAGGAGGGCTCCAACGGTGCCGTCCGCCTGGCCCGTCAGCTGGCCGACGAGAACCCCGAGTGGGTGTTCCTCTACCAATACGCCAACGAAGCCAACCCCCGGGCCCACTACACGACCACCGGGCCGGAAATTCTGCGCGACGTCCCCGACATCACCCACTTCGTGGCCGGCCTGGGCACCAGTGGAACCCTCATGGGCGTTGGGACCTACCTCAAGGAACAGAAGCCCGACGTACAGGTACTGGCCGTCGAGCCGCCTTCCGGCGAACTTGTCCAAGGCCTCCGCAACCTCGACGACGGGTACATCCCGCCGGTCTTTGAGAAGTGGGGCGGCCTCGACCTCTTGGATGGCAAACGCATCGTGCGACCCCGGGAGTCCATCGAATACACGCGCCGACTAGCCGACACGTGCGGCATCTTCGCCGGCCTTTCGGCCGGAGCGGCCCTCGCCGGGGCGGTCCGGGTAGCCGAGCAGGTCCCTGAGGGAGAGACGGCCACCGTGGTGTTCGTCGTTTGTGACGCTGGGTGGAAGTACCTTTCCACTGGTGCTTGGACCGACGACCTTGATGAGGCGGCGGCCAACGCTGAAAGCATCATCTACTTCTAGGGTGACCGGACACCGGTCGCCGACCGGGAGGTCACGTGCGATCTGACGGACGCGCCGACGACGAACTGCGACCGCTCTCCTTCGAGCGAGACTTCACCGAGATGGCTGCTGGCTCCTGCCTGGTCACCTTCGGACGGACCCGGGTGCTGTGCACCGCCTCACTGGGCGACGGCGTCCCTCCATGGCTGCGTAATACCGGCCGGGGTTGGGTAACCGCCGAGTACTCAATGCTCCCCGGGTCCAGCAACGAACGGATCCGCCGCCGCACCTCAGGGCGCGACCAGGAGATCCAACGGCTTATCGCTCGCTCGTTGCGAGCCGTGGTCGACCTGAAGGCCATGCCCGAGATGGAGGTCACGGTGGACTGCGACGTGCTCCAAGCCGACGGAGGTACCCGGACGGCCTCAATCTGTGGCGGCTACATCGCCCTCCACGACGCTTTCACCCGACTAGTGGCTGATGGCACCATGCCTGCTTTGCCGATCCTCGACGAACTGGCCGCTATTTCGGTAGGCATTGTGGATGGGTCGCCCCTCCTGGACCTCCCGTACTCCGAGGACTCCATCGCCGAAGTGGACTTCAACGTGGTTATGACCGGCTCCGGACGCTTCGTCGAGGTACAGGGCACCGCCGAGGGCCGGGCCTTCGACCGGTCCCAACTCGACGCTCTGGTCGACCTGGCAGCCACTGGGATCTCCCAGATCGTGGACGCCCAAAGAACTGTTTTGGCCGATCCCCCACCTGCCCGCCCCTGACAGTTGGACATGGGCCACCACACAGCGTCTCTGACCGCGCCGTGACTGTTCGGCCCCGGCTGGTAGTGGCCAGTGCCAACCCCGACAAGGTTGCCGAGATCTCCCTAGTTCTCAAAGGCCTGGTCGAGCTCGAACCTCGACCCCCCGACCTCCCCGACGTGGTCGAGGACGGCGACACCCTCGAAGACAATGCCCGGCTGAAGGCCGTTGCTGTCTGTGAGGCCACCGGTCGAGCTGCGGTGGCCGACGACACCGGCCTGGAGGTCGACGTTCTGGGTGGGGCGCCAGGCGTACGGTCGGCCCGCTACGCCGGTGACAACGGAGACTCGGCGGCCAACACGGCCCGGCTTCTGTCCGAACTCCACGGGATTCCCGCCGGTCGACGCACAGCCCGGTTCCGTACCGTGGCCCTCGTACGACGCCCGGACGGCACCGAGGTGATGGCCACCGGAACGGTGGAGGGTCGTATCGCCGAAGCACCGATTGGCGACGGCGGATTCGGCTACGACCCAGTCTTCGTGCCCGTCGAGGGCGACGGTCGGACCTTTGCCGAAATGGGCGACGAGAAGCACAACATTTCGCACCGGGGCCGGGCCTTTCGAATCCTGGCCCGGCGCCTAGCCGCCTACGACTGATTGCTGATTGGCGAGATCAGTTCGGCGAAACCGGAGCCTCGGAGAACCGACGCCCAAGAAAGCGGTCGAATTCGGCATCGGTTACCGGCTCGGAGAAGTGGAACCCCTGAGCCAGGTCGCACCGCAAGCGTCGGAGGCTTCGCAGCTGCGATTCGGTTTCCACACCCTCGGCCACCACCTGCAATCCCAGGCTGTGGGCCAGAGCCACCGTCCCAGTAACGATGGCCGTGTCATCTCGTCCCTCGTCGCCACCTTCCGGCTCGTCCAAGCCAGAGACGAACGACCGATCAATTTTCAGAAAGTCAATGGGAAAGCGCTTCAGATAGGCCAGCGATGAGAAGCCGGTCCCAAAGTCGTCGAGGCCGATCCGGACCCCAAGAGCGGTCAACTCGCTGAGCACCATCTCGGTCACCGGGTTG
The DNA here is from genome assembly GCA_002717365.1 of Acidimicrobiaceae bacterium. GTDB lineage: Bacteria > Actinomycetota > Acidimicrobiia > Acidimicrobiales > MedAcidi-G1 > UBA9410. The sequence goes on along the minus strand of PBDJ01000027.1, from coordinate 14,623 downwards.
GCGGCAATCAGGGCACTCTCGGTGAACTCCAAAGCCACTTGCTCGGGCTGAACGGCATTGTCGGCAACCGCGTCGGCTACAACAGTGGGGAACGTTGGATCGGCTAACTGGCGGGCAGAGACGTTGACGGCCACGCTGAGCGTCGGGCCGTCGCCGATTCGCCGGGCCTCCCAGGTGGCCAGGCGGCCTACGGCAATGGTCAGTACCCGGGCCCCCAAGTCAGCGATCAGGCCACTGTCCTCGGCGATGTCGATGAACTGGGCCGGCTGGAGTAACTCGCCTGAAGTACCGCGGATTCGGGCCAGTGCCTCAGCGCCGGTTACCGCCCCGTCCGAGAGGCGGACCACGGGCTGGAAGTGGACCTCGATCCGGTCCTCCTCCAAGGCGGCCCGGAGCTCCTGTTCGACCGAATGGCGGCGCACCGCCTGGGCTCGTAGGTGGTCCCCGAACAACTCGGCCCGGTCCCGACCCTGCTCCTTAGCCCGGTACATGGCCGTATCGGCGTCCCGTAGGAGGTCGGCTGGTGTCTCGGCACCGTGGGCTACGGCGATTCCCACGCTGGCCGACACCACCGTCGAGTCGCTACCCAGCAGGATGGGGCGGGCCAAAGCTGTTCGCACCCGCTCGGCGGCGGCAAGGGCGTCAGTGGTACGGATCATGTCGCCGATTACCACTACGAACTCGTCTCCACCTAGGCGGGCCACCGTGTCGCCAGGCCTCACCGTTTGGAGCAGCCGTCGAGCCGCTTCCCGAAGCAGGTCATCGCCGGCTCCGTGTCCTAGTGAGTCATTGACCACCTTGAACCGGTCTAGATCCAAGAACAGCACGCCTACCATCCGGTCGTGACGCGCCGACCGGTGCAGGGCGTCCTGCAGACGGTCCAAGAGCAGTGCCCGGTTAGGAAGCCCGGTCAACTCGTCGTGGAACGCCCGCTCCTCAAGCTGCGCTGCTACCTCTACGCGTTCGGTTACGTCTCGGGCGTTGACCACCACACCGGCTACCGCAGGGTTGCCCAACAAATTGGTGGCCACGATCTCCATGTGGCGCCAGCCCCCGGTGGCGTGGGCGATCCGGGCTTCAAAGGCCGGCGACATGCCCGGTCGGGCTACCACCTCTTCAGCCCGTTCAGCCAACTTACCGACGTCGTCGGGGTGTACGAGTTCGCCTACCGGCACGCCCTCCATTTCGTGGGCCTCCCGGCCCAAGATGCGGGCCACGGCCGGGCTGGCGTACAGGATTCGCCCGTCTTCGCCGATTACACACACTAGGTCCGATGCGTGCTCTACGAGAGCAGCCAGGCGCATCTCGGTGGCCTCCACCCGCTGCTGGGCTGCGTGGAGGTCAGTAAGGTCACGGGCCATCATCGAGATGGCGTCCACTACACCTTCGGCATCGCGGTGGGCCACCAACACGGCAGACACTGGGACTGCCGGACCGTCGCTAATCAGGCGCAGTTCACCTCGCCACGTCCCACCACTACGCACGGCAGGGAGGGCGGTAGTGGCGTACTGGGCCTGAGACCAGCCGTCCAGCAGGTCCAACAACCGCGGGGGAGTAGTGCCGGTCCGACCGCCGATGTGGTGCAGCATGGCGTCGTTGGCCCACACCACCAGCTCGCCTGACGGGTCCAGAACGGCCACCGGGTCGGGGCTGGATTCCAGCACCCGTGTCAACTCGTGGGCTCGCCGTGTCTCGTCGACGTCGTCGGAGATGTCAGTAACGGTCAGCAGCGCACCGTCCAGATCACCCAGGCCGGTTAGAGGCACCGTGGATAGATCCAGCCACCGAGAGGTGCCGTCGTCGAGCAAAAGGCGGAGGCGGCCTCGGAGGGCTACCCTGTCGACCAAAGTTCGGCGAAGGTCGGCTAGGAATTCTGAACGACCATCCGAGTCGATGATCGTGATCCAGCCCTCGCCTTGAGCATCGATCGGATCCTGGCCGGTGGCCTGCGTCCACCGCGCGTTCACCCGCACCAGCCGGCCCTCGGTATCCAGTCGAGCCATTCCCGACGGAGCAGCGTCGACCAGTGCGTCGAGAACCTGGAGGTCGGACGACATGTCAGGGAATGGTTCAGTCACGTGCGGACGGGGGGACTCGAACCCCCACGCCTCTCGGCGCCGGCTCCTAAAGCCGGTGCGTCTGCCAGTTCCGCCACGTCCGCTTCTATGAGCCTACGGGCGGGAAGTCATCAGCTGGGGCTCAGCGCATCTCTCCGCGTCGCACGATTACCTGATCGATGATCCCGTACTCTCGGGCTTCCTCGGCGGTGAACCACCGGTCCCGGTCACTGTCAGCTTCGATTGTCTCCACCGACTGGCCGGTGTGCTCGGCGATCCGCTCCTGGAGCATTTTCTTCGTATATGCCATCTGCTCGGCCTGGATAGCGATATCAGATGCCTGGCCCCGGACCCCGCCCAGAGGCTGATGCATCATGATTCGAGCGTGGGGTAGGGCGTAACGCTTACCGGGAGCTCCAGCACACAACAGAAATTGGCCCATCGATGCGCCCAGACCCATACAGATGGTGCCCACCTCGGGACCGACAAACTGCATGGTGTCGTAGATAGCCATGCCTGATGTCACCGACCCGCCGGGCGAGTTGACGTACAACCAGATCGGCTTGTCGGGATCCTGAGCTTCCAGGAAGAGCATCTGGGCGATGATGAAGTTCGCCACGTCGTCGTTGACGTCGGTTCCCAGGAAGACGATGCGGTCTTTCAGCAGGCGGGTGTAGACGTCGAAGCGTCCAAGCTCCAAGCCTTCGGTATCGACAGACGTGGCGCGGGTCAGGGGAGGGGGAGCGAGAGGGGTGTCCATGACGGCGCAGGGTAGCGGCGTGTCCGGTCAGGCCTGCGCCGCTTCGGCATGGGCCCGAAGGTCAGCCACAGCGTGTTCAAGGCCTTTGTCATCTCGGAATAGGGCGCTGCCCGACACCAGCCGGTCGGCGCCAGCGGCTACCACGGCGCCTACCGTGGTCGGGCCGATGCCGCCGTCCACCTCGACGGCACAGTCGTAGCCGTCGAGCAGCGATGTCACCTCGACCACCTTGGATTCCATGGTCTCGATGTAGGACTGCCCGCCGAAGCCCGGGTTAACAGTCATAACGAGAACTACCCCAACCAGATCGCGTACGTTGCGGATTACCTCGGCCGGGGTGTGCGGGTTCAGTGCCACGCCGGGGGTGGCTCCCAGGTCGGCGATATAGGTCAGCGTTCGGTGGAGGTGATCGCAAGCCTCGGCGTGGACCAGCACCGTCGAACAGCCCGCCTCCACGTAGCGTTCCACCAGACGGTCGGGCTCAACAACCATCAGGTGGGCCTCAAACTCCAAGTCGACCAACGGTCGGGTAGAGGCGATCACGTCGGGGCCGAAGGTCAGGTTGGGGACGAACACGCCGTCCATGACGTCCCAGTGGATGAGATCCACCCCGGCTTTCTCCAGGGCCATGATTTCGTCACCTAGGCGAGAGAAGTCGACCGGCAGAACCGACGGAGCGATGGACAGGGGGCGGGCCACGGCTTGACCCTAACCGAGCGCCTCGGTCGGCCTACGGCGAAATCGGAGGCCCTCAACATACGGATAGAAGTCGGGCAGGTCTCGGCGAGCGAGACTGGCCTGAACTCCTTTCCAGAAGACCGGGGTGTACAGGTCGGAGTGCACCTCGTCGAACCTTTGACGGACCTCGGGTGACACGTCGTTAGGGAAGGCCATGAAGGTCGGAAACTGCTCAGGAAACACGTCGCCCGGCTCGATGGAGAACCACGGCTGAGAGCGCATTTCGTCGGATGGGTCATCGGACTGGGGGATGGACCGGAATCGACACTCCTCCAGTAACACGAGCTCGTCGTAGTCGTAGAAGACGACGTTGCCGTGGTTGGTCACCCCGAAGTTCTTAGTGAACAGGTCGCCGGGGAACACGTTGGCTGCCGCCAGATCTTTGATGGCCCAGCCCCAGTCGATGGCCGCCGCTACCGCCTTGTCGGTCGTCATCTCCCGCAGGTAGAGATTCAGTGGGTATACCTGCCGCTCGCTGTAGACGTGGTTGATGACTACCCGGTCGCCCTCCACCCAGACTGAATCCGCCGCGGTCGCTAGTAGGTCGTCAAGCAATTCGGGGTCGAAGCGGTCCCGGTCAAAGGACAGGTTCTCAAATTCCCAGGCTTCCACCATGCGGCCGACCCGGTCACGGTTGTACACCAGGGCGTAGCGGCGTTTCACCGCCTCCCGAGTGGTGTTCTTGGGCGGATCGAACCGGTCCTTGATGATCTTGAACACCACGTTGAACGACACCAGCGTGAAGACGGCCATGACCATGCCTGGCGTGCCTCGAGTACGGACGAACTTGTCGTGAGAGTGTTCGAGGTGCCGGTATAGGGAGCGGTAAAGGCTGGTCTTGCCGTGCTGAGGGAAGCCGACCGCTGTGTAGAGCTCGGCCAGAGACTTTCTAGGCAGCAGTGACTTCAAGAAGCCCACCAGTTCCGACGGGTTGGGCCATTCCACGAAGAAGTACGACCGGGTGAAGCTAAATAGGCGGCTGGCCTGGGACTCGGTGACCAGCACCGTGTCGATCCTCAGGCCGTCGTCCTCGTGGAGGATAGGGAACACGATGGGGGTGATCCGGTTGAGCTGGCTCAGGCGGCCCACCAGGTAGGCAGCCTTATTTCGGTAAAAGACAGGTCGCAGCATGTCGATTCCGTCGGCTTCCAGACTGTCCCACTCCTCGAGGAGGTAGGAGTCGATACGGGCTGCCACCTGACGAGAGTCGGCTTCCAGGTCGGCCCACGGGGCGCCGAAGTCGTAGGCCCCCAGAATCTCGCGGACCATGGCCGCCGTGTCCCGAACTCGGGTTGCCGTGGTGAACAGTTCGGCTCGCCCCTCGCCCCGGGGGACTGATGTGGCACCGAACCAGCGCAATTCCACATCGTTGTCCACTCCGATGGTGGTGAAGACTCTTCGAGTTACCGAGTTGAAGAAGGTCTCGGCCAGTACAAGGTCGGACCGCTGGGCCACCCGGCGCTTGTAGTGGGATCGAGCAGTCCGCCAGACGCCGCGCCGGTCAGCTACCCCGTCGACTAGTGGTCGGACATGGTCCACGGTCTCGAGGACGGTGGACCGGTGAAGGTCCAGACGCTGGCGCGAATCGTCGTCCTGTTCGGTCCACTCCCGTTCGGCGAAGTGGCGCTGGGCCCGTTTGGAGACCTTTCGGAACCCGGCGATGTAGTCCACGAAACCGGCCAGGATTGTGTCGGAGATCTGTCGTCCTGCCGCCTCGGAAGTAGGTTCGTCTGCCATCAGCCCAACCCCGTGGCCTCTGGTCCGGTGAACTCCTGCCAGGTGGGATCAGCGGCGGGCAGCGTGCCCCAGCCATCGTGGTTACGGGGCCAGTTGGCGGGCGGAAGGCCCAGAGGGCTAGCCCCGACCTCAGCTCCGTAGAAGAGTTGGTGGATGCGACGGACGAAGAGCCAGACACCGTCGACACGTCGGTAGGTGTCGTCATAGCGGATGGCTTGGTGAATCCACCGGTCGCCGTCCTGAACCTCGGCCTTACAATACACGTGGCCGGTGGCGTCGTCGGGTCCCTGCAAGTCGATCTGATGGGTGCCCACGTTGAGGATGGTCACCCCGACGGATCGGAGCTGCTCAGCGAAGGATTCCCGAAGGGCATCGTGTCCGTTGGCGTCGCGTCTTACCCGCACGTCGGGAACGAACAGGGCAACTAGCGCGTCGAGGTCTCGGCGGTCGGTGGCCACCGCGTAGCGGGCCACCAGTTGGCGAATCTCGGCCTCGGCGACCAGACGGTCTAGGGGCGAGACCCCGGCCGTCACGTTCCGCCTCCGTCCACCCGCTGGTCGGCCCATCCACCCGGTGTGCGACCGTCGGTTCTGACCCTTCGGGAACCAAACCGCCAGGTGTCGTTAACCAGCCAGTAGACGTCCTGGTAGCGACCCCAGTGGTCGATGCCCCGGTCGGTCATGACCGTGAAGTAGGCGTGCCCGGTGGCGTGTTCCCGGTCGGTGACAGTGAGCAGGAGCCCACTGATGTGATGCTGGAGAAACTTCGGCCCGTCGGCATCGACGACTGCGTCCCGGGTGTTGGTGAAGATTGACCGAATAGCGTCGACGCCCTCGTAGGTGACACCATCGCCGATGTCCATAGAGGCGCTGTTGGCGAAAAGGGCCAGCAACTCATCGAACCGACCCCGGTCGCCATGAGCGTTATAGGCCGCGACGAGGTCGCGGATCTGCTCACGGGCGTCGAGTTCCCAGGCCTCCATGGGGTCCTTCCCGTTCGGGGTCGAGCACTAGCGTGCCCGACAATGGGCCACCTCCACGATATCCGCGACCGATTTCCCGGCATTCCAGGCGACTGGGCCCGTTTCGACGGCCCGGCCGGTACCCAAGTGGTGGATTCAGCCATCGAAGCGGCAGCCGACTGGCAGCGGAGTGGAGACAACGCCAACACCCATGGAGCCTTTACCGCCTCGACGGCCTGTGACGCTCTGGTCGAGCGGACCAGCGCCTCGATGGGTCGACTGCTGGGCGCCGATCCGGCAGGCATGGTGTTCGGCTCCAGCACGACGGCCAACATGATGGCTCTGACCCGGGCCATAGCCCGCGATCTGGGGCCGGGCGACGAGGTGGTGTGCACGACACTGGATCACGACTCGAATGTGGCGCCGTGGCTACTTATGGCTCGGGACATGGGGGCCAAGGTACGCATGGCCCAGTTCGACGCCTCGACCGGCCGTCTCCCAGTCGAGGCGGTGGTCGATTTAGTAGGGCCGGCCACCCGGTGGGTGGCCGTCACCGGTTCGTCTAACGCCGTGGGGACCATTCCCGACACAGCGGCCATTACGGCGGCCGCTCACGCCGCTGGCGCCCGGGTGGTGGTTGACGGTGTGCACCTGACTCCACACCAGCCCGTCGACATCGGCGCCTTAGGCTGCGACGTCTTTACCACCTCGTCGTACAAGTGGTACGGCCCGCACGCTGGGATCATGTGGGTTGAGCCCGGCCTGCTCGACTCCCTGTCTCCCTACAAAGTCCGACCGGCGCCCGACACCGGGCCGGGCCGCCTGCAGTACGGCACGCCGTCGTGGGAGGGTCTGGCTGGGATTGATGCCGCTGCTTGTTTCTTGCTGGACGTAGGCCTGGAGGAGATTGCTGCCCACGAGGCGAAGCGGTTTGCCTGTTTGTTAGATGGCCTCCACAAGATCGACGGTGTACGGGTAGTGGGACCTCAGGACATCGCCGACCGGGCCCCGACCTTGATGTTTGAGGTGGAGGGCAAGTCCCCGGCCTCGGTGGCTGAAATGCTGGCCGACGTTCAGGTGTCCGTTTGGGACGGCCACAACTATGCCGTAGAGGCCATGGTTCCGCTGGGACTGGACGCCGAGGATGGCGCGGTGCGGGCTGGGATCAGCGTCTACACGACTGACCAAGACGTAGAGCGCTTGCTGGTTGCGGTGGCCGACGTGGTCGACCGTCCGGTATCGGTATGACCGGGCACAACCTGCCAGTTGACAGGAGGGCCGTGACCGGCGGCGGCTGGTGCTACCTACCGGAGGCTCGACGCTTCGTGAACCGTCTGCCCAGGCTGTGATAGCAAATCGACGAGGTTTCTGACGAACCGTCAGATACGGCAGACTGATAGCCCATGGGGACCTCGGATGTCGAACAGACGGTAGAAGACGACCGCAGGGGAAAGCGGCCCCTGGACGGTGTAAGGATCCTGGCCATCGAACAGATGGCTGCCCTGCCGTTTGCTACCCAGTTGCTGGCCCGTCTGGGGGCCGAGGTGGTCAAGATCGAACACCCAACTACCGGCGATAGCGGCCGGGGCTCTCATCCCACCGTGGCCGATCCGAACGGACGGCCCGTAGGTGCCACCTTCCTACGCAACAACTTGAACAAGCAGAGCCTTGCCATCGACCTCAAGCATCCCAAGGGCGTGGATCTAGTACTGCGTCTGGCACAGCGCTTCGATGTGTTTGGCGAGAACTTCCGAGCCGGCACGGCCGACCGTCTAGGTATCGGCTACGAGGCGGTCCGGGCTGTTCATCCAGCGGTTGTATATCTATCGATCTCCGGATTTGGACAAGACCCGGCTTCTCCCTACCGGGATATGGGTGCCTACGCGGCGATCGTTGAGGGCATGTCCGGGATCTACGAGTACAAACGGGCCCCGGGACGACCCCCGGCCGCCAACCCAGTTGGCGCATTGGGAGATATCAGCTCGGCTCTCTTTGGTGCCGTGGGGGTGCTCGCCGCCCTACGCCACCGGGATCACACCGGCGTCGGCCAGCACATCGACGTAGCCATGTTGGACGCCACGGTGGCTATGACCGACATCGTGGCCAACTTCCACTCCCTTGGCGTCGAACGGGAGTGGGGGAGCGGCATCGGCATCGTAGAGACGTTTGCCGCCTCCGACGGACACTTCGTGCTGCAATGCGTACGAGAACACCACTTCGCCACCCTGTGTACCGAGATTGGACACCCCGAGTTGGTCGACGACAAGCGCTTCGCTACCCGAGCCGGATGGCAGAATCATCTAGACGAGGTGCTTCGCCCGGCTATCGAATCGTGGGCCTCCAACCGGTCGCTGGCCGAAGTGGTGGGCATCCTGTCTGGCGCCGGGATGGCCTGTGGTCCATCTCAGACCAGTGCCCAGGTCGTGGCCGATCCGCACCTGGACGTCCGCAACATGCTGATCAAGACAGTTCCCTCTGACGACGGGAACCCCGTCCTAGTACCCGGTAATCCGGTCAAGTTTTCTGAGATACCCGAGGTCCCCGACGAACGAGTCCCATGGCTAGGAGAGCACACCGACCGGGTGCTGGCCGACGAGCTGGGACTAGGTGCTGATGAGCTAACCGACCTCCGGTTCAGCGGCGTCATCGGCGCTACCTGACCCGCCGCCTACTCTGGCTCCTGACAGGGAACCACCGGCGATCCGGGAGGGGGTGACGACATGGCGGAGACCCGCCGACTGACCCAGTTCAGCCACGGTGCCGGTTGAGGCTGCAAGCTCGCCCCTGGTGAGCTGGCGCACGTCGTGCGCCGCCTGACCCCCGTGACCGATCCCAACCTGCTGGTCGGTGTTGCCACCGGCGACGACGCCGCCGTGTGGCGCCTGGACGACCAGCGAGCCCTAGTGGTCACGGCCGACTTCATCACCCCGGTCGTCGACGACGCTCGGATTTGGGGTCGCGTGGCGGCCGCCAACGCAGTATCCGACGTGTACGCCATGGGAGGCCGGCCGCTGCTGGCCCTCAACTTGGTGGGGTGGAACAGTGAGGAACTGTCGAGTGGCCTGCTGGCTGAGGTTCTTCTCGGAGCGCAGGACGTAGCGGCCGAGGCCGGATTCGTGATCGCCGGAGGGCACACCGTCGACGATCCGGAGCCCAAGTTCGGCCTGGCTGTCGTGGGCGAGGTCCACCCCGAACGCGTCTTGACCAATGCCGGGTTCCGACCCGACGATTTTCTGGTCCTGTCTAAACCACTGGGTGTAGGCGTGACTACTACGGCCATCAAGCGGGGCGATGCCCCTTCCGAACTGGTGACCGAGGTCTTGGATTCTATGGTCCGTCTCAACGACGACGCAGCCCGGATCGCAGTGGAGGCAGGCGCCACAGGCGCCACCGACGTGACCGGTTTCGGCCTCTTGGGTCATCTCGGCCGAGCGCTGGTCGAATCCGGCCTGGACGCCCGTCTGGAGGTAGCCGCCGTGGCCGTTCCGAGCGGGGTCCGGGCTCTGGTCGAATCGGGGGCTGTACCGGGAGGGAGTCGTCGCAACCTGGCTTGGGCCGACGAGCGGCTAGATCGCGGAAGTATCGACGAATTGGACGTTCTGGTGCTGGCCGATGCCCAGACCTCTGGGGGCCTCCTGTTCGGTGTCGCTGAGGACAAGGTAGATGACGTGGTGGTGGCTTTGAAGGCCTCCGATCACCGGCCGTCGGTGGTCGGACAGACTGCAGTCGGCGAAGGCCTCATCACCCTGGTCTGACGGGCCCCGTCGCTTCCGCCGACCTAAGGTCGCCTGGTGACCCGTTGTCTCCCCCTGGAGATCCCGCAGTCTGTCGGTGAACTGACAGCGGGTTGGCTGACCGACGCTGTCCGCTCCTCCGGTCTAGTCCAGGACTCTCGCGTCGTGGGCTTCGAGGCTGGGAGTCCAGGTTCAGGCGTGGGCTTCCAGGGCCAGACCATTCGGGTTTCGCTGGACTGGGATGTCAACGAACCGGATGCCCCGACGGCCGTACTTGTCAAGTTCCCCAGCGCCAATCGGGGCAACCGTGGTCTAGGCGAAACCGAGGGTGCCTACGATCGGGAGTTCGACTTCTACGAGCGCTTCTCGGCCAACTTTCCTGTGCGGGTGCCGCGCCTCGTCTACTCGGTGCGGGACCCCGGGCCCCCACAGGTCACCCGAAAGCGCCAGGAGCAGATCGTGAATGGCCTACCGGCGCCGCTTCTGCGCCTCATCGGCCGCCACGCTCGACGGCTCCTCCGGGCCTCGAAACGTCGCTACGCCTTGGTGCTGGAGTATGTGCCTGATGCCCGGGTCACCACAGCTCTGGACCTGCCCCCCGAGGAAGACCTATCGACGATCCTGTCCACCCTGGCCCGCATGCACGCTTACTTCTGGCGCCGACCGGTTCTGGCTGACAAGACGGTCATCGAGTGGTCGATGGTGACCCAGATGCCGAATGTTATGAACGGCGTATACCGGGCCTGGCGCGATGATGTGGTGCTCCGGGACCCCGAGGTGTTTACCGATCGGTTCATGCGTCACGCCGACTGGTTCAGAGACCACATCGTCGACTTGGTGGTTCATTTGGACGAGCCACTCTCGTTCCGCCACGGCGACTGTCGGACCGACAACATGCTGTTTGCTGCCGGCGGTCTAGTACTGGTCGACTTCGGCGTCATGGGGTCGGGGCGACCGGCCGGCGACGTGGCTTACCTACTGTCGGAGACCGTCCCACCAGGCCCCGGAGCCCGGGACACTTTCCTCCGGCTGTGCCGCGAGTACCACAGGGCTTTGGTTGCCGCTGGAGTCGACGACCACCCATTGGACGAGTTCCTCGAAGACTGCGACATCGTGCTGGCTCTTCAGGCCTATCGGACGGTTCTCATCGAAGGCGCCTATGAGGCGGACTACGGCGACGACTCTCTGGCCCACCTGTGGGGGCCCCGTATCGGGTCCCTCCTGTGTGAGGAGCCCCCCAACCGCTGACAGATAGCAGCTCGGGTCAGCGGATCCGCGAATCCGGGCGGTCGCCAGAATCGAATTCGGCGGCACCGTCTAGGAGCGCCGCCTTGTCAGTAGCCGTGCTCAGGATAGAGGCCGCCATGGTGCGGCTCCCCAGGCGACCTAGGTCCTGAGCGGCCCAGATGGCCCGCAGAGTTCCTTGCACGGCCTGCGGCGGGTTGGCGGCGATGGACGCTGCCAAGCGGGCCGACGCGTCGGTCAGGTCATCAATCGGGACTACTTCGGTGACTAGGCCCATGCGCAGGGCTGCTTGAGCCGAGATCCGCTCGGCGTTTCCAGTCAGGGACATGCGGATCACCTCACCGAACGGCATCCGGTGGAGCATCTTCATGGGCTCGTAGACCGCGGGCATCCCGTAGGTCACGTGGGGGTCGAAGAAGGTGGCGTGCTCAGCGGCGATCAGGATGTCGCACTCGCCGAGAAAGTAGAAGGCGCCACCACAGGCCATGCCGTTGACGGCGGCGATCACGGGCTTCCAGAGGTCGTTGGACTTCGGGCCCAGCCAGTCGCCGGGATCGTCGTACATAAAGTTGTTGGACGTGCCGTACAACGACGATGAGTCGCCCAGGGCCGTAAACGGCTCGTTGCGGTCAATGCCCACGCAAAAAGCCTGTTCGCCGGCGCCGGTCAGGACGACGACGCGAACCTCGTCGTTAGTGCGCAGTGAGCGCCACAGGTTCCGGCACTCCTCCTGCATCAACGCGGTGAAGGCGTTGTGGGCTTCCGGTCGGTTCAGGGTCACCCAGGCCACACGGTCCCGTTCCTCAACCACCAAGGTCTCGTAGTTGGCCATCGTTGGTGCCTCCGGTGTCCATCGGGGTGGTACCTCTGGTCAGATGGTAGGTCGAGACGATCTTTCAGGTGGTCGTCGGACCGTTCATCCGGCCGGGCCGGTGGATTCAGTCGCCGGTACCCTTAGAAACGGGCCAAGACCGTCCGCTGTCTTCCCCGTCCGGGAGGGGCCATGAGCGAAGAGTTGGAATACCGGCCCTTCGACTGCGACAACCACTACTACGAGGGTCCCGATGCCTTCACCCGTCACGTGCCGGCCGCCATGCAGCCGCGGGTGGTTCAGTGGGTGGAGGTGGACGGACGACAACACCACCTGGTCGGTGGCAAGTTGAGCCGGGCCGTGGTTAACCCGACGTGGAATCCAATAGCTAAACCCGGTGCGCTACACCGGTACTTCCGGGGCAACCCGGACGGCAAGGTCCCCATGGAGTACTTGGAGGACCGAGAACAACTACCTGCTGCTTACGTCGAACGTGACGCCCGGGTCGAACGGATTGAATCCCAGGGTCTCGAGGCGGTCTGGTTGTTTCCCACCCTCGGCGTGCTCTACGAGGAACTTCTTAAGCACGACATCGAGGCTGTAGTGGCCCTCATGCGAGGGCTTAACCGCTGGCTGGACGAAGACTGGGGTTTCAAGTATCAGGACCGGATCTACGCCGCCCCGTACCTTTCGCTGGCCGATGTCGACGAGGCGGTGATCGAACTGGAGTGGTGCCTCGACCGGGGAGCCCGCTTGGTTGTCATGCGACCCGCTGCGGTATGGACCGCTGACGGGCCGAGATCACCCGGGTACTCGACATTCGACCCGTTCTGGGCACGGGTCAACGAGGCAGGAATCACCGTTGTCGCTCATGCCGGCGACAGCGGCTACACGACACATGGGTACGCAAGTGGAGGAGGCTTCGGACTGAACATGAAAGGTCGCTACCGGCCCTCCATCAAGGCGTTCAATATTGAGCGGGCTGCGCACGACTGGCTGATCACCATGTCCTTGGAGCAGATGTACACCCGATTCCCAGGCCTTAGGGTTGTTTCGGTGGAGAATGGGTCTGACTACCTGGCCCTCCTCCTTCGAAAGCTCAGCCAACAGGCCTCGAGGGCTCCGGGATGGTTCGACGACGATCCGGTCGAGCTGTTTCGTCGACACGTCTGGATGAACCCCTTCTGGGAGGACGACGTGTACGAGCTGGTGGAACTCATGGGGGCGGATCACGTGGTGTTCGGTTCGGACTGGCCCCACATCGAGGGGTTGCCTAGTCCGCTGGACTACCTGGCCGAAGTCGAAAGGTTGGATTACGGCGACCGGCGGCTCGTGATGCGAGACAACACGCGGTCGCTCACTGAGTTGCGGCCCACCTAGGACGACCGACGGAGGACAAACCGTGGCCGAATGGGATCCGGAACTAACCGAACTTGGCGACCGGGAGGCGCTGGCTGAACGGATGGGCGGCGAGGAGAAGGTCGCCCGACAGCACGAACGGGGCAAGATGGACGTTCGTCAGCGCATCGACGCCCTGGTCGACGAGGGGTCGTTCCACGAGATCGGCAAGATTGCAGGCAGCCCCACCTACAACGGCGAGGGCGCCTTGGTTGATTTGCGGGCAGCCAACTTCCTGTTTGGACGAGCCCGCCTGGGCGGCCGCACGGTGGTGGTGGCCGCCGACGACTTCACAGTGCGCGGTGGGGCGGCTGACGCGGCGATCATCGGCAAGCAGGTGGCCGCCGAGAAGATGGCCGGTGAGCTTCGACTCCCCATCGTGCGCCTCATCGACGGCACGGGAGGAGGGGGGTCAGTACGGACCCTGGACTCAGATCCGTCGAAGAAAGTCTCAGATGGCGACGGAGGATATGGCAGCGGAGCCCGCACCTACGTGCCTCTGAACCCGGGCTGGGAGCACGTAGTAACCAATCTGGCCACTGTGCCGACCGTGGCTCTGTGCCTGGGATCAGTGGCCGGTCTGGGCGCAGCCCGGGCGGTGACCAGCCACTATTCGATGATGGTGAAGGGGATGTCTCACCTCTTCGTCGCCGGTCCACCTGTGGTCAATCGGTTGGGCGCTGAACAGGTCGACAAGGAGGATCTTGGAGGCAGCCGGATTCATACCCGGAATGGTGTGGTCGACGACGAGGTGGGCTCAGAGGCTGAGGCCTTCGAGCGGACCCGGCGGTTTCTTACGTACCTGCCATCCTCGGTATACGAGGTGGCAGATCGGGGACCGACCACCGACGATCCAGATCGCACTGACGACTCCCTGGCCGACCTGGTGCCCCGAGACCGCCGCCAGGTGTACCAGATGCGGGCGATCATCGACTCGGTGGTTGACGACGGCTCGTTCTTCGAGATGGGGAAGGCTTTCGGTAGATCCGCCATCTGTGGATTGGCCCGTCTGGACGGATGGCCAGTGGCTCTGATGGCTGGGGACCCATATCACTACGGCGGGGGTTGGACGGCCGACTCGTCGCAGAAGGTCTGCCGGTTCGTGGACTTGGCAGAGACGTTCCACCTGCCGGTCGTCCACCTGGTGGATAACCCAGGGTTTGTGATCGGGACGGAGGCCGA
>PBDJ01000026.1 GCA_002717365.1 Acidimicrobiaceae bacterium | reverse complement strand
CTCTCAGACCAGCTACCCGTCGTTGCCTTGGTGAGCCGTTACCTCACCAACTAGCTGATAGGCCGCGAGACCCTCCCGAAGCGCCGGAGCATTTCCTCATCAGACCATGCGATCCGATGGGGATATCCGGTATTAGCCCGAGTTTCCTCGGGTTGTTCCAGTCTTCGGGGCAGGTTTCTCACGTGTTACTCACCCGTTCGCCACTCACTCATGTGACCCGAGGGTCGAGTGCGTTCGACTTGCATGTGTTAGGCCCGCCGCCAGCGTTCGTCCTGAGCCAGGATCAAACTCTCCGTCAAAATCTCCAGCCGGCGCCGCCGAAGCGGTGCCGGCCTTCGAATCAGTGGTGCGACACCACCCGAAGGTGCTGCCGACGCGAGTTCGAGGTCGATCGGGACACCAATCCCGGCCAACCTGGCACAGGTCAATGGTGGTCGGCCGAAACCGGCCACCGTTGTCCGTTCAGTGCTATTGAAATTGTTCAGGGTCTGTCCAGCGACGACTCGCGATCGTCAGGTGGACAGCCCGCACTGGCTTTTTCGTCCTCTATCCCGTTTTCAAGGAGCACCTGGAGGCCAGGGGCCTCCCGGCACACGCCAAAGACAGCGGGACGAATCCCGGCAGAGGCGGTGGTGCCCTCGACCCGTCACAGCGATTCGATCCGATTGGACCTGCCGCTGGGCGGGCGCCCACGCTACGGCGACGACTTCGCCCGGTCAAGGACGTCTCCGGCACCCGTGAGTAGGGAAACACTATCCCTGCCCCCTCTGGGCGCCAACCCGCGATCCCCGGATTCTCACCCAAAACGCCACTTTTTCAACGTGATCTCGGTGGTCCGTGAGCCTCGAGGTCGCCGGCCCGTCCCCGGTCGACAGGAGTTCAGTCGACCACCAGGAGGTGGAGATTCCGACGCCCCTTCTGAAGTAGCACGTACCGCCCCTCGACCAGGGCATCGTCCGGAAGGGCCAGGGCGTCGGGGTCCTGTCGTCGCCCGTTCACAGACACCCCACCACCGGACACTGTCCGACGGGCGTCTCCCCGGGACCCGGACAGACCAGAGGCCACTAGGGCGTCCACCAGGGACTCGTCACCGTCAAGGTCTGCAACCTCCACCATCGTCTCGGGCACGATCCCCCGGAGAGCATCCAAGACCTCGACCGTGGGCGCTTCGTCGCCGAACAGCCCCCGGGCCGCCAGCCCGGCCCGAGCCGTCTCGTCGGCTCCGTGGACCAGGGTGCACACCTCATCGGCTAGTCGACGCTGTGCGGTTCGGAGTTCCGGCGCAGTGGCGTGATCGGCCATCACCGCTGCCAACTCGTCTATCGGCACCAGCGTGAGTTGCAGCAAGAGCCGTTCGACGTCCCGATCGTCCACGTTTACGAAGTACTGGTGCATTTCGTACGGGAGGGTACGAACCGAGTCCAACCAGATCGTGCCATCGGCCGTCTTGCCGAATTTGGCCCCGTCAGCCCGTGTCACTAGTGGAACGGTTAGGCCGTGGGCTGTCGCTGAAGAGCGCCGACGGATCAGGTCAATACCGGCTGTGATGTTGCCCCACTGATCCGAACCGCCCACCTGCATCTCGCACCCCAGACGGTCATGTAGTTCGTTGAAGTCATTGGCCTGGAGGAGCATGTAGCTGAACTCAGTGAACGAGATCCCCTGATCGCCGGCCAGGCGGGCCCGGATGGACTCCTTGCCGAGCATGGTCCCCACCGTGACGTGCTTGCCCACGTCACGGAGAAAGTCCAGGATCCCGACGCCCTCGGTCCATTCCCGGTTGTCGACCATCACTGCTGCCTGGCCCTCAAGGTCCGGGTCGTCCTCGAACCGGAGGAACGACCGGAGTTGGTCGGTCACCGCCTCCGCGTTGCGGGTCAGGGTCTCGCCGTCCAGCAGGTTGCGCTCCTCGGACCGTCCACTGGGATCACCCACCATCCCCGTGGCCCCTCCAGCCAGAGCAATTGGCCGGTGTCCGGCGTCCTGGAATCGACGCAGTAGGAGCAACGGGACTAGGTGTCCGATGTGGAGGCTGTCGGCCGTCGGGTCGAAGCCGCAGTAGACGGTGACCGGACCCTCGGCCAGGCGGGAACGCAGTGCCTCCAAGTCGGTACTGTCCTGTACTAGGCCCCTGGCTGCCAGGTCGTCGAGGATGTCCGCTCCACTAAAGCCGTCGGAGTGCGGATCGCCCATGGGCACCAGTATGGAGCCTCCGACTGGCCCGACTCGACCCCTTTGGACCGAGGCTCGACAACCCCGGCCCGGCAGGCGCCAGCCGACGCGGTTCGGAGCCGTCGGGGAGCCAGACTGGGCCTATGCGAATCCTCCCCTTGGGCCTCATGCGTGCCACGTGCACGATGATCGCCCTGGCAGCTGCAGCCACCTCCTGCTACCGCTACGAAACTCGAGAGTTCGAGATCTCCATTCCCGAGCAGGCCGAGTCCTCGGTGGTCGTGGCCCGCGATGGACGCCACATCACTACTCTGGTCGCCCCCGAGAACCGGACTAGTGCCCGGACCCTGACCGAGATCCCGCAGATGGTGCGCGACGCCGTAATCGCCATAGAAGACGAGCGTTTCTACATCCACGACGGCTTCGACCTCAAGGCCATCATCCGGGCTGCCCGAACCAACCTGGAGGCCGGCGGAATCAGCCAGGGTGGCTCCACCATCACCCAGCAATACGTGAAGCTGGCCATCATCCGCAACACAGAGCAGACGGCCAGCCGGAAGCTCGAGGAAGTCTGGTACGCCACCCGCCTCGAAGACAAGTACTCCAAGGACTTCATCCTCCTGCAGTACCTGAACACCGTGTACCTGGGCCACGGGGCCTACGGGGTAAAGGCAGCGGCCCAGACCTACTTCAACAAGGACGTGGCGTACCTCAACCTGTCTGAGGCAGCCCTGATCGCCGGGATCATCCAGCTGCCCGGGCGATATAACCCGTTCCTGAACTACTCCAAGAGTCTCAAGCGCAGCCACATGGTGTTGGACAGAATGCTGGCCAACGAGTTCATCACCGAGGAGGAGCACGCAGCTGCCGTGGCTTCGCCCCCCCACCTTGAGGAGTACTCAGCCCGTCTCGAGACTCGTTATCCGGCCGGGCACTTCGTGGAAGAGGTCCGGCGCTGGTTCCTGGATAACCCGGCCTTTGGCCCCAGCCGCGGGGTCCGAGAGCGGCTGCTCTTCGAGGGCGGTCTGCGCATCGAAACCACCGTCGACTTGAACCTCCAGCAGGCCGCCGAGCAGGCGGTGGAAAGCCACATTCCGGGAGGGAGGGGGCATCCGGACGCTGCCATCGTGGTCCTCGAGACGGGAACTGGCCAGGTGCTGGCCATGGTCGGTGGTCGGGATTTCTTCGCCACCGACGAGGACGCCAAGGTCAACCTGGCTATCGGGGTCGGGCGCCAGGTGGGCTCCTCGATGAAGACCGTTGGCCTAGCCGCCGCTCTGGAGGCCGGCTGGCAGGCCACGGCCTCCTACGCGGCTCCCAACGTGATCGAGTTCGAAATACCGGGGGCCGATGAGGACAACAAGGTGTGGCGGGTCACTGGTGGGGTGGGCGGCCACGACGCCACTGAGGCCCGTTTCGAGCATGGCCTCCAGGCTCTCCTCCAGTTCGTCCGGCGGGAGGACCACGCCGACGTCCCACCGGACCATGTAGAGACCATCCGGGTGGAGAAGGAGAAGGACGGGGAGACCGAGATCACGTACGAGGCCGTGGACCTCACCCAGTGGGTGGCCAACCGACGGTACGACTACGACCGAGAGCGACTGTTCGCCGACCGGATCGAAATCCTGGAGGCCGTGCCCACCTGGTCGTGGGAGCCGTCGGAGGGCCAAGAGATCCTGCCGCCGCCCGACGCTGAGGAGGTGACGCTGATCCGAGCCACCCGCAGTTCGCTGAACACCGTCTTTGCCCAGCTCAGTATGGATATGGGGGCCTACCGGGTGGTTGACATGGCTCGACGGCTGGGCATCCGATCGACCATCCAGCCCGTGAACTCAAACGTTCTGGGTACGTCCAACACCACCATGCTGGATATGGCTACCGCCTATCACACCATCGCCAACCGGGGCGTCAGGATCGCTCCGAGTTACGTGACCCGCGTCGCCCGAGCTGACGGCACCACGCTCTGGTCGTGGTCACGCGAACAGGAACGGGCCCTGGACTCCCACCTAGCCGACCAGATCACCTGGATCCTTGAAGGCACGGTTTCTCAGGGGACGGGATGGAGGGCCGAAATGGAGGACCGTCCGTCGGCCGGCAAGACGGGAACCACCCAGAACTACGCCGATGCGGTGTTCGTTGGCTACACCCCCCAGCGCACGACGGCCGTCTGGGTGGGCTTCCCGGAGGCCCAGATCCCCATGATTCCGCCGACTACCGATCGGAAGGTCTACGGCGGGACTTACCCGGCCATGATCTGGAAGGACGTGATGGAGGCTGCCCATTTCGGACTACCGGTCGAGCAACTGGTCACTGCGGACCCGACCCTCAACGCCCCTTCGGCACCTATCATCCCGATGCCCATCGTTCCCACCACCGCGGGACCTGAGCCTGCCGACGGTGAACCCATCGACGGTGAACCCACCGACGGTGAACCCACCGACGGTGAACCCACCGACGGGCGCGTCCCCACGCCCGAACTGCTCGGCCTCACTCTGGCCAACGCCCGAAACCTGCTGACCGAGGCCGACCATGGGATCCGGATCCTGAGCGTGGTGGAGGTCGAGATGGAGGGAACTGAGCCGGGCACCATTATCGGGCAGGCACCCGACGTGGGCTCGACCATGGAGCTAAATGGCTCGATGCTGGTCGAGGTCACAATCGAACCTCAACGTCCAGAGGGTGTCGTAGTCCCCGCTCTAACCCAGCGGCTGTTGCCGTCGGTGACGCCCACACTGGAAGCCTTGGGTCTCGGTTACCAGATCGTGGAGGTCGCCGATCCTGATGAGCCAGAGTGGACCAGCGGGCTGGTCTGGTCGCAAGAACCAGCGCCAGGCACGGTCGTGGAAGCCGGTGCGGTGGTCACCCTCCGGGTGGCGCCGTGACCGGTGACCACCGGGGCCGGACTGGGCCAGGCACCATGGCGCTGCGAGTCTTCCTGACCGTCCTAGTAGCAGCCATGGTGATGCTTTGGGTCTATGCCTTCTTCCTGGCGCCCTCCGGGAACCCGGATCGCCTTGAGGACCGATCATGGCCGGCAGCCGCCGAGACCAAGTGCTTGGCGGCCCGGGCGGCTATCGCCGAGCTCCCACCGGCCGCCCAGGCCCCCGACCCAGCAACCCGGGCCGGCGACATCGACCTAGCCACCGACGTGGTGGTCAACCTCGTAGCCGAACTGGGCCAACTTTCCGGGGGAACCGTCGACGACCGCGTGATGATTGAGAAGTGGCTGGCCGACTGGGAGGTCTATATCGGTGACCGTCGCCACCACGCCGTCCGACTCCGTCTCGAGGGCGACGTGAGTCCCCTACTCACCGCCCTCCCCAACGGCAGCGGGAGCTACGTAAAGCGGATGAACGGCTTCGCTCGGGTCAACGACATGGAGGCCTGCCTGGACCCAGGCGACATGTAGCCCTCAAGGATCTGGCGAAACAGCACTCAGGCCTCTCGGAGGGCGTCCAGGCGGGCTAAGGCTCGCTCGGCCAGACGGATCAGGCCTCGGTCCGCCCCCAGTGACAGCAGGTCGGCTGCGTCGACCCATCGGAGGGCCTCTGACTCGTGATTTCCGACCGGGACGACGCCGGGTGGCGCCACCACGAGAAATCGTACGTCGTGGTGTTCATGGGGGTCCTCGGCCGGCGGATTCACGATGTGGACGTCCAAGTCGATGGGCGGCTCGACGATCCGCAGCTCGTCGATTCCCGTCTCTTCGACCGCCTCTCGGAGCGCCACGCGGGCCAGATCGCCGTCGCCGTCAGCGTGGCCGCCCGGCTGGAGCCAACGCTGCAGTTTGGCGTGGAACAGAACGAGGATGCGGCTGTTCGACGGATCCATGACAAGGGCCGAGCCGGTCAGGTGGCCCGGTCGACAGGTCCGGAATAGGGCGTCGGGGCGAGAAGCCAACAGATTCAGGATGCGGTCGCGCTCCGGACCGGCCGGGCCGGCCGCCACGACGTCCGCCGGGTCCGGGGCTGACCGTCCGGCCATTTCGTGGATCCCGGCGGTGGCTACCTCGGGTAACCCCGGATCGAGTCCCCGTTGGCCGCTCACCCGCCCAGGTGGTCCCGGATAGCCTGCGGCGGGGGCATTGGCATGTGGTCACCCACCGACACCCCGACGTAGTACACGATGGCGGTCAGCACCAGGTGGTCCTTCACTCGGGCTTCGAAGGCCATATCGAACGAGGTGGTCCCCCAGCGGACCACCTCGGCCGTGACCTCTAGTTCGTCGTGGACGCCGGCCGGCCCGTGCCAGGTCAGATCGGCCCGCCGCAGCATTATCTCCCAGCCTGTCTCTTCGAAGTTCCCGTCGAAGGTGCGAAGCCAGGTGTCAGAAACGTCGTCTAGGTAGGCCAGGTAGTGGGCGTTGAACACCACACCCTGAGCGTCGACCTCGCCATATCGGACCCGAATGGTCTGTGTGTAGGTCACGGTCAGGCCTACAAACGGGTCCGCTGGGCGGCCAGTTGCTCAGAGAACCGGCCCCGCTGTACGGCCACTGGCCCTGGTCCGGCGCCCCCTGGCGTGGTCCGCCGCCGGACGGCGGTACCGGGATCCAGTAGGTCAGCCGCCTCAGGGCCCAACCGCTCGTCGGCGGCCACCAGGTCGGCCAGCGAGCCCTCACCGACCAGGGCGGCCCGGACTAGTGCTCCGACCACGGCGTGGGCGTCCCGAAAGGGCATCCCTGCGGCCACCAGGTGCTCAGCCAGGTCGGTGGCTGCCGCGTACGGGCTATCGGCCGCCTCAGCCATGCGGTCGGTCTGGAAGACCAGCGTGGACACCATGCCGTTCAGGGCCAACAGCGTGAGCCGGATGGTGTCGCAAGCATCGAACAGCGGCTCCTTGTCCTCTTGCAAGTCCTTGTTGTAGGCCAGCGGGAGCCCCTTCAAGCTGGTCAGAAGGCCGGTTAGGTGGCCGACAAGGCGTCCGGCCTTGCCCCGGGCCAACTCAGCGATGTCAGGGTTCTTCTTCTGGGGAAGCATGGAGGAGCCGGTCGAGAAGGCGTCGTCGAGGTCAACGAAGCCGAACTCGTCGGTAGACCACAGGACCAGTTCCTCGCCGATCCGTGACAGGTGAACCCCGAGCAGGGCGAGGGCGAACAGCGCCTCGGCCACGAAGTCCCGGTCACTCACCGCGTCCAACGAATTCTCAAACCGGGCAGCGAAGCCCAGGTCGGCCGCCACGCCGTCGGGGTCAAGGGGCAGCGAGGACCCAGCCAGGGCTCCGGCCCCCAGCGGGGAGACGTCGGCCCGGTCCCGGGCGTCCAGGAGCCGGTCCACGTCCCGGGAAAGTGCCCAGCCGTGGGCCAGCAGGTGATGGGCTAGAAGGACCGGCTGGGCCTGCTGGAGGTGGGTGTAGCCGGGCAAGTACGCCTCGCCGGCGTCGTCGGCCCGGGAAGCCAGCGTGTCCTGAAACGAGGTAACCAGGGCGGATAGGTCGGTCAGCTCCCGCAGGGTCCAAAGCCGCAGGTCGGTGGCCACCTGGTCGTTCCGGCTCCGACCGGTGTGGAGTCGGGCCCCGGCGTCGCCGGCCAGCTCGGTTACCCGCCGCTCAACGGCCGTATGCAAGTCCTCGTCGCTAGCCTGGAAAGTGAATGACCCGTCGGTCATCTCGGCCTCGGTGGCGTCCAGTGCCTCCAGCACAGCGGTCGCATCGTCCTCGGTCATCAGGCCCACCCGGGCCAGCATCCGGACGTGGGCCCGCGAGCCGGCGATGTCGTCTTGGAACATCCGCCGGTCGAAGGGCAGGCTGTCGTTGAGGGCTTGGAGGGCCTCGTTGGAGTCTCCTTCGAACCGTCCGTGCCAGAGCGTGGCCATGGTCCTAACCCTCCCCCCGGGCGGCCCGCCGGGCCACCGTCCGCAGTCGCAGGGCATTCAGCTTGATGAAACCCTCGGCGTCAGCCTGGTCGTACGCTCCCTCGTCCTCCTCGAAGGTGGCGATGGCCTCGTCGAAGAGGGTGTCGTCGGACTCCCGCCCTACGACCTCGACGTTGCCCTTGTAGAGCCGTACCCGGACCCGACCATTCACCCAGGCCTGTGAGTGGTCGATGGCCACCTGGAGCATTTCCCGCTCGGGGCTGAACCAGAAGCCGTCGTAAACCAGCTCGGCGTACCGGGGCATCAGCTCGTCCTTGAGGTGGGCCATGCCCCGGTCCAGGGTGATCGACTCCATGGCCCGGTGGGCCTTAAGCAAGATGGTCCCGCCGGGAGTCTCGTATGCGCCCCGTGACTTCATGCCCACGAACCGGTTCTCCACGATGTCGATCCGGCCGATGCCGTTGGCCCCGCCCACTCGGTTCAGCTCGGCCAGCACCTGAGCAGGCGTCATGAGGGTCCCGTCGAGGGCCACCACATCACCCCCCTGGTAGGTGAGGTCCAGGTAGGTGGCCTCGTCGGGAGCCATTTCGGGGCTAACCGTCCACCTCCACATCTCGGAGGTGGGCTCGGTCCAGGGGTCCTCAAGCGGACCGCCTTCGTAGGAGACGTGCAGGAGATTGGCGTCCATGGAGTACGGCGACTTGGTGCCCCGCTTCATCTCCACGGGGATGCCGTGCTCCTCGGCGTAGTCCAGGAGGCTCTGCCGGGATCCCAGATCCCATTCCCGCCACGGGGCGATGATTTTGATGTCGGGCTGGAGGGCGTAGGCCCCCAACTCGAACCGGACCTGGTCATTGCCCTTACCGGTCGCTCCATGGCTGATGGCGTCAGCGCCTGTCTCATCGGCGATCTCCACCAGCCGCTTGGCGATGAGCGGCCGGGCGATCGACGTCCCTAGGAGGTACTCACCCTCGTATAGGGCGTTGGCTCGGAACATGGGGTAGACGTAGTCCCGAACGAACTCTTCGCGGAGGTCCTCGATGTAGATCTCGGTCACGCCCATGGCCTCGGCTTTGGTTCGGGCTGGTTCCAGTTCCTCGCCCTGGCCTAGGTCGGCCGTGAAGGTCACCACCTCACAGCCATAGGTCTCCTCCAACCACCGGAGGATGATTGAGGTGTCCAGTCCACCCGAGTAGGCCAACACCACCTTGTTGACCGCCTTCTGAGCGGTGTCGTCGCTACTCACGTCTCTGCCCTCTTCCCCGTGAATCGTCCGTGTCCTGTTCAGAGCCCAGCCAGGGCCCGCAGGGTGTCGGCTAGTTGATCGCCGGTCGTGCCCTGAGCCGCCACCACCATCAGGGTGTCGTCGCCAGCCACCGTACCGATGGCCCCGTCGACGCCGGTCCGGTCGAGGGCCGACGCCACCACGTGGGCTGATCCGGGTGGGGTCCGCAGCACCACGAGGTTGCCCGATGACGCCACGTCGACCACCCACTCGCCCAGTACCCGTCGTAGTTGGTCTCGGGGAATGTTCTGGTTGGCCGGGTGTTCGGGGATGGCGTAGGCGGTATCGCCTCCCGGTAGCCGGACTTTCACCGCCCCCAGGTCGTCAAGATCACGTGACACCGTTGCCTGGGTGGCTGCCAGGCCATCATCGGCCAGAAGGCTGACGAGCATTTCCTGGCTGGTCACCACGTGGTCGGCCAGCAGCCTGCTGATCCGATGCTGTCGATGGTGCTTGCTCACGTTCCGCTCCCTCCGTCGACGACCTCGCCTAGTAGCCAGGCCAGCAGGCCCCGGGCAGCATTCATCCGGTTGGCGGCCTGGGGCCAGACGCGGCTGGCTGGCCCGTCGACCACGCCGTCGGTGACCTCCTCGCCCCGGTGGGCGGGTAGGCAGTGCAAGAAGATGGCCTTGGGTCCAGCGGCCTCCATTAGGGCCTCGTCTACCCGGAAGTTCTCGAAGTCCCGGTGCCGTTGGGCGGCTTCGTCCTCCTGACCCATGGAGGTCCAGACGTCGGTGTACACGGCGTCGGCTCCGTCCACCGCGTCAGCGGCCCGGTCGAACTCGATGATGTTCACGTCGGATTCCACCAGCCGTTGCCGGTCGGTGTCGGGGAGTCGGTAGCCGATCGGGCCGGCGAACCGGACCTCGGCCCCCAGCATCCCGGCGGCTAGGGCCACGGACCGGAAGACGTTGTTACCGTCGCCCACATAGGCCAGGGTCCGGCCGGCGAGATCGCCGAACTCTTGGTGCAACGTGAGTATGTCGGCTAGGGCCTGTAGGGGGTGGGCCTCGTCGGACAGCATGTTGACGACGGGCACCAAGCCCTCGCCGGCCATCCGTTCCACCGTGGCATGGGCGAAAACCCGGGCGCCGATGCAGCCGTGGTAGCAGGCCAGGGTCCGGGTGACGTCCTCGACAGATTCCCGGACGTCCATCCCCACCTCGGAAGCTTGGATGTACATCGGGTGTCCACCCAACTGGAAGACGGCCATCTCCATGGAGTTGCGGGTCCGGGCCGATGGCTTCTCGAAGACCAGCGCCATGCCCCGGCCCTCCAGTACACGTGGCGGCGATGGGTCGGTGGCCAGGTCCAGGACCCGGTGGAGTTCGTCCACCGTCAGGTCGTCGATCTCTAGCAGGTGTCGCATCAGGCCATCTCCCCAGCGGCTCCGGCCGCCAACACTTCTCCCAAGATCTCGGTGCCCTCGACCAGCTCGGCTGACGACACGGTCAGCGGGGGCGCTATCCGCAACGCAGTCGGCGTGATCCCGTTGACGACCAGGCCCGCGGCCAGGCAAGCCAGGGCCACCTGAGGCGCCGTCCGTTCGGCCAATACCCCTGGGGCAAGCTCGGCTCCCAGGAGGAGTCCCTGGCCGCGTACCGATGAGATCCCGGGCAGCATCTCAAGCAGGCCGGTCAGTTCGACGCCCCGTTCTCGAGCCAGCCGGGGGGCGTCAATCTCCTCCATTACCCGCAGCACCTCGCGAGCCGCCGCGGCGGCCACCGGCTGGCCGGCAAACGTGGAACCGTGGTCACCGGGTCCAAAGGCGGCGGCCACCTCCTTCGTTGCCCATACAGCCCCGATGGGGATCCCGTTGCCAAGTGCTTTGGCTACCGTCACCACATCGGCCCGGATGCCAGCGTGGTGGAAGCCGAACCACGCCCCGGTCCGCCCCAAGCCGGTCTGGATCTCGTCCAGGATCAGCAGAAGACCCCGTTCGTCACATAACCGTCGTATGTCTCGCAGGAAGCCCTCCTCGGCCGGGTTGATCCCGCCCTCACCCTGGAGGGGTTCGAGTAGAATGGCCCCGACTGACGGGTCAAGGGCTGTCTCGAAGGCCGCTACGTCGTTCCATGTGGCGTGTCGGAAACCCTCGGGGAGGGGTTGGAACGGCTCGTGTTTCTCGGGCTGGCCGGTAGCGGCCAGGGTTCCCAGAGTCC
This sequence comes from Acidimicrobiaceae bacterium, assembly GCA_002717365.1. Classification (GTDB taxonomy): domain Bacteria; phylum Actinomycetota; class Acidimicrobiia; order Acidimicrobiales; family MedAcidi-G1; genus UBA9410. The sequence continues at coordinate 5,288 of PBDJ01000026.1, read as the reverse complement.
GGCCGTGGAACGATCGGAAGGCGGAAAGCACGCCGTGCCGGCCCCGGCCGTGGAACTTCCGGACCAGCTTGAGGGCAGCCTCGTTGGCCTCAGCTCCCGAGTTCTGGAATAGGACACGTCCCGGTTGGTCCTGATCGGTCCCCAACCGCACCAGCCGGTCCAGTCGCTCGGCCACCTCTAGCTGGGGTTCGGTCACGAACAGGTTGGACACGTGAATCAGCGTGGTGGCCTGTTCAGCCACTGCGGCGGCCACCCGGGGGTGGGCGTGTCCTAGACCGGTGACGGCTAGGCCGCACAGAAAATCCAGGTAGCGGTGGCCTGCGTCGTCGAAAAGCTCGGTCCCGGCACCTCGTACGAAGGTGAGTGGCGGGATGCCGTAATTACCCATTAGCCGTTCGGCCCAGAGCTCGGATCCGGTGGCCGTCACGACGCCACCCCGTCGACACCCCGGCCGTCGGCGGCTACCCCACCGTCGGGTAGGACCATGGTGCCAATACCTAGGTCGGTGAAGAGTTCCAGTAGGAGTACGTGGGGGATTCGACCGTCGACCATGTGAGCCGAGCCCACTCCGGCCTCTACGGCGTCGATGCAGGCCTGTACCTTGGGGATCATGCCGCCGCTAATCGTGCCGTCGGCGGTCAGGGCAGCTAGTCCGGACAGGTCGATCCTTGAGATCCGTGACGACGGGTCGTCCACGTCGGTCAGGAGACCCTCTACGTCGGTGAGGTAGAGGATCCGTTCGGCGCCCAGTGCGCCAGCTATCGCGGCGGCCACCGTGTCAGCGTTGATGTTGTAGGCCTGCCCGCTGGGGTCGACGCCGATGGTCGACACCACGGGGATGAGCTCCTCGGCGAGCAGCCGTTCGATGATGGCCGGGTTGATCGACTCGACGTCGCCCACGAAGCCCAGTTCGGGGTTCCGGGCCGAGGCCTGGATCAAGCCGGCATCCTCGCCGGACAAGCCGACGGCCAGTGATCCGTGTCGGTTGATACCCGACACGATCTCCCGGTTGACCTTGCCAACAAGCACCATCCGGGCCACGTCCAGCGTCTCGGCGTCTGTGACCCGCAGGCCGTCCCGGAACTCCGACTTGATACCCAACCGGTCCATGAGGGCACCGATCTGGGGTCCACCGCCGTGGACTATGACAGGTCGGATGCCTACCGAATGCATGAGGACCACGTCTTCGGCGAAATGGGTGGCCAGCGCCTCGTCGACCATGGCGTTTCCCCCGAACTTGACCACGATGACCGAGCCGGAGAATCGCTGGATGTACGGCAGGGTCTCTACGAGCACGGAGGCCCGCCGTTCGGGCGAGAAGCCCGATTCGGAGGGTGTCTGCTGGTCCATGTCGTCCTCCACGGCCCTACGAGGTCCGCATGTTCTCGTCGATGTAAGCGTGGCTGAGGTCGGTGGTGACGATCCACGCCGTGCCGTCTCCTTGGCCCAGGTCCACGCCGAGGTCCAACCTTCGACCGGCCATGTGGGCGGCTAGGGCCTGCTCGTCGACATCGCAGGCCCGCCCTTCGGCATAGACGACCTGCTCGCCGTAGGTGATGGTGATGGTGTCGGGGTCGAAGGTGATGCCGGCAGCTCCCATCTCGGCGGCGATCCGGCCCCAGTAGGGGTCCTCGCCGTACCAGGAGCACTTGACCAGCTGGCAGTTGGCGGTGTCCCGGGCTCCCTTGGCTGCCTCTGCGTCGGTGGCGGCGCCGGTGACGGTCAGGAACACAGTCTTGGTGGAACCCTCAGCGTCGTCGGCCATCTGCACGGCCAGGTCCCGACAGGCGTCAGACAGGGCGATCCCCAGATCGGCCGTGTCCACCGGTCCGGCCGTCCCCGAGGCCAGCAACAGGACGGTGTCATTGGTCGACTCGGCGCCGTCCACGGTGAGGCAGTTAAACGAGACTCCGACGGCGTCACGCAGCAGGTCGGTGGCCGTGGCCGGGTCAACCTCGGCGTCGGTGGTCAGCACGGCCAGCATGGTGGCCATATTGGGCTCCAGCATGGCAGCGCCCTTGGCTACCCCGCCGACCGTGAACGCGCCGCCCGCAGTTGTCGAACCGGTAACCACCGTGGTCTTAGGCACTTTGTCGGTGGTCATCATGGCCACCGCGGCAGCCGGTCCCCCATCGGCATCTAGGGCGGCGACCACCGTGGGGATGGCTGGGGCGATCCGGTCCATGGGCAGCGGGTAGCCGATCCAGCCTGTGGAACAGACAAGCACCTCGTGTGGAGCACAGCCCACAGCCTCGGCGGTAAGAGCGCACATGGTCTCGGCGTCGACCCGGCCGGTGGCGCCGGTGGCTGCGTTGGCGTTGCCGCTGTTCAGTATCACGGCGGCCGCCCTACCTCCGCTGGCCGACAGGTGGTCCCGGCAGACCAGAACGGGCGGGGCTGTCATCCGGTTCGAGGTGAAGACACCGGCCGCCGTCACCGGGGTGCCGTCGGCGGTGGCCACCATCGCTAGGTCGTCGGCCCCCGAAACTTTGACTCCGCACGCCGTACCAGCGGCGACAAATCCCGGGACGGAGGTCACGCTCACGGGTAGACCCCGATGGAACTGAGCCCGGTGGCCTCGTCGAGGCCTAGGGCTACGTTGGCACACTGTACGGCCTGGCCTGAGGCGCCCTTCACGAGGTTGTCGATGGCACATAGCACCACCACCCACCCGGTCCGTGGGTCCACCCGGGCCGTCAGGTGTGCGGTGTTGGATCCCAGGGTGGCCTTGGTAGACGGCGACCGTTCGTCCACCACGATGAATGGCTCGCCGACATAAGCCTCGTCCAGGAGGGCCAAGGCTCCGTCGGTGTCCAAGTCACCGGTCGGCCGGGCGTAACAGGTCGCCAGAATGCCCCGGTTCATGGGCGCCAGGTGGGGGGTGAACAGAACCGACACGTCGCCCACGGTGGTCCCGTCGGCCCGGGTCCTGAGGACCTGCTCGATCTCCGGGGTGTGCCGATGGCCGGCCAAGCCGTAGGCCGTGTAGTCCTCGTCGACCGTGCAGAAGCTGGTGTTGGACTTCGGGGGCCGGCCGGCTCCTGACACGCCGCTGGCCGCGTCGACCACCAGACCTGTGGGGTCGATGGCACCGGCCCGCACGAAGGGCGCTAGGGCCAGCGCCGAGGCGGTGGGATAACAACCAGCAGCGGCCACCAACCGGGCACCGGCCAGGTCGGACCGAAAGAGCTCCGGGAGGCCGTAGACGGCTTCGTCCAGCAGGCCGGGCACCTCGTGGTCCTCGCCGTACCAGATCGGGTACAGGGCGGCGTCCCGAAGCCGAAAGTCGGCCGCCAAGTCGACGACGTGGCCCACCCGGTCGAGGATCTCGGGTACCAGAACCTGGGAGGCCCCGTGGGGTAGGCCCAGGAAGGCAACATCGCACCCGGTGACCGCCGCTGGGTCTGCTGGCGCGTACGACAAGTCCGGATAGTGGGCGGCAAGGCTCGGATAAAGGTCAGCGACCGCAGTACCGGCTTGGGTCTCCCCGGTGGCGACGGCCACCTCAAAGTCGGGGTGGCCGGCACACAGCCTGAGGAGTTCAGCGCCGGTAAACCCGGAGGCCCCGATGATGGCGATCCTATACATGCATTAATTATGCTAACTGCTGCATACTAATGCAACATGACTATGCAGATTTCCGTATATTTGCAGTTCAACATCAGGGTGTCTCATCGTTTGCGGTGGTGTCTTCAGTCGTTGTCGGCGTTGATCACGCCAACGACGACTGGTTCGAACCCGGCGGCCGAAAGGGTCACATCCACCGCCTGGTCGCCGTCAGAAAGGCCGTCGTTCACGCCGGTCACCACCACCGTCTGGGGCGTATCCCAGTTCGACGCAGTAAACGTCAACGTCGAAGACGACACCACCGCCTCAGACAGGTCCGAAGACGCCACCGAAACAACCACATTCCCCGCCGGTTCGGACCCCAGAGCAAACGTAAACGAGTCCGAAGAACCCGACTCCGACATCACTGTCGAACCCTCCGACTCCACCAGCGACCCGAACCCGACAGCACAGGCCGGCAACACGTCCTCGACCTCTTCTTCTTCGACCGGCTCGTCGACGGGGTCTTCGTCATTGTCGAGATTGACTGCGCTGACAGGGGTGTCACTCAAAGCGGTGAAGGCGCTGTCACTCTGGTTGTCGTCTACTGAGACGACAACCAGGAAGTCCTGGTCCCCGTCATCGAGGCCGTCGTTCACTCCGGTCACCACCACCGTCTGGGGCGTATCCCAGTTCGACGCAGTAAACGTCAACGTGAATGGTGAAACAAGGCCCTCTTCTTGATCCTGTGAGGCAACGGAGAAAGTGACGTTTGAGCCGGGACGTTCGTCGAGGACCACGGTGAACGAGTCCGTGTCACCGTCTTCGGACACGACCGTCGAACCTCCCGACTCGACGACCGTGTAGCCGGCGACCTCGTTGTCGTAGGTGTCGACGAGAATCGATATTGAGGGGGCGGCGCCGTACTCGTCAGCTGAGACCGCGTCGAAAACGGCAATGTTGATATAGGTGACTTTGATTCCATCGAAGAGAACGTCATCGACACCGGTCACGGTTACCGTCTGGGGAATATTCCAGTCGGTGGCAGTGAAGATCAAAGCGGCTGGAGCGAGGGTTAGTTCGGTGATGTCGCCTCCAGATACCAGGACGACGACGTTGGCTGTGGGCTCGGTATCTAGAGCGACCGTGAAGGTGTCGGTAGTCTCGTCCTCGGAGACATAAGTGGATGCGTTGGATTGGACGACGATCATTTTCACTGGTGGGGGTGGTGGAAGACCACCGCCGCCACCGCCGCCACCGCCGCCAGCGAAGCTGAGGACGTCCCCCAGGGCCAAGCAGATGCCGTCGCCGCAGACCTCGTTCCCCCCGCCGAGCAGGCCGCCAAACAGGTCTTCCAGGCCGCCGCCACCCTCGCATTCACAGTAGCCCGGCAGGGTAGCTCCCCCGCCGCCCATCCCACCGGGGATGGGTTGGCCTCCTCCTCCATCGGTCAGGACCTCCATCAGGTCCACGCACTCTCCGCCCCCCTTGCAGAAGGCGGTCACGTTGTCGCACTTCCCTTTGCTGTCGATACAGAGCCCGCTCTGCTGGTCACACTTGAGATCATAGTCGGTGATGCCGGCGTCGCAGTCGCTTTGCTGGATGCAGGGTTCAGGGGGAGTGAGACCGAAGCCGCCGCTGCAGCTGAGGGAGACGGTGTCACAGGTGCCGCCCAGCCCACAGTCCTCGTCGGAGACGCACTGGACGCAATACCTCTCGTTCCCCAGCTGGGTGCAGGCGGG
>PBDJ01000045.1 GCA_002717365.1 Acidimicrobiaceae bacterium | reverse complement strand
GTCCTCCTGAAAGACACCCGGAAGTTGGCCAAGCTGGCCAAGGAGAACAAGCACCGGGCCACCAAGGAAGACGTCCAAGAGGGCATGGTGGCGGCGTGCAAGGTGGTCTTCCCTGAACCCCAGTTCCGGGGCCAGACCAAGCAGGAGTTGGGAACCCCAGCCATCGAGAAGATCGTCTACGACGTGGTGAAACAGGGCATCACCGACTGGTTCTCGGGAAGCGGACCCAAGACCCACATCAATGCGGTTCGAGACAAGCTGGCCAACGCGGTCATCAACCGGGTGAGTTCCAAGCAACTACTCGAGACCCGCCGAAAGGCAGCCAGTATGGGGTCCACCGGCATGCCCGACAAATTGGCCGATTGCCGGACCCATGGACCCGACTCCGAGTTGATCATCGTCGAGGGAGACTCGGCGGCCGGGCCAGCCAAGGCGGGCCGCAACGCCGAGTACATGGCCATCCTCCCCCTGCGGGGCAAGGTGGTGAACGCGGGCAAGGCCACCCTCAAGCAGGTCCTGGACAACGCCGAGGCCCAGGCGCTCTTCACCGCCGTGGGTGCCGGGTCGGGTCGGGACTTCGACCTGGAATCGGCCCGATACGGCCGCATCGTCATCCTGTGCGACGCCGACGTGGACGGCAGCCACATCCGGTGTCTGCTCCTCACTCTCATCCACGAGTACATGCGTCCCTTGCTGGAGGCGGGCCGTGTGTACGCCGCCCAACCGCCCCTTTACACCTGCCGGGTGGGCGAGACCATCCACCGGGCGTTCAGTGATGAGGAACGGGACGAAATTGTGAAGGTGCTAGCCAAAGGGGGCCGCAAACCCGAGAACCTCAAGTGGAACCGCTTCAAGGGCTTGGGCGAGATGAATATCGAGGAACTAGCCGAGTGCGCCCTGGATCCAGAGACCCGGATCCTCCGTCAACTCACCATGACCGAAGGGCGGGAGGCCAAAAAGGCTGCCGAACTCTTCGACGTCTTGATGGGAGCCGACGTGGCCCGAAGACGCGACTACCTGGTGGCCAACAGCAGCCTTCTGGATCCCGACGCCCTCGATATCTAAGACCTGTCCGATGCCAGACCTCCCTCGCTCCTTCTCTCCCTCGTCGGCCAGCCTCTGGAAGCAGTGCCCACGACGGTGGCGGTACCGCTACGTCGAGAAGCTCCCCGACCCTCCGGGCATCCCCGCCCTGATAGGCACCTTCGCCCACCGCGTTCTGGAACTCCTGTGCGACGAGCCGGCTACCGGCCGCACGGTGGACCGGGCCCGGGAACTAGCCGGTCAGGCCTGGCCAAAAACGGCAATCAACCCCGACTTCGTGGCCCTAGGCCTTGACGACCGCCAAGTCCACGACTTCCGGTGGAAGGCCTGGACGGCCATCGAGGGCCTCTGGGCCTTGGAGGACCCAACTGGTGTCGAGGTCCGAGCCACCGAGTGTCGGGTGACTGCCACGGTGGGCGGCGTGCCCTTCTTCGGCATCGTGGACCGCCTAGACAGGGACGGTGATAGCCTGGTGATAACCGACTACAAGTCGGGCAAGGCCCCTAGGGGCGCGGACCGGCCGAAATCCCTCGACCAGGTCCTACTCTACGCAGCAGCCGTCGAGGACAGCATAGGCGAGCGTCCGGATCGGGCCCGCCTCCTCTACCTGGGCGCCGAGATCCTGGAGACCGCCGTTTCCGATGACCTTCTGGCCGACACCACCAGCCGCTTCGCCGAAGCCTGGCACGAGGTCGGTGCGGCCTGCTCCAACGACCGTTTCAATACCCGCCCGGGACCGCTGTGCGGCTGGTGCCCCTACGCGGACCTCTGTGACGACGGGCGGGCCGAGGTGGAGCGCCGGGTGAGCGCCGGGCGCATGCGCGACGACGCTCCAGCGCGTGCCCTGCTCGGCCTCTGACTGAGAACGTTCAGTCGATCCGGCGGCGTCGTCGCCACAGCACCAGCATCAGGGCCACCAAGGCCACCGCCCCCAGTACCCCGAACCGGTGCAGCAGGTCAGCTCGTTCGTCGGTCATCTCCACTGGCGGGGTCTCGAACGGTCGCAAGCCATCGTCCGCCGAATCGGCCGGCGGTGGATCCTCCACCACCTCGACGGCTACCTCGGGATCGGTCTCGACGGAAATTTCGGATGGGACCGGCCCGCCACCAACCACCGGAATGGCCTCCAACAGACTGTCCACCGGACTATCGGTAGTGGGCCGTGGCCGGGCGCGCCGAGCCTGCGGGTCGTAAGCCATCAGGCCACAGCCTCAACCGGGGTACCGGCCAGTCCGTCGGAGAGCGGCAACCGGTCCAGGAGCGCGTCGAACTCTGCTGCCGCCTCAGCTGCCCCGGGTCGGCGCCCCAGCGCGTGGACTGGAAGAGACCGAGCTGCCGCCTCGGTAACGGCAGCTCGGAGATGCACGGGCGGCAGACACCGTCCCGGGTACGCCTCGCCCAACTGTTCATGCCAGTAACGGCCATCCCGGGTCCGACCCAAACGGTTCACGGAGATCCCGACAAGGTTGGGTCGCCCGTCGGGGCGTCGTAGACGAATGCGGTCAATGGTCTGAACCATCCGAGCCACACCGTCCACAGCCCACGCACCCGGTTCGGTTACAAGAAGCACCGCGTCAACAGCGAACAGAGCGTTGACGGTGAGCAGGCCCAGTGAGGGCGGGCAGTCAACAAGGACTAGGTCGTGGTCGATCCCGGCCCCGCCCCTGAGAGCCAAGGCCAGCCGGTCCTGGGCTCCCAGCGGGTCGGTGGCCAGTTGCGGCTCGCGTACGGCCAGGTCCGGCGAAGAGGCCACTAGATCGGGCACCGGGCCGAGATCGGATGGCCACGCGCTGGGTTCCACCTCCGACGCCAGACCACCGGGGCGTTCTTCGGCCAACACCCGGTCCACCCCGGGGCCAGGTTCGAACACTCCGAGGCCCGTGGTGGCGTTACCTTGCGGGTCCAGGTCCACGACGAGGACGGCCAGGCCCCGAGCCGAGGCAGCCGAAGCCAGTCCCAATACCACGGTGGTCTTTCCGACCCCGCCCTTCTGGTTAACTACGGCCACCGCGACCATGGCGGAAACCTAACCCACGGCGCCCGGTCTACCGGGCCCCCTCGGACCCCGCTGCTGGTCCTCCGGAGCGGCCCCTCAGCCGCCGGTACGCTAGGGCGGTGCCCGAGCTCCCCGAGGTCGAGACGGTGCGCCGGCAACTCGATCCGCTGATCCGGGGAGCCGTCGTAGTCGCCGGGCGGTCCCACCCTTCGGCAAAGTTTGCCTCGGCCCCGAACGCCGTCGGCCATCAGTTCTCTGGCGTGAACCGTCGGGGCAAGTACCTGCTGTTGAGCCTGGAACCGGTCGTCTCCCCGGGTCGGGTACCGCTGGAGCTGGTCATCCACCTCGGGATGACCGGAGCTCTCCACGTAGATCCCTCTCCACCCACCGACCCTTATGCGCGGGCCGAATGGGAACTGGACGACGGTCGCTGGCTCTGGTTCCGAGACATCCGACGGTTCGGGCGTACGGTGGTGGTCCTACGGGGTGACCACCAGTTGTTACCGACCCTCCGGGATCTGGGGCCAGAACCCTTCGACCCGGCCCTGACCGGAGCGTCCTTCTACCGGGCCCTGGTTGGCAGCCGTCGCCGGGTCAAGACGCAACTCCTGTCCCAGCGCCTCGTTGCCGGAGTCGGAAACATCTATGCAGACGAGGCTCTCTGGCGGGCCGGCATCTACCCCGGGACCCGACGGGTCGGACCCGAACGCGCTGCCCGCCTCCTCAGCCACCTCCGGGACGTTCTGGCCGAGGCTCTAGACCACGGGGGAACCACCCTGCGCGACTACCGGACCCCGGACCGGTCAACCGGGTCGAACCAGCACCGGTTGGACTGCTACGGACGTTCCGGACTCCCCTGCCGAGAATGCGGTGGGCTACTAACCAGTCGACCGATCGATCAGCGGACCACCACCTGGTGTCCTACCTGTCAGGCCCGCTGACCGGGAGAAAGACCGTCTCGGACCCCCAGGGGTGCCCCAACCGCCGAGCAGTCGACCTCTACGCTCAACCCCGTGGATTCCGCCCCCCGACGCCAACTCCGGGTGGTTCTCTCCCTCGCCCTGGCCGTAGTCGCCCTGACCGCCGTCCCAGCCCTAGCCGGTGCATTCGACGAGGAGATCGCTGCCCTCCGGGATGACATTGCCGACCACCATGACCTCATCGGCGACCAGGAAGGCCTCATCGAGGACCATCATGGCCTCATCGGCGATCAGGAGGACCTCATCGAGGACCACCACGATCGAATCGCCGAGTTGGAGGGTGATCTGGTTGACCTGGACCACCAGATTGCTGAGACCGATGATCTGATCGGCGACGAGGTCACTGAACTCCGGGTCCTGGAAGTGCGCCTCGAACTGTTGGCCGACCGGTTTGCCAGGATCCTGACTTCCCGAGAGGAGCCAGCCCTCCTCCATCGAACCATGGCTGTCGACGCCTACTTACAGAACAACGAGCGAATGAACGCCGTGCTCACCCAGTCGGCCCACCTAGCCAGCGACGCCCTGGAAGGTGTCCGGGACCGAATGATTTACGACTCGGTGATCGAGGAGGCCCAGAATCGCCTCGATCTCGTAGACGCTGAACTCCGGCTCGCCGCCGATTCGGTCCGAGGCCTCCACGCTTTGAAGGTGGAGACCGAGCAGCGGCGGATCCAGGCCATGGCTGCTCGCTCCGCTACAGAGGACGCTAAGCCGGCCGTCCGAGAGGCCATCGAGAGCGTTTACGACGACATCGCCGATGCTCGATCGACCATCGCCGACCTGGAGGCCCGGATCCTGGAACTGGAAGCCCGGATCCCGGAACTGGAGGTCCAGATCCAGGAACTGGAATCTCAGATCCAGGAATTTGAACGCCTGGACGTCACCCGGACATGGTCCGGCCTGCAGGGAAATGACATCTCGCGACCTGCCCTGGCCGTCAAAATCGACAACGTGACTCGGGCCCACCCACAGACGGGAATGAACCAAGCTGACGTGGTCTACGAGGAACTGGTGGAGGGTGGAGTAACGCGGCTGGTGGCCGTTTTCCAGTCCTCCTCCACCGAAACGGTGGGGCCGATCCGGTCGGCCCGGACATCGGATCCGCAATTGCTGTCCGGCTTCGACCGGCCCCTCTTCGCCTACTCGGGAGCTAATCGGGGAACCCGCCAAGAACTAGCTAACTCGTCGATGGTCGACGTCGGGTACAGCGCTCTCACCGACGACTACTGGCGCGATAAGTCTCGCCGGCCACCCCACAACCTCTACGTTTCACCCGACGCCCTCTGGGCCCACCACGCCGACCGGACAGAGATCCCCCCGGCACCGTTCCTTTACCGGCATGTGGGCCAAGCCCACCACCCGGACGCTGAAGAAGCCACCAGGGTGAGCATCGACTTCGGTCTCACCGAAGTCGACTACAAGTGGGACGGCACCGGCTGGGCCCGTACGCACGGTGGCAACCCTCATGTGGACGACACGGGAACCCGGGTTGCGCCAGCCAACGTCGTGGTGCAGTTCATCACCTACGGCTGGTCCAAAGCCGACTCCCGATCCCCCGAGGCTCGTACCACGGGCTCGGGAGAAGCCTGGGTGTTCACCGACGGCCACGTAGTCCGAGGCCGGTGGAGCCGACCCGACGAGGCCCTCCCGGCTGTGTTCACAGCCGACGGAAAGCCCATCCGTCTAACGCCGGGCAATACATGGGTCGCCCTTGCCAAATCAGGAACCGCCGACTGGGGGGACTGAGGACCGGCGGACCTCTAGGTCGGTCGGGTTAGGCCGAGGCGGCGACGGCGAACACGTCGGCCGGCACTATGCCATCCGCCGTCGTGGTGAGTACACGGATCCCGTCCTCTGTGACGAGCACCGTGTGCTCAAACTGGGCCGTTCGGCGACCGTCCAAGGTGACCGCTGTCCAGTCATCGTCCCATAGCCCGCACGCGGGATCACCCAGGGTCAGCATGGGCTCAACAGTGAAGGTCATCCCCGGGACCAGGATCGTCTGGGCTCGCGGATCGTGGTAGTGCGGGATCTGCAGACCGCTGTGGAACTCGGTGCCAATTCCATGTCCGATGAACTCCCGCACCACCCCCAGTCCGTGACGGTTGGCGTGTCGTTCTATGGCCCGACCAATCGCGTGGACTGGTTGCCCAGGTCCAGCCGCTGAGATCCCGAGTTCCATGGCCTCCCGGGTCTCAGCAATGAGGTGTCGGTCGTGGTCGCTGACCTCACCCACTGGAAAGGTGACCGAGGTATCCCCGTGGACGCCGTCCAGGTAGATGGTGACGTCAACGTTCACGATGTCGCCGTCGGCCAGCGGCCGACTGTCGGGGATCCCATGGCAGATCACCTCATTGACCGAGGTACAAACCGACTTGGGGTAGCCGCGGTAGTTCAGGGGGCTGGGGTATCCACCGCGGGCCACCGTGGCTGCGTGCACGACCTCGTCCAGATGATCGGTAGTCACGCCGGGTACCACGTAGGGCCCCACCTCGAGCAGAATCCCAGCCGCTGCCTCGCCGGCCCGACACATCCGCTCCACCTCCTCGGGTGTGCGCACTGATGAGGAGATCGGCGGCCCAGGATCCCCGGAAAGGGCGTATGGGGGACGTCCAATTCCGGCCGGTACAGGCCGGGTGGGACTCTGGAGACCCGGTCGGACCGGTGGTTCGGACCGGGGGGCGAGAGGTGCTGGACGACGCTTCCGCTTGGTCACCCGGCGATGTTACCGGTACCCGTCGTAGGGAGTCGCCGGACGATCAGCGTAAGAAACGACTGACGCTGTCCACCACGCAGGCTGGACGATCATTGCCCTCAACCTCCACGGTCACCCGAATCACGGCCTGGTAGCCCCCCGATACCTCGTCCACCGAAACCAGCTCCGCGCCGCCCCGGACCCGCGAGCCCACCGGGACGGGCGACGGAAACCGGACCTTCTCCGTTCCGTAGTTAATACCCATAGAGATTCCGTCCACCCGGATCAGATCGGGGAGCATCTTGTTGGTCAACGATAGGGTGAGGTAGCCGTGAGCGATGGTGGTACCAAACGGTCCAGCAGCGGCCCGTTCGCGGTCCACGTGGATCCACTGGTGGTCACCGGTGGCCTCGGCGAACAGGTCAATCCGGGTCTGGTCGACCTCCATCCAATCGGTATAGCCCAGATGGGTTCCCACAGCGGCTGGCAGGTCATCGGGACTATTGAAGACGGTGGGCATGGGTCCTCCGGATGGTGGTCAAAATCGACGGTCTGGCGGCAGTCCGTTGGCGGCACCGACACTACGCTCCGATTCAGCCGGAAGGCCCGACGGGCCTTGTGACTCAGGAGGTACAATGGCTGCGACGGGAAGCAGGAAGGCCATCTTGGCCGCCCTGATCGCCAACTCCGGCATCGCCGTGGCCAAGTTCCTGGGATTCCTGGTCACCCGGTCGTCGGCCATGCTGGCCGAGGCCGTCCACTCGGTGGCCGATGTGTCAAACCAGGGCCTGCTCCTGTTCGGTGGCCGTCGGTCCCGCCGCCAACCCACCGCGACCCATCCGTTCGGGTACGGACGGGAGCGCTATTTCTGGTCGTTCGTGGTTGCCGTAGTGCTGTTCTCGCTCGGCTCGGCCTTCGCTATCTACGAGGGCATTGAGAAGGTCCGCCACCCTCACGAAATCCACAGCGTCAGCTTGGCGCTGGCCATTCTGGGCACCGGCATTGTTCTGGAGACATGGTCGTTCCGCACGGCCATTGTGGCCGCATCACCGGAACGGCGAGGCCTATCTTGGCGAAAGTTCATCCTGCAGACTCGCAACCCGGAGTTACCAGTGATCCTGCTGGAGGACGCCGGGGCACTCTTCGGCCTAGTGATCGCCGCGGTCGCCGTGAGCCTGTCGGCGGCCACCGGCCAGCCCCGGTGGGACGGGGTGGGAACCATCCTCATCGGTCTACTGCTGGGGGTCATCGCTACCGTCCTGGCCCGCGAGATGAAAAGCCTCCTGATCGGTGAGTCGGCCGACGATGGCGACCGGAAAGCCATCCTCGCCGCCATCGGGGGAACCCCAGGCATCTCATCGGTAATCCACCTCCGTACTCAGCACCTGGGTCCGGACGAGATCCTTGTTGGAGCACGAGTCGCCTTTGACACCAACCTTGACGTAGCCGCAGTGGCCGCCGTAGTGAACGAAGCCGAGGAGCGGGTTCGAGCCGTCGTACCGGCGGCCCACCCCATCTATCTAGAACCAGCGAAACCGGCGTAACGGCCCGGTACCTACGGAGGTTTAGCCCACCGAAGCGCCCAGAATCCCACCAATCAGGTAGGTAGCCACGCAGGACCCGCCAGCTACCAGCATCTGGCGGATGGCCGTCCTGACCACCGAGCGCTCGGTGAGCCGGGCCAGCATCCCGCCGACGGTCGCCGTGGCACCAACCCCGAGGAGGGCTGACGCCCAGACGGCGCCCGTTCCCGAACCTCCCAGCCAAGGGATCAGCGGCACAAAGGACCCGAGGGCGAAAGCCAGGAAACTGACCGTGGCTGCAGCCAGCGGGCTACCTAACTGGGTGGGGTCGACGCCCAGCTCCTCTCGGGCGTGGACGTCGAGGGCCACCTCGGGATCCGACATCAACTCGGCAGCTACCACCTTGGCTTGCTCGGGCGCTAGGCCTCGTTCCACGTAGATGGCGGCCAGCTCGGCCGTCTCAGCCTCCGGGTTCTCGGCGATGGAGGTCCGCTCGATGGCCAACTCCCGTTCCACCAGTTCGGCCTGGGCCTTCAGCGACACGTACTCCCCGGCCGCCATGGAGATTGCCCCGGCCATTAGACCTGTAACTCCAGCCACCCGGACGATGGTGGGATCGGTGCTGGCCCCGGCGATGCCCAGGATGAGGGCAACGTTGGAAACCAGCCCATCGCTCACCCCGAAGACGGCGGCCCGGGCCGTACCGCCCTGGATGTTTCGGTGTCGATGGACCATCCCCGTCGGCCCAAGTCCTCCTGACATGACACCGACCGTAGCGGGGCACCCCACTGCCTTTGACTCTCTTCCGGGACCACGATCATGGACCGCTCCCCCGTCCCCTACTGTTCGGCAGACATGTCTACCCTTCCTTCCCCGCGAGCCCTGGTCATCGGCGGAACCGGCCCCACCGGTCCAGCCATCGTGCACGGACTAGAAGAGCGGGGCCTAAACGTCACGCTGTTCCACACGGGACGACATGAGGTAGACGAAGTGGCCCACGTCGAACACCTCCACGGAGACCCGTTTTCAGCCGAGGGAGTGACCGAGGCTCTAGCCGGACGCTCGTTCGACGTGGTAGTGGCCTGTTACGGGCGCCTGCGGACTATCGCGAATGTGCTATCCGGACGGTGCGATCGGTTCGTGAGCGTGGGCGGCACTCCGGCCTACCGGGGATACTTCGACCCGACCCGGTTCGATCCCCCCGGCCTACCTATCCCAACCGCCGAGGACGCTCCGCTGTCCAGCGAGGACGACGATGGCAAAAGCTACCGGGTAGCCCGCACTGAAGACCTCCTGTTCGAGCACCAGCCATCGGCCATCCACCTCCGGTACCCGTTCGTCTACGGCCCCCGGCAGATTGCCCCATTGGACTGGTGCATCGTGCGGCGGGTCTTGAACCGCCGCCCGGCCATCATCCTCCCCGAGGGGGGCCTGGCCGCCGAGACCCGGTCGTTCAGCGAGAACGCGGCACACACTGTCCTGTTGGCCGTGGACCACTCGGACGCTGGTGGCCGGACCTTCAATGTCGGCGACGAGGAGGCACTTACCGCCGCCCAACGGGTCCATCTGATCTGCAGGGAGTTGGAACACGAGATGGAGATCGTGGGTATGCCTACGGACCTGGCCCTACCGGCCCGCCCATTCATGATGCAGAATGAGCCGGGGCACCGGATCCTGGACCTGTCAGCCACCCGGGACGTTCTCGGCTACCGGGACCTCGTTCCAGCCCGGACGGCAACCGCCCGGTCGGCTCGCTGGCTGGCCGATAACCCACTGGAGCCCGGTGGATCGGCCGAGCGGGTGCTGGAAGATCCGTTCGACTATGACCGCGAGGACCGCCTGCTGGACTGGTGGCGATCGGCAACCTCCGACCCGCCGAATCTGGACTACCCGGTCGAGCCAGGCTACGGCGTGTACTACAGCGGCCCAGGCACCAGCCGTCGACGTTCCGACACTCGTATCTGATCCCTGAGGGGCGCAGTCAAGAGCCGGCCCGGGTGGTCAACCAGGCCCCGGCGACCAGTACAACGGCCCCAGCGACCTCCCACGGGCCCAGGACCTCGCCCAGCACCCCCACCCCCAGCACGGCGGCCACCACCGGGATCACGTAGGTCACGGCCGACATACGGACCGGTCCGACCCGGCCGATCAGGGTGGCAGCAGCGACGTAGGCAATCCCGGTGCCCCCCACCCCGACGGCTACATTGGCGGCTGCCGCCGACCAGGTAAATGACGACCGGGCCAAACCGAACAGGCCCCACGGTGTGGTGGCCACGGCGGCCACACCCAAGACTCGAAGCAGCACGGCCGGCGAGCCATATCGACGTTGGAGGGGCCCAGCGATGTTCGCCGCCACGCCATAGCAGGTGACGGCCAACACCACTAGGACGACACCCACCGCTCCGGTGTCTCCCATGGTGGCAGTAGACAGGCCGATCATGAGCATGCCCAAGATGCCCACGATCACCCCAGTCACCTGAATCCGGTGGGTAGGAACTCCGAACAGGACGGCGCCAGCAATCAGGGTCATGACCGGCATTCCACTGTTAAGCATCCCGATGATTGAGGAGTCGATCCAGGTCTGGGCTAGGGGAAAGAGGCTGAGTGGAAGGGCCATCCAGAGGATGCCCAGCAGGGCGATAGCGGGACGGTCGGAAGCGTCCACCGGTCGACGAGCCGACGGGATGAGCGCCAGGAAGCACAGGCCCAGCACGGGGCGAAGCCAGGCCACTAGGCCGGGGTGCTCGGCATCTAGGGCTATCTCCATGAACAGGAACGACGATCCCCAGATCCCGGCTGCCGTGCACATCAGCAGCCAGTCGAAGACCGCCATAGGCGACTCCCCGGCCTCGATCTCCGGAGGACCGGTCGGCGGTCCGGCCTCGGTCATCGCCGCACGCTACTGGCGACCTCGGAGCGGCATCTCGGTTGGGGACGTCTCAATCGGTGGCCGGGAATAGGGTCCGGAGGAGAGCGACGGCCACTCCTACCCCAACCACTTGCATGAAGATGAACATCGGCGCACAGGTCGGGTCGATGCCAGCGAACGTGTCCGAAAGGGTGCGCCCGATGGTGACCGCCGGGTTGGCGAAGCTGGTGGAGGAAGTGAAGTAGTAGGCCCCTCCGATGTAGGCCCCCACCACGTAGGGAAGGTGGGCCGTGCGTGACGTACTAACGAGGCTGAATATCACGAGCAGGAGGCCTACGGTGGCTACCACCTCGCCCAGCCAAAGGGGGACGCCGGTCCGACTGGTCGTGGACCAGTCCACGGCCGGTAGGTCGAACATCAGATTGGCCAACATCGTTCCGGCAATCGCCCCGACCACCTGGGCGATGATCATGGCCGGGACGTCACGGCCGGCCCGGTGCCCGAGCGCCCAGGCAGCCAAGGTGACCGCCGGGTTGAAGTCGGCCGAGATGGTGCCAAAGATGGCGATGACGGCGACTAGGGCGCAGGCCGTAGCCGCCGCGTTCTGGAACAGTTGGAGGCCCAAGTCGGTGGGGCTGAGCCGAGCGGCCATGATTCCCGACCCGACCACCCCGACCAGTAGGAAGAGAGTCCCTATCCCCTCGGCCAGTAGGCGGCGGACGCTCATCTGCTTAGGCCGGAGTGTGGAGGATGCCGTAGACCAGTGAGTCGACCAGGGCCTGCCAGGAGGCCTCAATAATGTTCTCCGACACCCCGATGGTGGTCCAGGTTCGCTCACCGTTGGTGGTGTCGATAAGCACCCTGGTTACGGAGGCCGTGCCTTGGCGGGTCTCTAGAACCCGGACCTTGAAGTCGGTCAGGTGCAGGCGGTTCAACTGAGGGAACCGGCCGTCGAGGACTGAGCGCAGGGCAGCGTCTAGGGCATTGACCGGACCGTTTCCCTGGCCGGTGGCCTCCAACCGTTCGTCGCCTACCTGGACCTTCACCGTGGCCTCGGTATCGACCTCGACGGCCACCTCGTTCCATGCCCGGCTGCCGCTTCCTGACCGGTGGCCCACATTGACCGAGAAGGACTCCAGGATGAAGTAGTCCTGGGTCCAGCCAGCAGCAGCCCGTATCAGGAGTTCCAGGGAGGCATCAGCCACCTCGAAGTGGTAGCCGGCGTACTCCAGTTCCTTGAGGGTTTCCACGATCTCACCCAGGGTGTCGCCGTCCATCTGGATCCCTAGCTGGTCAGCCTTCAACTCAATAGTGGATCGCCCCGACATCTCCGAGACCAGGAAGCGGGTGCCGTTTCCAACCGACTCCGGATCTACGTGCTCGTAGGCGTCTCGACGTCGGGCGATGGCGCTGGTGTGGAGACCTGCCTTATGGGCGAACGCCGTGGACCCCACGTAGGGCTGTTGGGGGTCGGCGGCGAAATTGACCAGTTCGGCCACGTGGTGGGCCACCGGTGTCAGTTCGGCTAACCGGCCCTCGGGCAGTGTCTCAACGCCCATCTTGAGGCTGAGGTTGGCCACGATGGGCACCAGGTCGCAATTGCCAACCCGCTCGCCGTAACCGTTGATGGTTCCCTGGACCTGTGTGGCGCCAGCGATCACGCCCGCTAGAGCGTTGGCCACCCCGCAGCCTGTGTCGTTGTGGAGGTGCACTCCGACCTCGCAGTCCACGGCAGACACCACGTCGCGAACCGTGGCCCTCACCTGGTCGGGTAGAGAGCCACCGTTCGTGTCGCACAGCACAAGGCAGTCGGCGCCTGCCTCGGCTGCCCCCTGCAGGACCCGCATGGAGAATTCAGGGTCGTCGCGATAGCCGTCGAAAAAGTGCTCAGCATCAAAGAACACCCGACGGCCACGAGACTTCAGAAAGCGGACGGAGTCGGCCACCATGGCTACGCCCTCGTCGAGGCTGGTCCGTAGGGCCTCCTCCACGTGGTACGCCGAGGCCTTGCCGACAATGCACACCACGTCGGTTTCAGCGGCCAGAAGGTTAGCCAGCGTGGCATCCTCGGCGGCTTCGCCACCTACCCTCCGGGTGGACCCGAAGGCCACAAGGGTGGACTGCTCGAGGGTCAACTCGGTACGGGCCCGGATGAAGAACTCCTCGTCCTTGGGGTTGGCTCCCGGCCAGCCCCCTTCGATGTAGTGGACACCGAGGCGGTCAAGCTGCTCGGCGATGCGCAACTTGTCATCAACGGTCAGAGAGATCCCCTCCAGCTGCGCTCCGTCGCGCAGCGTGGTGTCGTAAATCTCGACAGCAGCCGGCAGCCCGGTGGCGTCAGGCGCTGACATGCTCGTTCCACCCCGCGTACTCGGGACGCTCCCCGCGGACGGCCTGGAAGAAGACCTCTTGGACCTGGCGTGTAATGGGACCGGGGTCACCTATGACTCGGTCGTCGACCGACCGGATGGGCACCACCTCAGCGGCCGTCCCGGAGAGAAATGCCTCGTCGGCCGTGTAGAGGTCGCTGCGTAGGATATTGCCCTGCTCGTAGGGGATCCCGAGGTCACTGGCGATGCAGCGCACCGAGTCTTGGGTGATGCCCTCCAGCGCTCCAGCGCTGGCCGGCGGGGTGACGATGGTGCCGTCGCGAACCACGAACAGGTTCTCGCCGGTGCATTCGGACACGTGGCCCTGGGGCGACAGCAAGATGGCCTCGTCGTAGCCGGCCTTGACGGCCTGAACCTTGGCCATCTGTGAGTTGATGTAGTGGCCACACCCCTTGGCGGCGGGTGGCATGGAGTTTGGGTCGTGGCGCTGCCACGACGAGATCATCATGTCCACGCCCTCTGCGATTCCTTCTTCGCCGAGGTAAGACCCCCACGGCCAGGTTGCAATGGAGACGTCGACGGTGCACGAGAGGGGGTTGAGACCCATCTCGCCGTAACCGAGATACACGAGTGGCCGGATGTAGCAGGACTGATGCTCGTTTACCCGGACGGTGTCCAGCGTGGCGGCGACCAGGTCGTCAACGGTGTAGGGGATCTCGAGGAACAGGATCTTGGCCGAACGGAAGAGGCGCTCGATGTGATCGCGGAGTCTGAACACGGCCGGCCCGTCAGCCGTCTCGTAGGCGCGGATGCCCTCAAACACGCCATTGCCGTAGTGCAGAGTGTGGGTAAGTACGTGGATCGTGGCATCGCCCCAGTCGACAAGCTCCCCGTTCATCCAGATCTTGGACGATTCCTGAATCGGCATCTCGGTTCCCTTCTCGTTCGTGTCTCGTTCGTTCAGCGGGTCTCAGGACACCAGGGCGGCGACAGCGTCTCCGATGTCCTTCGTGCCCTCAACTTCAGTGGACGGGTCAGCGCAAGCCGCCTCCACCCGGCTTGCGGCATCGGACTCCCCAAGGAAGTCCAGCATCATCGCCCCCGACAGGATGGCCGCCTTGGGGTTGGCGATGCCCTGTCCGGCAATGTCGGGCGCCGAGCCGTGGACTGGCTCGAACATTGACGGGCCGGTCCGGTCCGGGTTCAGGTTGGCCGAGGAGGCCAACCCGATGCCACCCGACACGGCACCACCTAGGTCGGTGAGAATGTCCCCGAACAGGTTGTCGGTAACGATGACGTCGTACTGCTGGGGTGACTGCACGAAGTAGATGCAGGCGGCGTCGACGTGGTTGTAAGCCGTCTCGACCTCCGGGTACTCAGCGGCTACATCGTTGAAGGTTCGCTCCCAAAGGTCGCCAGCGAAGGTCAGCACGTTGGTCTTGTGAACCAGGGTGAGGTGCTTTTGGCGAGTCATGGCCAGTTCGAACGAGTAGCGGACGACCCGCTCCACGCCGTGACGCGTGTTGACCGATCCCTGGGTGGCGATCTCGAACGGCGTACCCCGTCGGAGGAATCCACCCTCGCCGGCATAGGTGCCTTCGGTGTTCTCGCGCACCACCCGGAAGTCGATGTTGTCAGCCGGATACACGAAGGGCCGGAGGTTCACGTAGAGGTCCAGGGCAAAACGCATCTTCAGTAGGAGGCCCCGCTCAATCACCCCGGGCGGCACCTCCGGCGTACCAACAGCCCCGACATATAGGGCGTCGAGATCCCGCCACTCCTCCAGGACCTCGTCAGGCAACACCGTGCCGTCGCGTCCGTAGCGGGCACCCCCAAGGTCGTATTCAACCGTCTCAAGGGACACCCCGGCCGCGTCAATGACCTTGAGGCCCTCGGCGATGACCTCTGGGCCAATGCCGTCGCCGCCAATGATGCCGATCCGATGGGTCACGACTCTGATCTCCTAGAAAATGGTTGGGGAACAAAAAAACCGCCCACCAAGGTGGACGGTTGGGCGCACACCGAGCGGGTGTGCGCTAGCAAATGATGATCACCTGGTACCGGAATTCCACCGAGCAAGTGTACCAAGTGCCCTGAAACGCTGGTCAACCGGATTTCGACGTTGACGGGTCCAACACCCCGACCGCCAGATTCCGTCGTTACCCTCGGGGTATGGCTGACGCACAGCAGTTCTCCCAGGAGGCCTACGACCGGCTCGTCGCCGAGTTGGAGGACCTCACCACCCGGGGGCGTATCGATCTCGCCCGCAAGATCGAGGTGGCCCGCGAACTCGGCGACCTGTCCGAGAACGGCGACTATCACGCGGCTAAGGAGGAGAAGGGGAAGATGGAGGGACGGATTCTCCATCTCGAGAGCCTCCTGGAGAAGGCCGAAGTCGTGGAACGGGTCGAGACCTCCGACGTTGTGGTCCCCGGAGCGGTGGTAGCCGTGGTCTACGACGGAGACAACGAGCCGGAACGGATGCTTGTCGGCTCCATCGAAGAGCAGCGCGACGACGTGGGCGTGGTTTCCCCCGGGTCTCCACTAGGCGAAGCGCTACTGGGTGCGAAGGTGGGTGACACGGTGTCCTTTGAGGCGCCGAGCGGCTCGCTTTCCGTCAGGGTCGTCGCTATCGAGCGGTGATACCCGACGCGCCCCCTTGGCGCCAGATCGACCTTCCTAGGGTGGGGCCCCTCCACGTGCGGGACTCGGGTCCTCCGGAGGCCGCCGGCGACGCCCCCACGGTCTTGCTTCTCCACGGCTGGAGCGTCAGCGCTGACCTGAATTGGTGCCGCACCTACGAGTCGCTGGCCCGCCGGGCCCGGGTCATCGCCTGGGACCACCGAGGGCACGGGCCGGGTGGTCTCCGCCGTCCGCGCTCCGTGCGGATCGAGTCGATGGCCGATGATGCGGCAGCTGTGGCCCGGGCGCTGGACATCGAGAGGCCCATTCTCGTCGGCTACTCCATGGGGGGAGCCGTCGCCCAGGCCGCTTGGCACCGTCACCCGGACCTGGTGGCCGGCCTCGTGCTCTGTGCCACGTCGTCCGTCTTCGGGCTGACCCGTGATGAACGGCGCGACTTTGTGATCATGGGTCTAGCAGCGCTACCAACCCGGCTGTTGCGAGCGGTGGGCTTTCACGACCACGCTTGGCGAATGGCCCGACGGGTGGGTGACAGGCGTGCTGACGCCCAGCAAGGCATAGGCGATACGGCCTTTGACCAGTGGGCGTGGGACGAGATCCGGGTCGGTTATCTGGACCGTGTCCTGCGGGCCGGGTGGCACCTGGGTCGGTTTGACTCCCGGGGCTGGATCGGTGATGTGGAAGTACCTCATGCTGTCGTGGTCTGCGAGGCCGACGAGATCGTGCCCACCGATCGTCAGCGCCAGCTAGCCGAGGCGCTTCCGGCGGCCACGGTGGTGGAGGTGGCCGGCGACCACGGAGTCTGCGTCAACCGGGCCGACCTGTTCGTCCCGGCCCTTGAGCGAGCCCTCGACGCCGTAACGGCCCCGGTCGGGTGATGACCGTCGACGCTCTCCTCTCAGGGACTTCCTGATGGTCGGAGGTCGGAGACTCTCAGGCCGTTCGATGCCGGGATGGTGGAAAGCCCTCCTGGTGACCGGAGCCGTGCTGCTGGCTGGCGGCCTAGTGGTAGGTGCGTGGCCAGGTGACTCCGACCCGCCTCCGATTAGTGGCGTCGCTGACTGATCGGACTTGTCAGCCGCGGCGTCGCTGGCAGGCGTCGCCAGCCCACATCAGAAGAACTCGACCGGTGTCGGTGGTGTTGCCCACTGCTCCGAGGATCCCGTCACCCAGAACTGGCTCGGTGTCAAACCACCCGGCCGGATCGCGGTCCGAGGGCTGTTCAAGGAAGAGGCTGGTCCCGTGGGCTGCCCGCAGGTCGGCCACCGTGGAGCCCACCCCGATGCGCTCCAACGTCCACAACGACGAGACGGAGGCATCATCCCCAGACACGAACCACTGGGCCATCCGAGACGGCCACTCGACGGCGTCCCGGGCCAGAACGACCTCCAGGTCACCCCACACCAGTCGTCGAACCTGGGCTGGGGCACACAGTCCATCGGCGGACCATCCGGTATCCCCTACCGGTTCGCCGAGCACGGTGACCAAGTCGGCCAGCACTAGGTCCCCGTCGTCGCCTAGGGCTAGTAGCCGCTCGTCGTCCGTGGTGGCATCCGCAGTGAGACCCACCCCGGACAGCGTTACCGTGCCCAGCCGAGGTGGCGAGGTAGTCGTCGTGGATGTCCTGTCTCCGCTCTCGTCGGGTTGCTCCTCCGTCACCGGTACTTCCGCGGAAACCGGGACTGGGGGAAGGGTTTCGCCGGTCACCGGGTCTACGGCAAATAAGGGTTCCTCGCTGGTCGATGGGACGACGGCGGTGGTCGGAACGATCGTGGGTACGGCAATCGTGGTGGATGGCACGGTGGTGGGCACCAAAGCGTCCGCAGGGGCCATCGTCGTGATAACCGGCATCGTGGTGGTCGGAACTGTGGTAATTGGGACAGATTCTGGGGGTGGGGCGATAGCCCGGTCTTCGTCGGGAAGCACCAGTAGCACGGTCAAGGCACCCAGCACCACCACGACCAAGACCCCCAGCAGCGGGAGGGGCAGCACCCGCCGTCGCCGAACGGTGCTGGCCTCCTCCTCGAACACGGTACGCGGCCCGACAGCCACCACCGACGGAGCCGGAGGTAGGCGCTCCGGGCGGCCGGCATCCACGCCGAGGTCCTCCCGGGTAACAATGGGCTTGGGACCGGTAGGGGCGTCGCCCCGGCGGTGCCAAAAGATTCCCCCGAGGGCCGGTGCCAAAATCGGATCCACCCCCGCAGGGCCGTGGGCAGCCAGGGCGGCAACGGCCCGAAGTTCTTCCAAAACCACAGGGACGGGGACACGCGCCCGTCGGGCCGCCTCACCCAGCAGGGCATCATCGACACCACCACCGGGTCGGACAACCACCAGCTCGTCAGGAACGGCGTCAACAACCCGAAGGCACCGGGCCTGGGCCGTAGCGAGAATACGGACTAGACCCGGCCCGTCAGTGGGCGCCGGCGCCGGTAGGTGCATGCACTG
>PBDJ01000001.1 GCA_002717365.1 Acidimicrobiaceae bacterium | reverse complement strand
GGGCGGCCCGATGGGGTGCACACGGCCGCTTCGTCATCGCAGATCTCCGACGGTGCCGGCGCCGTCCTGCTCATGACTGCCGACAAAGCCGCGGCACTCGGCGTGAAGCCACTGGCCAAGGTGGTCGATACTTGTCTCGTGGGCTCCGATCCCGAGTTCATGCTGACTGGGCCGATAGGGGCCACGCAGAAACTGCTGGCCGACAATGGCATGGCCATCGACGACATCGACGTCGTCGAGATCAACGAGGCCTTCGCTTCGGTGGTGCTTTGCTGGGAGAAGGAGGTCGGTCCCGACATGGAGCGGGTCAACCCCAACGGTGGCGCCATTGCACTCGGTCACCCGCTGGGCGGCACCGGTGCCATCCTCACCGCCAAAGCCGTCCACGAACTGCAGCGCACCGATGGCGAGTACGCCCTAGTGACCATGTGCTGCGGCGGTGGCCTCGGGACCGGGACGCTGCTTCAGCGGGTCTAGAGCAGGCGGGTCGACCGGAGACACCAGAGATGGGCGAAACCTGCCGGGCTGTGGTGTTCCACGGTGACGGCACCTGGGCGCTACGAGACGACTTTTCCGTACCGACACCCCCGCCGGGGGGTGCTGTACTCGCCGTGGAGGCGGTCGGGTTGTGCCACAGCGATGTGGCCCAGTTGGCCGGGCACCGCCACGTGCCAGGCGAGGTATCCCCGGTTGTGCCGGGTCACGAGATCGTGGGTCGGGTCCATGCCCTGGCGGATGACGCTGACCTGGGGGTAACGGTCGGTGATCGGGTGGCGGTGGACATTGTCTGGTTTGGGCCGCCATACGAGGGCAACCCGTTCGGTGTCCGCTGCTACGGGTACTCGTTCGGTCTGGACGAGGGGTCCGGCTTGTGGGGTGGTTACGGCGAGTACATGGCCGTGCTACCTGGTACGCACCTAGCCCCGCTGACCGACTCCGTTTCGGCCGAAGAACTGACCCTGTTCGAACCTCTGTCCAACATGGTGGCGTGGCTGGACAAGGTCGGATTCCGGGAGGGCCAGTCGATCGTGGTGCAGGGGCCGGGTCACATGGGACTGACCTGTGCGGCGTATGCAAGATTGCTCGGCGCAGGAACGGTGATCGTGACCGGAACCAACGATGATGCCCTCCGGTTGGGTGTGGCACTTGAGGTTGGTGCGCACCATGTCGTGGATGTGACGGCCTGTGATCCGGTGGAGGCGGTACTGGATCTGACAGGCGGTGGGGCGAACGTCGCCGTGGATCTCACCAGCGCGCCGGGAACCCCGAGCTTATGCTTCGACCTGGTGCACCACGGTGGTCGGGTGGTATGGGCGGGTTTGAAAGACCGTCAGGAAGTTCCGGTAGTAACCGACAAGGTGGTGATGCGGTCACTGACCGTTTACGGCGGATCGGGTGGGACCGCGCAGTCGGTAGACGAAGCGGCTCGGATCCTCAACGAGGGCGGGTTCCCGACCGCTCCCCTGCTGGGTGCCGTAGTGAGCCTGGACGAGGTCGACCGGGCTATGGCGTTGCTGCACCGCGAGGGCGACGAGGATGCCGTCCGGGCTGTACTGAAGCACGACCACTAGCTTCCGCTGGCCGTGCGGTCGACAACCTGTGGCTATTGCTCCGCGAAGTAGGCGTGGTGGCTGGCGTTCAGGGTCTCACCCGACGGTGTCACAGTCCTGAACGGGCCTCCAGCTACCTCGGCTGATACGAGGGCCAGGCAGAGGTTTGACTCGTGCTTCGGGGACCAGGCGGCCACCCTCACCTCACCGCACGGCGTTCCGTCCTGTCCCACTGCCGGCCACGGTGACTCGCTGGTCGCCGGAAACCGCTCCCCGGTCAGCAGGGCCTTCACCAGCCGTCGGGCCGGACCTCTTTTCTGTTCGGTCAGCAGGGCAACCTTCCCGATGAAGTCGTCGTCACGGTCCAGCGACACGTAGCGGTTCAGGCCAATCTCCAACGGTGACGCCCCCGCGCCACAATCGGCCCGGTACGAGAACAGGTCGCTCTCGATCCGCTCGTTCAGGGTCGGCGCACCGGGGTGGATACCGTATTTCTCTCCCGCTGCCCACACGGCGTCCCACAGGTCCAGGCCTCGTGAACCGTCCTGGAGGAACAGTTCGAACCCGCCCTGGCCGCTCCATCCGGACCGGCACAGCACGAACGGGATGCTGTCGTGGCTTGTCTCGACGAATCCGAAGAACGGAACATCACGGACCCACTCCCCCAATAGGTCTGCCATCGTGTCGTCAGCTCTAGGCCCCTGCACCCCCAACGGCGACACATCGGGCTCAAACACTCGGCAGTTCAGGCCCCGTTCGGTGGCCACGGCCCGGCACCAGAGCAGCATGTCGCTGTCGGCGATCGAGATCCAGAACCGGTCCTCGGCCAGCTTCAACACCATCGGGTCGTTGATGAGTGTCCCGTCGTGGTCGCACATCGGCGCGTACCGCACCCGGCCGACCTTCATGCCCCGTAGGTCCCGGGCCGATACGTACTGGCAGAGAGTGAAGGCGTCTGGACCGACCACCTCGACCTGACGCTCAGCAGCCACATCCCACAGCGAGACCCGTTCGACGAGTGCCCTGTACTCCTCGTCGGGATCGCCGAACGACCCGGGCATGTACATGTGGTTGTAGACGGTGACATGGGTAAGACCGTGGCGAACCAGGGCCTCAAAGAAGGGTGACTTCCGGATCCTTGACCCGAGTCCAATCTGCAGTCCCACGATTCTCACCAGCCCCTCAGCCGTCAAGCCGGTCGACGATTAGGTGGCCGCTCTGCACCACGGCAGCCAACGCCGCCTCCGGGTCAGCCAGAGCGGCGAGATCTTCCAACGGGTCCACGTCGGTCACCACCAGGTCTCCGTACGCCCCCGGCGAGACCGTACCGACCTTGCCCTCGAGGTCACAGAGGCGGACGTTGGTGACGTACATGGACCGGAGCACATCGGCCGCCGGTTCCAGTTCAGCCCGGATGGCGAACTCCTGGTTTTGGTACGGCTGGGCCTCGCCCAGCAGGTCAGTGCCGAAGCCCAGCTCCACGCCGGCGTCGCGAAACAGCCCAATGGCCGCCCGTCCCTGCTCGAATAGGCCGTCGTTCTTGATCTGGTTCCGTTTGGGCAACCCGAATTTCTCCGCGTGGTCCCGAAATGCCCAGTAGGTGACCAGCGTCGGCACGACCGTCGTGCCCAGCCCGGCGAGGTGGGAGGCGGTGGCCGCGTCCACCAGGTTGCCGTGCTCGAGGCAAGCCACACCATTATCGGCAGCCAAACGCATCGACTCCGGCGAATAGGCGTGGGCCGTCACGTAGGTGTGTCGGTGTTCGGCCTCGGTCACGATCGTCGAGACCTCCTCTGCCGTGTACTGCACGCTGTCGAGGGGATCACTAGGCGATGCCACCCCGCCCGAGGTGTGGATCTTGATGAAATCTGACCCGTCGCGCAACGACTGCCGGGCTGCTTTGCGCACAGCTGACGGGCCGTCAGCCACGTGGGCGTAGAGCGACGTGATGATCTGGCAACCGCACTCCGGCGGATCAACCACCGAACCCCGCAGGTCGCCATGGCCGCCGGTTTGGGAGAGCATGTGCCCGGCCGACACGATCCGTGGCCCACCGCACAAGTTCCGGCGGACCGACTGCTTCAGGCCTCGCAGGTCGCCCCCGGTGTCGCGCACCGTGGTGAAACCCCGCCGCACTGTCGCCTCCGACAGCGCCGCCACGGCGAGGACCCTCTCAAAATCCCATTCCCGGGCGGCCCGACGGAAGTCCATGGTGTGGATCGACAGGTGCACGTGCCCGTCGACAAAGCCTGGAAGGACGTGTCGACCACGCGCGTCGATGTCGATGTCGACCTCACCGGACCATCTGCCCTCGATGACTTCGGCGATCGTGCCGTCTTCGATGACCACCGTGCGCTCGCCGAGGTGCTGGCCGGCAAGCGGCTCGTAGACGACACCGTTGCGAACGACGGTTCTCATCAGGAGGTCTCCTGTATCAGGGGAAGCGCCACGACGGTGCTTCTACCAGTCGGGTTCAGACACGCCGTGACGGTACTGCGGGGCCTTACTCGGCGGCAGCGGTGTGTTCCCGAGGATCAGGTCAGCAGACTTCTCGGCCGTCATCATCACCGGGGCGTAGATGTTCCCGTTGGTGAGCGTCGGCATCACCGAGGCGTCCACCACCCGTAGCCCCTGTGCGCCATGGACTCGCATGGTGGACGGGTCGACCACGCCCATAGCGTCGGTTCCCATCCGGGCCGTGCACGACGGGTGCAGCGCGGTCTCGGCGTCTTTTCGAACCCAGTCCAGTACCGCTGCGTCTCCTTGAACGTCTGGCCCGGGCGAGACCTCTCCGCCGTTGAACGGCGCGAACGCCGGCTGGCCCATGATGTTCCGGGCGACAGCGATGGCCTCAGTCCATTCCTGGCGGTCCTCCGGTGTCGACAGGTAGTTAAACAACAGTTTCGGTTTCTGGAACGGGTCGTTGCTCTGGATCCGTACCCATCCGCGACTGTTGGAGAACATGGGCCCAATGTGGAACTGGTAGCCGTGTCCGGCAGTCGGCACTGACCCGTCGTAGCGGACGGCAACGGGTAGGAAGTGGAACATCAGGTTCGGCCACCGGACCTCGTCGTTGCTGCGCAGGAACCCGCCGGCCTCGAAGTGGTTCGACGCTCCAGGGCCCTGACGGAACAGCCACTGCAGGCCGATCCACGGCCTGCGCCAACGGGCCAGGTGGGGGGCCATCGACACCGGCTGGGTGCAGGCGTACTGCACGTACGCCTCGAGGTGGTCCTGGAGGTTCTCCCCCACCCCGGGTAGATCCACAACCGGTGAGACCCCGGCGTCGTGCAGTACGGCAGCCGGACCGATGCCCGACAGTTGCAGTAGTTGTGGCGTGTTGATGGCCCCACCACACAAGATGACCTCGGCGGCGGCGGCCACGTAGCGTCGTCCCCGGTGCTGGTACTCGACGCCGGTGACCTGGGTGCCGTCCATAACCAGCCGGGTGGCGTGCGCCTTGGTGACCAGGTTCAGGTTGTCTCGACCCAGGACCGGATGAAGGTAGGCCCGGGCGGCTGACTGGCGTCGACCCCGGTACACATTTCGGTCAAAAGCATTGAAGCCTTCCTGCCGGTAGCCGTTGACGTCGATGGTCAGAGGATGGCCAGCCTCCTTCACAGCCTCGAAGAAGGCCCGGAACAGTGGGCTGGTGGCCGGCCCCCTCTCCAGTTTCAGTGGCCCGTCGCCACCTCGCCAGTCGTCGGCTCCGGCAATGCAAGTCTCCATACGCTTGAAGTAGGGCAGGCAGTGGGCCCAGTCCCATGACTCGCAGCCCGGGGTGGCCGCCCACCGGTCATAGTCCATTGGGTTCCCGCGCTGGAAGATCATTCCGTTGATGGACGACGAGCCGCCCAGCACTTTGCCTCGCGCGTGATACACCCGGCGGCCGCCCATCTCGGGCTCCGGTTCGGACTCGTACATCCAGTCGTAGAAGCGGTTTCCGATACCCATTGACAGGGCAGCCGGCATGTGGATGACCACATCGGCCTTCCAGTCGCGGCGTCCGGCCTCCAGCACGAGCACCCGGGTGGACGGGTCGGCGCTGAGGCGGTTAGCCAGAGCGCACCCCGCGGAGCCGCCCCCGACGATCACGAAGTCGTAGCACTCTGCCAACGGTCGTCCTCCACCCGGCCGCGCCCTGTGCGGCGACCCCGATTCTGCCCGACCCGGGCTACCGAACGCGCCCCGTAGGGTGACCGATCTTGGTCACGACCTTCGACGCCGCTAAGCCTCGGTTCCGTGGGGTTTCACACCGGATGGCCTTCGTGGCCTCTCTGACGTTGGCCCCCATCATGATCGTGCGGGCCCCGGGTGTCGGACCCCGCTTTGTCATTGCCCTCTACTCGCTGGCCGTCGTAGCCCTGTTCGGCGTATCGGCCCTCTACCACCGCATCCCGTGGGGGCGGCTCGGTGACCGTCGGATGCAACGGCTCGACCATGCCACGATCTTCGTGGCCATCGCCGCCTCCTACACGCCGGTGGCTGCTTTTGCCTTGTCTCCGTGGGCAGCAAAGCTGGTGCTGGTGCTCGTCTGGGGTGGCGCGGCGCTGGGCATATCGCTTCGGCTGCGGTTCGCGACCGCTCCCACGCCGATGGTCGCGCTCCCCTATCTGGTTGTTGGTTGGTGCCTGTTGGCCGTGGTGGCTGACGCCTGGCACCACCTCGGGGTGGCTGGGTTCGTACTGTTTCTGGTTGGTGGGTTGCTGTACACGGCGGGTGCCTTAGTGTTCGCCTTCCAACGGCCCGACCCGTGGCCTGACTCGTTCGGTTACCACGAGGTGTTCCACGGCTTGACGGTCGCCGCAGCGGCCCTCCACTACGTGGCCATGGCCTTCATCGTCTTGCCGAAGGCGGGCTGAGCCGTATGTCCGACGTCGAGTTTGGGTTGCGGTCCGGTAAGTCGTGGCGGGATCCCTTCCCCATGTACCGGGATCTGCGTGACCACGACCCGGTGCATCACGTGCCCGGCGGCGACAGCCACGGCGGCTTCTGGTTTCTGTCTCGGTTCGCCGACGTGTTCGACGCTGCACGCGACACCGGAACCTTCTCGTCGGCCCGCGGGCTGACCGTCGAGCCCGGAACCGGGGTGGACATGGGTGAGGCCACCCCGATCGTGTTCCTCGATCCGCCCGACCACACGGCGTTCCGGCGGCTCGTCGGACCGGGGTTCACTCCCCGACAGGTGTCAGACATCGAGGACGACGTCCGAGACTTCGTGGTTGAACGCCTTGAACGGCTCGTCTCCGAGGGGGGCGGCGACATCGTGGCTGACCTGTTCAAGCCCCTTCCCAGCTTCGTGGTCGCCCACTATCTGGGCGTTCCTGCTGAAGACCGGGCCCTGTTCGACCGGTGGACCGAGCAGATCGTGGCCGCTGCCGCCCAAGGGAGGACCGACGACCCGGGGTCCGGCATTGGTGACCTTTTGGGCTATTTCGGTCGGCTTATCGAAAGGCGGCGGACCGACCCGGATGACGACATGGTCAGCCAGTTGGTTGCTCTCGGTGAGGACACGGTGTCGATCCTGTGGATCCTCGGTTTCGCCTTCACCATGGTGACCGGCGGCAACGACACCACGACCGGACTCCTGGGTGGGTCAGCTGTGCTCCTTTGCGACCATCCCGAACAGCGGCGCCGCCTCGTTGATGATCCGTCGATGATCCCGGGTGCCGTCGAAGAGCTGCTGCGCCTCACCAGCCCTGTTCAGAACCTGGCCCGTACCACGACCCGGGATGTAGAGGTTCATGGCCGCACCATCCCCGACGGGTCGAGGGTGCTGCTCGGCTACGCGGCGGCCAACCGCGACAACCGCGAGTTCGGCGACGACTCCGAATGCCTCGACGTGGGTCGCAACCCGGAACGGATCCTCAGCTTCAGTTACGGCGCCCACCACTGCCTGGGCGCCGCAGCGGCCCGCCTCCAAGGACGCGTCGCCCTAGAAGAGCTGCTGGCCCGCTGTCCGGACTACGTGGTGGACGGTGCCGCAATGGAGTACGCCACCGGCAACTATGTGCGACGCCCACTGAACCTAGCCTTCCGACCAGCGTAAACGTTGACCGCTAATCGGCCGGCAGAGTAGGTAATCGCCGCGTTTGTCGTCCTACTCCATGGCCTCCAGGTTGCGGGCCGCGGCGGCCTTGCAGAACTGAAGGAACCCCCCCGTGGCCCAACGCCCGTGTCGGAGTTTCTCCGATGCCGTTCAGAGTTCGGCTATGCGCTCTTCCAACCTGATCCCGACCGCCTCGTCCGCGGGTAGGAACGGTGGCCTGACCGTCGCCCAGGTCGGGTCGCCCAGCCTGAGGGCCAGGAGGCGCTTCTGGGTCGGGATGGCCGGATACTCCTGCATGAGTAGGCGGAAGGCCCGCACCTCTTTCATGGCCGCCTCGGCTGCCGGTCGACCACCAGAGTTATGTAGGCGGATCACCTCGGCCACCGGGCCGGCGTTGACATTGGCTGTAGCCGTTATGCAACCTGGCCCGCCGCGGTCCAGGGCGTCTAGCAGGGGCATCTCGACTCCCGGGTAGACGGTGAGGCCGTCGATTTCGAAGAGTGCCTCGGTGTTTGCCCAGTTGCCAGACGAGTCCTTGATGGCCACGACGACTTCAGGGAACTCGGCGCGCAGCCGAGACACCAGCGGGACTGGGAGGCCCACGCCGGCCACCTGCGGGATGTGATAGAGCACGATCCGCAGACGGTCATCGCCGATCCGTTCCACCAGTCCGGCGAAGTACCGGAAGAGCCCCTCGGGGTCCGGGTCCTTGAAGTAGAAGGGCGGGAGCACCATGCAGGCCCGGCAGCCCAGCTCCATGGCATGGCGGGTCAGGTGCACCGTGCCCGGCAGGTTGGTCACCCCTGTACCCACGATCATCACGCCGGGGTCGATGCCGCCGGCGACCAGGGCCTCGAGGGCCGCCTCGCGTTCGCGGGTGGCAACGGACAGGGCCTCCCCCGTCGTCCCGAACACAGCCAGGCCTACGCATCCCTCGTCGAGAACCCTCTGTGCATGGGCCACCAACCGATCGTGGGCGACCGAAAGATCGTCCTCAAACGGGGTCAGGATCGGTGCCACCACCCCATCGGGCAGCAGCGGTCCGTCGTGTCCTCCCATGACAAGTCCCTTCCCGTTTGTCGACATCCTGTTGCCGCCAAGGCGAATCGTGGCACACCCGGCGCCTAGCCTGCGCCGGTGCCCGAACAGCAGTCCACCCCCTTCTCCGCGGACGGTCCTACCGGCATTTGGGCCGACTTCCGCAGCGACACCGTCACCCGGGCCACACCGGCCATGCGTCGGGCCATGGCCGAAGCCTCGGTCGGCGACGACGTCTACGGCGAGGACCCCACGGTCAACGCTCTCCAGGAACGGATCGCCGCTCTGACCGGCAAGGAGGCTGCCCTCTTTTGCACCTCGGGAACCCAGTCCAACCTGGCTGGAATTCTCTCCCACTGCCAGCGAGGTGACGAGTTCCTGACCGGGCGGAACAACCACGTCATGGTCAACGAGGTTGGGGGCGCGGCGGCTCTCGGAGGTGCCGTTCCGTGGCCCCTCGAGATCGACGAGCAGGGCTGCTTTACGCCGGACGACGTCCGGGCTGCCGTCAAGGAACCCGACCAGCACCACCCGGTGACCCGTCTCCTCAGCCTGGAGAACACCGTCAACGGACACGTCCAGTCTGTCGACCAGATAGCCGACCTGATCGCAGCGGCCCGGGAGCACGACCTGGCCGTCCACCTTGACGGCGCCCGTCTGTTCAACGCGGCGGTCGCCGAGGGTGTCGGCATCGACGCCTACTGCGCTGATACCGACACGGTTTCTCTCTGCCTGTCCAAGGGCCTCGGCGCTCCGGTCGGCACGGTGCTGGCCGGAGACCAGGACTCCATTTCCCGGGCTTTCCGGATCCGCAAGATGCTGGGGGGCGGCATGCGCCAGTCCGGCCACCTGGCAGCCGCCGGGTTGCACGCCCTGGACCACCACGTAGACCGTCTGGTCGAGGACCATGATCGGGCCGGACGCATCGCCGACGGGCTGCGCAGTATCGACGGCATGGAGGCCGTGCATGCCACCAACATGGTGTGGGCCACCCCGCCCGCCGATCACCACGACGGCCTGGTAGCTCACCTGGAGGCGGCCGGGATCCTCATGTGTTTCTGGAAGCCCACGCTGCGCATCGTGACCCACCTCGACGTGGACGACGGGCACGCCGACCTGCTGGTCGACACCGTCGGGGAGTTCCTAGGCCGGACCTGACGTCCAGCACGCTCCGTCCCGGATCTGACCTCCGGATCCGACCCCCGGTAGCCTCCCGCGTACAGGTGGACACGAGGATGAAAGGCCGTCCATGAGCGCTTCCCACGAAGGCCAGGTCGTTGTCGTCACCGGTGCCGGCAAGGGCATCGGACAGGCCATCGCTGAACGCTTCGCCGAGGCAGGCGCCCACGTGGTGGTCAACGACCTAGAATCCTCCCGGGTGGACGACGTGGTGGCCTCCATCACGGCGGCCGGCGGTACGGCGGTCGGAGGCCCGGCCGACGTGTCTGACAGTGCACAGGTTGAAACCCTGTTCGACACTGCCGTCGAGGCGTTCGGTACCGTCGACGTGCTGGTCAACAACGCCGGCATGGTCAGCCCCATGCTTCATTTCTTCGAAGCTGACGAGGCCTGGTGGCGGCGCATCATCGACGTCAACCTCACCGGCCACTTCCTGTGCTCGCATCGGGCGGCCCGGATCATGGCCGCCAACGGAGCGGGCGTGATCATCAACATGTCGTCCGGTGGGGCCACCCGAGCCCACCGGGCGTTCACTGCCTACGACGCCTCCAAGGGTGGCATTGAGGCCCTGACCCGAGCGATGGCGCTGGACCTCGGCCCGTACGGCATCCGGGTGTGCGCATTGATGCCGGGCTCCATCGACACCGAGGGCATGGACGAGGCAGCCCGGCGGCTGCGAGGCGAGAACATTCCGTTGGGACGACCCGGCGACCCGGACGACATGGCCGGCCCGGCACTGTTCCTGGCCTCTGACGATGCCCGCTACATCACCGGCGACGTCCTCAAGGTGGACGGTGGGATGCTGTCCCAGCAGCGGTCAGCCACTGTCGACATCATGCCGCCCAGCGATTTCCCGTCTCTCGACCAGGTGCTCGGCGAGGACTGAGGGCCAGGCCGTGGGCATGCGCATCGGCGCCGACGTCGGGGGAACATTCACCGACGTGGTGCTGGAAACCGACAATGGGTTGTTCTCAACCAAGGTCCTCACCACCTACGACGCCCCCGAGCAGGGCATTCTCGACGGCGTCCACCAGGTCGTCGCCGATGCCGGAGCCGACCTGGCCGACCTGGAGGCGTTCATCCACGGCACGACGCTGGCTACCAACGCCCTCATTTCGCGCACCGGGGCCCGTACGGCTCTGGTCACCACGGCCGGTTTCCGCGACACCATCGAAATGCGCACCGAGAGCCGCTTCGAGCAGTACGACCTGAACCTGGTGTTACCCACCCCGCTTATCGAGCGGAGGGACCGCCACGTCCTGTCGGAGCGGATCGGTGCCGATGGTTCGGTCCTGCGCCCGTTCGACGACAACGAGGCACGGGCCCTGGTCGAAATACTGGCCGAACGCGTCGACGGTGAAACCTACGAGTCGGTCGCTGTGGGGTTCATCCACGCCTACGTGGACGGCTCCCACGAGCGGCGTTTCCGCGACCTGCTGTTGGAACGCCTCCCCGACGTGGCCGTATCGATCAGTTCTGAGGTGTCTCCCCAGATGCGAGAGTTCGAGCGGTTCAACACGGTGTGCGCCAACGCCTACGTCCAACCACTCATGGCCTCCTATCTGGGTGAGTTGGAACGCCGGCTCCAGGCGGCAGGAGCCCGCTGCCCTGTTTCGCTGATCCACTCGGGTGGCGGCCTCATGACCGTCGAGACGGCGTCACGGTTCCCGGTGCGCCTCGTGGAATCCGGGCCGGCCGGCGGAGCGATCTTCGCCGCCGACATCGCGGCCCGTCATGGCCTGGACGCTGTGCTCTCCTACGACATGGGTGGAACCACAGCCAAGATCTGCCTCATCGAAGACCAGACGCCCCGAACGGCCAAAACGTTTGAGGTGGCCCGCACCCACCGGTTCACCCGAGGCAGCGGAATGCCTATCTCCATCCCGGTCATCGAGATGATCGAGATCGGAGCCGGAGGCGGATCCATTGCTGGTGTGGACGTGCTGGGCCAGATCCGCGTCGGACCGCTCAGCGCAGGTTCCGAACCTGGCCCCGCCTCCTACGGGCTGGGGGGTGCAGCCCCCACGGTGACCGACGCCGACCTGGTCCTGGGTCGCCTGTCAGCCGATACGTTCGGCGCTCCGGGTATCGACCTGTCCGAGGAAGCAGCCCGGACGGCTTTGGATGCCGGGATCGGTTCCACGCTCGGGATGACGTCTGACACGGCAGCCGAAGGTGTCGTCGAGGTGGTCGACGAGAACATGGCCAACGCGGCCCGGGTCCACGCGGTCGAGAACGGCAAGGACGTGAGCCGCTTCACTGTCATTGCCTTCGGTGGCGGCGCCCCCCTGCACGCCGGTCGGCTGTGCGACAAGCTCGATGTGGACGAGCTGCTGATCCCGCCGGGAGCCAGCGTGGGCTCAGCTATCGGGTTCCTCCGAGCCCCCGTCGCCTACGAGGCGCTCCGCAGCCACCACGCCCTAACCTCCGACTTTGACCACCAGGCAGCCAACCGGATGCTCGCCGAGTTGGCTGACGAAGCCACCGGAGTGGTCACCGCTGCGTTGGCCACCACCCGCCAAGCTGATGGACCGCCGGCTCTGGAAACCGAACGGTGGGTTTTCATGCGTTACGCCGGCCAGGGGTGGGAGATCCCCGTCCGCCTCGACGCTGCCCCGTTCGACCACCTGGGGGGCGAACTGCTGACCAACCGGTTCGAGAAGGCTTACGAGGAATTCTTTGGGCGAGCTATTGCCGGTCTGGCCATCGAGGCGATCGGCTGGTCGGTCCGGGTCGCCACCCCCCGACCCCCCGTGGACCGGATCGACCGGGTAGCCGCCTCCCGTGATGTCGCCACCCAACGTTCCCGGACTATTCACGACCCGACGACCGGCACCCCGGTAACAGCATCTGTCGTGGAGCGAGACGACCTGGCTGTCGGTGACCGCTTGCCAGGTCCGGCGGTCGTCGTGGAACCTCAGACCACTACCTGGCTGTCCAGCACCCAGCAGGCGGTCCTGCAGGCCGACGGTTGCCTGCTGGTGACCCGACAGGAGGCCGCCTCGTGAGCGAACTTCGCCATCAAGTGATGTGGAACCGGCTCATCTCCATCGTCGAAGAGCAGGCACTGGCTCTGGTACGCACGGCGTTTAGCACCAGCGTGCGAGAGGCCGGCGACCTGTCGGCCGGCATCTACGACACTGAGGGGCGGATGATCGCCCAGGCGGTCACCGGCACCCCGGGCCACGTCAACACCATGGCCGCAGCGGTCGTCAACTTCATCGAGGACATCGGCCCTCACCGGATCTACGAGGGCGACTCGTACATCACCAACGACCCGTGGAAGGGCACCGGCCACCTGCACGACTTCACCGTCGTCAACCCGGTGTTCCGAAACGGCAACCTGGTCGCCTTCTTCGCCTGCACAGCCCACGTGGTCGACGTAGGCGGTCGCGGTTACGGGCCGGACGCCACCGAGGTTTACGAAGAGGGACTTTTCGTCCCCATCATGAAGTTCGCCGAACGAGGTGTGGTCAACGAGGACCTGTTGAACATTGTGCGTAACAACGTGCGAGAAGCCGGGCAGGTGGTCGGCGACCTGTACTCGTTGTCGGGCTGTAACGACACGGGTGCCCGCCGCCTGCACGCCATGCTCGACGAGTTCAACCTGGACGACATTGCCGAACTGGCCGCCTTCATCTTCGAGCGGACCGCTGTCGCGACCCGGGAACGCCTCCAGGCTCTACCTCCCGGCACGTACACCAACGAAATGCGGGTCGACGGTTACAACGACTCGGTCGACCTGGTCGTCACCCTGACCGTCACCGACGACGGCGCCCACGCCGACTTCGCCGGCACGTCGCCGACCTGTGCTCACGGCGTGAACGTGCCCCTGACGTACGCCCACGCCTACTTCTCGTACGCCATGCTCGTGGCCCTGGCCCCCGAGATGCCGTCCAACCATGCCTCCCTGGCTGCCTTTTCGGTCAGTGCCCCTGAGGGCTGCATTCTCAACGCCCGCCACCCCGAACCGGTAGCGGTACGCCACGTGATCGGGCATTTCGTTACCGACCTGTGCCTGGGAGCTATCGCCGACGCTCTCCCCGACGTGGTACCCGCTGAAGGTGCCGGAGCCCTGTGGAACTTCCAGGTCAGCGCCCGGGCTGTTGACCCGTCGACCGGGCTCCCACCACGGGAAATCCTCATGTTCAACAGTGGAGGCACCGGCGCCCGCCCCGCCCTGGATGGCCTCAACAGCACGGCGTTCCCTAGTGGTGTGCGAACCATGCCCGCCGAAGCGACCGAGCAGGCCGGACCCATCGTGGTGTGGCGCAAGGAACTGCGTCCCGACTCGGGAGGAGCCGGACGTCAACGAGGCGGCTTGGGTCAGGTCATCGAACTGGGGCCCACCGACGGCTACCACTTCGCTTTCTCGTGCATGTTCGACCGGGTCGACAATCCGGCCCGGGGGCGTCGCGGAGGCGACGACGGTGCACCGGGCCGTGTGTACCTCGATGACGGCACCCCGTTTGACGCCAAGGGTAAACAGTTGGTGCCAGCCGGTCGCACGATCGTGTTGGAACTCCCCGGAGGTGGCGGGTTTGGTGAACCTGCCCAACGCGATTCCGAGGCGGTGGCTGAGGACCGTCGACAGGGCTACGTGACGTGATCGGGCCCGCCTCGACGGGTCCGAGCCGCTCCGGCTACGACACCGTCATCGTGGGCGGGGCAGTCATGGGTAGTTCGGTGGCCTACTGGCTGTCTGAGAACCCCGACTTTGACGGTCCGGTCCTGGTTGTGGAAATGGACCCGACCTACGAGAGGTCCTCGACCACCCTGTCCGAAGCCAGCATCCGTCACCAGTTTTCCGAGGCGGTCAACGTCCGCCTGTCGATGTTCGCCACCGAATTCATTGCCGACTTCCACGAAAACGTTCAGGTGAACGGCGAGTCGCCCGACCTGGGGTTCCGAGACACCGGCTACCTGTTCCTCGCCACCGGCGACGGGATGGAAGTCCTGCGCGAAAACCATGAAGTGCAGTTGTCTTGCGGAGCCGAGGTGGCGTTGCTGACTCCCGGGGAGTTAGCTAACCGGTTCGGCTACCTGTTTGTCGACGACCTGGCCGGTGCCAGTCTCGGCCTGCGTCACGAAGGCACTCTGGACGCCTACTCCATGATGCGAGGTTTCCAGCAGAGGGCCCGCCACAACGGCATCGAGTACGTAACCGACCAGGTAGTGGGCCTACGGACCGGTGGGGCCGGCAGCCGGATCACCCATGTCGAGTTGGCTTCGGGAACGGTGGTGGCTTGCGACCGGGTTGTGAACTGTGCCGGGCCGCGGGCCCGATGGGTGGCCGACCTGGTCAGCCTGCCTCTGCCCGTTGAGCCTCGGATTCGTGGGGCCTGGGTTTTTGACTGCCGGGAAGAACTCGACGGGCCCACCCTGCCGTTGACCATCGACATCAACGGGATGCACGTTCGGACCGAACCGCCCCACTACCTGGCCGGTATCCCCCCGGCCGACGACGTGGAAGTAGACCCGGACGATTTTGCTGTCCGACGCGACGAGTGGGAAGACCTGATCTGGCCCGCCCTCGTGCACCGGATTCCGGCCTTCGAACGGATTGCTGTGACCCACTCGTGGGTCGGCCACTACGCCTACAACACTCTTGACCGGAACGCCGTGGTCGGTCCCGCCGAAGCGGTGCCGAACTTCTACTTCTGCAACGGGTTCAGCGGACACGGTCTACAGCAGAGCGCCGGGGTGGGTCGGGCGCTCAGCGAGCTCCTCACCTACGGCGAATACCGCACCATCGACCTGACGGCGATGGGTCACGGTCGCATCATGCGCGGTGAACCCTTCCTAGAGAGGGCCATCATCTAGAGGACGGTTCGAAATGCCAGACCTGTCGGGCTGAACCCGATCTGTTCCACACCGGACGTAATCCGCGTCACGACAGGTATCCGGTCACCGGGGGTGAACGCCGGAACACTCCGATGGGCCCATCCGGGACGGAATATGACATCGCGTGTGACACGCTCCGAGTCTGGTGTTCCCGAGCCGCAATCTGGCAGCCCTATTGGTCGGCCCGTAGCGTGGTTGTCGTGGATGTCGTGGATGCAGGCAATGTGGTCGTCGCTCGCCTTCTTCCCGATCGCCCACACCCAGCCGAAGAAGGCCGGTGGTTTCCCCTTAAGCCTTCGAAGTCGATGTAGATCGCCCGTTGGGCTTCGGAAACGGTGAGGGGTTCCGCCTTGGCCGCCACGGTGACTCAACTATCTGAGAGGCGAAGTTGACTGGAGCCGACGATTGGTGGAAGAGCAAGGGGGTGGATCGGCCCTGGTTCGGCTTCGCATACTGCCGGGATCGCGTTGACGATCCGGTTGGCAGCCAGAGTGTTACCGCCGGCTGCTGCACCTGGATCTGACGCATCTTCACCGTGAACCGAGACGGTCAGGTTCGGCCGTCCGGTGATCACTACGCGGTGAACTCCTCCATCGACGCTGGACTGAGGCCAGTCAGGCGCACAGCCGTCGTCGATCCTGGTTACGTGTTCCGCTACTAGGACCGGCCGTCCGCCTACGACTCCGTTCACCTCGAAGCGAAAGGCCCCCTGTGTCCCAGCTTCAAACTCGCCCATCCCGTCGACGTGCACGGTCTGTTCGAGGGCTCGACGATCAGTGCTGGTGGTAATCGAGTCCAGTTCGAGGTCCAGGCCGTCGGCCAGTACCCGAATCATCGGAGCCCAGACCGTCATCAACCCGTATTCGCTCAGGATGGGGGTTGGGTAGTCGAGCGGGTGGCCGAAGCCGCACAGGTCGCGAACCGCCTGGGGCTGGTTATAACCGGTGTAGTTGGCTATCTCCTGGGCCCGGACTTCCGTGATGTCGGCACTGACCCCGGTTAGGAGTAGCGGCAGGATGTCAAGAACCCAGCCGGGGTCGATGCCCGACACCAGGATCGAACTGTCACCTTCGACGCAAGCCTTGGCCACACGAGACCGGAGTGGTTCCGGCGCCGACGGTGGGTGGAGCAAACCATGAAATGACGTCGAGACGACGTCGGTGCCGGCACCAAGGACCCGTTCCACCTCTTCCAGAGAGGCTTCAGGGCGGA
The DNA here is from genome assembly GCA_002717365.1 of Acidimicrobiaceae bacterium. GTDB lineage: Bacteria > Actinomycetota > Acidimicrobiia > Acidimicrobiales > MedAcidi-G1 > UBA9410. Next base: position 35 of record PBDJ01000001.1, on the reverse strand, counting down.
AGTCGGCGTTGACGGCGTAGACCACGACGTCAACG
>PBDJ01000025.1 GCA_002717365.1 Acidimicrobiaceae bacterium | reverse complement strand
GTCGTCGCAGGCACCGTCGTCGCAGGCACCGTCGTCGCAGGCACCGTCGTCGAAGGCACCGTCGTCGCAGGCACCGTCGTCGCAGGCACCGTCGTCGAATTCGTCGATCCACCCGAGGTGGTGGAAACAGCCAGGATCGTGGTGGTAGGCGTGAGAGCCGGACGGGCCATCACCTCGACACGCTCGCCCTGGGGGAAAACCTGCAGATCGACCAGGGTTACCGCAGCGCTCGCTACGTAGGTCACGCCAACCGTGGCGACCACCCAGAGCGACACCACCAACAGCCTGCGCATGGACCACCAGTATCGTCAGTAGCCGCTCCCCGTGCCATCCTCTGCAGAGAGATATAGACAGAATGGTCTCTGATCGGGGCCAAACGCCCCGGAGGGCTCAAGATGGCCGACATCCTGGTGATTGAGGACGACCAACGAATCCGTGAGTTGGTATGCCGCCACCTGGCCAGCGACGGCTACGGGGTCACTAGCGAGGGCACTGGCCTAGACGGCCTGCGTGCACTCACCGCCAACCCGCCGGACGCCCTAGTGCTCGACCTCGGCCTGCCCGACCTCGACGGCTTGGACCTGCTGAAGATGGTGCGCAGCGTGGTCGACCTACCAGTCCTGGTGCTTACCGCCCGGGAGGACGAGGCCACCATCCTGGCCGCCTTTGACGGCGGTGCCGACGACTACGTAGTCAAGCCCATCTCCGGCCCCCAGCTGAGTGCCCGCATCTCCGCCCTCCTCCGCCGGGGCAAGGCCGACAACGGTGACGTCCTAGCGGTGGGTGGTCTGGAGATTCGACTTGGACCCCGGGAAGCTGAGCTCGACGGTCGTCTGCTGGAGTTGACGGCCAAGGAGTTCGACGTGCTGGCATACCTAGCGGCCCGCCCTGGCCAAGTAGTGCCCAAGGACGACTTGCATGCCGCGGTGTGGAGGGCTCCGGCGGGCACCGAGGGCCGCACTGTCGACGTCCACTTGTCGACGATTCGCAAAAAGTTGGGCGAGAAACCTGACGACGAGCGACGCTACCTGCACACGGTGATCGGAGCCGGCGTGCGTCTCGTGGATCCTGGGGCCTGAATGCGGCGTCGCCTAGCCCTGGTGTTCGTGGCCCTGGCCGTGATGCTGGCCATCGGGTTCCTGGTACCCCTCGGGCGCTCCGTGCAGTCCCAGGCCCGCCTGCGGGCCCTAGCTGGAGCGCAGTCCGACGCCCGAGGCGTAGCTACTGCCCTAGCCGCGGTAGCCGGATCAACCGGCGAGTTGCCAGGAGTAGCCGAGGTGGAGTTCGTGCTCTACTCCTTTGACTCATCGGAACTCCTGGTGTTGATGGCCGACGGTTCCTTAATCGGCAGGGGGCCAGATGACGCCGTCGCCGTGGCGTCCGCTGCCACCGGCTCTGTGGTGGCTGAGGTAGCCGACGGGGCGCTGGCCATCGTCCCAGTGACGTTTGGCGGTGAGGACGGCCAGTTGGTCGTTACGGCGTTCGTCGACAACGACACGCTTCGCGAGGGTGTCGGGTCGTCGTGGCTGATCCTGACCGTGCTGGGCCTCATCGTCGTGCTCGGGTCCGTTCCGCTGGCCGACCGACTGGCTGCCTCCATCGTGCGTCCCGTGCAAGATTTGTCCGACGCCGCTCACCGCTGGGCACGCGGAGATCTGTCGGCCCGGGTGGTGCCCGGAGGTCCAGGTGAGGTGGCCGAGAGCGGCCGGGCATTCAACCAGTTGGCCGAACGCCTGACCGATCTACTGGCCGCCGAACGAGAACGCATCGCCGACCTGTCGCACCGGCTGCGTACCCCGATTGCTGCCCTACGCCTACAGGCCGAGTCGGTGGCCGACCCGGGTGAACGCGAAGCCCTGATCGGCGACATTGTGCACCTAGAGGGCGAGGTCACGGCACTCATCGAGGACGTTCGCCGAACCGAGTCAGCTGGGGCCGCCATCTGCGCCCTCCCAGCCGTAGTAGCCCAACGCATGGGGTTCTGGCGGGTTGTGGCCTCGGCCCAACAGCGCACCGTAGAAGCTGAGGTCAATGAGACAACGCCGGTGCTAGTCAACTTATCGGCCGCTGAGGTGCTCAGCGTGCTGGACAACTTGGTTCAAAATGTGCTCACTCACACGGTGGCCGGGGTGGGCTTTACCGTCTCGGTGACCTCCAGTCCACCGCGGCTGACCATCACCGACGAGGGCGACGGCCTTCCGTCCACCGCCGTGTTCGACCGGGGGTTGTCCAGCGGTGGCAGCGGCCTGGGCCTGGACATCGTGCGGCGGGTGGCCGAGGAGTCTGGCGGCGACGTTACGCTGGGCAACGGCCCGGGAGCGACGATCGTGGTGCGCTTCGGTGAACCGGTCAACCCGACAGAGGTCCGCTGACCTCACACACCGCAGCCACCTCGAGAGCCAGACCGTCCCATCGTTGCTCGGCCTGGCGTTCGAAGTAGCGCTCGTCGACGCTCCACGTGTGGCGGCCGGTCGTGCGGTGCAGCAGGTAACCGAACGGGTGGGTACGCCACACCTTGCCGCCTGCCGAAACCACGTCGTCGATAAGGGCCACGTCGACACCTCGGGGTAGGCCACGCCACCCGTTGACGTCGCGCAGTACCGACGACCTAACCAGCAGGGTGCCGCCACTGAGGGTCTGGCTTGGGGTCTCGCCAGCACCCAGGCCACGTCTGATGGTTACATCGGTACCTTCCAGGTAGACGAACTCGGAACCCTTGCCGACCAGGTCGGCGCCCGAGTACCCGGTGGCCAGCACCAAATCGGAAATGTGTTCGACGCCGTACCAATCGTCATCGTCCATCTTGGCCACCCACTCGCCGGACGCTGCCACCGACGCTTCGCCGAGCACGTGGCCGAAAACAATGTCGGCTGGGAACCGAAGAACGGTCAGCGCCAGGCCGTCCGGGGCGACCGGGTCGGCGGTGGGGAAGCCGTCGCCGTGCAGGGCCAGCACCAATTCCAGGTTTGGGTGGTCCTGGAGGGCCACGTTGGCCACGATGCGGTCCAGCATTTCGGGCCGGTTGGTGGACGCCACCACCGACACACCCGGCGGTGGCTGTACGGGTAGGCCAGCCGCCTGGCGGATCTGACGCAGGCGAGCCGGGAGGGCGTGGTCGGCGTGGGTGGCCCGTCGCTGGGCCACGCTGATCGACTCCCGGTAGGTAGGGTCACCCAGTTGGTTCTCATCAACACCGGACACCAAGCCGGCCAGCCGCTCGCCCAACCACCGGTCGGCCCGGGTCGGGTCGTCGACCACGACGACGATCCCCGAAGCCGTCAACTCCAAAAGCCGGGCTGCACTGTGCAGGTCATCGATACGTTCTACCCGGGTGGCCAGGGTGGCCCGGGCCGACCGCACTCGGTCCTCGGGCCACGACAAGTCAGGCACAGATTCGACCTTGGCGGCGGTCCCCACGGGCAAAAATCCGGCCGGGTTGAACCGTCGGGGGTTGACTGGAGCGGTCAGCGGAATACCCGAGGCCTCACCCAGGTGGACCACCGGCACGGCGGCGGTATCTGGGGCTACGGCGGCCGCGCCGGGAGCAACCAGGAGGACCTCTACGCCGTCGGCCCCGTCCTTAAAGCCCGCCACTCCGGGGAGGTAGCCGGGATCGCCGATCATCCGGACCCACCCTGGAACGTCCATGGCGACGTGTTGAAGGTGGGCCGCTCGTCGGGCATCATGGCGACGCTTCATTTTCCGTCGGGCCCGACGGGCCACGTTGGCGGTTCCCTTTACCGCCCATCGGCCCACCATGGCCAAGTCACCCGGCGACCGAATTGAACCCAACTTTCTCGCCACCTTGCCAACCAGTACGACAACCGGTGGGTTTTCGACCGGTTTGAATGGCAGCGCCGACCGGGCGGACCTCGTCTTGACCACCTTCAGGCCGGTGGCGTCGCCACCCATGTCCCGTCGGCCGAACAGGTCGCCGGCCGCCTGCCACGGATCGTCAGCCCCGGCGTGCACCGCTCGGCACAGGGCACGATTCCAAACCATGCGCACCTCCATGCCGGACTGTTCGTCTTCAGGATCGGCACACACCAGGCCCCGCCCCTCGAGGCCCCGCAGCATCGACGCCACGTCGGTTCGCCATAAGCGCACCCGGGGTGGCACCTCGAGGCGTACGGCGGCGTGCGGTACGTCGGCTAGCAGGTCGTCGGACAGCACCACCCGATGATCCGGTTCGAATTCTCTCCGGATCCGTACCCCCTCCGGGTGGTCGGCCGGCACGCTGATACCGACCAACAGGTCGTGGTAATCCGAGCCCAGCAGGTTCTCGACCTGTTCGGCTACGTCGTCGAACGACCGGTCGGCCGCATCCACAGCGACCGTTACGGTCGGCACGGTGAAAGTGCGTCCGGCCAACGACCGGCGGAAGCCCTTCTCGGCGATCAAGTGGGCCAGCTTGTGGCGCTGCTCAATCTGGGAGCGCTGCTCATCGGGATCGGGGCCTGCCGCCCCCTCGCCCTGGTGCCAGGCCAAAGCACGGCGTTCGGGCACCAGGACACCGCCGGCGTTGAAGGCTCGGTAGCCCAACTCGGTGTCCTCAGCCCCCCACTGGGTAAACGACTCGTCACTACCGCCCAGGTGACCGTAGAAGTCCTTGGAAATGCCTAAGTTGCCGCCAGTCACGATTCGGAACAGGTCGGTGTCGGTCGACGTGAGGTCCTTGGTGCGACTCATGTGGAATTCAATCCACTGGGGTGACGACACGTTGCGGTTACCCACCAGATCCTCAATGCTGTCCGCCGCACGCACGTCGTCTGGGGTGATTTCCGAGAAGTCGACGTGATTACGAAACCCCAGGGTCAGGATTCGGTCATCAAGGTGGTGCCAGCGGGCGTGAGCCTCGATGTGGTGAGGCTCGGGAACCATGTCGCAGTCCAGGAACACCAAGATGGAACCGGTGGCGGCCGTCGCCCCAGTGTTGCGGGCCCGGGCCAGGCCAAACCCGGCTCTCTCCTGGCCCACCACCCGGGCCTCAAACGGGGCACCGAACGGCACGGTGATCGGCGGGTCGGACCCATCGTCGGCCACCACCACCTCAAACAGGTCCTTAGGGTAGGTCTGGTTGGCCAGGGCAGCGAAGGTAAGGGCTAGGGGTTGCTGGCCGTTGTAGCAGGGCACCACCACGGTGACCAGCTGGGTAGGAGTCCAGTCACCGATCGGTGCCGGATCCAGGGACCGCCAGTCGTTGCCGCGAACGACGTCATAGTTCACGGCCGGGGACCCCGGTTCGGCGTTCGCTGCGTGGTGGTCATAGGTGGGCCCGTCACTCGGTGAGCAGGTGGCGGCGGAGGGTGGCCCCGGTCACCACGGCATAGGTACCTCGGATGGCCAACGCCTCGTCGGCCACCGACCGGCCCACGAAGGCCGGCAAGCGGTCGAGACGCACAACCACCCGGTCGTCATCACCCACGGTAGCCACGTCCCCTGACGAGGCGACGGCGCCCGGCGCCAACCCCCACGCCCGAGACACCCACGTCGGCCACGGCACCTGCGGGGTGTGCCATGCGATGTCCTGCCCGGCGGCAGGTCCGACGGCCTCCACAAGGCGCCCGGCCTCTGCTGGGGCGGCGAAGTACCGGTCATGGTTTGCCCCGGGGCCCAGGACGACCAGGGCGACGATCAGCAGAACGGCCACCGTCCCCTCCGCGACACCTCGTCCCAAACCGGGAAGGGTCCGGGCCACCCGGTCGGCGAGAGCGGCGAAGCCGGGAAACAGAGCTATCAGCACGGGGAAGTTCCAGTAATCGTGAACCCAGGCGTTGTCCGCCGGGATCACGGCAAAAGCCACCACCATGGCGGCCAGCATCCCGGTCAGGGCCCGGGACCGGGGGTCGGCCAGGCCGACGACCAGGGCAGGCAGCGCTAGCGCTAGGTACCAGGTGGGCAGGAGTCCTCGGGCAAACATCCACTGGCGGTCCAAAAACTCGCTCACTGTGCGGTCCACGTTCATCCGGTTCCCTGCATGGTCGGCCAGTTCGGTGACGCCACCGCCCTGAGTGACCCAAACCAGCACAGCCAACGCCCCAGCGGCTACGGAGGCCCCCACTACGACCACCGTCCGGTCCAGGCCCCGCCGGCGCCACAGCCATAGCCACAGCAGCGGGGCTAGGAACGCCCCGTGCCACGAGGCGGCCACGGCGGCTCCCGTAGCGGCGGCGGCCCGACGGAGACCCCGCCCGGTGGCCCCGTCAGCGACCAGTAGCACCATGCCGACCATGACCAGGTTGGGCAGGAATCCGAGACCGAGGCGACCGTAAACCCACCACCACGGGGTAGCTACCAGGGCTCCGGTGGCTGCCGCCACCGGTAGAGCTCCGAAGGCCATCCGGCGCCCTACCCAGTACAGGACTGGGACGGTGGCCAGGCCTGACAGGTAACTGATGGCCTTCAGTTGCCACAGGCCCTGGCCGACCACGGAAGAAACCAGCAGGTGAAGGCCGGTCAGCAGGGGCGGATGGTGGGTGTAGGGGACGTCGGAGAAGGGGGCCCAGTTGGAAGCAAACGACGATTCAGAAGGTCCGAGATCCCAGAAGTTCCGGACGTGGAGGGCGAACTGACCCAGCACCCGACCCTCGTGGGAGTCGCCTAACGGAAGGCCGAACGACCGGGCCCACGTGACGGCGAGAAAGGCCACTAGGCCGACGACCAGTAGGCCCGGTGCCCGGTCGGCGAGGCGGGACAGCGGGTCCCCGTGCGGTGGCGCCCCCGGCCGATGCATCACCTCACGATAGTGTCGACCACCGTGGCTGACCGGGTGACCGTGGCCGGATGGGTTGGCTCGACGAACCTCGGCGACGAGTTGTTGTTCCGTGTACTGCGGGGCCTGCTGGCCGACCGGGGGGTAACTGTCGGGGCACCGTCGGTCGATCCGGTGAGCACGACCACCGTCCACGACGTCGAGGCTTTCGGTCATTTCGGCCCGTCGGCTCTGCGCCGCAGCCTGGTGACGTCTGATGCCTTTGTGTTCGGCCCCGGTGGCCTGCTGCAGGACGAGACCAGCATCTGGAACCTCCCCTACCACCTACGTCGCCTCAGGTCGGTCCGTCGGGTCGGAATTCCGTGGGCTGGGATAGGCCTGGGCGCCGACGGCCTGATTACGGAACGGGGTCGGTCCCGGGTACGCCAGGCGCTGGTCGGCCACACGGCTATCGCCGTGCGTGACGAGCCGTCGGCCGAAGCTCTGCGGGCCCTCGGCGTGGATCGGGTGGTGCGATCCGCCGACCTGGCCTTTCTGGCCGAGCCCCCAACAATTAGCAAGGACGGGGCGCTCGGCGTGTGTCTCCGGGCCCCTCAGAGCGGGCGTCTGCGCCCCGGCGTCCTCGATACTGGTCGTACTTGGTCCGAAGACAGGGCGGCCGCTCTGGCCGCCGCCCTAGATGACACGTGCCGAGACACCGGGCTGACTACCCGGTTCGTGGCCCTTGATGCTCCTACCGACAGCGTGCTCCACCGGCAGGTGGCCGACCGGATGGCTACGCCGGCCGAGGTTGTCGAACCGGACCTGGACGGTGTGGTGGGTGCCCTGGCTCGGGTCGATGCGGTGGCCACCATGCGCTATCACGGCGCCGTGCTGGCCGCCCTGAGCGGGGCCGCCGTGGTAGCCCTTCCCTACTCTCCGAAGCTCCGTTCGCTGGCCAACGACCTGGGCCCCGGGGCTACCGTCCACGAAGGTGAGGCCGGTGGCCTAGTCGCCGCGGTGTCGAGCGTTCTGACTGGCCGCTCGCACCTGGCTGACGCCGTCTACTACCTCCGGACCCTGGCTGGCCGCAATATCGATGTGCTGGACAGTCTGTTGGAGGCAGCGTGAGCGTCCTGAGAGGCTCGGGGGGCCTGCGGGCGCTCTGGCTGGTCATGGTTGCCGTCCTGGCCGCCTGGTTGGTCGTCACCCGCTGGGACAACATGTCGGCACTGATAGACAACCTGTCGCCGGGACCCCTGGTCCTATTGGTCGTAGCCTCGTGCCTACTGCTGGTACCCAACGCAGCCTTTTGGACCCTGGCCCTGCGGTCCCTGGGGGAACGCCCCCAGTACGGCATCGTGCTAAACGCCTCGGCCCGGGCGCTGCTCGCCCGTTACGTGCCGGGCGGGATCTGGTACGCCGCCGGACGAGGCACCCTGCTGAAGGGCCACGGGATCAGCATGGCGGCGTCGGCCACTGTCGGGGGTCTGGAGTTAGCCCTCGGCGCTCCGGTAGCCATCGTGATCGGAGTGGTGCTGCTGGCCGTCTCCGGAGCAGTGGACCCGTGGGTGGGCGTCGGCGCCGTCGTCATCCTGGTGGCCATCCTCGGCTTGGGTAGGGCGGTGTTCGTCCGGCTCGTCGCCTGGTGGGCTCGACGGCGGGGCAGTGATCTCATGGCCATCCCATCCACCAAGATGCTGTTTCGGCTGGTCTCCGTACTGGTTGGTTACTGGTTGGCCATCGGCACCCTGTTTTGGGCCTACCTGGAGGTCGTCGGCCCGACGGCTATGCAGTGGAGCCGCACGGCGGGCGCCTTCGGCGTTTCGTGGGGTATCGGGTTCTTTACCCTGTTCGCCCCGCAGGGAATCGGGGTGTTCGAGGGGACGCTGGTGACGATACTGGACTGGGGTGCGGACGCCGTGCTGCTGGTGGCCGGGTTCCGGGCGCTGCTTCTGGCCCGCGACCTACTGCTCACGACGATTGCCGAGGTCCTGGAGCGTCGCAATCGGGCCAGCGGCTAGACGCCGTCCGCCATCTCAACGAGGACGTCGACCACCTCTTCTGCCGGTCGTTTGTCGCCCAGTCGTCGGGGCCTTCGCCACTGTTCTGGGTCAGCTAGGAAACCGTCGACCAGCGCATCGTCATACCGGCTAACCAGAACGCTCTCTCCCACGCCGTCCGGGCGCTCGGTGCGGTCACGCCACAACAGAGTGGGCACGCCGAGGCGGGCGCACTCCTCCTGGATGGATCCGCCGTCGGTGATTACGAACGGCGCAGCGGCAAGCATCGTCACGAAATCCCTGTAGGGAACCAAGTCGCTGGTGTCAACGCCGAGGCTCTCGACGGCGGGCCGTCTATCCCTCCGGGTCAGGACTCTGTCTGTTGGTGGATGAACCACGAAGGTGGCCGGATAGCCCGCTGGGCCTAACCGACCTAGGAGAGCCAGGAACCCGTCTAACCGTTCAGACCGGTGCAGATTCTCAACCCGGTGCAGGGTGGCCACCACAGGCCCTGAAGCTGGCTCAACCTCGGACACGGCATCGCGCAGAGCCTCTAAGCCAGTATTGCCCGACGTCTCGACGATGCGGGCTCGTATGCCCATGGAGCGCAGATTCTCGGCCGCCGAGGCTTCCGGAGCAAAGCACACTGCTGCGCGGCGCATCACCAGCACCCGTATCAGCTCCTCGGGGAACGGGTGTCTGAAGCTACCGGAGCGCAACCCGGACTCCAGGTGGGCAACCGGAATACCGGATCGTCGGGCCATAAGGGTGGCTAGCAGCGTCGACGGGGTGTCGCCGTGCACGAGGCACATACCTCCCTGGTCGTCAAACACCTGGGTCCTCAGGCGACGCCGGTTAACCATTAGCCAGACAAGGCCGAGCGCCCAGCGAACCGCGGCCAACAGGGTGTCGACATCGCTCTGGCCACCAAGACGGAGGTCAGGATCGCGAATGCCGAGCCGTTCACGCAGCACCGGCAGGTAGGCGCCGTGTTGGCCTGTCTCAATCAAGCGGTAGGGCAGGCCGCGTCGATCCAACTCGCGCAGCACCGGTGCGACCTTGATGGCCTCGGCCTTGGTCCCCCAGATGACGTTGATCAGCGGAGTATCGCCGTTTCGGCCGTCAGTCGGTGGTGATCATGCAACTCTCGTTGCGAAGCGTCCCGTCGTTATAGATGGTGCTACACCAAAACGACCGCCGATCGACCATTCCGTTCAAAAGGGCTCCGGTCATATTCACCGACTTCATGTCGGCCTCCATGAACAGTGCCGCAGTCAGATCGGCCCGGACCATCGAGGCATGTGACAGGTTGGTACGGAAGAACAACGCCCCGGACGCCTTAACGTCGTCCATGTCAGCGCCAGCCAGGTTCGTGTTCGACAGCGCCGTGCCAGCCATGTTCGCCCCCGTAAGGTTCGCGCCGGCCAGCATCGTGCCGTTGAAGAGAACCCCCTCCAGATTGGCCCCCGATAAATCGATTCCGGGAAGGATCATGCCAGCAAGATTTTCTCCCGCTAGATCCACCTCGGCGCAGTCAGCGTTGGGGCCCAGCACGCAGGTCGGCCGTGTGGACGACGTTGGGACCGGTTCGGTGGTGGTCGCAGCTGCCTCTGCCACAGCCTCCTCCGCCACAGCCTCCTCCGCCACAGCCTCCTCCGCCGCAGCCTCCTCCGCCACAGCCTCCTCCGCCACAGCCTCCTCCGCCACAGCCTCCTCCGCCGCAGCCTCCTCCTCGGCTACCGCGACTGCGGCCTCCTCGTCGCCTCCCCCGCCGCAGGCGCCGGCAATGAGCGACAGCGCAACAAGCCCAACTGCGATCCCGACGCCCCTTCGGCGTCCCTTGGTGTTCGTCATGTTGGCTCCCGCTCCGTTCGTATCCGTCATGTTCATCCTGCTCAGTCAATAGCGAAGATCAGGACGAGGGCGGTGAGCGCGTCTGTCGTGTAAGGCTCCCCGTTCTCGTCGACCGCCAGAGAGCCATCAGCCTGGAACACCTCGACGGCACCACTAGCCGACCGGGCTGCAATCAACTCAGACCCATCAGCCGCTAGAACCGGCTGCAGATCACCGTCAGCCAGGTTGTCCAACGCCGACAGGATTGTCACCGATCCCATGGTGATAACCACCCCTGTGTCCGAGGTGATAGCCGTCGCCGAGTTGCCCTCTGCGTCCCTGATGGACTGCTGGGTGCCATCGGCCGAAACGACCACCGTGGCAGCCTCCGCCTGGCGGGCAGCGACGGCCTCGTCGGCCGCCGCCTGTGCCTCGTCAACCGCCGCCTGGGCTTCAGCCGCCACTTCCTCAGCTGCCTCAAGTTCGGCCTGAGCCTCAGGACTCTCATCTCCGATAGCCGCCAGGGCCGCCATCTGCACAGCTACCAGAGCGTCCTGGAGATCGGCGTCCTTTTCGGTCACCTCGGCTATGGCCTGATCGGCCTCGGCAGCTGCCTCGGAGTATGCCTCACCGCTGGCCGGAATCTCAATCGACATCCCGCCGGTATCGGTGAAGGATGACTCGACCACCATCTCCCCACCCTCTGTGATAACAGCACCGACCGACGGATTGAATACCACCACCCGGGCCGACTCTTCAGCCGGTGCGGCATCGAGTGCCGCCTCGGTCGCTGCACTACTCTCAGCGACAGCATCTTCGGCAACAATCACAGCTCTCTCAGCAGACTCTTGGAGGGCCTCGACATAGGCGTTACGGTCACCAAAGTTGTCTACAGCTGCCTCGGCTGCCTCCAGGAAACTGTTCGCCGCGGCAAGTGACTCTGTGGCAGCTGCCAGTGCCTCGGGGTCGTCCGGGTCGGCGGCATCTATTGCCTCCTGCGCCGCGTCGACCTGAGCCTGGGCCAACTCGGCGGACTCGATCGACCGCTCCGGCAGCGTGAGGGCCGACGCCACCGCAGCGGCCAAGGCTTCTGCGGCTGTCGCTTCAGCTACCTCAGTAGCGGCCACCACCGTGGCAGCGACCAACTCAGCACGTGCATCGGCGGCCGCTTCAACCGCTGTGAAGACGTCCATGTTCGGGTCGGCCATGGCAGTAACGACCGCAGTTGCCTCGGCCTCGTTGGCCTCCATCAGATCCACCATGAACTCAGCCTGTCGAGCCGCATCCGAAGTCTCCTGAACCAGGACCAGTGCTTCCTGAGCGGCCGCAACCTCGTCCTCGGTGGCGTCATCAGCCGTGGCGGCAGCCACAAGCCCTTCAGCAGTTTCCATGGCCTCGGCCGCCGCGTCACGGGCAGCTGAAAGATCGCTCTGAGCCTCTTCCCTGGCCTCAGATGCCGCGGACAAAGCCTCGTTGGCGATTCCTGCCGTCATGTCAGGGTCGTCCAATGCCACAGCGACGGCGTTGGCATGTGCGACCGCCGTTTCCGCAGCGTCAACCGCCGCGGTCGCATCTTCAGCCTCCTCGCCAGCCAGTTCAGCCGCTTCATCAACAGCCGTCGTATCGCCGGCAACGACCGCTTCGGCGATCGCTTGCGCCCGGTCCGCTTCAGCGATAGCCACCTCTGCAGCCGCCTCGGCTTCGGCAGCAGTGACAAGGTCCGGGTCCGCAGCAGCCGACGACTGGAGCGTAATAACGCCGTCGTCACTAAGTACGTAGCCAACGGAGTTGCCGCTAGACAATGTCACCGTTGTCGAGCCTGCCTCCGGGCTCTGGAGAATCCCTCGAGGCGCTACACCCGGAACCGGCTCGTCCGGCGCCACAGCGGCGTACTCGGCTGCCTCCTCGGCTGCCTCTTCGGCGACCTCAGCAATCTCGGTAGCGGCCTCAGCGGCCTCAGCGGCAGCAGCAGCGTATGCGTCGGTATCGGCGTACTCGTCAGCCGTCGCCTGGGCCGCCTCGGCCTCAGCTACAACCTCCGCCAGAACAGCCTCAGCCTGGGCCACAGCTTCCGCGTTGTCCGGGTCCACGGCATCAACCGCCGCCTGAACCGCTTGGAGCTCCAATTCGGCGGCAGCGGCGGCTTCAGCAGCCTGCGCCGGCGCAGCAAGAGCAGCGTCGGCAGCGGCGGCGATAGCAGCCTCGGCGCTGGCGGCGCTAGCCGCAGCCACAGCTTCGTTAGCGGCAGCCTCAGCGGCGGCGCGCGAGGCGTCGAGCGCCTCCGCTGCCGCGGCAGCGTCCATGGCTGGATCACTCACAGCCTCGGCGACAGCTGCTGCCTCAGCGGCATCTTGGGTAAGCAGCGCTGCCACGGCATCGGCCCGTGTTGATGCGGCACTGGATTCCTGGGCGTCGGCGACAACAGCGTTCGCAGATGCGAGGAGATCCTGGACAGCCTTCTGCGCATCGAAGAGCTGCAGAAGCGGGTTGTCGTCATCAGTCTGGGTCGAACGACGCGACGAAGTCTGGCGCTCCTCTGCCTGCCCCTGGGACTCTAGGTAAGCCTGAATCTCCTCCATGGTGAAACCAGCGTTCAGAGCCTCCTCCAGGGCTGCCTGCTGTTCTCCAGCAGCCTCCTGCAGGTCCTCAGTCACCTGGGCCATGGCCTCGGCATCGGCTGCCGCCTGAGTCGCCGCCGCTTCCTGGGCTGCTGCCGCATCGGCTGCCGCATCGGCTGCCGCCTGAGCCTGTTCATCAGCCAACTCTGGAGTCATATCCGGATCGTTCATGGCCGCGGCAACCGCGGCGTCCTCCAACCATTCGTTAGCAACTACATCAGCCGCGTCAGCAAGATCATTGGCCTCGGCAGCAGCAGCGTCAGCTGCCTCATGCATTGCAGAGGAATCACCCGAGTCAATTGCATCGGCAACAGCTACAGCCCTCTTTGCTTGGAGCTCGGCGGCAGCCCACTCGTCACCCGCCTCAGCGGCAGCCTCCAAGGCCACGTCGGCCTGAGACGGAGGCTGATAGAGGGCGCTGAGGGTTCCCTCGTCGTTTTCGGCACTCAGCATCGCCACACCGTCCGGTGTGTTGGTAAGCATCGAACCGTCCTCGTTCACAATGGTCTCAGAGACATTGCCCTCGGGATCAACGAATGAAGTTGCACCGTTGGGCTTCACCTCGACCTGAGAACCATCGGACATCTCAGTCTGAAGAGAGCCGTCCGCCGCGCGTTCAGTAATCTGCGTGCTGCCGTCAGGGAACGTCACGGCGGTCTTACCGGTAACCGGGTTCGATTCAGTGACCATGCCCTGCGGGTCGGTAACGACCACACTGCCGTCCGGGTTCTCACGGCTTACGTAATCGCCACCGTCTGGACTGGTAAACGTGGTGGCCCCAGACACCGGGTTGTAACGCTGAACACCACCGTCGGGCATGTTTTTCTGAACGGTCCCATCATCGAGGGTAGACGTGACCGTCTGGTCGCCGTTGGGGGCAATGTCAATAGACCAACTGCCGTCCTCAGCCTCCATCTTGGAACTGCCGTCTGTCATCAAGGTCACCGAGGAGCCGTCCTCTGCAATGACCGTCTTACCGCCGAAGCCCCATTCGTCGGTAAATTCCTCAGAGCCGTCAGGGTTCACAACGCTGACGGAGCCGTCGCCCATCTGGGTGACCAGCGACCCGTCCTCCTGGAAGAACGACTGGTCTGTCGTACCATCCGGGTTGACCCGCTCAAAGGTGCCGTCGGGCCGAGTCACCTCGATCAGGCCGTCGGAACCGCGGGTCATGAAGTTGCCGGTCTCCTCATCGAGAACCTTCTCCATGGACCACCCAGACGGCTCGATGTAAACCTCGCCACCGTTTTCTAGTTCCATCTTGGTAGCGCCGTCAGCAGAGGTAATTACCTTCGCTCCATCGTCAGTAATCTCGGTAACCGTTGTTGCGCCAGTGATGCTCGTGAACGCTCCTGAACCATCGGGATTCTGCTGCACCACGGTGCCATCGGGATTGGTCTGTATGAAGCCGCCGTCCTCGGTGACCTCACGCTCCATAGCCTTCCCGTCGCCCCAGAACACAGCGAAGCTGCCGTCCTCCTGGACGACCTGGCTCATGCCGTCCTCCCAAGCCATGGCCTGTCCACCTTCGCCCATGTCGAACGCCACCGGCGGCTGGAACTGCCGGACACCCTCGTCCTCAAATTCCGGCGGGGTAAACCCGGCCTCGGGGTCGAACTCTCCGGGTACAAACTCGCCTTCCGGAACAAACGGATCCGGGCCCTGACCGCGAGCACCGTCGAAGAACTCGGTCGGGTCGAAACCGCCTTCCTGGGTGGGATCAAAGAAGGCCTTGACCCCCTGTTCCATACCCCCGGCCTCCGGATCGAAGTCACCCTCAGGGCCACCCGTGTAATCGTCGAAGAAGTCACCAAACGGGTTGCCGTCCGGTCCGCCCTCACCCTCAGGACCGAAATCGCCAGGTTCGCCGAACGTGAAGGCCTGCTGTGGTCGGAAGAAGTCGCCCTCGAGGCCACCCTCCTCGTTGAACTCGAAGGTCGGACCGCTCCAGCCGCCCTCACCCTCGGGACCGAAGCCGTCGTCAGGACCAAAACCGAAGTCCTGACCACCGAAATCGCCCTCGGGGCCAAAGTCGCCAGGTGCACCGAAACCGGGGCCATCACGGCCGGGGGCGCCCATCATCATCGCAAAGAAGCCGTCGTCTACTGCATCGACATCTTCACCGAACGACTGGAAGCCAGCAAACTTCGCCTGGCGTCCCGCGCTATCTGCGAAGTCACCGAAATGGCCACCGCCCTCACCCTCGGGACCACCCTCACCTTCGGGGCCAAATCCTCCACCGGCCGCGAAATTTCCCCCTTCGCCGAAAGCAATGCCCTCACCGCCGCCGGCAAACGGATCACCCGCAGCAAACGGATCACCCGCAGCAAACGGATCACCCGCAGCAAACGGATCACCCGCAGCAAACGGATCACCCG
>PBDJ01000041.1 GCA_002717365.1 Acidimicrobiaceae bacterium | reverse complement strand
GCGGGTCTCGGGACCGGGCATCTCGGTCTCGTAGAAGTGGTCGGCCTCGGACAGGTCGTCGACCCACCATCGGGGAAAGAACGTGGTCAGGGCCAGTTCCGGGAACACCACTAGTTCGCAGCCAGCGTCGGCACCACTGTGGAGCAGGGCCAGGAGCCGCTCCATCACCTCTGGTCGGGTGTCGGAGCGCTGGATGGGGCCCATCTGCGCTGCACCGACGGTCACGAAGCGACTCACGCTGTGACTCCTGATCCGGATCCCGCCAGGTCGGAGGCATCCAAGGCCAGCAGGGTTCGCATGAGCACGTTGGCACCGGCCACGAGGTGTTCGGGGTCGGTGTGCTCGGCCGGGTTGTGGCTGATGCCGTCGCGGCTGGGCACGAAGACCATGCCGGTCGGACAGACGCGGGCCATCATCTGGGCGTCGTGACCAGCGCCCGAAGGCATCCGTTGGACGGTGTGGCCGAGGTCGGCTGCCGCTCCGGCCACCATGTCGATTACTCGAGTGTCGAACTCCACCGGCTCGAAGCGGGCCAGGGTGCGATCGACGACCTTGACGCCTTCAGCGGCCGCCAGGTCGGTCACCGTTCGGGCCAGTTCAGCTTCGGCCTCCCGTAGGAGTTGCTCGTCGGTGTTGCGTAGGTCCACGGTCATCGATGCCGAGGCGGCCACCACGTTTACCAGGTTGGGGTGAAGTTCCAGACGTCCGACGGTGGCTACCTGGCGTCCTCCCATCCGGACTGCCATCTGCCGGACGTGGTAGGCGATGGCCGCCGCTACGTAGCCCGGGTCGTGACGGAGGTCCATAGGGGTAGTCCCGGCATGGTTGGACTGGCCGGTAATGACCAGTTCGGTCCAGGAGATTCCCTGGACGCCGGTGACGGCTCCGATAGTGGTGCCTGCGGCCTCCAGTACTGGACCCTGCTCGATGTGCAGTTCGACGAAGGCCCGTGGTGCCGGCCCGGGACAGGGGAAGGGACCCTGGTAGCCGATGCGGTCCAGTTCCTTGCCGACAACCGCACCGTCGATGCCAACAATGTCGAGGGCCTCTTCGACGGCCATCCCGCCGACGTAGACGAGGCTCCCCAGCATGTCGGGAGGGAACCGGGAGCCTTCCTCGTCAGTGAAGAATGCCACAGCAAACGGGTTTTCTGTCTGGATGTCCTGCTGCTCAAGGGTCTCGATGACCTCCAGGCCGGCCAGCACTCCGAGGTTCCCGTCGTATCGGCCTCCGGTACGGACGGTGTCGATGTGGCTGCCGGTCATCACCGGTGGACCGTCGATCCGGCCGGGCCGCACGCCGACCACGTTGCCAATGCCGTCGACTCGCACGTCCAGATCGAGGTCGTGCATCCACGCCACAACGAGGTCGCGGCCCGCCCGGTCTTCATCGGTCAAGGCGAGGCGGCAAGAGCCCCCTCCGTCAATGGGCCCGATGGTGGCCAGCGCCTCGATCCGGCGGAGCAGTCGGTCGCCGTCAATACGAGGAGCGTCGGGGGTCCGGTTGGTCATCGGGCACCTCTGGGAGCGGCGTCGGCCAAAGCGATGTCGGCCGGACGTACCGGTACCCGGGGCAAATCCAGTCCTGTGGCCCTGCGGACGGCGGCGACGATCGCTGCTGTGGACGAGATGGTCGGTGGCTCCCCGATTCCCTTAGCCCCGAACGGAGCCCCAGGTTCTGGTTGTTCGATGAGCGCGGCGACCCTTACCGGTGGCATGTCCAGCGCGGTGGGCACTAGGTAGTCGGTGAACGAGGCGTTGCGGATCCGGCCGTCGACTACTTGGACCTCCTCCATGACGGCTAGGCCCAGTCCTTGGGCAGCACCGCCTTCCAGCTGTCCTAAGGCCTGGGTCGGGTTCAGGATCCGTCCCACGTCCTGCGAGGTGGTGAGCTCGACTACCTTCACCAGTCCGAGATCTGGGTCCACGTCCACGATGGCCCGATGAGCTGAGACGGCGAACGATACGTGCGCGTTTCCCTGCCCGTCGGCATCCAGTGGAAAGGTCGGGGCATGGCGGTGGACCACGTCGGCGGTGACCGGCTCGATGGTCGCCGTGGTCAGGTCTACGTCCAAGGATCCAGACAGTGAGCACACCCGACCGTCGGCCAGGACCAGGTCATCCACCGGAACGTCATACTCGGCGGCCATCCGGACCAGAAGGGTGGTTCGAACTTCCTCGCAGGCCATCTGGACGGCACCCCCGGACATCCAGGTCTGGCGGCTGGCTGACGTGGAGCCGGCCGAACCGATGGTGGCCGTCTCGACTGGGGCTAGCACGACCTCCTCCACGCTCAGGACCTCGCGGGCGATCTGCTGGGCCAGGGTCACAAATCCCTGACCAACCTCCGCGCATGCACACGTGATGGTGGCCACGCCATCTTGCAACTCGCACCGGGCCTCTGATGAGTCGTCGAACCCCTCGGAGAACATGAGGTTCTTGAAGCCCACGGCTAACGCCTCGCCCCGGACCACGTGGGTGGCGTCCGCCGTCCGTCCTGCTCCCCCAGGCCGCGACATTGGCTGGTCGGGGCGAGTGGCGGCCGACGGACTCCCGGCACACGTGCGGATCACCTCAGCCACCGGGAGGGTGCCGGTCACCACCTGTCCGGTGATTAGTCGGTCACCTGGGGTTAGAGCGTTGTGTAGTCGCAGTTCGATGGGATCCATTCCCAGAGCCCCGGCTAGGCGGTCCATCTGGGCCTCGTGGGCCATGCAGGTCTGGACGGCACCGAAGCCTCGCATGGCGCCACAGGGTGGATTGTTGGTCCGAACCACAATGCCCTCCACGTCGGCCGACGGCACCCGGTAGGGCCCAGCGGCGAAGCAGGTGGCGTTGGCGATCACCGCTCCGCTGGACGAGGCGTAGGACCCTCCGTCGAACAGCAGCCGAGCCTCGACACGGACGAGTGTCCCGTCGGTATCTGCGTGGTGGCGGTACCAAAGCTTGGCCGGGTGGCGGTGTACATGTCCGTGGAAGCTCTCCTCCCGGCCGTAGACCATCTTCACCGGGCGGCCGGTATGCAGAGCTAGCAGGCACAGATGGACGTGGAGACTGAGGTCCTCGCGGGCACCGAAAGCCCCGCCCACCCCGGCCAGAGTCAAGCGCACCAATCCGGGGTCCAGGCCCAGGCAGGCCGCTACCTGGTCTCGGTCTACGTGGAGCCACTGGGTGGCCACGTACAGTTCGACTCCTCCGTCCTCGGCTGGCACGGCTAGGCCAGACTCCGGGCCCAGGAAGGCCTGATCCTGCATGCCTACCTCGTACGTCCCTTCGACGACCACCAAATCGTTGCGGTCGGCGGCTGCTGGATCGCCGTGGCGGAGGTGGATACGACGAAGGAGGTTTCCATCGGGGTGGATGGGCGGCGCCGCCTCGGCCAGGGACGGGTCGACCAGAGGTTCGGTGATCTCGTAGTCGACCACGATGGCGGCCAGGGCCCGACGGGCCGTTTCCGGGTGGTCGGCGGCCACGATGGCCACCGGCTCGCCCTCGTAACGGACCACGTCAGCGGCTAGGACCGGTTGGTCGGGGTGTTCCAAGCCGTAGGTGGCCGCACCGGGAACGTCTGCGTGGGTCAGGACGGTATAGACCCCAGCCATGGCCATAGCCGGACCGATGTCGACGGACCGGATCCGGGCTGATGGGTGGGGCGATCTCAGGGTCCCCCCCCACAGCATTCGGTCGTGCCAGAGATCGCTTGAGAAAGCGAACTCTCCAGTGACCTTGGGAACGCCGTCCGGCCGGGGGGGGCTCTCGCCGATCCCGGCTTCACGCTTCCGATCACCGACCAGGGTCGTTGACACGGCGCTCATGTCTGGGCCTCCCGTCGGGCTGAGGCAGCGCGGTCCACGGCGTCCAGAATGCGTCCGTAGCCGGTGCAGCGACAGAGGTTTCCGCTGATGGCCTCCCGGACGGTGAGGTCGTCGGGGTCGGGGTAGTGGTTGAGGAGGTCGTCCACCGCCATGAGCAGGCCGGGGGTACAGAAGCCGCACTGGACTGCACCGGCGTCCACGAAGGCCTGCTGGACGTCGGACAGCAACCCGTCGGCCTCATGGCTGGCTGACAGCCCCTCCACGGTGGTCACCGAACGATCAGCTGCGGCGGCGGCCAACACCAGACAACTGCACACCAGTTGGTCGTCCAGTCGCACCGTGCAGGAGCCGCACTCGCCCTCTTCACAGGCATTTTTGGATCCTGGGAGGCCCAGTCGCTCCCGAAGCACGAACAGCAAACTCTCTCCAACCCACCCGTCGGCTATCTCGTGGCGGTGGCCGTTGACGGTCAGCCCGTACGGGCCGGTCACGGCGTCGGCTCCCCGAAGGCCCGGATCAGGGCCCGACGGGCTAGTACCTCGATTGAGCGGCGTCGATAGTCCGCCGATCCCCGGTGGTCGTCGATCGGCCGGGTGGCGTCGGCTACTAACTCAGCGAACCGTTCGACGTCGTGGATCGTCGGCGACCGGCCCCCTGCCCAGTCGAGGCGAGCAGCGATCATCACCTCGGCCTCGATGGCCCGCAGAGGTACCGGGGCCACCGATCCCAGCCCCACTCGGACGGTGCGTCCAACCCGGTCGACCACGAGGGCCATGGAGGCCACCGAAATGACCATGGCGTTACGCGGTCCGACCTTAAGGAACTCCTGAGGTCCGTCCAGTACGGGGACTCGGATAGCGGCAATCAGCTCGCCCGGGGCCAGGGCGTTGGCCTTGACACCGATCACGAACTCGTCGAGAGGAACCGTCCGATGGCCTTGGTGCGATCGGATCTCCACCTCGGCGTCTAGGGCGGCCAGCACGGGCAGGGTGTCGCCGGCTGGCGATGCGGTGGCCAGGTTCCCGCCGATGGTGCCGGCGGCCCGGATCTGCGGTGAGCCGACAGTCCGGGCGGCCTGGGCGAGAGCCGGGACTAATGAGGCGAACGCTGGATCGGCCATCTCGGCGTAGGTCAACGTCGCTCCCAAACGCAGCATGTCTCCCTCGCGGTGCCATCCCTGCAGCTCGGGAACCCGGTCGATGACCACCACGTCGTCAACCGTGCGACCGCCGCGGTTGATCTCGACCATGAGGTCTGTTCCGCCTGCTAGGACTAGCGCCTCCGGGTCGGCAGCTAGAGCTTCGCAGGCGGCATTGAGCGTGCGCGCGATTGTGACCGTCACCCCTCCATGCTGTCGTCCCATCAGCTTCGCGTCAACATTTTGTCAACTTCTGGAAGTTGGCTAGGGTTCCCCTGTGGCCAGCCCCGTCCACCCCCTGATTGAGGCTATTCAGCCGATCGCCGATGCACTGGGAGCCTCCGTTCACGGCGCCGAACGGGTCACGGAGGCCGATCTCCCCCTGTTTTGGGAGGGTGAGTTGGTCGGCGGCCTCCGACGACCTGATCTCCATGACGCCCTAGACACCCTGCTGCTAGCCGTCGAGCGCGAGATAGGCATACTGCGCTCGGAAATGGACCGGGCCCAGAAGCAGGAGGCGGTCGCCCTCCTGAACGAGTGGGGGGCCTTCACGCTCCGCAAGTCAGTAGAGGACGTGGCCGAGGCTCTTGGGGTCAGCCGCTTCACCGTCTACAACTACCTGGAACGGGCTGGCGGCGACTGAGCCCAACACGGCCCGCCGATCGACCCGCCGATACGGTCCGACGCCATGACTGGTGGCTTCCTCCCTGAAGACGAACTGGCTCAGGTCGATGCTGTCGGCCTGGCTGCCCTGATCCGCGACGGGCAACTCTCGCCGGTCGAGGCCGTGCAGGCCACCATCGACCGAATCGAGCACCTAGACGGCGAGGTCAACGCTGTCATTCACCGCCAGTTCGACCAGGCGCTAGTTCTGGCCGCCTCCCCTGACCTTCCCGACGGACCGTTCCAGGGCGTGCCCATGCTCATCAAGGACCTGTGGGCCACCGAAGCCGGACAACCCCACCATGGCGGCGTCCAGGCCCTCAAGGACGCCAATTTCACCGCTGACGAAGATGCCAACCTGGTCACTCGGTACAAGGAGGCCGGGTTCGTGATCGTCGGCCGGACCAACACCCCGGAACTGGGCCTGGTGGCCACCACCGAGCCGACGTCCACCGGTCCGTGCCGGAACCCGTGGAACACCGGGTACAGCACTGGTGGATCGTCCGGAGGGGCGGCAGCCGCCGTGGCGACCGGCATGGTGCCAGCGGCCCACGCCAGTGACGGCGGCGGTTCGATCCGTATCCCGGCCGCCATGTGCGGCCTAGTCGGGCTCAAGCCTTCACGGGGACGGGTATCCCAGGGGCCCGGTGAGGAGTGGAGCTTCGCCTGTCAGCACGTGGTCTGCCACACCATGCGCGACACAGCGACCATTCTGGATGCCTGCGCCATCCCGTTCCCAGGCGATGGCGTGGTGGCGCCAGACCACGGACGACCCTACGCGGCGCGAGTCGACGCTGACCCGGGACACCTCCGCATCGGACTTATGGCCGACAACCACCGGGTGCCCACCCACGCCGATTGTGAAGAAGCAACCCGGCGGACCGCCGACCTGCTGTCCGACCTGGGCCACCAGGTGGTGGAATCACAACCCGAGGCGTTCACCCAGCTCGGCCAGATGAACGACCTGGCGTGGGCCTTCACCGTTCACTGGTCGACCGGTGCCGTGGTAAGCCTGATGACCCTGGGCGAGCAACTGGGCCGGGAGGTCACCGCCGCCGACGTGGAGCCGGGAACCTGGGTCCTGGCCGAGCACGGCCGAGACTGGACCGCCCCCGACTACCTCCGAGCCCAGAGGATCATCGGCCGCTGGCGCCGGAGTATGGCTGCCTGGTGGGAGGACTTCGACCTTCTACTCACCCCGACCACCGCTCTGCCCCCACCACAGCTCGGTGAACTCACCCCCAGCGATGACGATCCGGCTCGGGGATCCCGGGCGTCTATCCCCTACTCGCTATTCACCTCGCCGTTCAACACGTCCGGACAGCCGGCCATCTCTCTGCCCCTCGGCTCCTCGGACGGCTTGCCTGTCGGAGTCCAGTTAGTTGCGGCCTACGGCCGGGAGGACCAACTGATGTCGGTAGGTGGCCAGTTGGAACGGACAGTGGAGTGGTCGACCGACCGGGCCCCTATTCACGCCTGAGGCGACCCGCCGGGGACGCCGACGGTGGAGTCAAGCGTCCAGGACGCTCGTTCCGGCTCCCTCGAGGTCAACCACTGGAGGTTCGGTGGACCACGGAAAGTTGATCCACCTGTCGGTGTGACGCCACACATACTGGCAGTCGACCATTGACTGCGGCTTCTGGTAGAGCACCGCCTCCCGGACTTCGGCCACCTGGGCCAGCGCTGTCTCACGGACCAGAGCCAGGGTGTGGCCGGTGTCGGCCACGTCGTCGACGATCAGGATGCGCCGGTCACCCAGATCCACCCAATCGACGTACGGCGGGAGGATCACTGGAATGTCCAGTCGCTCATCGACCCCGGTGTAGTACTCCACGTTCATCACGTAGAGGTTCTTGACTGCCAGGGCATAACCCAGAGAGCCGGCCACGAAGAGGCCACCCCGGGCGATGGACAGGATCATGTCGGGCCGGTAGCCGTCATCGGCCACCATCTGGGCCAGCTCGCGCACCGCGGTCCCGTAGCGGTCCCAGTCCATCTCCTCGCGTTCGGACACCGGTGCCTCCGCTTTCCGGTCGACGGTCCATACGGGCCATCGGGGTGGGCGGGAACCTACCCCGTCGATCCCGTCCGGTCACCGCTCAGTCGTAGGTCCGACAATAACCCTCCACCCCTCCTCCAAAATCCAGCATCCGGGTCGACTGTCGTCTGCCGCCACCTGAAGGCGGAAAGGACTGGGCCACACGCCAACACCGAACCAATGCCCGATACTGGCAAGAGCGAGTTCTGAGTCGAGTTCAGCCCGTCATGAGGACTAGGCCGAAGACCGTGTAGAGAATCATTACAGCAAGCATCGGGTACTGGCTTCGAAGCGCTGTAGCCGGTTGCAACAATTCAACGGACCTATCGTGGGCCACCAGCACGCCGGCCAGATGGCCGGAGACGATCGCCCCCAACTGGATCCAGCCGATAGTTGTTGGGGACACAAGTGTCCAGTTCACGGCGTCAGAGGCAGTTCCAAAAAGATCCCAACCTCGCCCATAAGGGTCTGATGCCAGCACCCGAATCATCTGTCCTTCGAGAACGAGCATCGAGAAGTAGTGGGCCACGTGATAGCCCAAGAGGATCGGCAAGAGCGAATGTCCGAACTGGCCGGAAAAACCAGTTCTTCCTGTCAGCCGGTCGCCGAAGCGAGATGCCAGGTGAAACAGGACCCCGACGAGGACGACTATCCAAAAAAGGCCGATCGTCCCTACGGCCGTGGATTCCCACCCAGAGCGTCCTGCCGATACGTCGCTCCAGAAGCGCGTACGAGACATACCGTCAAAAGCCGTTCCGCCAAGGACCACTAGGACGAGAGCCAGCTCGGATGGGCGCAGGTCGTCGACTACCACACCAACTAGAGGCGGTCGAACAACTAACCGACCGTTGGGCCCCCGACCGATGGGCGAAAGGCGGGCTATCAGGGAAAACAGTGTGCCAAAACCTTCAGCGCTCCGAGCCACATCCCTACCCCACCGGTAGGAGATTCCAATGATGGTCAATGTGTAACCGAGGGCCGCCCAGCCCAAAACCCGGGGCTGGGCTCCGTCGTGATAGACCAGTTCAAGCCACAGAAAAGCTGATACCGGGACAAGCGCCGCCCATCCATTAGCGAAGAAACTGGGTGGAACAGGGCGGCATTCAGGGTCTTCTCGATCCGATAGCCCGGCCAGCGTCTCCCATGGGCTAAGTGACGACCAGAACGGGCCTATGAGTACAGCCAAGAGTGGGATACCCACCCAGAACGCGACGTATACGACAACCGGAATAGCATTTGCCCCTGTGTCGTTCCGGCCGACTAGACCGGCCGTAATCACCACGACAAAGAGCGCCATCGTGATCCACCGGAGCACCGGCACTACCCGCCGCTGAACCCCAGCCGTCGCAGCCCCTAGTGGTCGACCGGCGGCCAGTGAGCGGAGCTGGGGCTGGTGCCAGAGCAGCCCAAGAGCAACAAAAGAGAAGGTAAGGGCGACACCAGCCGACCACCCAGCTTGCCAAGCAGTGAGTGGGAGGTCGGTCCGACCACCTACTCCGTGAGCAAGCACTGTCATTACAGCTGAGGAGGGTGCGTCGGTCACGACACCTGCAACTCAAAAACCCGAAGGCCGCTACCGTGTAGTTCGGCTTCGAACACGCCGGGAATCGTTGCCGCCAAACGGAGAATGGCCCGGCTGCCCGGGTGGACCGCAACAGACATGTCGTAGATGTGCAGGTGGACCTCTTCGATCGTGTCGCTGTGGATCGCTACCTCGACTAGGTCGCCGACCGCCACTTTCAGCCGAGGTGGACCACCCACCACCTCGCCGCCTACTAGGTCCACGTCAAACCGATGATCAACGACCATGCCGGCTCCAACCTCCACGGTTAGCGTCACCTCTGCCGCAACGGGCTTCCCGTTGACCACATAGTCGCGATGGTCGTTGGAGGACAGTACGGCTGCGATCACGTGTGATCCGCTGGAAAGACCGGTCAGCCGGTAGCGGGGATCCGAAATCATGGCTACCGAGGCGCCATCCACTGTGATGTGAACATGCCCCTGCCCTACGTGATGTTGTTGAGGAGGATTCACTGGTACTAGTTCCAGTCCATCAACCGCAATCTCCAAATCCACGACACCAGGGCCCTCCGATGTCGCGGTCAAAGACACGCTTGGCGGCTGGGCCAACCCGGAGAGGTCCACGGAACCACCGTGATTGTGGTTGTGGCTACCCGAACTGGACCCTTCATGGCCAACTTCTTTATGACCAGCCCCGTTGTGTCCCGCTGATTCGTGGGTGCCTTGAACCGCCTCAGTCCCGTCGCCACAACCGATAGTGCACGCCGTCAACGTGACAAGTGTGGCCGTCACGGCGATCAGCCGTATCGCTCTTGAATCCATACTCTCCATTCCCTTTACAAACCATCGAAGTCCCCTCCAGACGTCGAACTATCGGCTGAAGAAGGGGCGCTCACCACACGTGGCAACGTATCCACGCGTGCATGGCGATCCCCGAGGCGACCCCTGCGTTAATAGACCTAGTTGACCCGTACTGGGCAATTGAGCACACCATCAGCGCTGCGTCACGTACCGCACGGGACAGGCCTGTTCCCTCCTGTCCGAAGACCAGTACGCATCTTTCAGGCAGGTCAGTCGTCTCCAGAGGAACGGATCCGGGAAGATTGTCGATCCCCACCAGGGGTAGGTCACGCCCGTCGGCCCACGCCACCAGATCATCCACCGTCGGATGGTGGATCACGTGCTGGTAGCGGTCGGTGACCATCGCCCCCCGGCGGTTCCAGTGGCGGCGACCCACAATGTGAACCTCGGCGGCCAAGAAAGCATTGGCGTTACGGACCACTGTGCCGATGTTGAGGTCGTGTTCCCAGTTCTCCACCGCTACGTGGAAGGGGTGGCGGCGACCGTCTAGGTCGGCCACGATGGCCTCTAGCGACCAGTACCGGTAGCCGTCTACGACGTTGCGCCTGTCGCCACCCGCCAGCAACTCCGGATCCAACCGGGCGTCGTCCGGCCATGGCTCCGGGTGTGGTCCAACGCCCACCTCGTCGTGCACGGTCAGCCGACAGTCATCCAGCGCCAACGGACGGCCTGCCATGAGGCGTCAGCCGACGGTGCCCATCAGCTCGTCGTCGCTCGGGACTTCGACGCCCTCTACCCAGTACAGGTAGAGGCTGGCGATGACCTGATCAATGCCTTCGGCTTCGGCTTCGGCGTCGGCCAGTTCGACGGTGACCACGTTGCCGTTCACGTGGACTCCGGTGATTCCGCCTCGGTCGAAGAGGCGGCGGGCCAACTCGTCGGCCGGGGCGGCACCCAAGATCTCGTCACCGGCCTGGTAGCGCTCGTGGCCCATACCGGTCAGAGCACGGTTGGTCTCGTACCGGACGATCCCTGTTCGGGACGACGGCTTCTCGACGACGGTGATCGGCTGGCCCATAGGCCGGTGAGACTAGCGGTCGTCGACGGAGACTCCGTGGCCCGCAACCCGGTCGGCCCGTTGGAGGAGTACGGCCAGCCCGATGGAGACAAGAGCCAGCATCGTGTGAACAGCCTTGAAGCCCGCCTCGTGCTCGGCGAACAGGAGGCCACCACCCCGTACAGCCCAAAAGACGATCGTCCACAGACAGAAGACCGACACCAGACGGGTCGAACCTAGGGGGCGCCGGTGCCAGAGACCGAGGGGCAGGGTGGCGACCAGGGCGGCTGACACCAGAAAAACTCCAGCGACCAGGATCCCCCACGCCCGGGCCCCCGCGGTTAAACCGTCGTCTCCCAGCATGTTGCGGAGGCGGCCAACCCACACCACAGCCGTCCAGCCCACGAGGAGCCACAGGAGTCGAATAGTGCGCTGCACGGGCCGCACGGTAGCGACGCTGTGCCCAAATCGACGCGGGCGGGTCAGAAGAGGCGGGCCGGGGCGTCGGCCCGGTCCCGGGGAGGCTCCCCGACTGTGGGGAGGTCCGCCATGAACGACCAGGACCTCCGATGGTAGGTGGTGGCCCCTCGTTCTCGCAGGGCCGCCCTGTGTACTGGACTGGGGTAGCCCTTGGAGGCAGCGAACCCAAACCCTGGGAACCGCCGATCGGCTTCCCGCAGGATCCGATCTCGGGTTACCTTGGCCACCACTGAGGCAGCGGCGATTGACAGGCTGATGGCATCCCCCCGCACGATGGTGCGTGCCCGGCCACCGCCCACAAAGTCCCAGCGGCCATCCAGGAGTACTTGGTCTACCTCCTGGCCCAAGCCATCAAGGGCTCGCCGGGCGGCCAGTCGCTGGGCCTCCGACATGCCGAGGTCGTCGCACTCATCGTTGGAGGCGTGTCCGACGGCCCATGCCTCTGCCCAGCCGGTGATGCGCTCGTAGAGCGCCTCTCGCTCTGGCTCGGTCAGCATTTTGGAGTCGCGGACACCGGTGATTCGCCGGGTCCGAGCGGGGACCACAGCAGCCACAGTCAGGGGCCCGGCCCAGGCGCCCTTTCCCACCTCGTCCATGCCAGCTACCACGGCGTGCCCGGCCTCCCACATCTGGCGTTCGGCGACCAGTCCCGGGGCCTTGCCACGGAGGGCCGCCCGCATGCGGTTCCGACCGGCCATGGGCCGACCCTAGAAGAACTCTCCCCCGTCGGGTGGGGACACGGCTGTCGACCGGGGCGTAACCCAGCCGGCCGGGGCGGCCAAGAGGGTCTCACCGATCGGCTCATCGGTCGAGAAGGCGGTGTCTAGTCCAGGGGCCCGGAGGGTCATCGGTCGGTCGTCCCGCCGGTCCAGTTCCCACAGCAGGGCTGGCCGATCGCCGTGCCAGCGCACGGCGTAGCTCAGGCGGCCGTAGGGAGTGGCTAAACCGTGAACTTCGATTCCTCCCCCCAGCCAGGCGTCGGGCACCTCGGTGAGGAGGTCTAGACCGTCGACCGATTCCAAGACCAAGCAGTTCGACAGGTCACGCAGCGTTGTCGTAGCCGGATCCGTCGGTGACAGGCTGACCAGAGTCGCCCCTGCTGCCACCTCCCTGGCATCAGCAGCCGACCGAGTATCCCCTCGGACGTCCAGCAGGTCGGCCAGCGCTCCGAGAGCACCCGCGACCTCGACTCGGTCGGCCGGCTCCCGAACCAAGTCTTCCAGGGGTAGCCCCGACGGACCTTCGAACCAAGCCGGATCTCGGTGGAGACGCCAGAGGTGAGCAGCCGCCACCAACCGTTTGGCCACCGGATCCAATGTGGCAGACAGCGTTTCCACGGCCTGCCTGCCCAGGCCCCACCGGGCCAGTTCGACGGCACCAACGGCCGTCGGTTTGGCTAGTTGCAGGTCGACTAGGGCCCGGTGGGCTCCGGCAGACAGCGCCCCGTCTGGGATGTCGACAGTGGCCGCATCGATCAAACGGGTCGCCCATCCGGCTGCTACCCGGTCTGCGTCGGGAAAGGAAGCCGATGGGTTCTCCACCAAGTCGGCGGCCGGTACGGCGAACCGCAGAGAGGCCCGATGAGGCAGTGGGACCACCAGGGCGCCCGCAGCGGCCCCGATCCGGCAGCGAATTGAACGGGGCTGCTCCACCTGCGTCCGCCCCCCGGAGACCATGGCCCACAGGTCCTCGGCGGCATCCACCAAGGCGTAACAGCCTGGTTCTCGGTCCACCACCACTGCCGTAGTCCCGTCGACTAACAGGCGCCGTCCGTCTGCGGACATCCGCCGGATCTGGCCACCAGAAGCAGCCTGGACTGCCACAGCCACGGCCACCGGAACCGGCGTCTCGTTGGCTAGCTCGACGACCACCGCCGGCCCTATGGATCCCCGTCCCACAGCGGCCCAAGTAGTGGCCATCACGTCACCGCCGGAAACTCGCAGGCGTGTCTCGAGTACTGGTGCCGCCCCCGGCCGAACCTGGCGCACTGCGGCCTCGGTGGACGGGTCGTACCAGCGGCCCTCACCGCCTACCCACCACTCCACCCGGTGGCCGCTACCCAGCGGCTGCACGACGGACCGGGCGTCGACCACTGCCCGGAATCCGTCGTCGGTGCCCACCCGGGTTCCGACCTCCACGTGAGATGGAACGCGATGGGACCTCGAACGGTTACGGAGCCGGAACATCAGGAGCCCGACACCTCGGGCCCGGCACGGCGGGTCATAAGCATCGACCAAGCCTCAATCGGCGGCCGACCCTCGTGGAACACCGACCGGACGCCTTCGGCCACTGGGACCTCGACGTTCGCCGTGGCGGCCAGGTCGCAAGCCACGACAGTCGCCCCAACCCCCTCGGCTACCTGAGACATCCCCATCAGTACGTCCTCCGGGGCAGCACCCCGGCCGACCTGCTCCCCGACCCAACGGTTACGACTCTGAGCGCTCACACAAGTGGCCAGTACGTCGCCTAGCCCGGCCAGTCCCGCCAGGGTCATAGGGTCGCCTCCCAACGCCACCCCTAGGCGGGTCATCTCTGCCAGGCCCCGAGTAATGAGGGCTGCCCGGGCGTTGTCCCCGGTCTCTAGCCCTTCGGCTAATCCAGCGGCTAGGGCGATCACGTTCTTAAGGGCCCCACCCAGTTCACAGCCGACCAGATCGTCGTTGGTGTAAACGCGGAGCCGATCGGTGGCCAGGAGCCCTTGGAGGACGATGGAAGTGTCGGGGTCGGTAGACGCCACCACTGTGGCCGCCGACCGGCCCTCCAAAATCTCGCGGGCCAAATTTGGCCCAGTCAGGACGCCCACCGGTCGGCCGGGCAACACCTCGGCCGCTACCTCCGACATTCGCAAGCCGGTCCCCTGTTCAAAGCCCTTGGCCAGGCTGACGACCGGCACCTCGTTGCCGACGTGGGGGGCGGCTTGGCATAGCGCCCACCGAAAGCCCTCGGTGGGTACGCCTACCACCACCAGATCGGCCCCATCCACGGCGGCCGCCAAGTCGTCGGTGGCGTCCAGTAAACTCGGCAGGGAATAGCCCTCCAGGTAGCGACGATTGCCCCGTCCGGCGGCCACGTCGGCAGCTACGTCGGGCCGCCGGGACCACAGCACAGTCGGCACAACGGGAGCTAAAAGAGCGGCCACGGTGGTGCCCCAGGATCCGGCTCCTAGCACCGCAGCCCTCGTCACGCCGCCGGTCGACATGACGCCACCCTACGGGGCGGCGCCCGGCCGTAGGGTGGCCCGATGACCGAGTCAGTGGCCGTCCTGATCCCTGTGAAAGGCTTCGGCTCGGCTAAGGAGCGCCTCGTCGGAACCCTGGACGACGAAGCCCGGGCCGACCTGGCCCGTCGTATGGCCGAGGTTGTGATAGATGCTGCGGCCCCCCTTCCGGTCACCGTGACCTGCGACGACAATGAGGTGGAGACATGGGCCCGCAGCCGGGGTGTCAACGTGGTCCGTCCGGATCGCCCCGGCCTAAACCATGCCGTTGAGTTCGGGGTCGCAGTGCTGGCCGAACGCGGGGTGGACACGGTTGTAGTGGCCCACGCCGACCTTCCCCGGGCCACCCGCCTGGACCATTGCGCGGCGTTCGACGGAATCACTCTGGTCCCCGACCGCCATCACGACGGAACGCCGGTGGCTGTCGTCCCGACCCGGGCTGGCTTCCGGTTCGCCTACGGCCCGGGCTCGTTCGCCGCCCACGTGGCCGAGGCCGAGCGGCTCGGTCTGCCGTGGCGCAGCCTCTTGGACCCTGACTTAGCCTGGGACGTGGACGGTCCCGAAGACCTGGTAGTGCTGGAGGACTGAAGCCCGACCCCGTCGAATCGGCCGTCCGGCGGTCAGCCTTGGCGACGGCGACCCCGAGAGGTTCTCGACCCGCCGCCGGTCGACGGCTCCCACCGGAATCGCCGGACGGCGACCAGGGCACCTAAAAGACCCCATGCGGCGATCCTGGCCAGCAGGCCTAGTTCCCAGGCCGAACCAGTCCGGAACGGATCGAAGCAAGCGTAGAAGGCCTCGACGAACGGCTTCAGCGGGAAGACGTCGCCGACAACATCCATCCAGCGGACTGGATCGGGGACCACGACGAACACGTTCGAGATGAAGGCCAACGGCAGGATGGTGGCGTTGGCCAACGCCGGGGCCGACTGCCCGGACGGCGTGACCGCTGCCAGGGCGAGACCCAGAAGGCAGAATGACGCCACCCCCACTACGAAGGTGACTATGGCCGCCGGGATCCTGTCTGCCTCCATCTCGAGGCCGTAGAGCCCGAAGCCCACGGCGAGCATGACCAACGAGCCGAACAGGGCGATGAGGACGCCGGAGCCGACTACCCCGCCCATGTATACCCATCGGGGAAGGGGCGTACTGCGAATCCGCATGAGGACCCCCTCGTCCCGGTAGATCGCCGTGACGATCCCGATGTTCGTGTAAGTGGCCGACACGGCGGTGAACACGGCTAGAGCCGGGGCGTAGAACTGTGCGGCGGCGACTACTTGACCGGCGGCTGGATCGACGTCGTCGAAGATGGCCCCGAAGAGGAGCAGAAACATCAGGGGGAAGGCCAGGGTGAAAAACGCCGAGATCGCCGTTCGCCGGAACAGGCGATTCTGGTAGCCGATCTGTCGAGCCAACAACTGAGCCGAAGAGGGAAAGCGGTCAGCCATTGTCGGTCGCCTCGGGTTCTGAGTCCTTCTCCTCGTCGCCCTGAGAAATGAGGTCCAGGTAGATGTCCTCCAGGGTGGGTCTGCTGACCTCCAAGCCCTCGAGGGCCGCTTCTCGTTCCACCGCCCACCCGGTGAGATGATGGAGGTCGACGGTCGGGGCTGGGGTCCAGACCTCCAACAACCCGTTGCGCACCGAGGACCGACCCACTAGCCGGCTCAGCAGGTCGACGACCGTGCCACTCTCCTCTACCGGGAACCGGACTCGGATTAGCGATTCTCGGTCTGCGTCGCCCCGCAGTTCCGCCGGTGTGCCGCTGGCGACCACCCGGCCCCCAACGATGACCAGCACGCGGTCGGCCAGCGCCTCGACCTCGTCCATGTAGTGGCTGGTCAACAGGATCGTCTTGCCCAGGGACCGTAGGCCGTCAACCACCGCCCAGGCCTGACGACGGGCCGACGGGTCGAAGCCGGTAGTGGGCTCATCTAGGAACAACAGATCCGGGTCGCCGATGAGGCCGGTAGCCAGGTCGATCCGGCGCTTCTGACCCCCGGAAAGACGGTGGGTCCGTCGGTCACCTAGCCCGTCGAGGCCGACGAGGGCCAGTACCTCGCCTACCGGAAGACGACGTGAGTAACAGGCGCCGTAATGCTCCAGCACCTCGCGTACCGTCAACTCTCGTTCGATCCCTACCTCCTGGAGGACGATCCCGATACGGTCCCGAAGTTCCCGATGGTCGTCTCCGGGATCCCGACCCAGCACGTCAACCGCGCCGCTGTCCCGGCTCCGGTGGCCCTCGAGGATCTCCAGCGTGGTCGACTTGCCAGCCCCGTTCGGCCCAAGCAAGGCAAACACCTCGCCGTGCTCCACGGTGAACGAGAGGTCATCCACGGCCACCACGTCCCCGTAGGACTTAGACAGGCCGGAGACGGCGACGGCGGGCACGGCGGGCACGGCGGGCACGGCGGCGAATCTACCCGTCCATCGTCACCGGCTAACGGGGCTGGGTTCCACGATCCACGCCTGCCAGACTGCGCAGCTATGGAAACTGTGAGCTTTGAACACATGGTGAACGGCACCGCCGAGGACTACGAGTTGCTGGGCCGAGAACTAGCCGTGCACAAGGCAGCCCATCTGGCCGACCACCTGCTGGACACGCTGAGGGCCATGGCCGGGCCCACCCTCGGCTACCCGGTGGACCGCTTCCACCACTCCCTCCAGAGTGCAACCCGGGCGCTACGCAACGGTGAGAGCAACGAGATGGTAGTAGCCGCCCTCTTCCACGACGTGGGCGACCCCATCGCCCCGGAGAACCACAGCGCGGTGGCTGCCGACATCCTCCGCCCCTACGTGGGCGACCGGACTCACTGGATCGTCCGGCACCACGGCCTGTTCCAGGGGTATTACTACTTCCACCATCTGGGCGCCGACCCGAACGCCCGGGACCAGTTCCGGGAACACGAGTGGTTCGACGACTGTGCTGCCTTCTGCGCCGAGTACGACCAGAACTGCTTTGAACGGAACTACGACGAGATGGCCTTGGAGGAGTTCGAGCCCCTGGTCCGAGAAGTCTTCGCTCGTCAGTCTCGCTTCCCATTCCCATCGATGGTCTTGGTCTGACGGACCACCCCGGTGGGGTCAGGGCTCCAGGACCACCTTGATGGCCCCGGCCTTCCGGTCGGCGGCCACCCGGAAGGCCTCCTCGGCGTCGTCAAGCCCAAACCGGTGGGTGACCACGGCGCTGACCAGTTCCGGGACGGCAGCCAGCAAGGCGGCTGCCTCATCTGTCTCCCGTACGTCGGGTCCGTGGCGCCCCGAGCACCCGTACATGGACGAGGGCTGGAGCCGAACCTCTTTGAGGAACATGGACATGACGTTGGGTAGGGCGACTCCATCCCAGTAGACGCCGGGGATGGCTACCGTGCCGCCCGGTCGGGCACAGTCGATGGCCGTCGCCAGAGCTCCCTCGGTGCCGGCCGCTTCAACCACCACGTCGTACTCCCCGGTAGCCGCTGTCCCGGCCCCCAAACGCTCCCCGGCCTCTATCTGGTGGGGGTGCCTCGCCGACAGGTCCACTTCGGCTCCGGCGTGGCGGGCTGCCGCCACGGCAGTCAGTCCTATGGTGCCTCCTCCCACTACCAGCACCCGGTTGCCCGCTTCCACGCCCCCGACGTGGACGGCATGGATCGAGACGGCAATCGGCTCCACCAAGCAGGCGTCACCCACTGGAATTCGGTCATCGAGGGCCACCAGACAGGACGGGTCCACCACCAGGCGGTCGGCCATTCCGCCGTCCCGGCCGATGCCGTAGAGAACCATCGACCGACACTGCTGCGCGGCGCCCACCGAGCACCGATCGCAGGTCCCGCAGGCCACTGTGGGCTGGATGGCCACCGGCGTTCCGTCGGCCAGGCGTCCCGCCACCTCGTGTCCGAACGTGCCCGGAAGGCCGAACCCGGCCATGTGGAGGTCGGATCCACAGATTCCGGCCGAGGCCACCTCAACTAGTACGCCGTCGCTGTCGGGTTCCGGAACCTCGACGACCCGAAACGCACCATCCACCGTCCGGACCGCTCGCACAACGCCTCCCCTCGAGTCACGACCGTGACGGGCCCACACCCGCTTCCCTCCAATCGCAGGCCCGACCGTACGATCCGCCCATGTTGAGAGACCAGCCGCGGAGTATCGACCTGCTGGACGGTGATTTTTACGTCAACGATCCCTACCCCACCTACGCCTGGTTACGCGAGCACGACCCGGTGCACCGCGACACCGTGAACGACCTGTGGGGCATCTCCCGTTATGACGATGTCGTGGCCATCGAGCGTGACAAGGAGACCTTCGTCTCCTCGGGAACCGAGCGGGGCTACCGGCCCAACATCCCGGCGGACCGTTCGATCATCGGTCTGGACGACCCCCATCACACGCTGCGTCGCAATGTGGTGTCGCGTCGCTTCACCCCACGGGCCACCAGCCGGTGGGAGGATCATGTCCGCGGCGTGGTCACCGGCCTGCTGAACGACGTGCTAGCCGGCGGACAATCCGAAGTGGTCGGTGAGTTGGCGGCACCCCTCCCGGCCCAGATGATCGGTCTCCTGCTCGGGTTTCCGGCCGAGATGTGGCCCAAGCTCCAGGAGTGGTCGGAACGGACCATTGCTCTGGGCGGCGGCCCCCGCTACCACGACCAGTCGGGGATCGCAGCCGCCATGGAGTTCGCTGGTGCCTGCGCCGAACTCTACGAGTCCAAGAGACCCGGGGTCACCGACGGCTGTCCCATGGACGATGTCATGTCAGTCTGGATCGACCGTCAGCGCCAGGGCATGGACGGCCACGAATTCGGCCTGAGCGAGATCATCTCCGACTGCTTGCTCCTCCTGGACGGCGGAGCCGAGACGACGCGGACGGTGCTTGCCCGCACCATGGTGGAACTGGCTCGACAACCCGACCAATGGACCCTATTGCGCGAGGGTGCCAACCTAACCGTGGCTACCGAGGAATTCATTCGCTGGGTGACGCCTATCCACAACATGTGCCGGACGGCAGCTACCGACACCGAAGTAGCCGGTACCACCGTCCGAGCCGGCGATCAGGTAGTTCTCATGTACTCGTCGGCTAACCGGGATCCGGCCCACTTCGCCGATCCGGAGACCTTCGACGTCACCCGGTCGCCCAACCACCACCTGGCCTTCGGATTCGGAACCCACTTCTGCCTTGGGGCGGCGTTAGCCCGACTAGAGATCCGGGTGTTCTTCGAGGAGTTCGTGAGCCGGGTGGCCAGCCTGCGTTTGGTTCCCGGAACCACCCCGGTGGAAATGCCGAACTCGTTCGTCTACGGGCTCCGCGAGGCCCACCTGGAATTAGAGCCGGCCTGACCAAGACGACTGGCACCTTGAGGCGGCGAGGTGGTCTCCATACTCGAACCACCCCGGTCAGCAACGACCTGGACGCTCCATCAACTCGAGCAGGCCCGGGTAGTCGGGGACGACCCGCAGGGCCCGGTCGGCCCACAGTAAAGCCACCATGGTGGCCGCCGTACCGGCCGGCCACCCGACCACAAACCGGATCAGGACGTAGCCGTCGGTCGATGTCTGGTTAAACAGCCAGACATCCCAGGTTGAGGTGACCAACTGGTAGGCCCCCAGAAGAACGGTCAGGCGGGCCATCACCCGGCGATATCCGGGATGGGCCTGTGTTTCGGCACTGAACGGGACGACGACCGGTGCATAGCGGGTCAGGATCGGGCGTCCCCGCACCACAGTGCCGATCAGAGCCAAGCCGATGGCGGCCTTGGTACCGATCCCGATCCCGAAGTACACGGCCTCCGAATCGGTCCAGATACCCACACCGGCTCGGACCACCAGGTAAGCCACCAGGATGGGAAGGAAGCGTCCGACCACCTCGCCACGATGGCGACGGGAGACGGCCACCTTGATGCTCCACAGGGTGGCTCCGGCCACACCGGCGGCCAAGCCCCACATTCGGTTCAGGACCAGAAATAGGGCCACCGGCAGAACCGAATCAAGGAGCCGCCCTTTCGACGGGCCGGTCGGATCGGGGGTCACCAGTCAGGGCGGTCGGAGATGGACCGGATCAGGGTGTGAAGGCGTGTCCGGAGTCCCGGGCATCCAGCGCTTCTCGCCGGGTGAGTCCGAGGGTGGCATCCGGGACGAGGTCGGCTATGCGCCGCACCTCTGTGTAGTGGTGGTGGTGAGAAGCCTCGGAGAACAGACGTCGACGTTCCTCCAGTGCCGGTCCGACCGGTGGCTCGTCCAGGAACCCGAACAGGCCGAAGGCCACCTCCAAGTCGTCGGCTGTCGGAGCCCGGCCGAACAGGGAGGCCCGCTTGAGGGCCACACCGACGCAGCCCACCACCACGTCGGCTACGTGCTCGCCGGGACCGAGGCAGAGGCGGGGTCAAAACGCCCGGGCGAGCCGCAGGGCGAACCCCTGATCGGGGCCCTGGCTGCCCAAGCGGGTCCCCCAGGGCTGGCCACCTTGGCTTACGACCTCACCGGGCCGACCGGCACGCCAGGCACCGAGGCGCCGACGAGGACCCGTGTAAATCTTCTCGGTGGCACGCATGACGGGAACGGGAACGTAAGACGGGACAGTCACGAAGGGAATTCTACGAGCAGGGCGTGGTCGTATCCCACCCAGCCGTGGGATCCGGCAGGTCACCAACCGGCAGCCAGACCCAGCCCAGGCTCTCGCGAGTCCCTTCGTCGTGGTAGCCGGGATCGCCCTCGAAGCGGACCGGCGAGGCCGACTCATCGAGGATACGGGCCCTCAGCACGGGACCGCCAACAGCCGCCGCGGCCAGCAGATCACCTGTGCTGGCATAAGAGGCCAACCGCTGGAACATGGAGATGGTCGGGCTCATCATGGTGACCTCACCGGCCCTCCATCGTCCCAGGACGTCCGACGGCCGGCACCAGGCGGCGTGGACGGCCTCTCTCCCGTCGACAACCGGTTCCACCCCGGGGTCCACACCGGCCACGAAGAAGTAGGTGTCGTAACGCTTGTCGCTGGGCATGGGCGTGACCCACCGGGCCACGGGGTGGATGCCGGACAGGTCCAGTCTGGCCCCCCGATCGGCCACCAGGTCGGCCAAGTTGACCCTCTGTTCCTCGAGGTCGTGGCGCCGGTCGACCAGGTCGGTGACCAGCACCCGGTCGTTAATCCCCACGACCAGACCGACCTCCTCCACGGTCTCGCGGACGGCCGCCGTCCAGAAGGCCAACCCGTCGTCCACTCCCAGGGCCCTCACGGCATCGGATGCCGTGAGGCCCACCACCAGGTCCGCCCACCGGGGATCTCGGTCGCTGTCGTCGACCCGTCCGCCGGGGAACAGGGTGTGGCCGGCCACGAAGGTCGACACCTCAGTCCGTCGGAGGACCAGGACCTGAAGTTCCGGCCGATCGGCGACCAGCAAGATGGTGGCCGCCGGTTGGATTGGGACCCCGTCTTCTGGTATCCGGTCCCGAGGGGTCCCGGTCCACCAGGGCACCTCGTCGCCCGACTCTGTGGCTCCAGTCATACGTCGTGCCCTTTGACCGCCATACAGCGAGGCTACCGATCGACACCGGACCGGTCCCCGTGGTGGGCGGCAACCTAGAGGCGCCCCGTAGGGTGCAAGGGTGCCCGACAACCGGACCGGCGGACCGTCCGCCCCCCCGAACCGCCCAGTTCCGGCCGATCTCCTGGCCGGGCTGAGCGTGGCCATGGTGCTGGTACCCCAGTCCATGGCCTACGCCGAGTTGGCTGGGCTTCCCCCCCACCTGGGCCTCTTCGCCTCGGCCCTTCCCCCAATTCTGGCCGCCTTCTTCGCCTCTTCGCCCTACCTCCAGACCGGGCCGGTGGCCCTGACCAGCCTCCTGACTTTCGGCGCCCTGGCCGGCCTGGCCGAGGTGGGTACGGCCAACTACGTGGCCTTGGCCGCCCTGCTAGCCCTGCTGGTCGGAGTAGTCCGGTTGGTCCTGGGGCTCCTCCGCCTGGGGGTCGTGACTTACCTGATGCGTGACCCCGTGGTCACGGGTTTCACGTCAGCGGCAGCCATCCTGATCCTGGCCTCCCAACTCCCGAAGGCCTTCGGCGTAATCGCCCCGGAGGGTGGAGTGCTCTGGCGGGCCGGCTGGTCTCTCGGCCACCCGGACCGGTGGGAGGCGACAACCCTGGCCATCGCCGTGGTGACGGTGCTGCTGGTGCTGGCCGGCCGCCGAGCTATCCACCGGCTGTTCCCCGGTGCGCTGCTAGCCGTGGGGGGCGGCATCCTGGTCAGCCGGCTGGCCGACTACGGGGGCCCGGTGGTGGGCGACGTCCCCACTGGCCTACCCGACCTGTCCCTCGACCTCCCGTGGGGATCGACAGGATCACTACTGGTGGGAGGGATCCTCATCGCTCTGGTCGGCTACGCCGAGCCGGCATCCATCGCCCGGGTGTTCGCCGATGCAGAGGGCCAGAAGTGGAGCGCCAGCCGGGAGTTCGTGAGCCAGGGGGTAGCCAACGTGGTCGCCGCCTTCTCAGGCTCCTTCCCGGTGGGTGGGTCGTTCAGCCGGTCCTCGCTGAACCGTCTGGCCGGCGCCCGGACCCGGTGGTCGGGCCTAGTCACCGGGGTGACCGTCCTGGTCTTCCTGCCCTTCGCCGACGTCCTAGCCCCCTTGCCACAAGCCACGCTGGGCGGTGTGGTCATCGCCGCCGTGGTCGGCCTGGTCAGACCGATGGAACTGGTGGGGATGGTCCGGAACTCGACCAGCGACGCCCTGGTGGCCTGGGTGACATTCGCCGCCACCCTGGCCCTAGCCCCTCGGGTGGAGCAGGGTGTCCTGGTGGGGATCCTGCTCTCGCTGGCTGTCGGAGTGCGGAGGCGCCGCACCGGCTGAGCCAGTCTCCCTCAGCGCTGCCAGACCCCGGTCAGGGCCGCCACATCGGTCAAGGTAGAGACGTGGGCCAGCGTGTGCTCGAGGACCTGATGGCCGTAATCAGCGTCAGCGGCCACAGAGCCGTCGGTGGGAACCACGACCTGAAACCCCGCGTTGACCAGGTCGAACACGGTGTTAGGGATAGCCACGTTCAGCGATACTCCGACGACCACCACGGAGGCCACCGACTCGTTGCGGAAGAAGGGAATCAGCTGGGTTCCCGATGCTGCCGATAGGCCGTGGGACCGGGGCACCACCACGTCCACGTTGACGTCGAACCCCAGCTCGGCTGCCGGTTCCACGGCCGTCGTCCCCTCAACCTGCTGGACATCGGACTTCCGAGCGGCTGCGAACAGCCGAGAGTTTCGATTCCCGCCCCATAGGTCAGCCCGGGACCGGAAAGTGCAGTGCACAACCCGGACTCCGACTGACCGGGCAACGGCTGCCAGGGCTCCGAGACGGGCCAGCAGGTCGGCGTCGGCCACCGCAGCAGCCACCGCGGGAACGCTTGATTCCGGTCCGATCACCCCGTTCTGGCACTCCACCACGCATAACGCTGTGTGGGCCGGGTCGACTAGGTCGGCTAGATCCATCGTGGTTTCCCGTCTACTCGTATTTCGTTCCGGCCTCGCGCAAAACATCCAACCATCGGGGGCCGGCGTCCGGCGCCAACTCCCCGGGACGGTAAGTCACCCGGTGCAGCGTCCCCGTCCACCGGAAGGTCCCGAACCGCTCCCGGATCTCCCACGACACCGGGGACCGCCGGTCGATCCCCACATCGATGCCCTGGAAAGGCGCCATGGCGGTCAGGGCCGGAAGGTTCCGGACCCCGCCGGTGACTGCCCCGTCCACCCGGAGTTGGGCGTGGACGACCAGATCCCCGACCGCCTCCACGGCCAGCACCACCGAGGTGGTCCCCGGGGCCACCGGTCCACCATCCACCTCCACTAGCGAGCCGTAGCCGTTCCAGACCAGTAGGAGACGCCCGTCCACCACGTAGAGGGCGTAGCCGCCACCTTGGTCGCCGTGGGCCACCAGCGTCCCGTGGTCATCGGCCGCCACCTCGAGCGACACCTCGACCTCGAAGGAGCGGTAGTTGACGAGTTGCAGTGACCGGTACCGCTCGGTGGTCGGGCTGCCGGGCAGGAAGTGGGCCTCGGTGGCTGTCTCGGTGCTCCATGGGGGTCGCAGCAGGTACTTCAGGTTGTTGCCCTCGTCGAGGGGAAACACCTGGTTGGCCCACGCCGCCTGCTCCCATGCCTCAATCAGCTCGGCCAGCAGGTCGGGATGGTCGGCGGCGAGGTTCCGACTCTCTGTCGGATCCTCAGCTAGGTGGTGGAGCTCCCACTCCTCCTCGCTGAATGGTGTCCTAGGCTTCCGGCAGACTACGGCCGACCAACCGTCCCGGTAGATACCGCGATGGCCCATCTGCTCGTAGTACTGCTCAGGGTGGGTGCTAGCAGCGTCTGGATTATCCAGCGATTCCCGGAAGCTGGCCCCGGCGGGAGGCGGCACCGGCCGACCTTCACGCTCGGTGGGCAGGTCGACGCCCGCCATTTCTAGGACGGTGGGCAGGAGGTCGGTGACATGTTGATACTGACGGCGGATACCCCCCCTTCCGGGGAGGCCCGAGCCCTTTGACAGGATGAACGGCACTTGGTGTCCACCTTGGTGGGTGTTGATCTTGTAGAGGCGGAACGGGGTGCCCGACACCATGGCCCACCCCGACGGGTAGTGGGGCAGGGTCTGCGGACCACCCATCAGGTCCATCCGGGAGTGGTCCAGTTCAACGGAGTCCAAGGGGTTGGGTCGGGTCTGGCTGATGAGGGTGCGAAGGTAGGCCGAGGTGCCGTTGTCTAAGCCCTCACGGCTTCCCCCGTTGTCGGAGGTGAACACCACGACGGTGTTTTCCCATTCCCCCATCTCTTCTAGGCCTGTCCGGAGCCGTCCCAGATTCTGGTCCACGTTGTCGACCATTCCGGCGAAGATCTCTTGGTAGCGGGCGAAGACCTCTTTCTCCGTCGCCGTGAGCTCATCCCAGGCCCGAACGGCGTAGTTCTCCTCGGTGTTCCGGGGTGGCAAGACCACGTCGTCGGCCATAATCCCCAGTTCCTTCTGGCGTTCAAAGCGGAGTCGTCGGACTTCGTCCCAGCCCGCTTCGTACCGACCCCGGTACTTCTCGATGTCGGCCGGTTTGGCTTGCAGGGGGGCGTGGACCGCTCCATGGGCGAAATACAAGAACCAGGGTTTCCTGGGGTGGCCGTCTCGCAATTCGCGCACCATTCCTAGGGCACGGTCGGTCAGGTCGTCGGTGAAGTAGTAGCCCTCGGGGTAGTCGTCGATGTCCAATGCCCGATTGTCCTCGTAGAGGCGATGGGGCTGGTGGAAGTTCGTAAAGCCGTCCAGGATCCCGTAGAAGCGGTCGAAGCCCTTCTGGCACGGCCACCCGGTTCGGGGACCAGCTTCGCTGATTTCCGAGTCCGGACACAGATGCCACTTGCCGACCATGAGGGTGGACCATCCGGCATCGCGGAGCACCTCACCCATGGTGACGGCATCGTCTCGGATGGTTGCCGCGTAGCCGGGAAAGCCGGGATCCATCTGACACACGGTGCCCATGCCGGCCAGGTGGTGATTCAGGCCGGTCAGCAGGGAAGCCCGAGTGGGTGAGCACATCGGGTTGACGTGAAAGTTGGTGTAACGCAGGCCTTCAGCAGCCAACCGGTCGATGTTTGGGGTATCCACCTCGGAGCCGTAGCAACCCACGTCGCTGTAGCCAAGGTCGTCCACCAGAACGACCAGTACGTTCGGGGCACCGTTTGGGGCGGTAGGCGGGCGCGGCCAGGCTGGGGTTGAGGTCGACATAATCCGTCCGATCTCGCCAGAGAATCCGGCGTAGGCGGCTGTCGGGTCGGCCGCTGTTTCGTCGGTGGTCATCGTGCTCCTGGGTGCAGCCGTAGCCGGTCCCGGCCTACGGTCAGGTGGTAAACGAACCTACCCCTCCCTGGTGAGTTGACGGAGCCGGGACACCGGGAGCACCATGGCTGCACACACTGCGGCCATAAGGACGAAGGCACCGCCGAAGCCAGCCGACGTGTCGGCCACCCAGCCCATCACGAGGGGTCCCGCTACCCCTCCCACCTCGGCTACCGCGAACCACAGCCCGTAGGCCACCCCGGTGTTGGTCGGCCCCACGGATTCCGATTCCATGAGGGCCACCAGGACGAGAGGCACTAGAGCGGACCGCACT
Source organism: Acidimicrobiaceae bacterium (assembly GCA_002717365.1). Taxonomy (GTDB): domain Bacteria; phylum Actinomycetota; class Acidimicrobiia; order Acidimicrobiales; family MedAcidi-G1; genus UBA9410. Next base: position 65,372 of record PBDJ01000041.1, on the reverse strand, counting down.
CCGGAGGCAACCACCGGGATCGGGTCCAACGCAGTGGGTAACGCCACCACGGCCATAGTCCCCACTGCCACCACGGCCAGCAGGACAACCATGGCCGAGGGCAGACGCCGGCGGTCCGTATGTTGCGGCACGACCAACGAGGCGACCACCCCGACCAAGCCACCCAGGGCAACCCAGTTAGCAGCCGCCATGGGTGAGAAGCCGCTGTGCTCCCGCAGAGCCTCGGGCATCCACCCCCCTAGCCCGTGACCGATGAAGAACACACCGAGTCCCAACACGAGAACGATCCGGACCTCAGGACTGGTCAACAGGGCGCTTCGGTCGTCGAAGCCGGCGGCCGACGGCCCGGGGCTGACCGGAGGTTCTGGACCACGACCCGAGACGACCAACCAAACGCCCAGGGCTAAAACGATCAAACTCGTCTCCACCACGATGGTCATACGCCATGACCCGGTGAGGGGCATGAGTACCGAATTAGAGAGGACCAGGGTGGCCATGCCGCCGATGGCTGGCATGGTGCTGTACACCCCGATGGCTAGGCGGCGTTCGCTCTTGTCGGTGAACCACAGGCCAACGGCCTTCGGGGCTCCGGCCGAAATAAGGGGGCCTCCCACGCCAAACAAGGCGATAGCCAACCAGAGCGATCCCAGTCCTCCAGCCGAGGCTCGTAGGAACCCGCTGGCCGCCAACACTAGGGATCCCAGCACGATGCCCTGACGCACGCCGAGGCGATCTAGCAGCCGTCCACCTACTGGGGCGCTCACGATGTAAACGAGTTGCCACGCCCCGAGAGCCAAGCCCATGGCGCTACGGCTGAGGCCCAGGTCGGCCCGGACCTCCCCGACCAGCGGAGGGACCGACATGGCCACCACCCCGAAGGCGAAATAGACCCCACATACCCCGCTGAACAGCACCCACCGATAGGGAGGGTGGAGGTCCTCGGATGATGTCACCGCCGGATACTCACACGGTCTGTCGGAGGGAGCCCGACCGGGTCCCCAGTTTCGGGACCCCATCTGCGAACCTGTCGCCATGGACGAGTTGCGGTGGACTGCCGACGACCTGCTGGTCTCGCGGTTGGACCGACCCATTCTGGTCGTGGCCTTCCGCGGCCTCTTCGACGCCGCTGGCTCGGCCACCTCGGCAGTCGAGTGGCTTGTCGAGCGCCTGGATAGTTCGACCATCGGTGAGATTGACCCGGAGACGTTCTTCGATTTCACCCAAGAGCGACCTTTCGTCGAGTTCGATGGCCACGGAGTCCGACGGGTCCGGTGGGCCGCCAACCGGGTGCTGGCCGTCCGAACCCCGGAGGGCCAACGTGACCTGGTTCTGGTGGCCGGCGTGGAGCCCCATCTTCGATGGCGAACATTCACCGAGGCCCTGCGGGAGGCAGCCACCCGAACAGGGAGCCAGATGGTGGTAACCCTCGGGTCGATGAGCGGCATGTCGCCCCACTCCCGACCCCCGGCAGTTACCGGTAGCTCCACCAACCGGGACCTAGCCGAGCGCCTCGGCCTGGACAACCCCTCCTACCAGGGCCCAACCGGCGTGGTGGGGGTGCTGCTCGACACCATGGACCGGGCCGGGGTTCCAGCCATCTCCCTCCGGGTCTCGGTGCCGTACTACCTGCCGGACTCTCCCAACCCGAAGGCCACCCGAGCGCTCCTGCGACGATTCGAACAGGTGACTGGAGTGGACACGGCCCATGTCGCCCTGGACGGGCCAGCCGCCGAATGGCAGTTGCGGGTCGACCAGGCGGTGGCCGGCGATGAAGAGGTGACCGAGCATGTCCGACGGCTGGAGTCCCAGGTGGACCGGTCCGAGGACCTGATGCCGCGGGGCGACGACCTGGCCGCTGAGTTGGAGGCCTTCCTTCGCGACCAGGACCAACGTCACCCCGACGAGGACTGAGCCAGCTCGGCGAGCCAGACTCCGCCTATGGAGCTCGACGCGCTACTCACCGCCGTCAAACAAGAAGGGTGTGCCCTGCTGGCCGCCGTGGCGCGGGACCCGGATGCCCGTGTCGAGCACTGCCCCGACTGGGACAACGCCGCCCTGGCCGAGCACCTGCGGACGGTCTGGACCTTCATGGCTACCCAGGTGTCCGCCGCCCAGCCCGAGAAGGCCAGCCGACCCGATGCCGACGACGGGTCCACAGCCGCCGAGCGGCTCGACGCTCTGATCTCCCTCCTCTCGGAAACCGACCCCGACACCCCGTGCTGGAACTGGTGCCCCGAGGACGGCCGGACCGTGTCGTGGATGGTGCGGCGCATGGCCCACGAGAACTCAATGCACCGGTGGGACGCGGAAAACGCCGTCGGTGAGGCCACGCCGTTCGATGCCAACCTGGCGCGCGACGCCGTTGACGAGATCCTCGACGTCGCCTGGCGTTACGGAATGAGGGGTCCGATCAGCGGATACCCGACCTCGACCCTCCACCTGCACCAAACCGACGGCGAGGGCGAGTGGATGCTCTCGTCGCTCAATGACCAACTGGTCGTGAGCAACGAACACGCTAAGGGGGATGCTGCGGCACGGAGTACCGCATCGGACCTAGCGCTGCTGGTGTGGGGACGCCGCCGACCGACCGTCGAGGTGTTCGGTGACGAGGCGGTCCTCAGCGCCTGGCTGGCCCTGACGCCCTAACCGTTAATCCTTCTCGGTGCCAACAATGCTCACGAAGGACACCATTTCGCCTGGGTAACCCCCGAGGTTGTGCACAAGGGCGCGGCTGCGGTCACCCAGCGTGCCGATCCTCCGCTCTTCAGGTGCCCGCCCCCGAAGTTGCAACCACGCCTCATAGTGCATACGCAAGCCGCTGGCTCCCACCGGGTGGCCGAAGCTCTTCAACCCGCCGTCCGGATTCACTGGTAGTTCGCCATCCAGGGCGAACGTCCCGTCTAGGACCTCGCTCCATGCAGTGCCTCGGTCACAGAACCCAAGGTCTTCCATGAGGACAAGCTCGGTGGGCGTGAAACAGTCGTGGACCTCGGCCATGGCCAACTCGGCGCGGGGATCGGTGATACCGGCCTGGGCGTAGGCATCGGTGGCCGATGCTGCGCACTCGGGCAGCGTGGTGAAGTCGAACGACGGGTCGACCAGACCGGAACCGTTGCCGGCCACCAGCGACAGGGCCTTCACGTATAGCGGGTCATCGCAGAAGTCGGTGGCCCGCTCAGCGGAAACCACGACGGCCGCTGCCGCCCCGTCGGCCACTCCGGCGCAGTCGAAGACCGAGAGGCGGCCGGCCACGGCGGCCATCTCGCAGATGACCTCGGCCGAAGTCTCCCGGCGGAACTGAGCCAACTCGTTGCGGGCCCCGTTGTAGTGGTTCTTCTCGGCGATCCTCGCCACCACGTGGCGTAGATCGTCCTCGCCGACCCCATACCGCTTGGCGTAGGCGGGCAAGATGAGGCTGAACATGGCCGCCGCGGTGAGCGTGCGGTTGGTCCCATCGGTGGGAATCGGGAAGGCGTTGAGCCCTTGGTAGCCGCCGTCCTTGACCTTCTCAGCACCGATGGCCACCGCTACGTCGTAGGCCCCGGAGGCCACGGCGTAGCAGGCCTGGCGCAGCGCCTCCGAGCCGGTGGCGCAGTAGTTCTCGACCCGAGTTACGGGACGGTTGTCCAGCCGGAGCGGGGTGGCCAGCGAAATGCCCGATGCCGAGGACTGCGAAGTTCCGTACCAGTAGGCGTCGACATCGTCCTTGGTCATGCCAGCTGAGACCAGGGCCAGGCCGTGGGCCTCGATTAGCAGGTCGTCTAAGGAGCGGTCCCAGTGCTCGCGAAACGGTGTGCAGCCCATACCTACGATCGCCACCTGATCGCGGATTCCGTGTGAGGCCATGTCGTCGCTCCCACTCAGCCCCGGAGGGGCCGACCCTTCCAGAAGTAGTTGTGCAGACCATCGGCCGTGAACAGCCGGCGGAACGTCATCTCCACTCGGGTCCCGATCTCCACTTCTGACGGGTCCACGTCGGTCAGCTCGACGGGCATCCTCCCGCCTCCGTCAAAGTCGACCACGGCGAACACCACCGGCGGGCTGGGTGAGTAGACCAGGTGGTCGACGGTGAAGGTGGCCACAGTGCCCACGGTGTCGGCCATGGGCGCGGGCTCCATATTGTCGACTTCGCCGCCGGAGATCCCGACCCGCGACGGCGGAAGGTGGGTGATGCCGGTGGACCGGTCGGTGGAGCCCACGAAGCCGTGCTTCCAGTCGCTTCGCCGGGCGGCGGCCGACGACGACGGGCGGTTGGGCTCCGGTCGGTTTGGAGGCTGAACCTCCAAGAGACCCCGCCAAGCCAGATACAGGGCGTAGGAGACGTCGGCCCGATTCTCAACCTGGTCGGTCACCGACCGGGTCGGCCGTCCAGTGGTCAGGGCGTCAGTGGCCCGAAAGAACAGAACCTCGCAGCCGTCGGCCAGCACGACAAGGGCTACCACGTCGCCCGGCGTCGCACCGTCCAAGACATCGGTCAGTAGGAGTGTCGGGTGGGCGGCACCGGCGTTCCCGACTGTGTCGGTCCGGTCTTCGGCGATAGTCACACCTAGGTCAACGGCCGCCTTCTTGGTGGCCCGACCGTGCAAGCCGGTTACCGCGGAGATCGCCACGTCGGCGGCCGTCAGGTTGGTGGACTCGAGGGCATCAGCCCAGGCTTGTCGGACCAGGGGCAGGTAGGCCTGCTCGCCGAACCGGTCCTCCCAGGTTCGGGAGTGCGCCTCGCCGGGGGTCCGCCACCGGTCGGTGAACTCGGCCGTGGCCGTGGCTCCCCCCAGGTACTCGGCCACCAGCGGGCCGTCCTCGTCGGAGCCGACCAGTACGGCTGTCGCGGCGTCGCCGCCGCCGCCGTCCTCGGGACCGGTAGGCAGACCGACTCGGAGGTCGGAGGCCACCACCAGAGTGCGGTCGCCCGAGGCCAGGGCCGTGCGAAGAGCACCGATCGCCGACCGGGGTGCCCCACCGAAGTCCAGGGCCGGGACCGAGGCGCCCAGGCGGAGGGCGGCGTGGACGACCGTGGCGTTGGTCTTGTCCAGATAGGCGGGGGCGACCGTCGAAAACCAGAGGGCCCGGGGAGCGGGGGCACCTCCGGCCAGAGCCTGGCGGGCCGCCTCCACGCCCATAGTCGTTGTGTCCTCGTCGAACGAGGCGACAGCGCGGTACCCGCCCCCGCCTCCGGCACCCATCACCTCGGCGATGGCCGAGCGGGCGAGACGCCGGTAGGGCACGTGGGCGCCATAGGCGAGGATCCCCCGTGTGCCGTTCATGCTCTCCTCCCGTCCGGTGGCTTCCCCACGGGCGGTGTCGTCACCGGCCCGCACAAATCTGACGAACCGTCAGATTCTAGAGTAGTTGACGGTGGAAGCGCGAGTTCCGGGCCAGAAGCCTGTCATTTCAAGGAGGACCGCTCAGATGGGGTGCACCTCCTGAGTTCCGGTACGGTAGGGATCTGACACACCGTCAGATCCCACCATCTACCGTACTGCGACCCATGAACTTCGACTTCTCTCCCGAACAGGAGGCCTTCCGGGCCGAGGTCGAGGCGTTCCTAGACGCCAACGACGACCCCGAGGTATTCGACCCAACCCGGGAGAACATGGCCCAAATCGTCGACACCCCCAAGCGTCGGGCTCTTATGAAGAAGTTGGGCGAGCAGGGCTGGCTGGGCATCACCTGGCCCCGAGAGTACGGCGGCCAGGCGGGCGAGGGTATCTACGAGTACATCCTCAACGAGGCCCTGGCCGCCCGCGGCGGCCCCCAGATCGGCAAGGGTGTTGGCATCATCGGCAAGACCCTCATCGCCCACGGCTCGGAGTTTCTTAAGGAGGAGTTCCTCCCAAAGATCCTGGCTAACGAGGTGGAGTTCGCCGTCGGCTACAGCGAGCCGGAAGCCGGCTCGGATGCCGCAGCCATGAAGCTCAAAGCCACTGAGACCGAGGGTGGCTGGATTCTGAACGGCCAAAAGACCTGGACCACCTCGGCCCACTTCGCCGAGTGGTACTGGGTGGGCGCCCGCACCGACCCGAACGCCCCCAAGCATTTTGGCATCACTCTCTTCTTGGTCCCCATGGATCACCCCGGGATCACCGTGCAGGGCATCTGGACTATGGGAGACGAGCGGACAAACGACGTGTTCTTCGACGACGTGTTCGTCCCCGAGGAGTACGTAGTCGGCCAGCTCAACCACGGCTTCCAATACATCTCCCAGGCCCTCGACCTGGAGCGCTTCACCATGTTCACCTTCTCCCCGGTGAAGCAGCGCCTGGACCTGCTGCTCGACCACGTGCGCACGACCACCCGTGACGGCCAACCGCTCAGGGAGGACCCAAGGGTGCGGTCCCGGATCGCCCGCCTGGCCACCACGGCAGCTGTCGCCCACGGCATGGGCCTCCGAGTGGTCGATGCCTCCATGAAGGCCGAAGCCGGCGGTGGGGCCCCGCCCACCATTGAGGCCTCGGAGTACAAGTTGTTCACCACTGAGTTCTCCAAGGCGCTGGCCGACGCCTCCATGGATTTGGGGGGACCCGGGGCCCAACTACGAGTCGGTACCGCCGGAGCCCCCATGGCCGGGCGAGCCGAGTCCACCTACCGCTACACCGTGCTGGACACCATCGGAGGGGGCACGTCGGAGGTCCAGAAGAACATCATCTCCCGGCGGGGCCTTGGCCTCCCCAAGAATTTCTAGGCTGAACCGTGGACGACCGCCCCCTCCTCGACGGCGTGACTGTCCTAGACCTCGCCTCGGTGGGGCCCGCCGTGCGAGCCTCGAGGTGGCTGGCCGACTGGGGAGCCGACGTGGTCAAGGTTGGGCCCGTCCCCCGGGACGCCGGGGTGCAGATCGTGCCGCCCCCCTACGCCTATAGCGCCCATCGGGGCATGCGGCGGGTGCTGCTCGACCTCAAGTCGGACGGCGGCCGAGAGGCCTTCCTCCGTCTAGCCACCGTGGCCGACGTGGTCATCGAGAGTTTCCGACCTGGGGTGGTGGACCGGCTGGGCATCGGCCACGAGGCCGTCCGGGACCGGAATCCGGGGATCGTCTACTGCTCCACCACCGGCTACGGCCAGAGTGGCCCTCGTGCTGGCTGGGCCGGCCACGACCTGAACTACCTGGCCGTTGGCGGTTACCTCCACTGCTCGGGACGCGACTGCAACGGCGGACCGGCCCTGCCCGGAGCCACGGTGGCCGACAGCGCCGGGGGCGGCCTCCAAGCGGTGGCTGCCATCTGCGCTGCCCTGGCCGCCCGGGCCGTGACCGGGGAGGGCACTCGCCTGGACGTCTCGATCGCCGACGGCGTCCTGTCGCTCATGTCTCTGGCCGTCGACGAGTACCTGGCCGAGGGAACTCGGCCCGGCCCCCGCCATGGCCTGTTGACCGGGCGGTACGCCTGGTACGACGTCTACCGGGCAGCCGATGGTAGATGGTTGGCAGTGGGCGCCATCGAGCCCCACTTCTTCGCCAACCTCTGCCGGGCCCTGGAGTGCGACCGGTGGATTGACCACCAGCACGACGATGACGCCGTCGACGCCATGAGGTCCGACTTTGCCGCCGCCTTCGCCCGACGTAGCCGAGACGAGTGGGTGGCCGACTTGGGACCAGCTGACACTTGCGTGTCGGCTGTCCACGACATCACCGAGGTGGTCGACGACGAGCAGTTCCGGGCCCGAGGGCTGTTCACTGAGGTCATCCATCCGACGGCTGGTCCAATCGGTCAGGTGGCTGCCCCCCTAGCCGGTCAGGTCGATGCCACCACTCTGGCCGTCCATGACCAGGCGGTCCCGTGCACCGATGAGGTTCTGGGTGCCGCCGGCTTCACCGATGACGAGCTGTCGGTCCTGCGGGCCGAGGGGGTAATCGCGTGACCGCCCCAACTCCCGATGCCCTGACCCCAGTCCCTGAAGAGGTAACGGCCCGAATCGGCGTCGTGCAGTATGAGGAGGAGGGCGGCTTTCCCGTCGAACACGGCTACATCTGGACCACATGTGCTTCGGTCCAGAACGGGAACCCGTTGTTCTGGGACGAGGACGTGGCTGCCGACCTCACCGGCGGGCCTATCGCCCCGCCGACCATGCTCTCGGTTTGGTTCCGCCCCCACCACTGGTCCCCGGGACGATCCGAGCCCGCTGTGCCGCTCCAGGCCCACTTCGACCTCAAGGAGGACCTGGACCTCCCCGAGGCCATCATCTCCTCGAATACCAACACCTTCCACGAACCGGTCCGCGTCGGCGACCGGGTACGGTCCCGGCAAGTTCTTCGGTCGGTCAGCGAGCCTAAAGCCACCCGGCTGGGGCATGGCCGGTTCTGGACCATCGACGTCGAGTACCTCAATCAGGACGACGCCCTTCTGGGCGTGGAGTCCTACACGGCCTTCGGCTACCAACGGCCCGAGGAGGCAGAACCCGCCGATCCGAAAGAGGACGACTGATGGCTACCCGGCTCCTCCATGGTGACGTGACGGTCGGTGATCGGCTCCCCGACCTGAGTTATGACGTCACGGCCACCACGGTGGTGCTCGGTGCCCTGGCATCGAGGGACTGGCGTCCCATGCACCACGACCGCGACTTCGCCGTCCACCGGAACGGCACTCAGGACATCTTCCTCAACACCCCTAACCAGGCAGCGTGGTTCGAGCGCTACGTCACCGACTGGACGGGGCCCACCGGCCGGCTAGGTCGCATGACCTTCCGTATGAACACCCCAGTATTCCCCGGAGACCACATGGCCTTCTCAGCCACCGTCACCGGGACGGCAATTGACGACTCCGGCTGCGGATGGGTCGACCTGGACGTGTCCCTGCGGGTAGGTGAGGTGGTAGCCACCACTTGTGCTGCCCGGGTGTCCCTCCCCCGGGACACCGATGACAACCCATGGTCGCGCCGCGGCGACAACTGGTGCCCCTAGGAGTCCGATGGACCTGGCCTTCACTGACGAACAGGACATGCTGCGCGACGCTGTCCGCAGCCTCTGCGCCGATGCCGCCGACACCGTGCGGTCCCTAGAAGACGATCCAAAGGGCTACGACGACGGATTCTGGAACCAGCTGGCCGCCATGGGCCTGACCGGCCTGATGCTCACCGAGGAACACGGGGGTTCGGCCATGAGCCTCCTAGACGCCGTTGTTGTCTACGAGGAGTTCGGACGCAGTCTGGTGCCATCGCCCCACTTAGCATCCTCAGTGGTGGCGGCCGGCATTCTGGCCGAAGCCGGTTCACCCGAGCAGCAGGCCGAGTGGCTACCCCTCCTAGCCGCCGGCGACGCCATTCTTGTTCCGGCGTGGCTGGAGCCCGATAACGGGTCCGGACCAACCGGGGTCCAGATGAAAGCTCGTCCTGACGGCGACACGACGGTCCTGACCGGTACTAAGCGCCACGTTCCCTTCGCCTCGTCTGCCGACCGTCTGATTGTCGTGGCCCGTACCGGCGACAACGTCGACCTCTACCTGATGGACCCGGCCGCCGACGGGGTGACGCTGACCCTTCAGAGGACGGTGGCCGGCGACACCCAATACCGGGTCGACTTGGACGGCGTGCGTATCCCGACCACCGACCGGATCGGCGACTCCGGGACCGGCTGGGACACCTGGCACGCCGTGATGCTCGACGCCATGGTCCTGGTGGCCGCCCAGGCCATCGGAGCCGCCCTGGCCACCCACGCCCTGACCACCGATTACGCCCGCGAAAGACACCAGTTCGACAAGCCGATCGGCTCCTTCCAGTCGATCAGCCACTACCTGTCCGACGGGATTACAGCCATTGATGGAGGTCGGATACTGGTACATCAGGCTGCGTGGGCCCGGGACCAGGGACGGGATGTCACCACACTGGCCCCCATGGCCAAGCTGTTCGCCACCCAAACCTGTCGAGACGTGACCAGCGTGGCTATCCAGGTCCACGGCGGGATGGGCTTCACCGTGGAGTGCGACGCCCAGCTCTATTTCCGACGGGCCAAGTCGTGGCAACTCAACTGGGTCGAACCCGAACGACTTGAGGAGTTGATCGCCGCCGGAATCCTGGACTGATCCCCGGCTCACACCTACTCGCCCGGCACGCCTAGCCTCGCCGAGCGGGCCTCTGGAGGGCCCACAATCGGGGGGCCATGGGCACGTCATGGATTATCGAAGGGACAGTCGACCCGCGCTGGCCGATCAACACCCGGGGCAACGTGGGGGAGGTCTTCCCCGAGGTACTCACCCCCCTGTCCTACCGGCTGGGTGTCATCGCAGCTGAGAAGGCATGGCGCGATGCCTACGCCGAACTTGGCGTAACCCGGGCAAACGACTTCTCGGGTGACAATCCGGTGATCATCGGGTTGTATGGCGGCTACGCCTACCTCAACCTCTCCTACCTCAGGATCCTGGGCGTGCGGGCTCCCGGCTCCTCGGCTGAGGCGATCGACATCGCGTTCTTCGGTGAGGGCGACCCTCCACCATATGAACCCCGTAAGGGTGACCGCAGCCTGCTGTCGTCACTGCGAATCCTGCGTTCGGTCCTCGGTGCCCTGAGTACCCGATCTATGCCACCCATGGTGTCCGACAGCTTTGCCAAAGCTGAGGCCCATCGTGCCTGCTGCCCGTCTCTGAACGCTCCGGATGCGGAGTTGATAGCCCACCTCCATGCCTTCCCTAAGGCCTTCGGGCCGGTCTTCCACAACCACATGCTCTCGTCGGGACTGGCTTCGATCGTGACCGGGATGCTGGCTGACGCCTGCGTGGCGGCTGGCGAGCCTGGGCTCGTTACCCACCTGATCGGGTCGGCTGGAGACGTGAAGTCTGCCGAGTACTCCCGGGACCTCTACGCCATCGCCCGGACGGTACGCAATCAGCCGTCCTTGGGTGCCGCGTTCGACATCGGTGTGGACGGCCTATTGGACAGGATCACCGGCAACCAGGAGGCAGCCGACTTCCGGAAACAATTCGCTGCCTTCACGGCCGCCCACGGTCACCGCGGACCCAACGACTGGGAACTCTCGTCGCGGAACTGGGAGAACACACCCGAGTTGGCCCTAGTGGCCATCGACCGGATGCGTCTAGCCGACCACGACCTTGACCCGGCGACCCGTTTGGCCAGCGACGACGCCCGTCGGGCCGCAGCGGTCGACGTGGTACGCCCCCACGTCAAGGGACTCGATCGACGGAACTTTGACAAGGCGCTACTCGCCGCCCCTTGGTGGGCCCAGGCCCGCGAAGCCACACGCGACCGGGCCATCTACCTCGGAGCACCCACCAAGCGCGTGTACCGGGAGTTGGTGAGGCGGGCCGCCGAGCGGGGTGGAGATCCTGACCCCACCCGGGTCGCCCTACTGGACCCGATCGATGAACTGCCCTCCTACCTCGTCGATCCAGCCTCCTTTGCTGGGACGCTGGCTGAACGCGGGGCCCTGTATGACCGCTACACGGCAGTGGAGCCCCGTTTCTTCATCACCGGGCAACACGAGGTTCCGACCATTGAGGAGTTGGAGTCAGACCACGCATCGCTGACTCGGAGCAAGCCGGTACAGCCAGGAGATGTATTGACCGGAGCGTCAGGATGCCAGGGCGTGGCCCGGGGACGAGCCCGGGTAGTGATGGACCCAGCCGACGCTGTCGATCTAGAACCCGGCGAAGTGCTCGTGGCCCCCATCACCGATCCAGCGTGGACGCCGCTGTTCTTGCCCTCGGCCGCCGTGATAGTCGAAGTGGGGGCGCTGATGAGCCACGCGGTCATCGTGTCGCGCGAACTCGGTATCCCATGCGTGGTCTCCGTGGAGAATGCAACGGAACGCATTCCCGACGGTGCCCTGGTCGAGGTTGACGGAACGGCCGGAACGGTCACCGTCCTGGAATACTGAGAAGTCGGATCCCGAAGTACTGGGACCGGGAACCAGAGCGGCTCAGGTGGGGACGCCAACCGGACAGGACACGCCGGTCCCCCCCATGCCACAGTATCCCGAAGGGTTTTTGGCTAGGTACTGCTGGTGGTAGTCCTCGGCGTAGAAGAACTCGGAACGGACCAGGATCTCGGTGGTGATTTCGCCGAAGCCAGCAGCGGTCAGTTGGGCGGCGTAGGTCTCCCGGGTGGACTGGGCGACGTCTCGTTGGGAATCATCGGCTACATAGATCCCTGATCGGTACTGGGTGCCCACGTCGTTGCCCTGGCGCATACCCTGGGTGGGATCGTGGTTCTCCCAGAAAACCCGCAGGACATCGGCCTGCGACAGCACACCGGTGTCATAAGCCACTAGGACCACCTCGTTGTGGCCGGTCATCCCGGAACACACCTCCTGATAGGTGGCGTTCGGGGTGTACCCGCCGGTGTAGCCCACGGCGGTGGTCCACACTCCGGGGGTCTCCCAGAACTTCCGCTCGGCGCCCCAGAAGCAGCCCATGCCAAGGACCACGGTGTCCACGCCGTCCGGGAACGGGGGCACCATCGACCGGCCGTTGACATAGTGGGCCTCCGGCACGACTACGGCCTGATCCCGCCCTGAGAGGGCATCGGCGGGATCAGGGACGGTCAGCAGCCGGTGTCCGAAGGCCATGGTCCGATACTACGACCGCCGAGTCAGATGGTGAAGGCCAGGCGCTCGGCCATCTGGCGAGCTAGGACGAGGTCGCCACCGAGGACCACCCGGCCGTCCTCGATGAGGGGCACCGGATCCACCCGGCCACCAGTCAGAGCCAGCCAGTCGTTGGACGACAGGGCAAGTGTCGCCGTGGGCTCACCGTCCAATTCCTCGACCACCCGGGCCCGGCCGTCAACGGCTACCCGGATGGTGGCGGCCACCGGACCAGTCAGGGTGACCTCTACCCTGCTCCCGTCGGGCGCTCCGGCCTTCTTGCCAATAACGAAGCCAGCAGCCGTAGTCACCTCAGCCACCGACATCTCGGCCGGTCGTCCTCCTGCACAAGGCGGGTGGCCGAGCGGAGCCCGGCAATCCTCGAGATGCAGCCACGAGTCGTAAATCCGGACATGCATGAAGCGCAGATACGGCACCTCACCCACTGGAGACCAGCCAACCTTCAGGATCTCCTCATCAGACATGGCGTGCAGTTGTCCGAGGCGTTCGGCCGACACGGCCCGAAACTCGGCTAGGACCTCAGGCCCCGACAATGGACGCATCGACTCCACCCACCGCTCGTTGCCTTCGGCAATCGGGTTCTTCAGGTGCTCGGTCGGGTAATCGACGTCTGGCGCCTCGCGGCCCTGGAGCATGCGCTCGGTACCAATGAGGTGAGCCAGGTTGTCCTGGACGGTCCATCCCGGGCAGCGACTCGGCGTGACCCAATCATCCCCAGACAGACCGTCTGCCCAACTCGACCAGATAGACCAGATCTCCTCCAGCCCTCCCAGGATCTGTCCTCGGTCCAGGTCAATCTCCACCGTTGCCTCCGGCGTCTAGGGGGTCGGATTGGCCACGGTGTCCCACTCCCGGGCCTCAAGGTAGGGCTGGAACACCCGGCCGACCGCGGTCAAGTCGGCCTCAGTCTTGGGTCGCTGCAGTTCGAAGAAGTGCGGGAACTCCAGCCAGCCCACCACGAGGTCCCATAACCGGTCAGCAGCCTCGCCGGTCGGGGGGTCGATGAGCACGGGACCGAACAACTTACGGGATTCGTCCTCATCGGCGCCCGGGAAAACCAGAGTCGGTACACCCCAGCCGCCGAGGGACACCACCCGCTCGTGGTCGGACCGGACGTCGTCATGGGTGGTTTCGTCGGCCAGTGCCTCGTCAACAAGGCCCGGTGCAAGGCCCATCTCGGCCAGTAGATCTTGGGCTACTTCAGGCCGATGGGGCTTGCGGCCCTCCACGTGGAGGGCCGTTCCGGCCCGCAGGTACCAGGCGTCGCCCAGGGCCGGGTCCTCCCGCTTGAGCAGGGCACCGACCCGCATCATCGACCACCCGTAGGACCAGTCCCGCTCCCACGGGTGCTTCTTCCCTTCGACAAGGTTGATCTCCTCGAGGCTGAAAAACCGCCAGTCCACCTCGAGACCTTGTCGGTCCCGGACGTCGCGCATCCACAAGGAAGTCTGGTAGGCCCACAGACAGATCACGTCGAAGTGGAAGTCCACTCGGGTCGGTCGGTCAGCCATGAATCGAGCCTCGCACAGGGTAGGCGGTCGGCCCCAGCCGGGCTGCCGCTGTTCAGGATCCCGGGAGCCGTAGCTCGTGCCGGACCACCTTGCCAAGGGCATTGCGGGGTAGGGAATCCATGGCCACCACCTGGCGGGGCAACTTGTAGGAGGCCAGATGGTCTCCGGCGTAGGAGCGGAGATCGGCCGCCGTCGGGCACTCCCGTCCGTCAACCGGTACCACCCAAGCCACTACCTCCTCGCCCCACTCGGAGGACGGCACCCCGGCCACCGCCACCTCGGCCACCGCCGGGTGGCCGGCCAGAACGTCGTCGACCTCCCGGGGGTAAACGTTTAGGCCACCGCTGATGATTAGCTCCTTCATCCGGCCCACAAGAGACAGGTAGCCGTCGCTGTCCACCGCGGCGAGGTCCCCGGTCCGGAACCATGATCCGTCTCCATCCTCTGCGAAGGCTTCGGCCGTGGCTTCGGGCCGCTCCCAGTAGCCGGTGAACACGTTCGGTCCCCGGACCAGCACCTCGCCAGTTCCCTCGGCCAGATGCACCTCCACGCCTGGCAGGGGGAACCCCACGGCACCCGGACGACGCTCACCATCGAATGGATTGGACACCAGCATCACCGTCTCGGTCATGCCGTATCTCTCCAACACGGCCACCCCGCCCTTAACGACCAGACGGTGGTGCAGGTCGGCGGCCAGGGGTGCCGAGCCGGCTACGCACAACCGAAGCGCTCCGAGATCAGTCACCCGAGGATGGTCGGCCAGGCGGTGATACATGGTCGGAACGCCGAAGAACATGCTGCAGCGGTGATCGGCCAGGCCGTCGAATACGGCATCGGGAGCGAAACCAGCCTGCAAGACGGCCGAGCCTCCAGCCAGCAGGGTGCCGTGGAGGCCCACCCCCAGGCCGTGCATGTGGAACAGAGGCAGGCAGAGGAGCAGACGGTCGGCGCTAGTCCACCGCCAGGCCACGACCACTGACCAGGCCCCGGCTAGCAGGTTTGCCTGGGTGAGCACAGCGCCTTTGGGTCGCCCGGTGGTTCCTGAGGTATACCCGAGGAGGGCCGGATCCTCTGGAGCCACGCGGTCCAGGCGATCGCCGGGGCTGCCGTCGGGTAGATCCACCTTGGTGTCGGCCACCAGGAGGTCAGGGGCCAAGCCGGCTAGTAGGTCGACCCAGCCGTCGTCGTCAACGAGGGCGGCCCGCGGCGCGCAGTCCCTAACCAGGTGAGCAAGCTCCGCCTCCCGGTAGCCGCCGTTGACGGGCACGACCACCAGGCCAGCCCGCAAGCAAGCCACGTGGGCAGCAGCTAGATCTACCGACGACGGTCCGGAGACCAGCACACGGTCCCCAGCTTCTAGGCCAGCGGCCACCAGACGGCCAGCGAGCAGGGCTGTGTGATCCAGGAACTCCCCCCGACCGACCCACCGTGTCCCGACACCTCCCCATGGACCGTGGAGCAGAGGCCGGTCGGGATCACCGGAGAGGGTCGCCGCCCAGGCGCCGACCAGCGTGCCCGGCTCAGGGAGGTCGAACGGAGCGCCATCAGTGTGCTCGGTCCACGGCCGGGGCTGGTCCACCCGGCGACCGTACTGGGCCCGTCGGTCTTGACCCAGAACAACGACTCAACCATACTAATGGATAGCATTACTATCGACCGGACCACCGGTTTCGACCCAACCCCAGGAGCACCCGATGGAGTTCGGCATCTTCAGTAACGGCTACACCCCCGGGCCGGCCGCCCACGACTCCGAGAGCGAACATACCGAACTCTTGCGAGAGGCTGAGTACGCCATCTTGGCCGACAAGCACAACTGGAAGTACATCTGGTTCGGCGAGCACCACGGCCTGACCGAGTACAGCCACATGTCGGCCCCCGCCCCAGTCATGGGCTGGGTTGCCGCCCAGACCGACTACATCCACATCGGCTCGGCCATCACCAGTCTGCCGACCAACAAGGAACACCCGGTCCGCATCGCCGAACGGGCGGCCATGCTCGACCACGTCACGAACAACCGGTTCGAGTTCGGCACGGGTCGAGGTGCGGGCAGCCATGAATTGCGCACCTTCAACGTCATGGACCCCAGCGAGACCAAAGCCCAGTGGGACGAGGTCATCCGCGAGATCCCGCGCATGTGGGAGCAGAAGGACTACGACTTCGACGGGGAGTTCTTCACCGTGCCGACCCCCCACAACATCCTCCCCAAGCCCTACGGCAAGGGCCACCCACCGCTCTGGGTGGCCTGCGGCAACCCGCCCACCTTCGCCAAGGCCGGCTCTCTGGGCATCGGTGCCATTGCCTTCAACTTCGAACCCATCCACAACCTCAGGGGCAGGGTGGAGGCCTACAAAGAGGCCATCCAGGACCCAGTCGAGCAGATCGGCCAGTTCAGGAATGACAACGTGATGATGACCAACGCCTGCATTTGTCTGGAGGACCGTGAGGAGGCACGCGCCGTGGCCAAGGCCAAGGGGCGGGGCTATCTGGTGACCATGGTCAACATGTACCACGACACCATGCCTAAGTCACCGGACGCCATTACCTGGCCCGACCCACCGATCGATCCAGGTTGGACCGACGAGCTGCTGGACCTAGCCATCGACGGCGGCTACATGCTGTGCGGCAATCCTGAGGAGGTCTGTGAGCAACTGAACCGCTATCAGGAAGTGGGCTGTGATCAGGTGGTGTTCGGGCTTCCCACCGAGGGTCTATCTCATGACCAGACCTTGGAGATGATCGAGCTGTTCGGCGATCAGGTCATCCCGGAGTACGACGGCGACCGCACCCACTCCACCGATCGATACCGAGCTGAGGCCCGCCGACGGTACCCGGACTTCCAGTACGCGATCCCAGAAGACCTCGACGTGTCGATCATCCCAACTACCGCCTTGCTCCCCCTGGGCTAGGCCCGGGAACGACTCCGGAGGTCCCGTGGCCCGAGACGGAAGCGAGACTCGGGCCCGGCTGCTGGCCGAGGCCGAACGACAGTTCGCCGAGGTCGGCATCTGGCAGTCGGCCATGGGCAACATCGTCCGGACCGCCGGTCAGCGCAACGCCTCGGCACTCACTTACCATTTCGGTTCCCGGGAGGGTGTGCTGGACGCCATCCTGGCTGAGCACGGCAACCCCATCGACGCCCACCGGGGCGAACTACTGGCCGCCCTCCAGCTGGAGCCGACGGCACCAGTCGACGTCCGTCCTCTGGTCTCGGCCCTGGTGCGACCGATGACCGCCGTCCTGGCCTACCCGCGAGGCCGCCGATACGTCCGCATCGTGGCCCAGTTATCGGATCGGTTCCCGGTCTGGCAGAACGTCCCTGGGGGAGTTGATCAGACCCACCTCACCGAGGCACTGGTCGAACTGGAGGCCCGGGCTAACGGGCCTGACCCGACGATCCGTAGCGCCCGCCTGGTGGCCATGATCCGGCTTATGACCTCGTCTCTGGCCGCCCGGGCCGTCACCCTCGACTCGGGAGTCGTCCCGCTTCTCGACGACTCGTCCTACGAACGGGACCTGACCGATGTCCTGGTCGGGGTGCTGACCACCCCGAGCACCCTCGTGGCCTGAGCCGACTAGAACCACCGGGAGCTCCTTCCGTCCAGCTCGGAACGCGAGAACGCCGATGTGGGCCTAGGTTCCGTCGCTAGCCCTATCCCGTAACCGCATACGAAAGGCGGGATATCCGAAAGGCTGAGTCGGTCTTAGTTTCGTGATTTGGCCTCGGCCCCACTCCGAGTCCACAGGACCGGAAAGAGGGGATGGTCGAGGGGACAGCCGTCATCTAGTTCTTCGACGAGTCCCGGGAAGGGAGGCGACGTCGGCCACGAGCGAGGAGCGTGGACCATGTCGTCTCCTAGGAAGCGAATCGACAGGACACGCCTCCGGGTGGTTCCGCACACCCCGCCCGAACCATGCACGGTCAACATGTTGAAAAAGACGGCGTCGCCCGGTTCAAGCGCCCATCCAATGACCGGCCACCGCTCGGGATCGGCATCAAAGTCGGGAATTTCAGCGAGGCTGCCCTCCGGAAACCAAGCAGCCCGATCGTCAAGAAAGGTGCGAGGCATGTACCAGGGCCCACGGTGGGTGCCAGCAATAAAGCGAATGGCGGCCGACCGGTCCACCGGGTCGACGGGAAACCACATGCTGACATTCTGATAGCCGTCCACGTTGTAGTAGGGAAGATCCTGATGCCAACGGGTGTGCTGTCGAGTTCCAGGCTCCTTCACCAGAACGTGGTCGTGGTAGAGACGAACGGTGTTTGATTCGGTCAGGGTGGCAGCGATCCGCGCAGCAGGCGACTCGCGGATGAACTGCTCCATCTCTGGGATCCGGCCCCAGTTGCAAAAATCCTCGACGAAAGCCCCATCGTCCTGGGAACTAGCCCGCTTGGCCAGCGGCGAGAGGTCGGCCAAGTTGGCCTCGATGGCCTCCATGGCCCACCGGAGGTGTTCGTCACTGAAGGCCTGGCGAACGCAGACCGCGCCGTCTCTCCGGTAATCGCCCTCGAAGATCACCGGTCGGACGACCCTTTCGTGTCCAGCAGTGCTGGCCCCAAGTCGCCTACCGACGCCGCTCCCACCAAGGCCATAGTGCGTTCAGTCCCCAACCGCAGCAGCTTCAGCACGTGGTCCACGCCAGCCTCGCCAGCCGCCGCTAGGGCATAAAGGAACAGGCGTCCTCCCATAGTGGCCGTGGCGCCGGCTGCTACCGCCTTCACGATGTCGGAGCCTCGGCGCACTCCCCCGTCGCACACCACCTCGATACGCCCACCGACAGCCGTCACCACCTCGGGGACCAGGTCGAAGGGAGCTGGCGCCGAGTCAAGCTGGCGGCCTCCGTGGTTGGAGAGCACCACCCCCTCTACGCCGTGTTCAACTGCCAGCCGAGCGTCCGCGACGGACTGGATCCCCTTGACCAGGACTGGACCATTCCAAATCGACCGAAGCCACCCAACGTCGTCCCACGACAGGCCGTGGTCGAACTGGGCGTTCATGTAGCCCGCCAGATCCACCGCCCTACGACCATCGCCCGGACCTCCCTTCCCGTCGGTCAGGCCCTCCACATTGGCGAACCGGATCGGCTCCGACCGCAGAAACCGCCAGGTCCAACCGGGTCGTCGGATTCCGTCCAAGAAGGTCCCAGGTCCGATCTCTGGCGGCAGGGTCAGTCCCCGGCGGATATCCCGCTCACGACGGCCCAGCACCGCGGTGTCAACGGTCAGGCAGAGCGCCTCAAATCCCGCAGCGGCTGCCCGGTCCACCAAGCGTCTGATGAGGTCTCGGTCGCGCCAGGCGTACACCTGGAACCACAGACGGGCTCCTGGCCCAGCCACCGCCGCACACTCCTCGATCGACCGGGTACCCATGGTGGAGAGGGTGAACGGAATCCCGGCTCGGCCGGCCGCCCGGACCACAGCCAACTCACCGGCCGGATCGGCGATCCGGGTGAACCCAGTGGGAGCCAGCACCAGGGGGAAGGCCAACGGCCGACCCAGCAGGGTGGTCGATGGATCCAGGGAACCCAGACCCTGGAGGACCCGTGGCCGGAACGTCACGGCTCGAAAGGCCTCCGTGTTTCGGGCCAGAGCCAACTCGTCTTCAGCGGCACCATCGATGTAGTCGAAAACTCCGGCCGGTAGGCGTCGTCGGGCCAGGTTCCGTAGGTCGTCGACGTTGGCCGCTGCCCGTAGGCGTCGGGCGGTCCGGTCCCGCTCCGGACGCCGGAGCCGCACCACGGCTCGGAGCGTGCGGAACATCCCCATGGTGGAAGGCGACGGGCTAGCGCCTAGGCGCCCGCCTCACCGGCCTTCTTCCGTTCGTAAATCTCGCGACAGGTCGGGCACACCGGGTAGCGGTCGGGGTTTCGGGCCGGGACCCACACCTTGCCGCAGAGGGCCACGATCGGCTTCCCCGTCACCGCTGACTTCACAATGTCGGCCTTACGGGCGAAGTGGGCGAACCGGTCGTGGTCACCGTCGTCCACGGTGGGCTCGACGACCGTCTCCGTCGGGGTGGCTGTCTCCGGGCCGGAGAGCCGAACCGTCCTAGTTCCGCGGTCGATCACCGATTCCTCTCAGTCGCTCGCCCGTCCAGCTGGGCCAGTTTCTCCACCCGACCAGCGTGGCGACCACCCTCGAACCCCGCGTCCAGCCAGGCCCGGAGGGCATCGACGGCTACCTCGGCATCGATCAGGCGCTCGCCAAGGCACAGGACGTTGGCGTCGTTGTGCTCCCTTGCTAGGCGGGCCGATTCGGCGTCCTGCACGGTGGCCGCACGGATTCCCGCGATTTTGTTGGCCGCCATAGCGATGCCGATCCCCGAGCCGCACACGCAAACCCCCAGGTCGACATCGCCGTCAGCCACGGAATGTCCCACCGCGGCGCCGAAGTCCGGGTAATCCACCCGCTCGGTGGAGTGTGCACCCAGGTCCAAGACCTCGTGGCCCAAGTCCCTCAACTCGTCGGCCAGCAGCTGCTTAAGGGCGTATCCGGCGTGGTCGGACCCGACGGCGACGGCATACATAGCGCGAGGCTACCCGTCGATCGCTCTTCGGATCACCGCTGTTCAGCGGCCTCCACGGAGATTCCGGCCTGTTCGAGATCGCTCTCGGTGATAGCCCCTCGGCGAACCACCCGTGCCGGGTGGTCAGTGAGGTCGACCACGGTGGATGGTTCTCCGGTACACGGTCCCCCGTCTAAGACCAGTAGGTCACCGCCCAGAGCGGCGGCTGCCCCGGCGGCTGTATCTGGGGTCGGTTGGCCAGTCCGGTTGGCCGAGGTGGTGGCGATCGGACCGACCTCGGCGGCAATGGACCGGACCAGGTCGTGATCAGGCCACCGCACCCCTACCGTTGCCCCTCCTCTCTCGGTCGCTCCATCGCCTAAGAAGAGGTCATCGTCCCCGCCACTGCGACGGTGTCCGACCACGGTGAGCGGCCCGGGCCAGAAAGCCGTCGCTAGGTGTTCGAACCGGTCGTCGGCCTCTACCAGCGCTCGGGCCTGATTGTCATCGGCCACCAACACGGCCACTAGGCGTTCAGGGGGACGGCCCTTTCGTCGGAAGACCTCTTCGATGGCATTGCGACACGAGGGCAGGGCGGCCACGCCGTACACCGTCTCGGTTGGGAGGACCACCACGCCACCGTTGGACAACGCCCGCACTGCGGCGGCTACCGCGGCCGCCGGATCGGCTCCGACGTCCAACGTAAGGGACTCGCTCATCGTGCCGACCGGGCCACCATCACACGGTCCCGTCCGGTCAGGTCGAGGTGGATCTCCACCTCGTCGAAGCCGACCTCCCGGGCGCGAGCAGCCAGGTCCCCAACTTGGTCGGGTGACATCTCCAGCACCAAGGCACCCCCGGGGGCCAGCCAGGTCTGTGCACCGTCCACTAGCGCCTCCAGGTCGGCGCGACCGTCTCTGTCTGCGAACAGGGACTCGGCCGGCTCCCAGCCAACCACTTCGACCGGAAGGTCTCCGGCCCGGTCCACGTAGGGGGGATTGGCCACCACCACGTCGAAGCTGGATTCGAGCTCGGTGGGTAGCGCCTCAAACCATGACCCTTCGGCCAGGGTCACTCGTTGGGCAGGTTGCCCCAACCCGGTGCAGTTGGCTCGGGCTACGGCCAGGGCATCGAGCGACACGTCAGTGCACCACACGCGGGTTCCGGTGCGCTCGGCGGCGATCGACAGACCGATGGCCCCCGATCCGGTACCCAGGTCCGCGACCCGAACAGGGCTATCGGTCCGGCCGACGGCCACCCGGTCCACCTCGGCCAGGGCCAGCTCGGCCACCACCTCGGTCTCCGGTCTGGGGATCAATACCCGCGGGTCGACCATTAAATCCAGCCTTCGGAAGGCCCAATGTCCCAGGACGTACTGCAACGGCTCTCCGGCCAGGCGGCGACCCACCATGGCGTCGTGATGAGTCATACCCCGAGCGGTCACTGGATCGTCCAGGCCGCCTCCCGGACCGCTCCCGGATGCCTCCTCCACGATCCAGTGAGCCTCCTGGGCCGGAAGCCCGGCGGCCACCACCCGAGCCTCAGTCTCGGCTAGGACCTCTCGCCAGGCGATGGTGTCCTCGTCGCCGGTCGGATCAGTCCCCACCGTCGAGACCCTCAGCCAGCTGTCGAGTCCGTTCGTCGGCCAGTAGACCGTCGGTCACCTCGTCCAGGTCTCCGGCCAGGATGCGGTCCAGCCTGTGGAGGGTCAGTCCGATCCGATGGTCGGTGACCCGGTTCTCCTTGAAGTTGTAGGTTCGGATTTTCTCCGATCGACCCCCGCCGCCGACCTGACCCCGGCGGGCCTCCGAAGCCTCGGAACGAGCCCGCTCCTGTTCAATCTGGAGCAACCGGCTTCGCAGTACCCGAAGCGCCTTCACTTTGTTCTGGAGTTGACTCTTCTCGTCCTGCATGGAGACCACGAGACCGGTCGGTAGGTGAGTGACACGGACCGCCGAGTCGGTGGTGTTCACCGACTGACCACCCGGGCCGGAGGCCCGGTATACGTCGACCTGAAGGTCGTTGTCGTCGACTACCACCTCGACCTCGTCGGCCTCGGGCAGGACGCTGACCGTCGCCGACGATGTGTGAATCCGACCTTGAGACTCAGTTACCGGGACCCGCTGGACCCGGTGAACCCCGCCCTCGTACTTCAAACGGGTCCATGCATCCTCACCGCTGACCAGTACTGCGACCTCGCTAAAGCCTCCCATGTCGGACTCCCGGGCCCCCATCGGCTCAACCGACCAGCCGTGGACGGCGGCCAGCGCCAAATACATCTCGTGAAGGTCACGGGCGAAGAGGTTGGCCTCCTCGCCACCCTCCGCGCCCCTGATCTCGAGGATCACCGGGCGGCCGTCATTGGGGTCGCGGGGCAGAAGAAGGGAGCGCAGCTCACCCTCCAGACGTTCAATGTCGGCCGCCAAGTCGGCCATCTCGTTCCGGAGGAGCTCGCGCTCGTCACCCTCCGCCTCCTCGGCCAACTCCCGGGCCGTCTCCAAGTCATCCTGGGCGCGGCTCAACGGTCTCCCTACGGCCAGAACCTGCTCCAGTTCCTTAAACCGGCGTCCCGCAGCCTGGAGCCGTTCGGGGTCCCCGATAACCGCCGGACTGGCCAACTGGGTTTCGACCTCCGCGTACTCGGCCTCTAGGGCCTCCACCTGTTCACGCACCGTGTTCAGGGTACCGACCGGCCCCCTACAGAACGGTCAGAGCGGCAACTACCCGGGATGGATCCGCTCAGACCTCTTCCCAGCCGCACGCCGTACCGACCACGACGACTGGCACCCGGAGGCGGGCCAGGGCCTGTTTCACTGGGCCCAGGACGTCTCGATCTGGAAGGGCAACCACCACCCGGTCGGGCGACTCGCGCAGTACCAGGGCGGCGGTCGCCGAGACGACCTGCGGATCCACCCCCACTGAGCAAACCACTAACACCCTCCGACCATCCGAGTCAGTGCCCAATGCCGGCGCCGGCGCCGGGTCGCGGAGGTTGGCCCGCTGGTCGGCGGGATCTACGGGTTCCAGATCAACCAGGCCCACCGGGGACGGGTCGGCGCATAGGTCCCGCCGGAGCCAACGCTCCCGGCACAGCGTGGACAGCGGATGGGCGCCGGTGCCGGGTCGACGATGGGCTCGTACCAGGTCAGCCGCTGCGGCCAGCGACTCGCTCTGTGGTTGGTCGGCGTGCAGGAGCTTCCCTGCCTCACGATCGAAACGCCCTACCCCGACCTGGACATGATTTCCTAGTTCCGGGTCATCGACCACCCGGACAACCTCGAGACCGGCCACTTCCCCACGCCAGATCCCGTGTTCGACCACCGGCTCAACCCCCACGCTCCGACATAGGTCCTCGAACCCGACCAGGACCCCGGGCGGGTCCACGACGGTGGGTGCCTCGGCGGGCACAACCTCGACCAGCCGACGACCGTCGACCTGTCGGACGTCTGGTGCAGGGAGGAGAGCTTCGGCCCGGCGAGCGGCTTCGGCGGCTGCCTCCCCATCGTCGAAGCAGACGGTCATCGGTGCCTCACCGAACCGGATGGACCGGAACACGGCGCCACCCAGAGCGCTCCCAGGATCGTCCTCGTCGGCCAGCACCCACAGCCGGGTGCCATCGAAGCATTGGTCGCCGTCAGACTCCAGGTCGGACGCTGGCTCGCCTATCGCGTCGGATATCAGGGCGCGCAACTTGGCGCCTCGGAGGGAGAGACGACGCTCTGGAGCGGGGGTCACGACTTCAACGACCCGTCGGGACGCCGGGCCGGATGCTTGGGTTTAACCCTTACGGCGCTTGCCGTAGCGGCGCTCGAAGCGCTCCACCCGGCCGGCGGTATCCACGATCTTCATCGTGCCGGTGAAGAATGGGTGGCTAGCCGACGAGATTTCCACCTTGACTAGTGGATACTCCACGCCATCGTCCAAGGTGATGGTGTCGTCGGTCTCGACGGTCGACCGGATCACGAAGTTCGTGCCCTCGCTGAGGTCTTGGAAGACCACCGGCCGGTAGTTCGGGTGGATGTCCTGCTTCATAACGGGTCCAGTCTGCGGTGCGTTCGGATCGTCGACAACCTGTAGTGACGGGTGTCGATCAGGCACCCATGCTCGGTCCCTTGGCGATCTCCACCAAGAACTCGTCGTTGTCGTTGAAAGTCTTGAGTCGGTCAATGAGAAGCTCGAGGCCGGCTGCTGCACCGGCGTCGCCGTCGTTGGCCAAGCCGTTGAGCACCCGGCGCAACTTCCACACCTGGTTGAGCTGCTTACGCTCGAACAGAAGTTCCTCGTGACGGGTGGATGAAGCGTTCACGTCGATAGCCGGATAGATCCGCCTCTCGGAAATACGCCGGTCCAGGCGAAGCTCCATGTTGCCGGTGCCTTTGAACTCCTCGAAGATCACCTCGTCCATCTTGGAACCGGTGTCGACCAAGGCTGTGGCCAGGATGGTCAGCGAACCACCCTCCTCTACGTTGCGGGCTGCACCGAAGAACCTCTTGGGTGGGTAGAGGGCGCCGGTGTCCAACCCACCGGACATGATGCGTCCGGTGCCTGGGCCGGCTGCCAGGTTGTAGGCCCGGGAGAGGCGGGTGATGCCGTCGAGCACAATCACCACGTCCTCGCCGTACTCCACCATCCGTTTAGCCCGCTCGATGGTGACCTCGGCCAGGTGGGTGTGCTCATCGCTAGGACGGTCGAAGGTGGATCCCACCACCTCTCCGCGCAGCATCCAGCGACGCATGTCAGTGACCTCCTCGGGTCGCTCGTCGACCAGCAGGACGATGAGCTTGACCTCAGGATGGTTGGTCTCGATCGACCGGACGATGGACTTGACGATGGTGGTCTTGCCTGCCTTGGGGGGTGAGACGATCATCCCGCGCTGGCCTTTGCCCACCGGACAGAGCAGGTCGATTATCCGGGCCGTCATGTTGGTGGGATCGTCACCGACCTCCATCTTGAGTTTCTCGTCCGGGAATAGCGGCGTGAGGTCTTCGAACTTCGGACGACCCTTAGCCTTCTCGGGATCCGCACCGTTCACAGAATCCACCCGAAGCAGGGCGGGGTTCTTCTCGCTGCGATTAGCCGGACGCGACGCTCCAACAATCTGATCGCCCTTGCGGAGACCGAACTGGCGAACCTGCTTGACCGAGACATAGGCGTCGCTCTTGGATGGCTTGAAGCCGGAGGTACGGAGGAAGCCGTATCCCTCATCCCGTAGGTCTAGGTGGCCAGAGACCGCCACCGGCTCGCCGTCCCACGGCTCTTCAGGCCCCTGGTCCCTCTCGCGTCCACGCCGACGGCGACGGCGGTTTCCCGGCTCGCTCTGGTCGCTCTGCTGGCCGCGGTTTTGATGCTGTCCCCGACTCTGGTTCTGTCGTCCGCTGTCCTGTCCGGAGTTCCGGCTATCGGCCCGGACGGAGTCGCCTTCACCGTCACCTCGGTCGGTCGTGGTATCGGCCTTCCCGCCGTCCGATGATTCGGCATCGTCACCGACGTCCTCAGACTTCTCGTCGGTCACCTTCTCGACAGTCGCTTCCTCGGCGTTCACCGCGACCTCCCACTCGGCCGGGGGCTCTTCGACAGACCCCGCCGAGTCCGGCGACGAACCATTCGACCCAGTACCGGTCAAATCCAGAATCAGGTCCACGATCTCAGCCTTGCGGGCTCGCGAACCAGGCTTGCCGCCAAGCGCGTTGGCGATCGTGGTCAGTTCATCGCGGTCTTTACTCTCCAACGCTCCGCGTTCCAACTGGGTGGAGTCCATGCTCACAACACCTCTATATATTCTTCGGACCCAATGGCCCGTCTGATTTGCTCCCGACCGGGACGGTACGGGAGGGGGGACTGCCATCCGTGGACCCGCTTAGCGGAACGGAGGGCGTGTCGTCGAGCGGTGGTCCCGAGGCCGATCGTGTGATCCCGCCACGGACACGTGGTGGCACGAAGGAAATCTCGCGGGAACCGTCGCCCACCTGACGACACCTCCATTGTATCTAATCGACGTGAACGACGGCAACCACCGTTGCAACGACAGGGATCGGAGCAGGTCAGGGGGCTAGGAGACGGGAAACCAAGTGGTGTCCTGGAATTGGTTCCCGGTCGGCCACACCGGCCTCAGTGAAGGTTCCACCGGGGCCATCCACCTCCGAATCCGCCAACAGGTAGGGCACAGGGTCGGGAGTGTGAGTCCGAGTGGTCAACGGCGTGGCGTGGTCGGGCAGCATCAGGAGTCGCCACGGCCCCAGGTCATCCAGACCGGTCAACAGGTCGGCCAGAATCCGGCGGTCCCAGTTCTCTAGAGCCTCTACCTTCTCAGCCACGTCTCCGGCGTGGCCGGCCTCATCAGTGGCCTCTACGTGAATAACGAACAGGTCTAGGCCGGCCTTTAACTCGGCCAGGGCGACGTCTCGCTTGCCCTCGTAGTCCGTGTCGTACCACCCGGTAGCCCCCGGGATGTCACAGATCTTCATGCCCGACAACACTCCGATACCTCGGACGAGGTCCACGGCCGTGACCAGGCCGGCCTCTACGCCGTGGGTGTCTCGAAACGATGGGATCCGCGGTTGGAATCCTTGGCCCCACAGCCAGATCTGGTTGGCCTCCAGATCGAAGCCAGCCAAGACCTCCTTCGAACTCTCCATAAGGTCGGTCAATGCCCCGCCGGCCGGACCCGACGGGTTCACGATTGGGGCCCCGGACAGGTCATGGGGCGGGGTGCAGTCGGCATCCAGCCACGCCTCGGGAGCAATCAGGGCGTTGCGAAAGCCGACTCCGGCTAGGAACTCCAGGCCCTCGTGGGCGCCGGCTAGGGCCTCCTGGAGGCCGGCTATCACGGCAGCGCCCTCCTCGTTGGTTGGGTTAGCCCCTGCGTAGTCGACCATCACGCCGTCGCGAACGACGACCAGGTTGCAGCGGAAGGCCGTCTGGTCGGGACGCAGGGTGTGGCCCATCGCCGCTACTTCAATGGGGGCTCGGCCGGTGTGGTACTCGGTTGGGTCGAAACCCAGAATCGACATATTGCCCACATCGCTTCCCGGAGACATTCCCTCGGGGATTACGGCCGCCCGACCCACTGTGGCCCGAGCGGCTAGGGCGTCTAGGACGGGGGTGTGAGCAACCTCCAGCGGGGTATAGCCGTCCAGCTCGGGAACCGGAAGGTCAGCACAGCCGTCGGGGATGCAGATCACATGCTTCACAGGCCGATCATCCTGTCAGAGAGGCCGTTGGGGACCACAGCGCTTTCTCTGGTCATCGGACACGCCGGTGCGCCTCGACGAACTCCTGCACGACGGCCAGGTCGTTGGGCATCCGGGTTAGGCGTTCCGGACGGTCGTGGAGGCCGGCTAGACGGTCCGGCAGCTCGGGCCGGACCCCGGTGGCCGCCTCTACGGCATCCGGGAACTTGGCCGGGTGGGCCGTAGCTAGGGCCACTAGAGGGATCGAAGGGTCGCGACGGGCGGCCCGACCGGCCAGCACGCCGACTGCGGTGTGAGGATCGAGCACGATTCCCGACCGGTCCGCCTCTGCGGCGATGCAGTCCTTGACTATGTCGTCGCCGAAACGGGCCGCTGACCAATTATCGGACAGGGCAGCATGGTGTTCTGGGTTCAGCTGGAAGCGGCCGGTGGACCGGAAAGCGTCCAGACGAGCGGCCACCTCAGCACCGTCGCGGTCCAAGATCTCGTACAGCAGCCGCTCAAGGTTGGACGAGATCTGGATATCCATGCTGGGCGAGGTGGTCGGTACCACCTCAGCGATGGCCATGGTGCCCTCGGTGAAGAACTGCGTCAGGACGTCGTTGGTGTTGGTTCCAACCACTAGTTGAGGGACGTTCAGGCCGACGCGCCGGGCCACGTGTCCGGCGAAGACGTTCCCGAAATTCCCAGTGGGTACGGCGAATGCCACCGGAGACCGGCGGCCCCCCAGCCGCTCGGCGGCCACCACGTAGTAGACGATTTGAGCCATCACCCGGGCCCAGTTGATGGAGTTCACGGCCGACAGTCGCACCTGGTCCCGGAAGGCCACGTCGGCGAACATGGCCTTAACCAGGTCCTGGCAGTCGTCAAAGGTGCCCTCCACGGCCACGTTGTGCACGTTGTCGGCCTCCACGGTGGTCATCTGCCGGCGCTGCACGTCAGACACCCGGTCGGCCGGGTGCAAGATGATGACGTCAACGTTCTCGCGGTCCCGACAGGCTTCGATAGCCGCCGATCCCGTGTCTCCCGATGTTGCTCCCACGACGGTCACCCGCTGGCCCCGCCGATCTAGCTCGTAGTCGAAGAGCCGTCCGACCATCTGGAGGGCTATGTCCTTGAAGGCCAGCGTCGGGCCGTGAAAGAGCTCCAGTAGGTGAATACCATCGTGCAACTCGACAAGCGGCGTTACCTCTGGGGTGTCAAACGTGGCGTAGGCGTCAGACACCATGGCGGCGAGGTCGTCCCGACTGATGGCGTTGCCCACGAACAGGGCCATGATTTCGATCGCCGTCTCCACGTAATTGCCCCGCCCACCTTCGGGCAGGGCCGACCAGGACTCCGGCACGTAAAGCCCCCCGTCGGAAGCCAAGCCGGCGAGCAGGGCATCCCCGAACTCCAGGACCGGAGCCGCCCCACGGGTGCTGACGTAGCGCATGGTGATCGCGGCGTCGGTCAGTCGCCAATGACCCGCAGCACGCTGCCGACGGCCCGCACAGCGTCCAGGGAACGGAGGTCCTCAAGGGTGGAGCGCAGGTCACGCTCCTGGGCTCCGTGGGTGATGAACACCAGGCGGGCCTCACCACCTAGGCCCTCCTGTTCCATTGAACGGATGGACACGCCGTGCTCGCCGAACACAGCAGCCACCTGGGCCAGCACTCCCGGGCGGTCGTCCACCTCGAGGTTCAGGTAGAAGGCGGACGTCACGTCGTCGATGGGAGCGATCCGGACTGGCTCCAAATCCCCGATGACCGCGCCGTGGCCTCCGTGGAGGTTCCCCGCAGCGTCGATGAGGTCACCCAGCACGGCCGAAGCGCTCGGTCGTCCACCGGCTCCCCGCCCGTAGAGCATGAGGTCACCGGACGCCTCGCCTTCCACGAATACCGCGTTGAAGCTTCCGTTGACCGAGGCCAAGGGGTGGTCCAGCGGGACCAGCGTGGGGTGCACCCGCACCCCGACCTGGGACCGACCGTCCTCGTCGACCGTCTGCTCGGCCACAGCCAGCAACTTGATGCAGTGCTTCAGGTCGGCGGCGAACTCGATGTCGTCCACCGTGATCCCTGAGATACCTTCGTGGTAGACGTCGCCAGCCACCACCCGGGCACCGAAGGCCAGTGTGGCGATGATGGCCGCCTTGGCTCCGGCATCGAAGCCCTCTACGTCGGCGGTTGGGTCACTTTCGGCGTAGCCCAGGCTCTGGGCCTCTGCCAGAGCGTCGGCGTAGCTGGCTCCCTCGTCGGTCATGCGAGTCAGGATGAAATTGGTCGTGCCATTAACGATGCCCATGCCCCGCCGAATCGGCTCGCCGGCCAACGACTCGCGCAGGGGCCGCATGATCGGGATGGCCCCGGCGACCGCAGCCTCAAACAGCAGATCCACGCCGTTGGCCTCGGCTAGGGCGTAGAGCTCGGCACCGTGGTTTGCCAGGAGTTCTTTGTTGGCCGTCACCACCGGCTTGCCGGACGACAAGGCGGTCGCTACCAGTTCACGGGCCGGTTCAATGCCTCCCATCAGTTCGACAACCACGTCAACCTCGGGATCGGCTACTACCGAGGCGGCATCCGTGGTGAAGGCGTCATCGTTGACTGGAACGTCCCTGTCGATGGCCGTGTTGCGCACCGCGATGCGGGTCACTGACAAGTCCAGCCCGGTTCGTCGGGCTACCTCGTCACGGCGTTCGGCGACGAGGACCGCCAGGGCTGCGCCCACATGGCCGCAGCCCAGCATTCCAACACGGATCAGGGAGGACTCCATGGGACAAACGGTACCGCTCGGGGTGGCTCGGTAAGGCGCCGATTCGGGGTCCCGTCCCCTCCGTTGGTCAGCCCTCCCGGCTAACCAGGTCCTCGAAGGTCTCGCGTCGCACTACCTGACGGGCCCGGCCGTCGGCCACGAACACCACAGCGGGTCGCAGAACCTGGTTGTAGTTGGAACCCATGGAATGTCCATAGGCCCCGGTGACCGGCGTAGCTAACACGTCTCCCACCACCATGTCCTTGGGGACCCAGCCCTCGCGGACCAGGAGGTCGCCCGATTCGCAGTGCTTGCCCACCACCCGCACGGCACGCGGACGATCGCTATTCGTGGACCGAGGCAAGAAGGTCTCATAGCCCGAGCCGTAGAGCACAGGGCGGGGGTTGTCGCTCATCCCACCGTCGACGGCCACGTAGGTCCGGATCCCGGGTAGGTCCTTGACCGTCCCCACTCGGTAGAGGGTCACGGCAGCCGACGCCACGATGGCCCGACCCGGCTCAGCCGAGACCGAGGCCGTTACCCCGGCCGCCTCGCAGACGGCCCGGATACCGGCAGCCCACTCGGTGATCGACGGAGCCGACTCCCCCTCCACGTACGGCACACCCAGGCCGCCACCCACCGAGAGTTCGGGCAACCCGAAGGACTCGGCGAAGTCCACCAGGACCTCGACGGCCCGAGAAAAGGCCCCGACCTCGAACACCTGGCTGCCTATGTGAGCGTGCAGTCCGACTAGCTCCACGGTGTCGGACGCCGTAGCACGTTCTACAGCCGCCTCGGCAAGGCCAGACGACACCGTGAAGCCGAACTTGGAGTCGTCCTGGCCGGTGGCCACGAACTCGTGGGTCCGGGCCTCCACTCCCGGGGTGATCCGCAACAGGACCTGAGGCCGGGACCCAGTCCGGGTGGACAGGTCGTCGAGGCGATCCAACTCGTCGAACGAGTCGACGACGATCCGGCCCACCCCCTCATCCAGAGCCATGGCTAACTCACGGTCGCTCTTGTTGTTGCCATGGAGGACCAGACGGTCGCCGGGCACCCCAGCGTGACGGGCTACATACAACTCGCCACCCGTGGCCACGTCCAAGCACATGCCCTCCTCATGGGCCAAGCGGGCCATGGCGCCACAAAGAAAGGCCTTAGAGGCGTAGGCCACGCCGTCCCCGAAGGCGGCCACCGCCTCTCGGCAGCGACTCCGCAGGTGGTCCTCGTCGTACACGAAGAGCGGTGTGCCGTACTCATCGGCCAGATCCACCAGGTCACATCCGCCAATCGAGGCCCGGCCGTCCGGTCCGACCGACGCCGAGTCGGGTAGCAGGTGTAGGGGGATGGGACCGGCCATCGTCAGTTCTCCCCATCAGCAGGGTCGCGCCACATCTCGGTCGGTGCACTCACGCCCAGTAGATCCAGGGCGACGGCCAGGCCGATGCGCGCCCCCTCGACCAGCCACAGTCGGGCTGTCGTGGTCGCTGGGTCGATCCCGTCGCCCAGCACTCGGCAGTCGTGGTAGAAGCCGTGGAACGACGATGCCATCTCTCGGACCCAGGTGGTGACCTGGTGTGGCGCCCGCTCCCGGCAGGCCCGCTCCACGGCGTCCGGCAACTCGTGCAAGGCCCGTAGGATCTCCAGTTCGCGGGGATGTACGAGTAGGGACAGGTCGGCGTCGACCAGCGAACCCCGCCGGTTTCCTGCCTCTTCGGCACGTCGGACGATCGAGTGGATCCGGGCGTGGGCGTACTGCACGTAGAACACCGGGTTCTCGTTGACCTGGCTGGCCACTAAGTCCAGATCGAAGGTCTGGGGGGAGTCAACGGACAACAAGAGGTAAGTGAAGCGGGCCGCATCGGCGCCCACCTCGTCCACCACCTCGGCCAGTTCGACCATCTCGCCGGTCCTCTTGGAGAGGCGGACCTCCTGGCCGTCCCTCTGGAGGCTGACGAGCTGGGTAATTGCGATCTCCAAGTCACCGGGGTCGTGTCCCAGCAGGGCCATAGCGGCGTGCATCCGGGCCACATAGCCGTGGTGGTCGGCACCGAAGACGTTTACCAGGAGGTCGGCTCGGCCGAACTTGTCCCGGTGATAAGCCACGTCGGGCATCAGATAAGTGGGCTCGCCGTCCCCCTTGATCAGTACCCGATCCTTGTCGTCGCCATGCTCGCTGCTCCGCAGCCAGACAGCGCCATCCTCCTCGTACACGGAGCCGGCGACCTGCAGGTCGGCCAACGTCTGGTCTATGGCTCCGCTGGCCATCATGGATCGCTCACTGAACCAGGTGTCGAAGTGGATGGATAGCGACTCCAGGACGGACTGGTGGGCGGCCAGTGCCCGGGCGTAGCCCCACTCCAGCGGGTCGGCGTCGATCGGCATCTCGGCCGCCCAGTCCACGATGTACTGGCCGTGATAGCCGTCGTCGGCGACCTCCCGTCCGCCGGCTCGCGCGGCCAGCGAGGCGGCGAAGTTCTGCATTTGGATACCGCGGTCGTTGATGTAGAACTCGCGCGCCACTTGGTAGCCGCACCGCTCGTAGAGGCGGGCTACTGAGTCGCCGTAGCAGGCGCCACGACCGTGCCCGGCGTGGAGCGGCCCGGTCGGGTTAGCGCTCACGAACTCCACGATGACTTTGACCCCGACCCCGTGGTCGTGCCGGCCCCACCCGTCGGCTCCGGCGACCACCACATCGGCCAGCACCTCGTGGAGCCACGAGTCGGCCAGCCGAAAGTTCACGAAGCCCGGACCGGCCACTTCGACACCAACCACGTGGGGCGGCGGGGTGGTCGACAGGTGGTCAGCCAAGGCGGTGCCCAGTTCGCGGGGGTTCTGACCGGCTGTCTTCGCCGAGGCCAAGGCCACGTTGGTCGACCAGTCCCCGTGGTCAGGATTAGCCGGCCGCTCTAGCTGGACCACGTCGGGCACTGGGTCGATCCCGAGGTCGGTTAGCGCGGTACGGACCGCGTCGATGAGGATGTGGCGCACGTCCATAGCCGGTTCCAACAGTTAGGAAGGCCCACCGGGTAGGCCCCGGTCGGTCCCGTCGATGCTACCGGGGGCGCCGGGGACCCTCGGGTGCGCTTTGTTCACCGTCAATAACCCCGGGACCCTTTGCTCAGCCTGGCTCGGCGTGCAGCCGGGCGTCTCGCCGTACCACGAGAACCAGAGCACCTAGTACCACGGCCATACCTGCCACCTGAGAAATGGCCAACCGCTGCTCCAGGACTAGCCAGGCACCCACGGTGGAGAGGACCGGGGCGGCCAGTGTCAGGAGGCCGGCCAAGGTGAGGCTGACGTGGAGGTGGGCCCAGTTCATCAAGAAGTGACCGGTTCCGGGGATAGCCAGCAGCAGGGCCAGGACCCCCCACTGCGACCACGACGGGAGGGGGGGAACGATTTGACCGGCTTCCACGGCGGCCAAGGGGAGCAGCACCACGAACCCGATGGTCATCGAGGCGGTCTGAAGCGTGAACGTGTCGATCTGCTGGCGGACATCCTTGACGAAGATGAAGTAGGCGGAGAACAGGACCATAGCGACCACGGCGAAGAGGTCTCCCGTCAGGTGCCCCTCGGGCCGGACCTCCCCTCCGGCCCCGTACATCACCAGGGCCACGCCCCCGATGGCCAGCAGGGCCACGCCAACCAGCCACCACCCAACCCGCTCCCGGTAGCGCCGCGAAGCTACGGCCATCAGCACGATGGGCTGGAGCGCTCCAATGGTGGTGGCGTTAGCCACCGTGGTGTGTTGGAGAGCCACAAAGAAGACTCCGAGCTCCAGGGAAAACGTGATGGCCACCGGGAGGACCCGGCGCAACACAACCCAGGTGATGCGCCGTCCGCTGGCGTAGAGGATCGCCCAGTAGACCACCGCCCCCAGTACAAGACGCCAAAACCCGGTCTGGAGGCCGGGCAAGTCAAACCCAGCCACGATGACATTCCCGGTCGACCATAAGCAGACGGCGACAATCGCCGAGACCCGGCCGAGGCCGGCCTGGTCGCGAACAGGATCTGGCACCGCGGCACCCTACGCCCCGGTTCTCCGGCAACCCGGCCCTAATGGATGCAGGCATCGTCTTGCTTGACTACGGTCGCGGCGTCGGCGGGCCACCAGGGGTCGCCACCAAGTTCGTGGGGAGGTCCCATGAAGGCTCGTTCACTGCTCGCACTTCTACTCACTCTGGGCCTACTGGCTTCAGGGTGCTCCGACGACGGGGGGTCAACCGCCGGCGACGGGACCTGGCCGGACAGCATTACGTTCGGTTTCGTTCCTAGTTCGGAGCAGGAAGCGCTCCAGGACAACATCCAACCCTTCATGGACGTGTTGTCAGAGACCCTCGGTATCGAGGTGAACGGCGTGGTGACCACCGACTACACCGGCCTGGTCACGGCGATGGGAACCGGCAAGGCCGACCTGGGGGCCTTCGGGCCGTTCGGCTACACGCTGGCCCAGCGGCAGTTCGGGAATATGGAGGTGCTGATCCAAGCCATCCGGTACGGGTCCGCCACGTATCACGGCCAGTGGATGACCAACGACCCATCGCTGTGCGAAACGGCGCCCGAGTCGGGTACGGCCCTGGAGAACATGGATGAGGGAGTGGTCCAGGTCGGTGCCCTGGAGGCCGTGGCACTGCAGGTAGGCGTCTACTTCGGTGATTCCGGCAAGGCCCTCGGCGAGTCGGTGGATGCCGGCGACGTATCGCCTGGGACCTCCTGCATGGCTGACCTGTCCAAGGTGAAGGGCAAGCGGGTGGCCTTCACCTCAGAGTCCTCGACCTCCGGTTACCTGTTCCCGGCCCTGCAACTCATCGAGGCGGGCATCGATCCGGTGAACGACATCACTCCGATCTTTACCGGCGGACACGACGGCGCCGTGATCGCTGTCTATAACGGTGACGCCGACGTCGGTGTGTCCTACGACGATGCCCGCCGGACCCTCCGCAAGGAGAAGACCGATGTGGGTGACAAGGTGATCGTGTTTAACCTCACCGCCGAGGTCCCCAACGACGTAGTGGCCGCCAGTTCGCTGCTGCCCGACTCGTTGCAGAACGCCATCTATGACGCCATCTATGCCTACCTAGAGACTGATGAAGGCGAGGCGGTGTTCGACGAGGCCTACGGCTGGACATCGATCCGGCGAGCTGTCGAATCTGACTTCGATGTCGTCCGAAAGGCAGCTGACGCCCTCGGGATCACCGAGCCTCTCGGCTGATCGGGGTACCGAAGCCGACGACCACGACACAACCGACGCACGGGCCGTGATCCGGTTCGACGACGTCTCGGTGACCTACCGGGGCGGCGTCCAGGCACTGCGCAACGTAGACCTCCGGGTCGACGACGGTGAGTTTGTTGTGGTCGTCGGGCTTTCGGGGGCGGGTAAGTCCACGCTCCTGCGGGCCCTGAATGGCCTTGTGCCGGCCACCTCCGGGTCGATCACCATTGACGGGACCGAGGTGGTCGGCGCCGGGGCCGCCGAGTTGAGGGTCATCCGTTCGCAGATCGGGATGATCTTCCAGACGTTCAATCTGGTGCACCGCACCTCAGTACTGAACAATGTGCTTATGGGGCGCCTGTCTGCCGTCCCGGCCTGGCGATCCACTCTTGGGCTCTGGCCGTCCGCCGAGCGCGAAGCGGCCCTCCAGGCTCTTGAACGGGTCGGAATTGTTGAAAAGGCGTATGTACGGGCCTCCAACCTGTCTGGCGGGCAGCAGCAGCGGGTGGGTATCGCTCGGGCCCTGGCCCAGGAGCCGGCGGTGATGCTGGCCGATGAGCCGGTGGCCGCGCTGGACCCGGTCACCAGTCGGCAGGTCATGGGTGACCTGCTGCGTATCAACCGCGAGATGGGGATCACCACGCTAGTCAACTTGCACTTCCTGGACCTGGCTCGGGAATTCGGACGCCGGTTGGTGGGCTTGCGGGACGGCGAGGTGGTCTTCGACGGCGACATCTCCGATGTCACCGACGACACCTTCCAGGAGATCTACGGCCGAGCAATCACCGACGACGACCTCCTAACTATCGACGCCGAGCCCGCCGGGTGAACGCACCCCAGGTTGGCGCCACCACGAGTCGGCCGTCTCGTCCCCGCCGGGGCCTCCGACTGTGGATGGTGGCCGGCGCCCTGACCGCCTACACGCTGTTTGCCGGCCGCAAGGTCGGCTTTGACGTCTCCTCGTTCTGGAGCGTTTGGTCGAACCCTCTGTGGGGGAAGTTCTGGCCCATCCCTTGGGATTGGGTCCTGGATCGGCACAACGTGCTGGACCCCTTGGTCGAAACACTCCAGATCGCTGTGATCTCCACTCTCATCGGTTGCACCCTGGCCCTCCCCTTGGCCTTCGCCATGTCGCCGTTGACCTCTCCCAACCGGGTCACCCTGGTGGTCAGCCGGTCGGTCATGAACGTGGTCCGAGCGGTACCCGACCTCTTCTGGGCCAAGTTGCTAGTCACCGCAGTAGGGGTCGGGGCGTTCGCCGGTTCTTGGGCTCTTTCGGTCTTCTCGCTAGGCGTGATGGTGAAGTTGTTTAGCGAGACCATCGACGGCGCTGACCCCCGACCGCTGGAGGCGGCCCGGGCGGCCGGCGGCCGCCACGCTCCCGTGGTCCGAACCGGTGTCTTGCCCACCGTCCTTCCCGAGTACGTGGCATAC
Organism: Acidimicrobiaceae bacterium; assembly: GCA_002717365.1. Classification (GTDB taxonomy): domain Bacteria; phylum Actinomycetota; class Acidimicrobiia; order Acidimicrobiales; family MedAcidi-G1; genus UBA9410. Next base: position 28,239 of record PBDJ01000041.1, on the reverse strand, counting down.
GGGCTGTACGTGTTCGAGTTGAACATCCGGGCGTCGGTGGTGCTGGGCTTGGTGGGAGCCGGGGGCATCGGACGGGTGGTCGAGTCCCAACGGCAGTACTTCCGATTCGACCGGGTACTGGGCGTGCTGGTGCTGGTTTTCGTCGTCGTCTTCGTGATCGAGCAAGTCAGCGTGGCCATCCGCAGGCGGCTGGTCTGACATGTCCGCCGACCCGACCATCGCCTCTCCGGACCGGCCGATCGCCCCCATCAGGTCGGGCCGCCGCGCTGTGGCGGCGACGATCCTGGTCGTGGTTGTCGGCTGGTCGATATCTGGCCTGGGCGTCTCGCTCGACCGTCTGCTCGGTGCACCCGGAGATGCCTGGGACATTTTCCGTCGCATGGTCCCGCCAGCCTTTGCCGAAGCCGCTGAACGAGGAGTGGTGGGCAAGGTGCTGGAATCGGTGCACATTGCGTGGATCGGCACCCTTATCGGGGCCACGCTGTCCCTGCCGCTGGCTTTCCTGGCCGCCGAGAATGTGGCCCCGGCTGCAGTTCGAATCCCGATACGTCAGCTATTCAACGTGATCCGTGCCGTACCGGAGCTGATCCTGGCCGTGATCCTCATCCCGATCACCGGGCTGGGCCCGTGGGCCGGTGCGCTGGCCATCGGGATCCACTCGGTGGGCACCCTCGGGAAGTGGGCTACTGAGACTATCGAGGGGGTGGACACCGGACCCCTGGAAGCGGTAGCAGCTACCGGGGGTCGGTGGGTGTCGGGAATGCGCTGGGGGGTCGTGCCCCAGATCCTGCCCGTGGTGACCTCTCAGTGGTTGTTCCGCTTCGAGATCAACGTGAGAGCGTCGGCGGTGTTGGGCATGATCGGCGCCGGCGGAGTGGGCTCTGAGTTGGTGTCCCAACTGGTGTTTCGCAACTTCCCGGCAGTAGGCGCTGTGCTGTTGATGACTATCGCCGTGGTGTTGAGCATCGACACTGTCTCAGCCGCAGTGCGGCGACGGATCATCCGGGGTGCTGCCACGTCTTCGGGCGTCGACTCCGACGAGGACCGCAACGCCGCCGTGCTAGCGGATCTGACCGGTCTGGGTCACTGAGTTCATCTGGCCTCGCGGGATAGCCGTAGGCGGCGGATCGATTCCCCCCAGCTCCACAGGAGAATCAGTCAGCCAGAGTTTCGGCAACCCTCTTTTGCTTGTGTTCGAAGACCAGCGAGGTCCGGTCGCCAACCACGCCTTCGATACTGGAGATGCGATCCAACACCAAGTGACGCAGGCTGTCGGTATCGGTGACGCTCACGTGGACGATTAGGTCGTCGATCCCGGTCAGGAGAAACACGCCAAGGGTCTCCGGGAGTTCCATGAGGCGACTAATGGCGCTGTCGATCACCGCCCCGGTCTTAGGCCGGAGCCGGAGAGTCACAATGGCCTGAAGAGGGCGACCGAGCGCAACGAGGTCCACATCGGCGTGGTAGCCGGTGACTACACCTCGCCCCTCCAGTGAGCGGATCCGTTCCAACGTCGTTGACGGTGCAAGGCCCACCTCTTCTGCTATGGCACGGTTTGTTTGCCGCGCATTCGACTGAAGCGCAGCGAGAATTTGGATATCTGATTGATCAATATTTGACATAATTCATAGTTTTCCGTTGTTTATTCGGAATTTAAGTTCTCTTAGCATATATATGCCACAATCGAGGACAGGCACTTTGTGGAAATGAGAAGACTTCCATGGCACTCCTCGACGACTACCGGCTGACTGACCGGTACCTGAAGGATCAGGGCACCACCTTCCTCACTGGCATCCAGGCCCTCGCACGGGTCGCAGTCCAGCAGTTGCGCATCGACCGGTTGGCGGGGCTCAACACCGCCGCGTTCGTCTCCGGGTACCCGGGATCGCCGCTGGGAAGCTTTGATCAGGAGATCGTCAGGGCCGCTGCCCTCGTACCCGACCTTCCGATCGTTCACCAGCCGGGCCTGAACGAAGAGCTCGGAGCCTCAGCCGTGATGGGCTCCCAGTTGGCCTCCGAACAGCCCGACTGCCAGTACGACGGGGTGCTGGGCATCTGGTACGGCAAGGCCCCCGGCCTGGACCGGGCCACTGACGCCCTCAGGCATGCCGTGTTCGCTGGAACGTCGCGCTACGGAGGTGCCGTCGTCCTGGTCGGGGACGATCCCTCCGCCAAGAGCTCCACGTTGCCGTCCAGTTCGGATTCCGCACTGGTCGACCTCCACATACCGATCCTCTACCCGGGAGACGTCCAGGAGATCCTGGACCTGGGCCGCCACGCCGTCGAACTGTCCCGACTGGCCGGAGTGTGGACCTCCCTGAAGGTCGTCGCCGCCGTAGGTGACGGCAGCGGCACCGCAAACCTCGACCTGGGACGCACGATCCCCGTGGTTCCCGACATGGTCATCGACGGTGTCGCCTACGAACACCGCCCTGACGGCAACCTCATCACCCCGCACACCCTGGGACTGGAGCAGGACTTCCGGGAGGCCCGCGCCGAGCTGGTCAGGCGCTACGCGTTGGCCAACGGCCTGAACCGGACCACGGTTGACACTCCGGATGCGTGGATCGGGCTCGTCGCCAGCGGCTTCACCTACTACGAAATGCTCCAAGCCCTTGGCCGACTCGGGTTGACGACCCCGGCAGAGATCGCCGCTGCCGGCATCCGCGTGTTCCAGATGCAGATGCCCGTGCCGTTCAACCCGGCGGTCATCCGGGAGTTCTCCAGAGGACTGGACGAGATTGTCGTCGTCGAGGAGAAGAACCCCACCCTCGAGTGGCTGGTCAAAGACGCCCTCTACGGCGGTCCTGACCAGCCTGTCGTCGTCGGCAAGACCCACCCGGACGGTCGGCTCCTCATGCGCAGCTGGGGGATTCTCGATGCCGACGCCATGGTCGACGGCCTCCGGGGACGGATCTCAGCTCGTTCCGGCGACCGACTCGCCCCGGAACAAAAACGCCGCGAGCAGGCGCTGATCCCGCTGTCTGTGGAACGGTCGCCGTACTTCTGCTCCGGTTGCCCGCACAACTGGAGCACCAAGGTTCCCGACGGTGCCCTAGTCGGCGCCGGCATCGGATGCCACATGATGGTGCTGCTCATGGACGAGGACCGAGTCGGTTCCACCATCGGCATGACGGCAATGGGCAACGAAGGCGCCCCGTGGATCGGTATGGCGCCGTTCGTGAACCGGCGGCACTTCACGCAGAACATGGGAGACGGGACGTTCTTCCACTCGGGACAGCTCGCCATCCAGGCAGCAGTCGCAGCCGGCGTCACAGTGACCTACAAGGTCCTCTACAACGGAACCGTGGCCATGACAGGCGGCCAGGACGCCGTAGGCGGCACCGGAGTCCCGGAGATCGCCAAGATCCTGCTGGCCCACGGAGTCAGCCAGGTGCTGGTCACCACCGAAGATCGCAGCCGCTACCGGAGCGTCGAAATGCCGGCCGGCGTCAAGGTGTGGGACAGGACCCGCATGGTCGAAGCACAGGAAGTGCTAGCTGCCGTCGACGGCGTAACGGTCCTCATCCACGACCAGGAATGTGCCGCGCAGACCCGTCGGCTCCGCAAACGGGGGAAGGCCATCACGCCGGGCTTCCGCGTCGTCATCAACCACCGCCTCTGTGAAGGATGCGGCGACTGTGGCGAGGTTTCCAACTGCCTGTCCGTCCAGTCCCTGGAAACGCCACTCGGCACCAAGACCACGATCGACCAGACGTCGTGCAACCTGGACGCCAGTTGCCTGGACGGCGATTGCCCCAGCTTCATGACCGTCGCAGTCGACCCGGATGCCCCGCCTGCCGCAACACCGGAGCCCGACCAAGAGGCCCCACTCGGCGCACCTGTAGCCATCGTTAACACCGACACCGTCGACATCCGCCTAGCTGGCGTAGGCGGCACCGGTGTGGTCACCGTGGCCCAGATCCTGGCCACGGCAGCCATGTTCGACGGCTACGAGGTCCGAGGCCTCGACCAGACGGGAATCTCCCAGAAAGCAGGGCCGGTGGTCAGCGACATCCGGTTGTCGCGCAGCAAAGAGCTGACATCGAGCCTCATCAGCGAAGGCAGCGCCGACGCGATCCTGGCCTTCGACCTGCTCGTCGGAGCATCCGAAGACGTACTACACGTCGGTGATCCGGACCGCACGGTGCTGGTGGCCTCAAGCACAGAGACGCCCACCGGGTCCATGGTCGGACATCCCAGCCGACAGCTCCCCGACCTGACAGAGCTCCTGGACCGTGCCGCAGGGGTCACGAGGACGCAAGACAACAAAGTCGTCGATGCCGGCCAGGCGTGCACGGACATGTTCGGCGACACCTCGTCGGCCAACGTCTACCTGCTGGGCGTAGCAGTGCAGACCGGTGCTATTCCGATCGAGCCGGCGTCAGTCGAACGCGCCATAGAACTCAACGGGGTGGCCGTGGAACGCAACACCGCTGCGTTCACAGCTGGAAGGTCTGCCGTCAACAGCCTCGCTGGCGCTTCGACAGGGCCCGGAAGCCGTTCCGGCAGCGTTCAAGTCCTCGTCGACGAACTCCCGGAAGCCCTCGCAACCCGCGTGGCGGCCCTGGACGCCGCCACCGCGCTCGGTCCGCTACTGGGGATGCTCGCCTCGGACCTGGTCGGCTACCAAGGCTCCCGCTGCGCCTCGACGTTCCTCGACCTGGTCGAAGAGACAGCAACCCGGGAAGGCTCTGTCAGACCAGGGTCGACTGACCTCACCGAGTCGGTGGCCCGCGGCCTCCATCACCTGACCGCCTACAAGGACGAATACGAGGTAGCGCGCCTTCTCCTCGCCCCGGAAGGCCAAGCAGCTGCCGAAGCCGTCGGAGGCCCAACAGCGAAAGTCTCATGGCGCCTCCACCCGCCGGTACTCCGGTCACTCGGGATGGGCAAGTTGTCCGTACCCGCCGTGCTAGGCCGACCCCTGATGAAGCTCCTGGCCAAAGGCCGGTGCCTTCGGGGAACCGTATGGGACCCGTTCGGTCGAACCGAAGTGCGCCGCCTAGAACAGTACCTGGTGCGCGAATACACCGGAGCAGTCCGACGGCTCCTCAAGGGCCTCACGGAGGAAAACTTTGACACCGCAGTCACGACTTCCTCGGCTGCCATGAACGTAAAAGGCTACGAGGCGCTCAAAGTGGCTAGTGGCAGGGCACTTCTAGACGTAATCGGCGGACAGACACCGCCGCCCTCAAAGCCGTAGCCTCGATCTCATGATCGTTGGGATCGACGTCGGGGGGACGAAAGCATCAGCCCTGCTGGTCGACGCCGAGTCGGCGGCTGTCGTCGACCGGGAGCGGGCATCCAGCGTCGAGGACGGTCCGGCCCTGGTAGCCGCCCTGGCCACTCTGGTGGCCGCCCTTTGGGACCGCAGCCCGGAGCCGGTGGAGGCCGTGGGCCTGGGCATCGCAGGCCTGGCCGACCAGGCGGGCACGGTGACGTGGTCGCCCAACCTTCCGGGGGCCGTCGGCCACCCGGTGGGACCTGATCTGGAGCAAACCGTCGGGCTCTCGGTGACAGTGGGCAACGATGCCTTGGCGGCCACCTTGGCCGAAGCCCGGTTCGGAGCGGGCCGGAACTGCGACGACCTGGCCCTAGTAACTCTGGGAACGGGCATCGGCGGTGGCTTCGTGTTGGGAGGACGCCTCCACCGGGGCGCCCACGGGTTCTCCGGCGAACCAGGCCACATGGTGGTAAACGCCGCCGGGCCGGTGCACCTCTCCGGCCACCGGGGCCCATGGGAGCACTATGCCTCGGGCAGCGCCCTGGGGCGCCTCGGCAGCGAGGCAGCAACGACCGGGGCCTTCGACCGTGGGGTAGCCCTGGCGGGCTCCCCGAACGGAGTCACCGGTTTCCACGTCGTCGAGGCGATGGCCGACGGAGACCCGCAAGCCGCTGCGGTGTTCGACCAATGGTGCACCGAGGTGGCCCGCGGGGTAGCCAACCTGGTCGTCCTCTTGGACCTGTCCCGGGTCGTGCTGGGTGGCGGGCTGGCCGACGTCGGCGAGCCGCTGCGCTACGGGGTGGCGACAGCCCTGGCCGGCCTGGTCCCCGGAGCCGACTCCCGACCCCCGGTCGAAGTCGTGTTAGCCGAACTAGGTCCGGACGCCGGGGCAATAGGCGCTGCCCTGTTGGCCGTCGACCCGGGCTGAGCTACCGGCGGTCCGACCCGGTTTCAGCAAGTCGGTGTCAGAGGTGGGCACCCAAGAAGGCCAGCGTGCGAGCCCACGCCGTAGCGGCAGCGGCCTCATCCCAAGTACCCAGCGGGTTCTCCTCGTTGGCAAAACCGTGCCCGGTGCCCTCATACACGTGGAACACCACGTCGCGGCCCACCTCGCGGAGCTCTGCACCCAGAGCGTTGATGGCCTCCGGAGGAAAGAAGTCGTCGTTCTCGGCCAAATGGCCCTCCACAGCAGCCGTCAGACCCGACCAGTCGGGCGCACCGTCACCGAGAGGGGCGCCGTAGAAGGGAACGGCGGCGGCCACCCGGTCTCCCTCCTGGGCAGCGATCAGCAACGTGAGCATCCCACCCATGCAAAAGCCGATCACGCCGACGGTGTTACCAGTGGTGGCGTCCAAGGAAAGCAGGTGGTCGATGGCTGCCGACATGTCACGGGCCGCCCGGTCCGGTGGCAGGGAGGTCATCAACTCGCCGGCCCTGTCCATCTCTGTGTGCTCAGCCATCTCCCCGTGATAGAGGTCGGGGGCCAGGGCCACGAAGCCCTCCGAGGCCAGACGGTCGCACACTCCCTTGATCTGGGGGACGAGACCCCACCACTCCTGGAGCACGACCACACCGGGGCCGCGGCCACCGTCCGGCACGGCCAGGTAGCCACCAGCCGCGGTCCCGTTGGCCGGGAACTCGACCATTGTTCCGCTCATCGTTCCTCCTGCCCTTCATTTCTTCTGTCTGGTCTTGGGGATCGTAGGCGTCTGGAGCGGTTCACCGCCTGAAGATCTCCGATGGCGACCGGGAGGCTACGACTCGGTCCGCTGCAGTTGTCCCCATGGGCCCGACCGGCACCAATTGCGGACCCTTCGCAGCGATCGGGGCCTCCTGAGGCCGGGGTAGCCTGACCCGTCCCAGCCCCTGTAGCTCAGCGGATAGAGCATCGGCCTCCGGAGCCGTGTGCACAGGTTCGAGTCCTGTCAGGGGCGCCAGCAATCGCAGACACCACTAACCCCCGAGAGAGTGGTGTTGCCCACCGCACCGGTCCGAAACTCGGACGACCACGGGACCATGACTAGTGTCGGCCCGTGGCTGCAACCCGCAAGAAGTGGTCCTTCCAGTGGAAGGAGCTCTACGACGAGGTCATCACCTCGGGGCTGTGCACGGGATGCGCTGGCTGCGTGATCGCCTGCCCACATGACGTCATCGGATACGAGCACGAGCCCGGGAAGTACCGCCCATTCCACCTGGAGGAGGAGCTGGGTCTCGACGATTGCGGCCACGGCCAGAAGGGCTGCACATCGTGCACCCGGGCCTGTCCCCGGTTCCGGGACTGGGAAACCGAAGCCGACCAGCACCTGTTCGCCCGGGAGCGCCAGCCGGATGAGATGTCCGGCGTCTACAAGGACATCCTGCTCACCCGAGCCTCCGACGATGCCGTGCACGCCGTGGGCCAGGACGGAGGCCTGGTCTCGGCGATCCTCATCTGGTGCCTAGAAAATGGAGTAATCGACGGTGCCCTGACCTCCCACCTGGAGCACGATGGGAGTTGGAAGGCCGTACCGGCCGTGGCCACCGACCGGGAATCGGTCCTGGCCGGGGCGGGAAGCCGTTACACCTACTCGGCCAACACTTTGGCCATTCCCGAGGCCCTAGACCGGGGCCTGTCTTCACTGGCCCTGGTGGGGATGAGTTGCCAGACGTCGATCGGACCGGTGATGTGGCACCGAAAGGTTGGCAAAGCCGGAAAGCCCATCAAGTTGAACATTGGCCTGCTGTGTTCCAAGTCGTTCGACGACTCCATCTTCGAGGAGCTGTTCTTAGCCAAGTACCGCCTCCGCAAGGAGGACATGGTCAAGATGAACATCAAGGGCGTATTCCAGATCTGGATGCGCAACGGCGACTACCACGAGGTCAACCTTAAGGAGTGCCACGCCTGGACCCGGGAGGGGTGTAACTACTGCCCCGACTTCGCCGCCGAGCACGCTGACATCTCAACCGGCGGTATCGGCGAGAACAACGACTGGACCCTGACCATCGTGCGAACCGAACTGGGACGCCAGATCATCATGCAGATGCTGGCCGAGGGTGTAATCGAGGGACGGCCGGGCGACAGCGACCCCGGAGCGATCGCCCTCATGCACCGCCTGTCGGCCAAGAGCCGTGAGCGGTGGCCGGAGTGGGCCAATCCGACGGCCCGGGTGGGTTTGCCCGTCAAAGCCGGCTGAAATACCAACCGACCTCGGACTGCCAGAACCCGGTTAGGCGCCGCAGGCCTCTGTGGCCTCCACGAACCAGCCGTAGTGCTCGCCCAACATGGCGACCGTGACGTCGTCCCGGTGCTTGTCGATGAAGTCGTCGAGTCCCTTGAACTCCTCGAACGTCACCGCAGCCTGTACCCGGCCCAGGACACAGCCGCAGAAGTCCTTGGCCCGGACCGTAGGAAGATCGTCGTTGGCAGCCAGGCAGGCCGCTGTGAACTCCCGTTCAACGAGGCCCTCCCCGGTCTCGTCGGTCTGGTCCTCCCACGAGACGGGCTCCCCGGAACTCATACAGCCGGAAGCCAGAACAACCACAGCAAAGACAGCGAGGAGGCAACGGAGACGGTTCACCACGGCGCCGAGGCTACCGGCCCGTCGACCCACCCCCGTTCCGGTCACCGACCGTCGGCCAGCCGTCGGGCCCGGTTCAAGATGGCGTCGAACATGGGACCGGTGAGCCGACCAGTAAACGTGTTCTGCTGGCTGACGTGATACGAGCAGAGGATGGTCCGACCGTCGGGTAGGGGCGCCTCCACCCCGTGGCCGAAGTCCGGTCGCGGACGCAACCCGAACTCGGCGGCCGTTGCTACATAACCGATCTGGCCCAGTGCCACGACGACCCTGACCCGCTCCAGAGCCGCCACCTCCCGTTGGAAGAACGGCCGACAGGACGCCCTCTCATCGGACGTGGGCTTGTTGGCCGGCGGGGCGCACTTAACCGGCGCCGTGATGAACACGTCGTCCAACTCCATGCCGTCGTCACGACCCACGGCCTCTGGCTGGCTGGCCAGCCCTACCCGATGGAGCGCCGCGAACAGGAAATCCCCCGACCGGTCCCCGGTGAACACCCGTCCCGTCCGGTTGGCGCCGTGGGCAGCAGGGGCCAATCCCACAATGAGAATCCGGGCCTGCAGGTCACCGAAGCCGGGAACCCCCCGACCCCAGTAGTCCTGGTCCCGGAAGGCAGCCCTCTTTTCGGCAGACACCTGTTCCCGCCATGCCACGAGGCGCGGACAGGCCCGACAGGAAACCACCTCGTCGTGCACCGCCTGAAGCGCCCGGCCACCGTCCACCAACGCAGGGTAGGTTCAGCGACCAATGGCCCCCACCCTCGTGCTCTACGTCCGCCACGGCCACACCCCGACCACCGGGGCACGCCTCCCCGGTCGGGCCCCCAACCTGTACCTCTCAGACAAGGGGCGAACCCAGGCCGAGGCTGTGGCCCGCCACCTGGCCGACCGGGCACCCGGACTACCCGGCGGAGCCGTCGCCGCCGTCTACGCCTCGCCCATGGAACGGGCCCGGGAAACGGCCGCACCCATCGCCCGGGCTGTCGGATGCCGGATTCGAACGGCTTCCGGACTGAACGAGTGCGACTTTGGAGCCTGGACCGGCCGCCGCCTCCAGGAACTCCGCAAACTGAAGTCCTGGGCGACCGTGCAGGACCAGCCATCGGCTTTTCGGTTCCCAAAAGGCGAGTCGTTCGCCGAAATGCAGGACCGGATCACCGGCCAGGTGGATTCCCTGGTCTCCCGACACCCCGGCCAGACCATCGTGTGCGTCTCCCACGCCGACCCCCTGAAGGCGACCCTGGCCCGAGATTTAGGCACCCCGTTGGACCTCTTTCAGCGGCTGGAGGTCAGTCCGTGCTCGGTGAGCGCCGTGCTTCACGGGTCACACCGACCCCACATCCTGAACATCAACGCCACCGGCCACCTGGCCGACCACCCCTAAACCCTGACGGAGGCCCCCAAAGTGACCAACTCGCCTGCCGCCCTGGAACATGGTGACCTAGGCCTCGACGTGGCCGAGTGCACAGCAGCCCGCATCGACTTGGTGGTAGGCGACCCCGAACTCATGGCCCGGGTCGCCGAAGGGGGCTCCTTTGGCGGCGAGTACTCCCGACCGGCCGCCCAGGCCATGTTCAACCGCCACTCGGGACCGGCCGTGGAGGACCTCCGGGACAAGACCCAGGTGATCGAGGTGGCTCCCCGGTCATGGCTGGTCCGCCTGCCCATCGTCAACAGTGCCGTGTTCGAAACCGACGACGGCCTGGTGGTGTGCGACACCGCCATGGCGCCCGGCGGGCCCGCCCTGCTGGAGGCCATCCGCTCGGTGTCCGCCAGCCCGATCCACACCATCGTGTACAGCCACGGCCACGTTGACCACGCCTACGGGACCTGGGCCCTCCTAGAGGACGAAGCCACAATCGCCGCTGGAGGACCCCGGATCGTGGCCCACCGAGGCGTCGTCGATCGGTTCGACTACTACCTCCGACTCCGAGGCTCGCTGGCCCGCTACATGAACCAACCCCCCCACCACCTGCCCACCTCCCGCGACGACCTGGTCTGGCCGACTGAGACCTTCGACGAGCGCCTCGTGTTGACCGTCGGCGGGGAAGAAGTCCACCTGGTTCACCACCCAGCAGAGACCGACGACCAGTGCTACGCTTGGTTCCCCGACCGCCGAGCCCTCTACAGCGCCGACTACTACCAGGGCTTCCTGCCCAACCTGGGAAATGGCAAGCGGACCCAACGGGGCACCGACGACTGGGTCCTGGCCATGAGGGAGATGGCAGACCTCGGCCCACTCTCGCTGTTCCCCGGCCACGGCGAGCCGATCACCGACCCCGAACTGATCCGATCCGAGTTCCACCTCCTGGCCGACGCTCTCGAGCACATCATCGACCACGTGGTCGACGGCCTGAACCGCCGCCTCCGCAAGGACCTCATCGTGGACACGCTGGACTGGCCGGAACGCTTCGCCGACCACCCAACCCTGGCCATCCGGTACGTCACCCCCGGAGACATCGCCAGGATGGTCATCAAGCGCTGGACGGGTTGGTGGGACGACATCCCCTCGCACTGGTCGCCGGCCCCCTTGGTTGACCAGGCAGCCACCATCGTGGACCTGGCTGGCGGCCTGGGCCCGCTGGTGGACCGGGCCCACTCGCTGGTGGACGTCGACGTGGCGCAGGCCTGTCACTTGGCCGACTGGGCGTGGTACGCCGACCCCCACCACCCGGACGTCCAGCAACTGGTAGTCGACGCCTACACGGCACGCGTCATGGACCCGGCCTCCAACACCCAAGAGATCCTCGTGTACCTCGACCAGGCGGCAGCCGCCCGAGCCCTCCAACTCCGGACCGCCGGACACACCGACCCGTAGGCTCCTCAGTGATGGAACGGCCGGAAATCGACTGGGACGACACCGACGCCTTCACGGCCGGAACCACCGGACCGCAGGGGCGGCGGGTGTTTTTCCTCCAGGCCCGCCGGGCTGGACAGGTGGTCTCCCTGAAGTTGGAGAAGCAGCAGGTGGCCGGGTTGGCCGAGTTCCTGCACGGCCTGATGGGTGACCTGCCGCCGATCGACGAACCGGCCGTCGAGGTAGCGGAGACGTCGGCCCGGTTCGAAGACCCCGAGGAAGCCGACTGGGTGATCGGCAGCCTCGGGGTGACCTACCAGCAGTCCACCGACCGCCTGGTCCTTATCGCCGAGGAACTACTGCGAGACGAGGACCTGGTCCCAGCCCAAGCCCGGTTCCCGATGCGCCGCGAACTGGTGGCCGCCTTCATCGTCCGGGCCCGGGAACTAGTGGCGGCCGGCCGGCCGCCGTGCCCGTGGTGCGGCGCACCGCTCGACCCCGCGGTCGACGGCTGGTGCCCCTGTGTCAACTGACACCCCGGCACCGTCGGACCCGGCCGCCGGAGACGGAGCCCCCAGCCCCTTCCGAGCCCGGGGCCCGATCGACGACGAAACAGCCGTAGAGGTCTTAGCCGCCGGTCGCCTGGAAGTCCTGGGTCGCATGCCGTGGACCTCGAACGCCACCTTCCTGGTGGACGTCACCCCACCGGATGACGGCCCCCTTCCCCTAATCCAAGGCGTCTACAAGCCGGGACGCGGCGAACGGCCCCTCCACGACTTCCCCCCCGGCCTGTACCGGAGGGAGGCCGCGGCGTGGGAGCTGGCCAACCTCCTCGGGTGGGGTCTGGTCCCCCCAACGATCGTGCGCGACGGCCCGTTCGGAGAGGGATCGGTCCAGTTGTACGTGCCGTGCGACTACGAGGAGCACTACTTCACCCTCCACCACGACCCGGACCGGGTAGCCGACCTCCGTCGCCTAGCCGCCTTCGACTTGGTGGCCAACAACGCCGACCGCAAGGCGGGCCACGTCCTGGCCGGCCTCGACGGCCACCTGTGGGCCATCGACAATGCCCTGTGCTTCCACCACCAGTTCAAGGTCCGGACCGTGGTCTGGGACTTCGCCGGCGATCCGCTCGGCGACGACCTGGCCGGGGACCTGGACCGCCTACTTTCCGACGGCCTAAGTGACGGGCTGGCCGACCTGCTCGACTCGTTCGAGCGGGATGCCGTGGTGACCCGGGCCCGGGCTGTGCTGGATGCCGGCGAGCTCCCAGCCGACCCCAGCGGGCGGCGGGTTCCGTGGCCGCTGGTGTGACCATCGGTTGGAAGGTGAATCCCGTGACCCTCCACGTGGGCACCGGTCGAACCACCGCAGCCGCCCTGCGGGACACTGCCCGGGTGGGGACCCGGTGAGCGGCCACGGCCTTGACCGCCTGCTGGGTAGCGGCGACCTGGACGGGCTACTCCGCCTGGTCGATGAGGCGTGTGACGACGGCGCTTGGGACGACCTGGAACAGGTGGCGCTCCGGGCTCGGAAAGCCCACGACCGCGGCTACCAGCTGTGGCCGGCTGCCGACCATGCCGAACACCGGTTAGCACTGGAGGCTCCTGCCGACCGCGCGGCGGCCGCCGTGCTACGCGACGCCCCCACGCTCGGTTTGGCCCCCCTGGCCGAGGTGGTGGCCTCCACCCACCGATGGGTCGACCTCGAACCCCACTTCCCGATCGACGCTGGCCCGGTCCGTTCAGTGGTGGCCCACGAACGAGTCGCCCGGGGCGAGGACCTCACGGGGACGGACCTGGCCGAGGACCCGCTTGGGCTTCCCCTAACCCTCGCCCCATGGGAACCTCGCCTCGAAGGGCCAGCCATCGGGGCCTACTCCGTGGAGGACCCCGTCCCGGCTCCCGGGCCCACCCGCGACGTTGACGCCGTGGACAACGCACCACCTGCCGGACCGGACGGAGATCCCGGGTTGACCGCGCTCGGAGACCTCACCGCCGTGTGGGCCGAGCAGTCCAATGGCTTTCGGAGGGCCGCTGCGGTCCGGGGAATCGCAGCCCAGGCCGTGGCCTCGCTCAGCGGGCACCCCGGTCGCCACCACAGGTTGCCAGTCGATGAGGCATTAGGGCTGCTGGCATGGGCCGGAGCATCAGGAGGCGCCCACGGCAGGCGACGGGGTATGGCCCGTGGCCGCTTCGAAGCCTGGTGGTGCGCGGCGGCTCTCACCGGCCTAGACGACGCCTGGCCCCCAGATGGGGAGGACCTGGGAGGTGCGGTCGCCGAGCTCAGGTGGTGGCGGTGGGACGATGGAACGCCGCCCACCGGCTGGCATCTGTTGATAGCTGTCGAGGACCCGGCCGACGGGCTGGCATGGGCGTTGGACGCCCGGGACGTCGCGGATCCGACCAGTTGATCCGGGTCGCCGGAGCGGTCACCCCGACGGCCGGCAACCCTCAGCCTCGGGCCTGGAGGGACTCGATCAGTTTGGGCAGGACCTTGTGGACATCGCCCACGATGCCGAGGTCGGCCACACCGAAGATCGGCGCCTCCTCGTCCTTGTTGATAGCGATGATGTTGGCTGAACCCTTCATACCGACCAGGTGCTGGGTCGCACCGGAGATGCCACAGGCCAGATAGACGGTCGGCTTGACAACCTTGCCGGTTTGGCCCACCTGGTACGAGTAGGGCACCCAGCCGGCATCCACCACGGCCCGTGACGCCCCGGGGGCGCCCTTCACTAGTTTGGCTAGCGACTCGATCATCTCATACTTCTCGGGATCGCCTAGTCCCCGGCCGCCGGAGACCACGACGGCCGCCTCGTCTAACTTCGGACCACTGCTCTCCTCAACAAAGCGCTCGCGAACGGTGGCCGCCCCGGTGTTTCCGAGGTCACCGACAGCCAGCTCGGCCACGTCAGCAAGCCCACCGTCCGACTCCTCGGCAGCGAATGACTTGGGACGGACCAGGAAAATGGCCAAGCCGTCGTCATTGAAGCCGGTGGTCACATCGGTGGTCCCGCCGAAGACCGGCTCGATGCCCAGCAGGCGGTCACCGTCGACCGCCAGGTCAACCACGTTGGTGATAACTGGGCGATCAATCCTGGCCGATAGGCGGCCGGCTACGTCGCGGCCGTCATACGAGGTGGCACACAGCAGGACGTCTGGACCGGAACCCGCCTCCACGGCACCGGCGATAGCCGAGGCCACCCGGGGACCAGCAAGCGCTCCCTCAATGTCACCGATGGTGTGAACGGTGGTGGCCCCGTGGGCACCCAGCGGACCGGCCACAGATGCGGCGTCGCCCGACATGACCACTTCGACGGTGTCGGCCAGGTCACGGGCCCTGGTCAGCATCTCTAGCGTGGAGGCGGTAGCACCGGCTTCGGTGGCTTCGCCGAACACCCAAATCTTCGAGATCCCCATGATGGCCTCCTACAGAACCTTGAGATCGTCCAGGAACGCCAGGATGCGCTCGTGGGCGTCGCCTTCGTCGTGGATGATCTCGCCAGCCTCGCGGGCGGGTGCCTCCGCGATCTCAGTGATCTCTTGGCGTGCCCCGGCCCAGCCAACAGTGGCCGGGTCGATACCCAGACCTGCAAGATCGAGTTCCTCGACCGGCTTGTTCTTGGCGGCCATGATCCCCTTGAACGAGGGGTACCGGGGCTCGACCACGCCGGCTGTCACCGAGACCACGGCAGGGAGTGGACATTCCACCTCGTCGTAGCCGGCCTCCGTCTGTCGGCGAACGGTGGCTGCCCCACCGGACACCTCGATCTCCTTGCCGAAGGTCACCGACGGCAGTCCCAGCAGTTCAGCCACCTGAACGGGGACCGTTCCCGTATAACCGTCGCTGGACTCGGTGGCCGTCAGAACCAGGTCCGGCTCGCAGCGCCGGATGGCGGCGGCCAGGACCTTGGCCGTGGACAGGGCATCCGAGCCGGCCAGGGCCCCGTCGCTGACCAGCACAGCACCGGCGGCGCCCATAGCCAGGGCTGTCCGGAGGCCACCCACCTCATTGTTGGGGGCCATCGACACCAGGGTGACCTCACCCTCGCCAGCGGCGTCCACCAGTTGCAGGCCCATCTCGACCCCGTAGGAGTCGGACTCGTCCAAGATGAGTTTGACGTCCCTCTTGAGGGTCCTGGTCTCTGGATCCAACGCCCCGGGGTCGGCCGGATCGGGAATCTGCTTCACACACACGACGACGTTCATACCGCAAAGTGTGCCCGACGTGGACGACAACCGGACCATCCGTGGAAGGTGTTTTCGCGATGGTCGTCGGTCACCTGCGATCTCTGGCCCCCCGAGGTGACCCGCGACGTAGGGTTCGTCTGTGGTCAATGATCCGTTCCAGGGCGACACCCCCGGACCTCCCGCCTGCCGCGGCATGGTCTCCGAGTCGTGAAGATCCTCCTGGTCGTTAACCCCTCGGCCTCATCGGTCACGGCCCGGACCCGGATCGTGATCCAGAAGGCTTTATCGGCCGACCACCGCCTGGAGGTGGCCGCCACCACCCGGCGGGGCCACGCCACTCGGCTGGCCCAGAGCGCCGCCAAGGACGGAATGGACGTGGTGGTCGTCCTGGGCGGCGACGGGACCCTGAACGAGGCAGCTAACGGTCTGGTCAGTACCGACACAGCGTTGGCTGCCCTCCCCGGCGGGTCAACCAACGTGTTCGCCCGGACCCTGGGTCTGCCCGACGACCCGGTTGAGGCCACAGGGGCTCTGCTGGACGCCGTCGAGGCGGCCTCCATCCGGCGAATTGGCCTCGGGTCTATCAACCAACGGCACTTCCTGTTCCACGCTGGCGTGGGTTTCGACGCCGCAGTGGTCGAACAGGTGGAGCGTCGGGGCGGTCTCCTGAAGCGGTTCGCCGGTCACCCCCTGTTCATCGTGGCGGCCGTCGACACGTGGCTTCGGCATTACGACCACCGGAGCCAGACCTTCCGGGTAACTACCAGGGTCCTCGGCGACGAGAGCGACCCTCACCCGTCAACCGGGGTACCCGGGGTGTTCACGGTGTTCCTGAACACCGACCCGTACACCTACCTGGGTACCCGAGGCCTGTCGCTGGCCCCCGACACCACCCTTGACGACCCGTTGGCCGCCGTCACCTTCCGGAGCCTGTCCCCGGCCCGCCTGCTGCCGGCGGTCGCCGCTTCGCTCGGCCTGACCCGGTCGTCACCGACCGCCAATCCGGCGGTCAACTTCCGGTCCGACGTCACCGAGGCCACGGTGGTCGCGTCGAGGGCCGTGCCGTGGCAGGTCGACGGCGACTACCTGGGAACGGCCACCGAATTGGTGGTGCGCTATCACCCGGACGCCTTGGATCTGGTGGTCCCTCTGGCGTCGGCTGCCTTCAACTGACCTCGGCCGGCGGAACCCGGCCTGACTAGCCGTCGACCTAGGTTCCGTCGAGGCGACTATCGATGATCCGGCGAGCCACCTCGGGCCGGTTAGTGATGATGCCGTCCACCCCCCAGTCGGCCAGTTGGGAGATGCGCCCCGGATCGTCGACCGTCCAGACCACCATGCGGAGGCCCCGCTGGTGGGCTGCCACCACCATCGACTCGTCCACTATTTCGTCCCACGGGTTCACGGAGCCGTGCCCATGGGCCACGGCTCGGTCGAGGACGAGGTCAGTTCCGTGGCGCTCCACGACCAGCCAGCCGGTGGGAAGGGACGGGTCCGTGCCGCGTATCCGGTCTACAGCAGAAATGTCGAACGAGGAGACCAGTAGTTCGTCGGTCGGTCGGTAAGCGGCCACCAGCCCGGCCACCGCGGCGCAGACCTGGTCCGAGGCGTCGTGGTCGGGGTCGCCTGGCAGGTTCTTCACCTCCACGTTCACCCCCATGTCGCCGCAGGCCTCGAAGGCCTCGGCCAGGTTGGGCACGTAGTCGGGAACTTCGTCAGCTGGAGTCTCGCGGACCAGCCTCCCGTCATCGAAGTGGGCGTCGTGGTGGACGACCAGCACGTCGTCAGCCGACAGGCGGACGTCCAGCTCAACCCAGTCGGCCCCCTGCACCGCGGCCTCCTCGAACGCTTCGACAGTGTTCTCCCGCCGGTCCACCGAAGCACCCCTGTGGGCGATTACCAGCGGTCGGCCATCAAGCCTGCCGGCGATCATCTGCGGTGCCCTGGATGGCTTTCCACCCCGCTGACCCTAGGGCGGTGAACGGCCTCAGGGAGTCGGGTCACGGGTATCTCCTAGGTAGCCGGGTCACGGGCGTTTCCCCCCGGGTCGACCAGCCGGGAACCGGGCACCCACACTTCGGCCACTGTCCCGGAACCGCTTTCCACCCGATCTAGTCGGATGCGCCCCCCTAGTTCGCTCTCCACAAAGGTCCGCACGATGGTCAGGCCGAGGCCCGTGGCCTCGGCCACGGTGAAACCCTCGGGAACTCCCACCCCGTCATCAACCACTCTTACGGCCAAGCCATCGGCACGCCGGTCGAACTCGATCCGTACTGTGCCCAAGACCGAGGCGTCTACCTCGTCCGGTGGGAAGGCGTGGTCCACGGCGTTCTGGAGTAACTCGGTCAGGACCACGGCCAGGGTCATAGCGACCTGGCCGGGAACAAGGCCTGCCTCGTCCTGGACCGTGAACGACAGGGGACGTAACGGCGAGGAGACGCTCTCCTCCACAACGCGGACCAGAGGGCGCACGATCTCGCCAAATGCCACGTCGTCGTCGGCGCTCTGAGCCAGGGTCTCGTGCACGACGGAGATGGACCCGATGCGACGTACTGACTCCCCCAAGGCCGCCCGGGCCTCGTCGGACTGCAGCCTCCGGGCTTGGAGCCGTAGTAGCGACGAGATGGTCTGCAAGTTGTTCTTCACCCGGTGGTGGATCTCTCGGATGGTGGTGTCCTTGGACACCAACTGACGATCCCGTCGGCGTAGTTCGGTCACGTCGCGGACGAGGACGATGGCCCCGGTGGCCACCCCCCCATCCAGTAGTGGAAAGCAGTGGCTGACCACCGCCACCTCGTCGGACCGCTCCATCTCATCGATGGCCGCCGTCCGCTTGGAGAACGCCGATCGCAGCATCGCTGAGCCGAGCCCGGTGTCGTCGAACCGGGAGCCAACAACACCCCGGGTCATCCCGAGCCGATGCAGGACCGAAACGGCATTGGGCGACGCGAACTCGATACGGCCCTCTGCGTCGACCAGCAGGAGGCCGTCGCCCACCCGGGGTGTCCGGTGGCGGAGGCGCTCCACGTCTCGGTAAGGAAACTCGCCTGCCTCGATCATGGACGCGAACCGGTCGAAGACCGTCAGATAAGTGCGCTCCTGCTCGCTGGTAGGACGGCTCTCCGGGCGGAATCTCTCGCGTACTACCACGCCGACCGTGTGCCCAGACCGTCGGACCGGGATAGCCACCACGTTGACATCTCGGTCGGTTCCCACGCTGACCGTCCCGGCGGTTGTTCTTCCGATGTCGAAGGCCTCGGTGACTAACGGACGGCGCGACGACTCGAAAACCTGGCCGACCAGGTCGGCCCGATACAGGGTGGTGCCGGTGGTAGGTCGGACGTGACCTAGTAGGACCAGGGGACCCCTGGGCTCACCGTCCCGGCGGCCGAAGAGCAGCAAATCAGCGAACGAGAGGTCGGCCAGCAGGCCCCAGGTACTGGACAGATCCTGGAGTATGCCGATGTCCTCGTCATCGAGGTCCGTGTGGGCCCGGGCCAGATCAGCCAACGTCGCCACGGGGCCCTCGCGATCAGCGGATCAGCCGAAGCCGACCGGGTTGTCGGATCCGGCAGTGCCCACGTCCACGTAGGCGATCCGGTCGGCCGGAACCCCCACCTGCCGACCCCGGACGTCGGTAAGCCACAGCATGGCCCCCTCCTCGCCACCGACCACCCGGTCCACGTCGGCTCGTAGGGCGTCCACGTCAGTGTCGTCAGCCAACTCCACTGTGATCTCCTTCGGGGCGTTAGTCACCCCAATGCGCAGGTCCACCGTCATCCTCCTCAGTTTCGCTCTGGCCGGTCGGCGACTGGCTCAGATGATCTTCAGTTCCCTGTGCCGACGCTTCGTCGGCTTCATCTCAACGTCCAGCACTCGGGCCATTTCGGCGAACACGACGCCCGCCTCGCTGGTCGGGTCTTCGGCCACCGGTCGACCGTGATCAGCACCCTCACGCAACTCGGGGACCAGTGGAACTTGACCGATAAGGGGCACGTCCAGCCGCTTGGCTAGGGAGTCTCCACCACCGGCGCCGAACAGTTCGTAGCGAGTGCCGTCATCGCCGGTGAACCAGGACATGTTCTCGATGATGCCGTGGACCTTGAGGTTGACCTTCTCGGCCATGAAGGCCGCCCGCTGGGCCACCGTCTGGGCCGCCGGCTGGGGGGTGGTGACCACGTACATTTCGGCGGTGGGCAGGAAGCCTGCCAGCGAGATCGAGATGTCGCCCGTCCCGGGCGGAAGGTCAACCAGGAGGTAATCGGGCTCGTCCCAATAGACGTCGGTGAGGAACTGCTCCAACGCCTTGTGCAACATCGGGCCCCGCCAGATGACCGGCTGGTCCTCCTCAGCGAAGAACCCCATCGAGATACAGCGCACACCATGGGCCTCCGGTGGGATGAGCATGTCGTCGATGACCGTCGGGGCATGGGACACGCCCAGCATCCGTGGAATGGAGAAGCCCCAAACGTCGGCGTCCACAACGGCCACGTCTCGACCCCGACCGGCTAGGGCCACCGCCAGATTGGTGGTGACTGATGACTTGCCGACCCCGCCCTTGCCCGACGCGATGAGCAGCACCCGCGTGGACGAGTTGGCCTCAGCGAACGGCACGGACCGACCCTCGGAGTGCCCGAAGGTGGGGTTAGTCCCCGCGGTTGCCGACGGATCACCGTGTAGTCGCTCCCGGAGTTCCTCGCGTTCAGCATCGCTCATGACGGTGAAGTCGACGCCTACGACATCTACCCCTTCGAGAGCCACCACGGCGGCGTCTACTGATTGTTGGATCTCAGCCTTCAGAGGGCAGCCGGGAACGGTGAGGGCGACCTGGACATTGACCCGCAGACCGTCGATAGCGACTCCGCGGACCATGCCCAAGTCGACAATGCTGCGCCTCAGTTCAGGGTCGTGGACAGGGCGTAGGGCCTCAATGACCTGGGACTCGGTGACCGGCACGGATACTCCTTCCGTACCCCGGACAGGATCCGCCACGGGGCTACCGACATCCTCCATCTGCCCGGGGACCAGCCACGATGCCAACGGTGGACCCGGCCGGGCGGCCGGAGAGTCGGGCTCGGTAGAATAGCCGGGTGGACACGGCCCCCCTCACGGCCACCGAGTTCTCATCGGCGGTCACTGCGATTACCGGCGCCTTCGGCGATCCGACCCGTCGGGATATCTACCTGCACGTTCGAGAAGCCCGTGATGGGATCACTGCGGCCGAGGCGGCGGCCGCCTTCGATCTTCACTCCAACGTGGCCCGCCACCACCTCGATAAGTTGGCCGCCGGCGGCTATCTGGAAGTAACCGTGGAGCGTGCCGAGGGCGCCACGGCAGGCCGCCCGTCCAAGCACTACCGGATTTCCGATCCCGGCACTCCGTTGGAGTTGCCGGTCCGCCAAGATGCGGTCTTGGTCAGCCTGCTCGGCCGGGCGCTGGCCCTCTTGCCCTCGGAACAGGCCGAGGCTATGGCCGAGGAGGTGGGCGCCGAGGTGGGACGCAGCATGGCGGAGTCCCTCGGAACTGACGAGGTTCACCGGTCATTCCGATCGTCGATGCACGTGGTGGCCGAAGCCCTCACCGCCCATGGCTTCGCAGCTCGGGCGGAGCGAGCGGATGACGACAGCCTGCGCATCGTCTCCCAACACTGCCCATTCGGGGGCGCCCCCATCGAACACCCGGTGATCTGTGCTGTGGACCGGGGCCTGGTCCGAGGGATGCTGTCGACGCTGTATGGCGAAGCGACGGCCGAGATGCGGTCGTCGCTGCCAATGGGCGATGCCGTCTGCATCACCGACGTGACGGGCTGAGCCCGCCGCGACGTCTAGTCAACGGTCCACGCCATCGTGAAGTGCCATTATCTGGGCCACCCCTCCTCTATATCGCGAGGGCACATCAGCCGTGGCTGCCCTTTGCACCGGTCGCGTCGACCCTGGAGGGGTCCTGAACGCTTGCCGACGGATCTTGGCTGACCTCCAGACACCAAGATGAGCCTGCTCCTTATTCGCCACGGGTCTGCTGGCGATCCCTACCAATGGGTTGGTGAGGATGTCGACCGGCCGTTGGACGCCAGGGGCGCTGCCCAGGCTGGTCGGTTGGCCAACCTGGTGTCGACGCTCTTCGCCGATCGGTCACCGACCCGCGTCCTGAGCAGCCGGGCCGTCCGCTGCCTCCAGACGGTGGGCCCACTGTGCACCCGGCTAGGCATCCGACCCGAGGTGGTCGACTACCTGTTCGAAGGGGCGTCGCGGAATACCACGACTCGGATCCGGGATCTGGCGACTGATCCCGAAACCTCGCCGGTCGTGCTGTGTAGCCACTCCGACGTAATACACGATGTGGTCCGGGACCTGGTCTCCGATGGCGCAGCGATCAGCGGTGGCCGGGAATGCGGCTACGCCTCCATCTGGGAGCTGACGATTAACGGTGGTCGGATCACCCACGCCCGCTACCACCCCACCCCTTGAGCCGGGACGCCCGGGGTCAGCCCTCGAGGAGTCCCATCCCGACCAGTAGGTCCACCAGGTCCACCGGAGGATTGTCTACCGCAGCGAACACCTCTAGGTCGGCAATCGCGTCACCGGGCCTCCCGACCACCGTGGCCAAGGCCACCGCGCGGTAGGCCCGGGCGTGCGGATCTCCTGGCTCGACGGCTACCGACTCGTCCAGGTTTCCGAGGCCTCGTTGAACCAACTCCGGTGTCCGGGTGAGGACAAGCAGCCAGCCCCGCTCAGCGAGGAGGGAACCGTTCTCCGGGTCAGCCGATAGTCCGGAATCGAGGACCTCCAAGGCCGCTAGTAGATCGCCGTCGGAGGCCAGGCCGGCAGCGATGCGCTCCCGCAGTCGGCTGGCGGCCAGCAGGTCTCCCACAATGGGCGGCGCTGCCAGGCCGTCGAGGACCACCAGGTCGGCAGCCGCCCCGATGTGGTCCTCGTCGGAGTGGCGCTGGGAGGCCCTGAACACTCGGACGTCCGGATAGGAGGGATCGACAGCCACCGCTTCGTCCAGGTCGGAACGGGCCGACAGGCCCTCGCCGTTCCGCCAACGGGCCCAGCCGCGGTAGGCCAGCGCTTCAGCGTTAGACGGCTGCACTTCCAGGACCTGTGAGTACAGGACGATGGCCTCCTCGGGATCCGCCACCCCGGCCTCCACCAGGAGGGTGCGGGTCGACGACCGGATGTCACCGCTAAGAGATCCACCCGTCGGGCGCTGACCGGCCGTCCGGGCCACCAGGAGCCCGGCCGCCACGACAACCAGGAGAACACCCCCGACGACTAGCGGCCGGGGGGGCTGCCCACCGGACCGTCCCTCCCGCCACCGCACTAGCGCCAACCCCAAACCGACCGCCGCCGCCCCACCGGCCAGCACCGGGAGGACCCAGACGAGCCCGGTTAGGCCCTCTCCCCCCGGCGTGTAGTCGATGTCTTCGCCAAACCGGGCTACCAGCACGGATCGGATCTCGTCGTCAGTCCGACCGTCGTCGACCATGGTGCGGATGGATGAACGGATGGTCCGGGCAATCGGTACGTCCGACTCCCCAAGGGACTGTCCACTGCAGACAGGGCAGGCAAAGTCGCCGGCCAGCGCATGGACTCGGTCGGCGTTGGTGAGGGGTGGCCGCCCGGCCTGCTCGGCGGCCACCAGGCTCCCCACGACTACGGCCAGGACGACTAGCCAGGTCAGGCGTCGGCTCACCGTGCGGACCTCACGACGCCCCTGCCAAAACCTGGTCCAGCAGGTCCTCCAAACCGGTCCGGTCAACCCCACCCGCCACCTTGGCCGCCACGAGGCCCGAGGGGGTCACCAGGTACGACTCGGGCACGGCCACCACACCCCAGTCCACGGCGATCCGACCCGTGTCGGTGACGAGCACCGGCCATCCCCCTCCGTTCTCGGCGAAGAACGCTGCCACGGCAGCCGGACGGTCGTCGAAGGCCACGCTCACCAGCCGCACGTCGTCGGCCGACGCATGAGCCTCGGCGAAGGCCACCAGTTCCGGGTGCTCCTCAATACACGGCACGCAGGTCGTGGAGAAGAAGTTAACGAGCACCCATCTGCCTCGCTGGTCGTCCAGGTCCCAAATCGAGCCATCCACTGCCATGCCGACGACGGCTGGGGCTACGCCCCCCACCAGGTGGGTGGTCATTCGGTCCCGGCTGGAGTCGCGGGTAGCGAACACAGCGACGAGAAGGGCTAGGACGAGACCGGCGGCTAAAGCTGCCGACCGGACCGGACTCACGAGGCCACCTCGTCGACCGACGAAACGTCAACCTCGTCGCGGCGACGATCCATCGGGATGGCGGCCAGGACCGTCCCCACCGCCATCACCGCCCCACCAACCCACAGCCACAGCACCAAGGGCTGGACGGTGACCCGGACAACGGTAGCTGAGGACTCCTCGTCGGGTACGGCCAGCACCGCCAACTGGAGGTCATCGCGCAACGTGGATCTGGTGGCCGGCGTACCGATGGTTTGGCCTCCGAACGGGAAGACGCTTATGGCCGGCAAGTAGCGGTGGCCGTCGACCAGTACAGCCACTCGGACTTCGGTCTTTTCGGAAAGTTGCACGGTGGCCACACCGTCGAAGACCAACTCGTGGTCGGCGAACGAGGCCCGATCGCCCGGATCGGTGAACCGGAACTCTGCCTGGCGGACGAAGGCCGAGGAGCAGGCGAAGGCCACGGCCACCACAGCCACCCCTATGTGAACAACCATGCCGCCGCTGGACCGGCCCATCAGACCCCTAGGACCCCTGGCCCCCACCGCCAGGAGAAGTTGCCGAACAGCACCTCCCACAGCAAAGCCAGCCAGACCAACAGCCAGGGTGGGGGCCCAGCCCCGGCTTCCTAGCAGGACGCCGGCCAGCATGGCTCCCGCCCCTGCCACCGCCGGCCAACGGAGGCGTACCGAGAGCAGTTCGGCCGAAGTGCGGCTCCACGGCAGTGCCGGGGCCACCGCCATTAGGAATAACAGGGCGAAGCCGATTGGCATGGTCATCCGCTCGAAGTACGGGTTGCCTACCGAGATCCGGTTCCCTTGAGCCGCCTCTACCAGTAGCGGAAAGACGGTGCCCAGAAGCACCACGAACGCGAAGGCCCCGAACAGCAGGTTGTTGGCCAGGAAGGCCCCGGTGCGTGACACCGGAGAGTCGATCGACCCCGCTGTACGGAGTTGATCGCCCCGCCAGGCGATGAGGCCCACGGTGGTCGCTACCACGGCGGCAAAGAAGCCGAGTAGGAGCGGTCCAATGGCTGACTCGGTGAAGGCGTGCACGGAGTCCAGAACCCCCGACCGGGTGATGAAGGTTCCGAGAATCGTCAGCGAGAACGTGGCACAGAGCAGGGATAGGTTCCAGACCCGGAGCATTCCCCGCCGCTCCTGGACCATGACCGAGTGCAGGTAGGCCGTTCCAGTCAGCCAGGGTAGGAAGGAGGCGTTCTCCACCGGATCCCACGCCCAGTAACCGCCCCAGCCCAGGACCTCGTAGGACCACCAGGCTCCCAGCAGGATCCCTGCGGTGAGACACCCCCAGGCAACCAAGGTCCACCGTCGAGCTTCCAACAACCAGCCCTCGCCCAGACGTCCAGTCGCTAGGGCAGCCACAGCCAGGGCGAACGGCACTGTGAAGCCCACGTAGCCCAGGTACAGGACCGGCGGGTGGAAAGCCATGAGGACGTGGTTCTGGAGGAGCGGGTTGGGACCCGGCCCGTCGTAGCCCGGCCAGGGGTTGAAGCGGCCGAACGGATGAGCCGGCCCTGCTAGCAGCAGGAAAAAGAAGGTGCAGACGGCAAACAGGACCAGGAGGGTCCACCCCACCATTGGGTCGTCCAGGTGGTCGCGAAACCGCCTAGCTACCAGAACTACGTAACCCACTAGGACCAGGACCCACAGGAGGATCGATCCCTCAAGGGCCGACCACAGAGTGGCCACGTTGAACAAAGCCGGTGTCCGGTGGCTGCCGTGCTCGGCCACGAAGGCCACCGTGAAGTCCCGGGTGATGAGGGCACGCTCCATGGCCGCCACCTGGCCCACGGCGGCTACAGCTAGGAATCCCACGGCCACTCGGGAGCGCACGACGAGAGCTGGGTTGCGGGTGGCCAAGCCGTAGGCCACCACGACCACTCCGACTACCGAGGCGGATAGGCCGAGGGCGACGAAGAGCGTGCCGAGGGTGGCGTTCAATCGACCGTCCCGCAGAGAGTCAGCTGGGCGCCGTCGGACCGGTAGTCGTTGTCGTGCTTGACCACCATGTGGTCGGTCCGCAGGAACCAGCCGTCGTCGGCCGCCCCATCCAGCCCGGTCAGGCTCGGGGGCCTTCCGGCTCTCCAGGTCCCCTGGAGCACTACCGGTACCCCGGGCTGGAAGAGTTCAGCCGGGTCACCTAGGTGGACCACGTCGGCCAGGACGTCACCGGCGCACAGGGTGAAGACGACCGCCGCCTCGCCCCCCAACTCGCCCTCCACTAGGCCGGGCTGCGGGGTGCCCACCACCCGAAACCGATCGTCGCCGAGCTCAGATCGGAGCTCGACCGCCTCGGGGACCTCGTAGAAAAACAGGGAGGCATCGCCCAGGGAGCGCAGGAGCACGAAGACCACGGCGGCCACCACGCCTAGGAGTAGGAGCAGTGCCCCGGGGCGCCGCTTCCGGACCACCGGCCGTGTCGACTCAGGGGTCAGGTCGAAGGGAGCCGACCGTGGTCCGGGATCGTCAGCCACGGTCGGACCCCGGCGAGTCGATCCAACGACGCCGGTCAACGGGAACCCGCGGCGCCAACCGTCGGCCACGACGCACCAAGCCGAGGGCGTAGCCGCCCAACACGACCAGCGAGATGCCCCACCCGGCCACCAGATAGCCAGCGTGGGTCATACCGGGTCTTCCCTGTTGTCCCGGCGACCAATCGCGGCGTCTAGGTCGGTAGCCGAAGTCTCAAACCGACGCTCGGCTAGGGCTATCGCCACGTCGTAGTCGGTCGCTGCCTGCTCCAGCCATCCCACCCGGAACCGGTGGACGAGCAGCCACCAGGCCACCAGGCCGAAGGCTAGGAAGCCAAACATGAGGGTGAACAGCGTGAGGTCCTCAATTTTCAGCTCAGCCAGGGTGGACTGCTGGTGGAGGGTCCGGTTCTCCCACCAGACCACCGAGCGGTTGATGAGCGGGATATCCAGAACGGCCACCAGGGCCACCACGGCGGCCCTTCGGGCCTGGAGACGGGGGTCGGTAGTGGTACGACGCAACGCCAGGTAGCCGACGAACAGCAGAAAGAGGACCAGGGTGGTCATAAGGCGTACGTCGCCCCACTCCCACCAGGTGTTCCAGACCGGTCGGCCCCAGATGGAGCCGGTCACCAGGACTAGACCGCACAGCACTGTGCCCACCTCGGCCGCCGCGTAAGCCGTGACGTCCCACCAGGCCGTGCGGCGTAGTAGCACCCCAGCGCTGGCCACTGCACAGACCACGAACGCGACGTACATAAGCACGGCCAGCGGAACGTGCAGGTAAAGCATCCGCACGGCATCGAACTGTCCGAACTCCTCGCCGGTCGTGGGATGAGTGCGCACGTCGGCGTCGGTTGCCACAAAGGCCAGGACGATTAGCGCGGCAACGCTGACCAGCGCCCCGGCGCCCAGAAGCCGCGAGCCGCGGGACCCGGTGCCGTCTCGTCGCTTGTCTGGTCCAGCCATGGGTTCTCCCGATCAGTCCTCGATCAGCACGCCGTGGGCCAGGGCACCGACCACGGTGGCGACCAAGGCGGTAGCAGCCAGCAGCCCTGTCCAGGCCCATCCGTCCACCGCTGCGACCCCAAGGGCGTCGTCAAACGCCCGGGTGGCCGAGATCAGCACCGGCGCCAGAACCGGGAGCAGCAGGATGGGTAGGAGGGTCTCCCGCACCCCGAGACCCGAGGCCAGCGCGCCGTAAAGGGTACCGGCAGAGGCCACCGTGGCCCCGGCCAGCACACCGGCCACTATCAACAGGACGGGGTCCTCCACCTCGACGCCGTAGAACACCAGGAGGCCCCCAACTAGCACCGCCTCGAGAGCCAGAAGCTGCACGAATACGGCCGTCGCCTTGCCAAGGAATAGGGCCAGCGGCGCCAGCCCAGACATGCGCAGTGCGTCCAGCGTCCCGTCCGACTGCTCCAGTCTCGCTGACCGGTGGACGGCCAGCAGGGCACTGAACAGAACGGCCACCCAGAACAACCCTGGAGCGAAGGTGTCTAAGGTGCGCTGGTCAGCATCCAGGGCGAAGCCGAACAGGATCAGGACCAGGAGGGCGAAAGGCACCACCTGAGCGACGACCACCCGGGAGCGGGCCTCGATCCAAAGGTCGCGACCGGCAACCAGCCGGACGTCAACCAGGAACCGGCGCACGTCAACCACCGGCCGGCCGCTCATACTCGCCAGCGGTGTCATCCACCACCATCCCACCGGACACGGTCACCACCCGAGGCGAGAGGGCAGCTACCCGT
>PBDJ01000040.1 GCA_002717365.1 Acidimicrobiaceae bacterium | reverse complement strand
TGGCCGAGCACCGATCCCTTCGTACATGAGGATCATCTCCTCGGTGGGCGCCAGCGTTGGCCGGGACCACGGTTCGGCCGTGTCTAGCCGTTACTCGGCGCCGTTCGCGTTCACCGGGATCCTGCACGAGGTCGTGATCCAGTTGCCGGAACACCGGTCCCGAATCCTCGGAGGGGGCGAGGCCAAGGCCGACGAGGCGGCGACGGCCAGAACGGAGATGTCGCGTCAATGAATACCCAGCGCACCATCGACGAGGTCCCCGTGGCCCACACCCCTGACGGGGGCTGGACCACCTGGCCACCCCCGGTCCTGGCTGGCTGCACCGAACCGGCCCCCGTCGATGCTCCCGACCTTGACGGCTACTGGCGCACGGTCGAGGTCCTGGTCGACGACCAGGACCAACCCGACCACCCGGGACTAGGCCATGTCCAGCGGGTTGAACAACGCGGTGACCGACTGGTCGTCACCGGAGGAGGCATCATCCACGACATGCGCTGTGACAGCACCCTCGAACGGGGAGTCCACGACGTAGCTGAGTTCGACAAGGCCACCGAGATCCACGTGGTGGCCAGCTACGAGGACGGAGAACATGTACTCCGCCCTAAAGGCATGCCGATCGAGATCCGTCGCCGGCGAGAGGGCGAGAAAATGGTGTGGGACTACCTCGGGTACACGGCGCGGCTCGAACACCTTGCTCCCTCCGAGACTGACCCGGCCAACGTTTCAGCCTTGCAACCAACTGCAGGAGATCACTAATGGAGACCCACCGGGCCCCTGAGGACGCCGGACCGACACCGCCCCAGTTCCTGATCAGTTTCTATAACAAGTGATAGAGATCACAGAGAAGACGGTCATCGCCCGGTCGCCGGAGACCGTCTGGGCGGTATTGGCCGATTTCGGTGAGATCAGCCGGTGGGCGCCAAACGTCGACCATTCATGCCTGACAAGCGCACAGAGTCAGGGTGCAGGCAGCGTCAGACGGGTCCAGGTCGACCGAAACGCGCTCCTCGAACATGTGACGGAATGGGAACCTGGCTGCCAGCTCTGTTACAGCATCGAAGGGCTGCCGCCCGTCATTCGCTCGGTAACCAACACTTGGAAACTTGACGGCACCGACGGTGGAACAACCGTCACGATCACGAGCCGTATCGATACTGGCCCCCGACCGCCCCAACAGGTGGTAGCTCGGGTCTTCGGCCGAGTCCTAGTCAAGGCTTCACGCCGCATGCTCGAAGGCCTAAAGACGCACCTCGAGGAGGACACCTGATGAACCGTCCCGACGTCGTCGTCCTCATGACGGACCAGGAACGTGCCGCTCCACCATATGAATCAGAGAAAATTGCGGCGTGGCGGCGCGAGAAGCTGACCGGGGCCCGGTGGTTCGACGACAACGGAGTCTCATTTCGCCGCCACTACACAGGCTCGCTCGCCTGCGTTCCCAGCAGACCGACCCTGTTCACCGGCCAGTACCCCGACGTCCACGGCGTCACCCAAACAAACGGGCTCGGCAAGATGGAAGACGATTCGCGGATGCGATGGCTACGACCCGGCGAGGTGCCGACACTCGGCCACTGGTTCCGCTCCAGCGGATACGACACCAAGTACGTAGGAAAGTGGCACATGAGCCACGCCGACTTGATCGACTCGGCCACTGGAAAAGCACTGGCCACCCACGACGCCCGTGGTGCTCTCAACCAAGCAGCAGTCCAGGCCTATCTCGAGGCCGATCCCCTCGATGTATTCGGATTCTCCGGATGGATCGGACCTGAACCCCATGGCGCGGGACCAGCCCAGTCCGGACTGATCTGCGACCCAGTATTCGCCGATCGTGCCGTCGACTGGCTCGAAGACCGATACGCACGGAGACGCGCCGGCGAAGAAATGGTGCGGCGGCCGTTTCTGCTGGTCGTGTGCTTCGTCAACCCTCACGACATCGTCTACGCGCCGGCCTGGCTCGGACCAATCGGCCCGGATAATCCGTTCGCAACCGACACCGACAACCCACCTGACGTCCCCGCGTCGCCTACCGACGACGAAGACCTAGCGACGAAGCCTGCAGCACAGGTCGCGTACAGGGCGTCCTATCCATCGACCTACGGTCCACCCCCAGTAGTTGAACGCACTTACCACCAACGGGCACAGGAATACCGAAATCTCTACTACCGACTGCACCTTGCCTCCGACGCTCCACTCGATCGGGTTCGCCGAGCGGTCAGCGAATGTGGCTCCGACAATGCGATATTGGTCCGTACGTCTGATCACGGTGAGTTGCTCGGCGCCCACGGTGGGCTTCACCAGAAATGGTTCAACCTCTACGACGAAGCCACCCGTGTGCCGTTCACCATCGCCAGGGTCGGGGCTAAGCAGACGACCGGTCGCGTGGTCAACGATGCGCCCACATCACATATCGACCTCGTACCTACCCTGCTCGCTGCAGCAGGCATCGACGTGGCTTCGACGTCCGAACGCATGCAAGCGTCCTTTAGTGAACTACACCCGTTTCCCGGCCGCGATCTCACACCGGTGCTCGACGGCGCTGCTGACCCAGACCGTGACCGCACCGTCTACGCGATCACTCGAGACAACATGCCAGAGGGCGACTCCGGCGCAAGCGGCGTGGCTCGCCGCCTAGGGCGCATCGACAGGCAACCGCCGCCGCTACGGATTCGTGTGCCCGCTCACGTCGCCGCGAATTTCGAGAGCGTCGTCAGTCGCGTCAGCGATATAGATGCCGCCGGCGGGGGAGGAAACCTTTGGAAGATTGTCCGCAGCTTCGACGATCCAGAGACATGGACCGAACCCGGCATCCGACACCTGGCCAGCACTGGACCGGCTGGCGACATGTACCGCTCAGCTCCGCTACCTGATCAGTGGGAGCTCTACGACCTCGACGCCGACCCAACCGAAGCCGACAACCGCTGGGAAGAACCGGAAGCGGCAGCAGTCTTTGAGCTCCTGGCCGGCCGTCTCGCTACTGAACGGATACGGGCTGTTCCCCGTCGTAACCGCCCGTGGCCCTATGCCGTTCGCACCCCAACCGGAGGTCCCGCCGTGGAGAAGGCGCGCCCCCCTGCACGTGTCTTGCGAAGGCTCCTCAAGCGAGCCGGCATGCATCCAGATGACACTGAGGCCAGTGATGTCGATCTGACGGGTCGGCGAGCCGTGGTTATCGCCACGAACCATGGCGTGCTCGATGTGGGCAAACCCACGGGCGTCTTTTCCAGCGAGCTCACCGTGGCCTACTACGCCTTTCTCGACGCCGGCATGACCGTCGACGTCGCCAGCCCCAAAGGCGGCGTGATCCCCGTCGACCCGCAATCACTCAAGGCCGTACTACGAACCGACGCCTGCGACCGCTTCCTGGCCGATGACAACTTCAAGGCCAAGGTCAACGATTCCCTGATTGTCGCTGATCTGGAAGTGGTCAACTACGACATCGTCTATCTCGCCGGTGGTTGGGGCGCAGCCTTTGATCTTGGATTTTCCGAAGAACTCGGACGACAGATCACGGTCGCAAACGAGCACGAGCAAGTAATCGGCGGAGTTTGCCATGGCCCGCTCGGATTGATCCGAGCTAAGGCCAAGGACGGCTCGCCACTCGTCCAAGGTCGACGGGTCACAGGGGTGACCGACAAGCAGGTGTACGAGCTCGGCATTACCAGCACGCCCCAGCATCCCGAAACCGAACTACGCAAGCTCGGCGCCTACTTCGAGAGTGAAACCCGATTCCGTGATCCCTTCGCAAATCACTGGGTGGTCGACGGCAACCTTGTTACTGGCCAAAACCAGAATGCTGCACCGATGGTTGCCCGCGAGATGCTGCGACTCGCAGCAGCGGCCGAAGTGCCGACCGACCTGGAGGAGGTCTCATGAAAGTCGCGAATGTCTTAGTCGATCTTTGCCGCAGATGATCAAAATCATCACAACCCTCTGACGGAGTGTGAGCCCACACCATGCCCAGCACCGGTTTTGTCCAAGTTGATGCCTTCGCCGACGAGCCATTCCGGGGTAACCCGGCCGCCGTGGTGGTGCTGGACGGCCCAGCCGATGAGGCGTGGATGCAGTCGGTGGCATGCGAGATGAACCTCTCGGAGACAGCGTTCTGCCACCCGTCGGACACCTACGGTGGAAGCGGGACGGCGGAGTGGAACCTCCGCTGGTTCACCCCAGTTTCCGAAGTCGACCTCTGTGGCCACGCCACGCTTGCCACAGCCCACGTACTGGTTAGCGAACACGAGATCACCGGCGAGATCGGCTTCCACACCAGGTCAGGTCGCCTGGCCGCAGTCGCTGGCGACTACGGAATCCGGCTCGACCTTCCAGTGGATGTGATCAAGGCCTGCGGCGTGACCCAGAGAATGAGCGACGCCGTCGGAACCGCGGTCGTAGCCGCAGGCCGTGGGGCCACCGACCTGCTACTCGAAGTCGGAATGGCCGCCGAGGTACGCCAGTGCAGCCCCGACATCGGAATCATCGGGGAGTTGGCGCCCCGCGGAGTGATCGTGACCTCAGTGTGCGACGACCAGCAGGACGTCGACGTGGTGTCGCGGTTCTTCGCGCCGAATGAGGGGATTATGGAAGATCCGGTGACCGGCTCGGCCCATACGACACTGGCCGCCTGGTGGGCACCACGCCTCGGATCGACCTTCCGGGCCCAGCAAGCGTCGGCACGGGGCGGCGAGATGGACGTCGAGCTGGTGGGTGGACGGGTCCATCTAACGAGTCGTGCCGTGACCGTGGCCCGTGGGATGCTCCTGGCCTAAGGAGGCCAGCATGAGTGACCGGACCGAACTCCGGCGGAAACCGGACCGTACCGTCGCGGACCGCGATGCCATCCACGCTGTCCTGGATGAAGGCTTAGTTGCCCACGTGGGCCTCATTGCTGGTAACGGCGACACGGCACACCCGGTGGTCATCCCGATGCTGTACGCCCGGGACGGAAACGTGATGTACCTACACGGCTCGCCAGCTAGTCGGCTCCTACGGACGGCCAAGAAGGGTGCCGAAGTCTGCGTGACAGTGACCCTCCTGGACGCATTGGTTTTGGCCCGCTCCGGGCTGAATCACTCGATGAACTACCGATCGGTGATCGTCATGGGCACGGCCACCGAGATCACCGATCGCGAGAAGAAGGTGGCCGCCCTAAATCGTTTTGTCGATCACACCATCCCCGGCCGCTCCGCACAGATACGCGCCGCCCACGTTGCTGAGGTGAAGGCCACCACGGTGCTCGTTCTACCGCTGAACGAATGTTCCATGAAGGCTCGGACTACTGGGGTGGTAGATGAGCCCGACGATCTAGACGAGCCGACGTGGGCAGGTCTGATTCCGCTCGGCCTGGCCATCGGAGAACCCCAGCCCGACGAGGGTTCAGCCGGCGACACGGTTCCCGGCCATGTGGCCTTCTGGTCTCGTGGTCCCGGCCAACTCAACGGACGGCCAGCCGATCCTGAGAGAACAGGCTGACCATGGCTCTCGTTGGCGCGCTCGACCAGGGAACTACCAGTACCCGGTTTCTGGTAGTCGACGAAACAGGGACAGTGGTCACGTCAGCCCAACGACCCCACGCCCAGCACTTTCCTAGACCCGGATGGGTCGAACACGACGCTACCGAAATCCTTGAGAACACGTGGACGGTGATCGCTGCGGCGCTGGACTCGGCCGACCTGACCGCCGGCGACCTTGCTGCAGTGGGAATCACAAATCAGCGCGAGACCCTGGTCGTCTGGGACCCTGCGACTGGCCAACCACTCCACCAGGCCATCGTGTGGCAGGACACTCGAACTACTGAGATTGTGGATCGGCTGGCCGACGGCGACCCGGACCGTTTTCGGGCCACTACCGGCCTTCCGCTCGCCACCTACTTCAGTGGCCCGCGGGCTACCTGGTTGCTTGAGCACGTGGACGGGCTACGGGCCCGCGGCGAGAGCGGCGGGGCACTACTGGGAACCCTCGACTCGTGGCTGCTCTGGAACCTCACCGGGGGATCAGACGGTGGCCGTCACGCAACCGACGTCACCAACGCCTCTAGGACGCTCCTCATGGACCTGACCACCCTGGACTGGGACCCGGATCTGCTGGCGGCCATGGGCATTCCGGCAGTCATGCTGCCCCAGGTCGTCCCCTCGATCGGGCGACTAGGTGTCGGCGTGGGTCCGTTAGCTGGCGTACCCATATCAGGCATCCTCGGTGACCAGCAGGCTGCCCTATTCGGACAGGGCTGTCACGCTGCCGGTCAGGCCAAGAACACCTACGGGACCGGATGTTTCCTGCTGTTGCATACCGGCCAGCAAATAGTGCCGTCCCGCCACGGCCTGCTCACGACCGTGGCCTGCCAACAGAAGGGAAAGGCCCCCACCTACGCACTGGAGGGATCGGTGGCAATGGCCGGGGCAACAGTCCAGTGGCTACGCGACGAGATCGGTCTGATTGCCGACTCGGCCGACGTTGAGACGTTGGCTCGGACAGTCGAAGACAACGGCGACGTCTACCTGGTCCCCGCCTTCTCCGGCCTCTTCGCTCCGCATTGGAGAGCCGACGCCCGGGGTGTCGTAGCGGGTCTAACCCGCTACACGAACAAGGGACACTTCGCCCGGGCAGCTTTGGAATCCACGGCCTTTCAGACCTCCGAAGTGCTTGAGGCTATGCGGGCTGACAGCGGCGTAGAATTGTCCGAGTTGCGGGTGGACGGAGGCATGGTCGTTAATGACCTCCTCATGCAGTTCCAGGCCGACCTTCTAGAAGTGCCGGTGGTCCGACCGCTAGTAGAGGAGACTACGGCCCTCGGAGCGGCCTACGCGGCGGGCCTAGCCGAGGGCTGCTGGTCCGAACTCGCCGACGTTCGCGCAAACTGGCAGGAAGGGGGCCGCTGGACCCCGGCGATGACCGCCGACGAGCGGGTCCGACTCACCGCCCGTTGGAACCAGGCCGTACAGCGCACCCTCGACTGGGTTTGAAGTTCATGGCTGATCTGATCCGAATTCATCGACCACTCCGGCTCTAGCATCCGCGTCGTGTCCGCCCTCTTCGAAACGGCCCGGCTCACTCCGGTTATCGGTGCTGAGGTCCGGGGCCTTGACGTGACCGGCGGAATCGACGAAGCCACCACCGACGCTCTCTATCGGGCCCTCCTCGAACACCACGTCCTGGTCCTGCGCGGCAGGTCACTATCGCCCGAACAGCTGGAGGTGTTCGCCTCAGCCTTCGGGCCCCTGGCGCCCTCCCACCACACGTACCCCCACCTCCCGGGGCACCCGTCGGTGACAGTGCTCGACAACGGACCTGACAACCCACCCGACAACGCCGAATGGCACACCGATCTGAGTTTCCGTTCCGGTCAACCGTTCCTTTCGATCCTCCAGCCAGCGCTCCTACCGCCCGTGGGCGGCGACACCCTGTTCGCCAGCCTGTTCGCCGTTCACGACGCCCTCCTCCCAGGGATGAGGACCGACCTCGGTGACCTATCTAGCGTCCACGACATGGGCTCATTCCGCACCCACACCTTCCAAGAGGGCGGGGTGGAACTGATGAACGAGCGGATGGCCGAAGTCGGATCGACAGTCCATCCGATGATCGACAACCACCCAATATCCGGTCGACCGTTCATCCACGTGAACGAGTGCTTCACAACCCACGTTTTGGGCATGCCTATGCCCGAGGGTCGACGCCTGCTGACCTTCCTGTTCGACATGATCAACCGACCACAGTTCCAAGTACGGGTCCGGTGGGAGAAGGACATGGTGCTTCTTTGGGATAACCGCGGAACCC
Source organism: Acidimicrobiaceae bacterium (assembly GCA_002717365.1). GTDB lineage: Bacteria > Actinomycetota > Acidimicrobiia > Acidimicrobiales > MedAcidi-G1 > UBA9410. The sequence goes on along the minus strand of PBDJ01000040.1, from coordinate 16,314 downwards.
AGCACTACGCGGCCGACGACTACCTCCCACACCGGCGGGTGATGCACCGGGTGATGGTTGCCGAAGACCCTCGAGTCACCGGCTCAGCTGACTAGCACCCGTCGGGGGATCGTTGACGCCGACGAATCTCCACAGGGAGAATGCGCGGCAACTAACCACCACCTCGACACCCCATGGAACTTCGGAGCGTGTCCGATGCCCCACAGCCCAAACCCGCTGATTCCCTACGCCGGAGTATCTAACAGCGACTACGAGCCGCCAGTCCCGATCACGCCCCCACCGATCTACGCCTGGCCGCCTCGACCACTAGCCACAGCCCGGTGGTTCATCGGGCGCCTCCTGTACCCATGGGTGGGCACCTACCTGATCCTTTCCCTCGCTATATGGAAGTGGCTCCTACCTTCCGAAGATCAGATGGCCACCCTGCAGGCAAACTGGATTTTCCAGATCTGGGTACGCAACCTGGCCGTCCTTGCCCTGGTGGCCGGCAGCTTGCACTGGTCGCTCTACGCCCGACGACGCCAAGGCGACGCCTACAAATTCAATCGACGATGGCCGGGACAAGGTGGCAAGTATCTGTTCGGCGACCAAGTAAAAGACAACGCATTCTGGACTCTGACCAGCGGCGGGTTCTTTCTAACGGCCTACGAGGCGCTCACCCACTGGGCCTATGCCAGCGGATTAGTGGATCGGCCAGGCTGGGTCTCCAACCCGGCCTATGTATTCGTGATGGCCACTCTGGGCGTGGTCTTGTGGTCCACACTCCACTTCTGGGCCAATCACCGGCTCCTCCACTGGAAGCCGCTGTACCGGGCGGCCCACCACCTTCACCACCGCAATATCAACCCAGGACCGTGGAGCGGAATTTCCATGCATCCCCTGGAGCACCTGATCTACTTCTCGCTCTTCCTTCTCTGGTGGGTAGTACCAGTCCACCCAGTGGTCATCTTGATGTGCGGCTTCTACCAAGGACCCGGCCCTGCACCATCTCACTCGGGTTTTGAACGAGTGAGGATCGCCGGCCGGTGGCAAATCCCAGCAGGAGACCTCTTCCACCAACTGCACCACCGATGCTTTGAGGTGAACTACGGCAACACGCAGGCGCCAATCGACAGGGTCGCCGGGACCTGGCATGACGGAACCCGCGAGGCTCACGAGCGCCTCAAAAGCCGCCGCCGGGTCGATCAGGTCGCCTGAATGATGTCCCCGGTTGGGGTCGGGGACGGAGCCTGCGCCACGCTGAAGGCATGGACCAACCGATCGTTGACGGCCCGATCATCGGGCGCACCACCAGCGAATCCACCCCCTGGTGGCCTGAGCCCGTTCTGCCGGCCGCCGGCACCCCTAATATCGTCGTCGTACTGCTGGACGACACCGGTTTCGCCCATCTTGGGTGTTACGGAGGACCGGTCGACACTCCAAACTATGACCGTCTAGCCGCCCGGGGTCTTCGCTACACGAATTTTCATACCACGGCGCTCTGCTCACCGACTCGCGCCTGCCTATTAACGGGTCGCAACCATCACTCAGTAGGTATGCGGGCTCTGTCCAACTTCGACACTGGCTTTCCCAATATGCGTGGTCGAATCGCCCGATCGGCAGGCACGCTGGCTGAGATTCTGCGCGAGGACGGCTTCGCTACGTGGGCCATCGGTAAGTGGCACCTCACCCCAATGCGAGAAGCCTCGGCTGTCGGCCCATTCGGAGACTGGCCACTCCAGCGGGGATTCGACCGGTACTACGGATTCATGCAGGGTGAAACCGACCAGTTCCACCCGGAGCTCTACGAGGACAACCACCTAGTTGACGTACCTCAAACTCCGGCGGAGGGTTACCACGTCACAGAAGACCTGGTCGATCACGCAATCGACTTGGTCCGGACCCAACATACGATGGTTCCGGAACGTCCGTTCTTTCTTTACCTGGCCTTTGGCGCTACCCATGCTCCCCACCAGGCACCGGACGCCTATCTCGAGAAGTGGCGGGGACGATTTGACGAAGGATGGGACGTAGTCCGCCAACAGGTCTATGAACGACAACTGGACATGGGAGTGATCCCACCCGGGACGGAGCTAGCCCCCCGGAACCCAGGAGTGGAGGCGTGGGAAGACCTCTCGACCGACGAACGTGACGTGGCCTGCCGACTTCAAGAGGCCTTCGCCGCCATGCTCGACCACACCGACACCCAACTAGGGCGACTGCTGGACTCGCTGGACGAGCTGGGCATTACCGACGACACCGTGATCGTGGCACTCAGCGACAACGGGGCCTCGCAGGAAGGACGAGCCCACGGAGTCCTGGACACATTCCGACATTTCAACGGAATCAATCAGCCCCTCGACGAAGCGATGGACCGGCTGGACGCCATCGGGACCCGGACGTCCAACACCAACTACCCCTGGGGGTGGGCCCAGGTAGGCAACACCCCCGGCAAGCGCTACAAGCAGAACACCCACGGCGGCGGCGTCCGCGATCCCCTGATTGTTTCGTGGCCCAACGGCATCCACCAGGACGCCTCGGGGGGAATCCGAACCCAGTTCCACCATGTGATCGATTTGGCCCCGACGATTCTCGAACTGGTCGGCTCGGCACCGCCCGATGCGATTGGAGGCGTGGTTCAACAGCCGATCGAGGGGACCAGCCTTGCATACACCTTCGACGCAAAGGCCGTGGACGCCGACGCCGTTCCCACGCGGAAGGAGAGCCAATACTTCGAGATGCAAGGGCACCGGGCCCTCTGGCACGACGGATGGAAGGCCGTGGCCTATCATCGACACGGCACCGCATTAGACGATGATGTCTGGGAGCTTTACCACCTCGACGAGGACTTCTCGGAGTGTCACGACCTGGCCGATGGCCACCCTGAACGACTGGCGGGAATGGTGGACCGGTTCTGGGAGGAGGCCGAACGCTATGACGTCCTACCTATCATGGATGACGCCGGAGACCTCGGCGGGTCACGACCCCTATTTGCCGGCCACTCCACTCCCGGAACCCCAAAGAACCGGGACGAATTCACCTACCTTCCGCCCACACCGCGTGTTCCCCCGGATGCCGGTCCCGCCTTCGGCTCACGCAACTGGACAATGCGCTTCGAGGTAGAGCGGCCCGACGGAGAAGAGGCCGGAGTCCTCCTAGCCGTCGGCACAGTGAACAACGGGCTGGTGGCCTACGTCGACCAGCGAGGGCACCTCATCTACGACCACAACGCCTACGGCAACCACACAGTGCTCCGGTCGCTGTCACCCATTCCAACCGGGTCTTCCGTCCTAGAGATTCACCAGGACCGCGTGCGGCAAGGTCCCGGACGGGCCCGTCTGGTGGTTGACGGAACACAGGTTGGAGAGAAGAGCATCCCCGAAATTCCCACCATGATTTCACCCGTTGGATTGGACGTGGGCCGGAACCCAACCGGGGTTAGTTCGGACTACGAGCCCCCCTTCGCTTTCCAGGGCCGAATCCACCGAGTGGACATTGCCACCCGACGAGCCTTCCGGGCAGAAGATGAGGCGGCAATCGAGTTGGCGGCTGCTGAACGGATGCAGTGAGAACCTGATGGCGACGGCGACCGAACAGACGGCGGAGACCGTTGAACTTCTCCAGGCTCTGATCCGCAATGCATGCGTGAATAACGGCACCCCAGAGTCCGGCCAAGAGGTTCGCAACGCCGACCTGTTGGCGACCTACCTGGAGGGCACCGGGCTGGACCTTCAGCGCTACGAGCCCACCCCCGGCCGGACCTCGCTGGTGGCCCGGATCGAGGGGTCGGACCCCGCCGCCCCATCTCTGTGCCTCATGGGTCATACCGACGTGGTTCCGGTGAATCCAAGCGGCTGGAGCCGCGACCCGTTTGATGGAGAGGTGGTGGACGGAGAGGTCTGGGGTCGAGGTGCCGTCGACATGCTGAACCTGATTGCCTCTCAAGCCGTGGCCTTTCGAAGTTTGGCTGACAGCGGTTTTCGTCCTACCGGCGACCTGATCCTGTTCGCGGTGGCCGACGAAGAGTCTGGCAGCGTCCACGGAGCCCGCTGGATGGCCGACCACGAGGCCGACGCCATCCGAGCCGACTACGTCCTCACCGAGAACGGTGGCCTCCACTCCGGGAACGCAGAGGCTCCGGCCATCTCGGTCAACGTGGCCGAGAAGGGAGCGTCATGGCGGCGTCTGACCGTTCGAGGAACCCCAGGGCATGGTTCGATGCCCTACCGGACCGACAACGCCCTGGTGAAGGCGGCCGCTGTAATCCAGCGCCTAGCCGACTACCGACCACCGGCCCGCTTCCACGAACTGTGGAGGGGTCAGGTGGACGCTATGGCCCTAGACGAGGAGCTCCGAGATCAACTCCTTGACACGGCCCAGATCGACGAGTTTCTGGCTGCCGTACCAAGCTCGGAAACGGCTGGACACCTGCACGCCTGCACCCACACCACCTTCTCGCCCAACGTGGCTGACGGTCTAGGCAAGACCAACGTGATACCTGACCGGGTATCCATCGATGTGGACATCCGCACCATGCCCGGCGACCACACCGAAGAGGTCCGAGAACACCTCCGCGAGGCACTCGGAGACCTAGTCGACCACGTTGAGGTAGAGGTACTCCAAGACGACGCCGCTTCATCCAGCCGGGTTGACACCCCCCTGTGGGATGCGCTGGAGCGGGCCGTGGCACGGCCATTTCCCACGGCCCGGATCAATCCCCAGTTCATCGTGGGATTCACCGACGCTCGTATCTACCGGGAGATGGGAGCTGTGGCCTACGGGGCGGGTCTCCTCAGCCCTCGGATCAGTGGTGGAGAATTCGCCCAGAGGTTTCACGGAAACGACGAGCGGATTGACATCGAGTCACTAGGTCTGACCACCGGGCTGTATCACGACGTCTGCACGGACCTATTGGGATGAGTAGCCAGTTCGATCGGGAGACCGAGGTGGAGCCTGTTGGCGAGGGACGATTCACCGCCCAGGTCAGTGGGTCGTGGAACATCGGAGACAATCCAAACGGCGGTTACCTGACGGCCATCGCCCTCCAGGCCCTACGCCAAACAGGACCTCATCAGGACCCGGTCTCGGTTACGACCCACTTTCTCCGTCCCGGCTCTGGGGGGCAGGATGCTGAGGTAACCACCAAGTTGCTGCGCTCCGGACGATCGGTGACCACGGGACAAGCCACGCTCTCACAGGACGGACGGCCCCGGATTGAAGTGGTAGCTGCCCTAGGCGACCTGTCGGACGCGTCGGGCCACGACCACGAGATCACCTTTCCTCCACCCAGCATGTTGCCCCTAGCGGAGTGCGTTGAACGCGACGGGCTAGAGCAGGGCGTCCGCCTATTCATCTCTAGCCGGGTTGATCTCCGTGTGCACCCCGCGATGTCGACCGCTGGGGGCTCGAACAAGGCCGAGGTGGTTGGATGGATCCGTTTTGCCGACAAACGGCCCCCCGATGCTTTAGGCGCCGTACTGTTCTCCGACGCCTTTGCTCCATCGATCTTCTCCCGGCTCGGAAGGGTCGGCTGGGTGCCCACCATCGAGCTCACCGTCCACGTGAGACGCCGTCCCGGGCCCGGGTGGATGATGGGCCGATTCATCACCGAGGACCTGCACGACGGCCGGATGATCGAGGATGGATGCATCTGGGATGCCGATGGGTCCCTAGTCGCCCGGTCCCGCCAACTGGCCATGCTCCTTCCAGGAACCGTCGGCAGTTGAACCGAGGTCCGGCAGGCAGCTGGGAGGGAGTCAGCGCCGTTTAGGTTCCGGTCCATTCCGGAGGGCGCTTCTCGGCGAAGGCTCGAGGGCCCTCTTTAGCATCGTTGGACTTCCAGACGGTGGCCATGTGGGGGCGCTGGATCTTCCACAATTCCTCTTCGGTCGCGCCCTGGGTTGCCCGGACGAGCTGTTTGGAAGCGGCCACAGCCAACGGAGCGTTCCGGGCGATTCGTTCGGCCAGGGTGAGAGCCTCACCGAGAGCGTGACCGGGCTCAGCCAGCCGGGAGACCAGACCGCGGTCGGCAGCTTGCTCGGCTGTGATCGGATCTCCAGTGATGGCCATCTCCATGGCTGTGCCGTAGCCGACACGACCAGGGAGTCGGAATAGGCCAGCTCCTGCGGCAAACAGACCCACCCCGACCTCCGGGATGCCTAACTTGGCGTTACGGGCGGCTACCAGCAGGTCACAGGACAGTGCCAGTTCCAGCCCCCCAGCCAGGGCGAAGCCCTCAATCGCTCCGATAAGAGGTTTGGCTGCACCGTTTTGAACGAACTCCAACATCGGTCCGATGTCCTCGCCTCGCGAGAATGCCTTAAGGTCCATACCAGAGCAGAAGCCCTTTCCGGCACCAGTTAGAACACCAGCCGTGAGCCCAGAATCACTGTTGAGATCCTGTATGGCGGACCACAGGCCCTCGGACAGGGCCCCGTTGATGGCGTTCATGGCCTCGGGTCGATTCAACGTAATGACCATCACCCGGCCCCGCCGCTCGGTGAGCACTGCTGACTCCCCATTGCCGCTCATCTTCGGTCTTCCTACTTGGGAGGCATCCGGATGCCCCCGTCCACCCGGACGACTTCACCGTTCATGTATGGGTTAGTAAGCAAGTCCATGACCATAAAGGCCAACTCCTCGGAGGAACCTAGGCGTTTCGGGAACAACACCGATTGGCCCAGGTGAGCTTTGAAGGCGTCGCTCTGCTCGCCCTCGCCGTAGATGGGCGTGTCGATTAGGCCGGGGGCGATGGTGTTGACCCGCACGCCGACAGCCGATAGATCACGGGCGATAGGCAGCGTCATGCCCACGATGCCGCCCTTGGAGGCCGAGTAGGAGGCCTGTCCGATCTGACCATCGAAGGCCGCTACCGAAGCCATGTTGACCACGGCACCTCGCTGTCCGTCCTCATCCAGCGGCTCGGTCGCCGCCATGGCACCGGCCGCCCGGCTGAGCACGTTGAACGAACCAATCAGGTTCACTCGGACCACAAACTCGAACCGTTCGAGGTCCATCGGCTCGTTGTCGCGAGAAATGGTACGGGCCGCATATCCGAGGCCGGCTGAGTTGACGAGCGCCCTGAGTGGGCCCATCTCGGAAGCGGCGGCGACCGCGGTATCGGCATCGTCGGTGCTGGTGACGTCGCATCGAACAAACAGGCCACCCAACTCGGAGGCCACAGCCTGGCCACGATCTTCGTTCAGGTCGGCGACGACAACCCGACTTCCGGTGGCTGCGAGCTGGCGTGCGCTGGCCTCACCGATGCCGGACGCTCCGCCAGTGACGATGGAGGAACTGCCATTCAGGTCCATTCGGGGCACGCTGATCTCCTCTCGTGTAATCGCTGATGTGCGGTTGAACCCGGGTCAGGTCAACCGTGGGGGAGCAGGACGGTTCGGGCCTCAGCGCCGGCCTTCAGGGCGTCGAAAGCCTCCTGGAGGCCGTCAAGACCGGCAGTGTGGGAGACCAACTCGTCCAGTCGAAGCATTCCCCGGAGGTAGAGGTTGGCCAAGAGCGGGAAATCCCGCCGAGGCTTGCCACCCCCAGCTCGGATACCCAAGAGGTTCTTATTCTGGTGAAGGGCCTGGAACGGGTAGGTGACAGTGGCCGTGAGGTCGGGAACCCCTACGGCACAAACGTTTCCGCCGGCCCGGGCCATAGAGATGGCATCGGCCAAGAGTTTGGTGCTCCCGACCACCTCGAAAGCGTGGTCTACACCGCCTCCGCTGAGTTGTTGAACAGCGGCCACGGCATCGAAATCGTCGCTGTCCGCCAACAGGAAGTCGGTGGCTCCGAACTCGGTGGCTGTGCGCTCCTTGGAGGGTGCCCGGTCGATAGCGATGATCTGAGAGGCGCCGCTGAGCCTGGCCGCCTGGATGACGTTGAGACCGACGCCCCCTGCACCGACGACCACCACTCGGTCGCCGACGGCCACCTGGGCCCGGTTGAAAACCGCGCCAGCTCCGGTCATTACACCGCACCCGATGAGGGCCGCCGAGGTGAGGGGAACCTCAGTGGGGATAGGGACGGCCTGGTTCTCGTGGACGATGGTCTCCTGGGCAAAGGCGCCCAGGTTGGCGAAACCCCACAAGGCCTGGTCGCCCTCGACGTGAGTATGCCGAAGGCCACCGAAGCCACAGTTGCCCGGGTCTCCACCCTCGCAGGTCGGGCAGTGGCCACAGTTCCCAAACGTGGATAGCACCACGTGGTCACCTACCGAGCAATAGGTGACGGCCGATCCGATCTCGACAACGACGCCGGCTGCTTCGTGCCCGGGGACCAGCGGGGTGGGCATGTAGTACTTGCCGTGCACGCAACTGAGGTCACTTCCGCAGACGCCGGCCGCCCGGATCTCGACGCGGACCTGCCGAGGTTCGAGGTCCGCTACGTGCTCGAGGGCGTCGGACAGCCGGACGTGTTCCTCGCCGTTGTCCTCCTGGATAAGGCCCTGCATGGTGGACGTGCTCCGTTCAACCGAAATCAGACAGAACCCATCATCCCGCCCGGATGTCGACGGGGCCAACGCGTGGAAGAGTGTCGTCGATCACAGCGAGGACCAGAAGTCCACGAGCAGGTCAGCTGCTTGGCCGGGCCGTTCCATCATCCACCAATGGCCAGCACCATCTAGCGGAGCGTGACGGGCCCCCAGACGGTCAGCTACCTCGGCGGCTCGACCTGGCGGACCTACATAGGGGTCCGCGGTCGGATCCAGGGCCAGCCCAGGTGGAAGGTCAACGGCCGCCATGATTTCGCCTAGCTCGCTCATTGCCGGCTGGGCGCCCGACCGGTAGAGCGGAAGGATGCAATCGACCATGGTTTCGAGAGCGTCGGCCATGTCGGCGGCCGCCGCTTCGGTTACGCCGTTGTCGCCCATATTGGCGATCCAGTCCTCACGTGACACGGAGCGCATGTCTTCTAACACCTGTTCACCGACATCGGGCGTTTGCCAGAGCTCGGCCAAGTCGTGCCACTGGTAATTGGGATGCACCAGGCCTGTGCAGTCGCACGCCCACGAGCGAACCAAATCAGGTCGGGTGGCCAGCACGCCGAATACGTGACCGGCACCCCAGTCGTGACCAACCAGGTGAACCGGATTGCCGCCGGAGGCCAGATCCTCCAACTCTGCGATCAGCCAGTCCCGGTATTCGACCTGGGTGGCTGCCCACCCATCCGGGGTAGGTGCACCGAATCCGGGCGGTGACAGCAGTACCAGGTCAGTGACACTGCGGTCGGTGAGCTCGCCGACGAGGTTAGTCCAGATGGCGTCAGTCTCCGGGTTGCCGTGGATAAGGACAGTGCTCATACGTTCATCTCTATTCCCGGTAGGGGTCAACCCCGCTCGGTCAGGTCGTATTCGGCCATGAAGTACGGAGTGTCAGGGTCATAGGAGGTGAGCGTGACGGGATCAGCCACCCGTCCTACCGGGCGGACATCGGTGCCAATGGTGTCCGAGGCGTCATCGCCTAGTTCGGCTCGAGCCGTCTCGACAAGGGCTAATAGCTCGGCGACTACGACGGGGTATTTCTCGACTAAGTCGTTTCGCTCACCGACATCAGTCTCCAGGTCATAGAGCCTGACCCGTTCCACATTCCATTTTCGAACATGGAGCTTCCAACGTCCCTTTCTCACAGCCTCGACGTTCCCGCCAAGGATGTAGAAGAACGGAGCTTCGGGCGGGGCGTCTCCGCCCTCCAGGACAGTGCTGATGTCGCGTCCGTCCAAGGTTCGGTCGCTGGGGACGTCGATGCCGCACCATCTGGCAATCGTGGGGTAGAGGTCCATGGCATTGACGACCTCGGAGACCGTTTGTCCGGCCGGGATCCTTCCTGGCCACCGGACGATGCATGGCACCCGCTGCCCGCCCTCCCACGTTGTGCCCTTTGATGCCCGGAGCTCACCGTTGCTACCACCGCCGTCGCGAATCAGAGCACCGTTGTCGCTGGTGAAGACAACCACTGTGTCCTCGTCCAGGCCCAGGGCTCGAATCTCGTCAAGAAGCGCCCCGGCCGACCAGTCAATGCATTGCACCGCCGCCCCGTAACGACCATTAGTCGACTGTCGAACGAAGTGATCCCGAACGTAGATCGGCAGGTGTACGTAGAGGTGCGCTAGGTAGAGGAAGAACGGACTGTCCCGATGAGAGCGTAGGAACTCGATCGCGTCAGCGACGTATGCCTCGGTCAAGGCGGCCTGGTCGGGCTGCTCAGCTACGACCTCGTCGTCTCGCATAAGGGGAAGAGGCGGGCGGTTAGCCAGCATCGGAGCGTCATCAGGCAATGGCGTCCCCAACTGCTCCATGATGTCTCGGTAGGGCTGCTCCTCCGGCGACAAGGCTTGCCGACCCATATCGTTGCTGTAGGGAAGACCAAACCAGCCGTCGAAACCATGGCAGGTAGGCAGGAACTCCGGTTGGTCTCCGCAGTGCCACTTTCCGACTAGACGGGTGGCGTATCCAGCGTCGTTAAGGAGGCGGGCGATAGTGATCTCGTCAGGGTGCAACCCTTGGGCTTGGCCGGGGAACAGAACAGGAGCGTTGTCGATGCTCCGCCCACCGAAACCAACCCGGAGCGGGTAACTGCCGGTGAGCATTGCGGCTCGTGACGGCGAGCAGACCGGTGACGCCATGTAGAAGTCGGTGAGGCGGGCCCCCTCGGAGGCCATGTGGTCCAGGACCGGGGTCTCATGCTGGGTTGAGCCGTAGCACGACAGGTCGCCGTAGCCCAGGTCGTCACAGTTGATGAGGATGACATTCGGTCGTCTACTCATAGCTGGCCCTTCAGTCACCCGCGATCATCCTGCGCGAGACAGCAGTCTGCCGAAGCGGGCACCGGAGCCGGACCCCGTTTGGAAGTCAGAGCGAGGCTACGGTCCGCCCCATGAGCGATGAAGTCGAGAGTCAGAAGGTTGTGATGGAGTGGGAGACCCCCACCCATGCAGAAATTATCGAGATCACGAAGGCGCACATCATGGGGATGGAGGCCTCCGACGACGATGCCGTGTGGTGTGTGGTGGGCATGCACCACGTGCTGTTACACACCGTTGGTCGGCGATCAGGCAACGAACACAAGGTGGCGTTGCCGTTCTGGCGAGATGCCGACGGGCACCGAATCGTGGTCGGGTCGTTCGCTGGGGCGACGAAAGATCCGGCGTGGGTTCTGAACCTGCGGGACCGAGAGGCCAATCCTCGAGTGAAGGTCAGGGTCCAGGGCGGCATGTTTTGGTCCGAGCACGAAGTTCTCGACGCAGGGCCGATTCGTGACGCCCTGTGGGCCGCCTTGGTGGAGGACCGAGCGTTTTACGCCGACTATCAGGCAAAGACGGAACGGGTGATACCCCTGGTACGCCTGGCAGAGACCGAGGCCATTACCGACTGACCGGCGGCCGTCGATCAAGTAGGCGGTCCATTGAGAACCCGATTCGGAACAGGGGAACCGAGGTCCTCATGGTCGGCCTGAGCGAGGGTGCTCCACGAGCGTGGTCCAGATGCATCCGTCCCCGGTACCAGTGCGGTCGGAGCCAGCACCTGGGGCGGTAAGGATATAAAGGGTCCGCCCGTCGGCTCCACCCAGAGTGCAGGCGTAGGGAGTTTGTGGAGTTTCGATTCGATGGGTGATTTCGCCACCCTCGACCACCCGAAGAACTTCCGAGAGGGCCACGTCGGCGAACCAGATTCCGTTCGCTGCGTCCATTGTGCAGCCGTCGGGTGCTGACTGGGGGAGTGGCGCCCACTCTCGGGCTGATCCGGGCATTCCGTTTCTATCCAGATCAAAGGCGGTGTAGCGCTGACCGAATGTTTCACCCACAATCAACGTTCGACCGTCGGAGGTGATGACGGAGCCGTTGGGAAACAACAAGTCACCAGGTCCGGCGTCTACGGTCCCATCCGGTCGTACCACGGCCAACGTGGCGGCCTGTGGGTGGCCGTGGTCGGCCTCGATATCCCAGCCGAAGTTCCCCACGTAGGCCGTGCCGTCAACCGCAACCACCATGTCGTTGCAATACCAGGAGGCGACCTCAGAAAGATCGGCGTGGATACTCACCTCACCGTCTACGACACGGAGGACTTGCCGGGCAAGCATGGCGACGACGAGCATGGAGCCATCGGGCATCCATCCAAGGCCGGAGGGTTGCTCGTCGCCTAGGTCGAGCATGGTCTCTCGCTCACCGTTCGGCGACACGGCGTATACGCGGTGTTGGTAGAAGTCGCTGTACCAGAGCCGGCGGTCATGCCAACGAGGCCCTTCGCCAAAGTCCAGGTCGTCGAGCACGAGTTCGAGATTTTCCATCTGGGCCTCCCGGTTCGGTCCTCGACAGTACGAGAGGGCCTAAGCGCTGGTGAAGCCGGCACCCGCCTAGCCTTCGACGCTGATGGGCTTCCGAGCGCTAGCACCGTACGTTTGGCCGATCTACGGACCCTGGATGTCGGCCAGCTTGGGCATGAGCCTCCTCCTTGTGGCCCTACCAATCATTCTGGTTGGAGATGGGCACGGGTACGCCGTAGCCAGCATCGTGGCTGGTGCCGGGGGTGCGGGAGCTGCTGCTGTGGCGCTACCCGTAGGTTGGGCCACAGACCGGTGGGGTCCAGCCAGAGTAGGGGCGGGATCCCTCCTGGCCATGGTGGGTTCAGCGGCCGTAATGATGGCCAGTAAGTCAGTCACCATTTTAGGGTTCGGCCACTTTGTGTTTGGGGCCGGCGCACTCGGCGTGACGTTGTCACGGCAAGCCGACCTGACCCGCAGGATTCCGCTCCTGCTTCGGGGCCGGGCCATGTCGCTGATGGGTGGGACAATGCGACTCACCGGTTTACTCGGGACCCTCATTGGCGGAGCCCTCCTCGATGTGGCCGGTGCCCGTTGGACCTTCGGGGCCGCCGGCCTGGGAGCGGCGATAGGTATTCCAGCAGTTCTACCTGGCGCCCTAAAGCCAGAAAGGGAGGTTGCTCCGATTGGTGCGGGAGGCCCGGGCCTGTTGGAAGTGGTACGGGCGAACCGGCGGCGCCTAATGCATGCAGGCATATTCGGAATGGCCGCGATGACGACGCGTGAGGGCCGGAGGGTGTTGCTTCCCCTGGTGGGGGTTGCCTTAGACCTTAGGCCGTCGACCATCGGGATCCTGGTGGCTGCCGGCTACAGCGCGGACCTAATCCTCTTCCCGCTGTCGGGCTACATCATGGACCGCTTGGGGCGCCTCGCGGCCATGGTGCCGGCCTACGGATTACTCGCGCTGGGCCTCCTCAGCCTGCTGCTGGTGGACTCAACGACGGGGGTTTTGTTTTCTGGGTTGATGATGGGCGTCGGAAACGGTCTCAGCGCCGGCTCCCTGGCCACCCTGACTGGCGACTTGGCCCCCGAGGAGGGAACGGCGTCGTTTCTCTCGGGGGTAGCACTGCTCACCGATGTCGGTCGAGTGCTTGGACCGCTGGTAGTGGCGGTGGTGGCCAGCCTCGGCAACTTAGATGGTGTAGCGGCTGGTCTGGCCCTAGCCATGATCCTCGGTCTGATCTGGCTGGTGACCGTGGTCGGCGAAACCTCAACCTAGGTTGCCTCAAATGGTGAGCCTCTTCTCCCCGACGTCACTCGGAACCCTGGAACTCAAGAACCGGATCGTCATGGCGCCCATGACCCGCTCACGATCCACCGAGAACGGTGCAGCAACCGACCTGATGGCTACGTATTACGGGCAACGGGCATCAGCCGGCCTAATTGTGACCGAGGGGATTGCCCCGAGCGAGAACGGTAAGGGTTATTGCCGTACGCCGGTCCTGGATTCGCCAGAACGGGCCGACGGTTGGCGGCCAGTAACTAGTGCGGTACATCAGAGCGGCGGTTTGATCGTCGCCCAAGTCATGCACTGTGGCCGAATTGCCCACAGGGACAACAAGGCCCCAGGCGCCGAGACTGTGGCTCCGTCGGCTGTGTGTGCCGCAGGAGAGATGTATACGGACGGCAACGGCCTACAGCCCTTTGACCAACCGCGGGAACTAACGGAAGACGAGGTTCCCGAAGTGGTGGCGGAATATCGCCGATTTGCTGCCTTGGCTCTTGAGGCCGGATTCGACGGTGTCGAACTGCACGGAACGAGTGGTTACCTCCCGGCCCAGTTCCTGTGCACGGGAACAAACCGGAGAACCGACGCCTACGGCGGACCAGTTGAGAATCGGATCCGATTCGTAGTCGAGGCGTTACATGCCATGGCCGATGAGGTGGGGGCTGGCCGGGTCGGCTTCCGTATTTGCCCGGGCAACCCGTTCAACGATCTCCAGGATGAAGGACCTTCCGACGTCGAGGACACTTTTCGAACACTGCTAGAGGAGATCCGTCATATGGGCCTCGCCTACCTGCACGTCATCCGTCTGGCAGGAGCCGACCTGGACAACTTGGCATTGGCCAGCGACCACCACGATGGGGCACTTGTCGCCAACGATTCCTTCGACGCCCGAGAGGCCGAAGACGCCATCTCCAGCGGGCGATGTGATGCCGTGTCGTTCGCGCGGCACTTCTTGGCCAACCCCGACCTGGTCGAGCGCTTAGCTGACCGCTTGCCACTAGCTCGCTTTGATCATCGGACCCTCTACACCCCTGGCCCCGCCGGCTACGTCGACTACCCGACAGCCAAAGAGTCATGACGACAGTCGGCAAGAAGAGGGACTGCAGAAGCAATCGAAGAGGTCCCTTGCCACTATTCAGGGGTTGGTAACCTTCCATGGCGCGACGATCCTGATACGACATGCACTACGTGATCCACGCCCTTGACCGTTCAGACGCTGGCGACCTGCGGGCCCGAACCCGACCAGACCATCTGGCGTATTTGGCCGGCTTTGAGGTGACGTTTGGCGGGCCCCTCCTAGATGATGACGGCGAGATGTGCGGTTCTCTGATCGTCGTTAACGTCGAGACCCGAGAGGCAGCCGAGGAGTTTGCAGCCGGAGACCCCTACGCCGAGGCAGGACTGTTCGAAAGGGTCACGATCACAGGCCTTCGGCCCCTACTGGGTACCTGAATCCTGACGACGCGCTCAAGGATCAGTCGAAGGCGGCCAGGAAGTCGAGCAAGGCAGGGTTCACTACGGCCGGTGCCTCCAGATTGCTGGTATGGCCGGCGCCGGGAACCACCACGAAGGTCGACGATCCCGAGAGCGAATCGGAGACGAGACGCCCCCTTTCCAAAGGAATAGCCATGTCGGCATCGCCGTGGAAAACGATGCTCGGACAGGTGATCTCGCCAAGACGGTCCACGATCGAGTCGCGCTCGAAGAGGCAGTCCTTGGCTCCCATCCAGGCGGTGATCGGCTTGGAGGCCCACTTGCCCCGCCAATAACGGGCATCGGCGTAGCCAGGGGCGAATAAGACCATCTCGAGGGCGTCACCGACCTCGCCGGAAAGCCCCATGGCGATCGCGGCGTCGAAGAGTGCCTGATAGTGCGTCCGGTCCTCGCCGGAGAGAGCTTCGGCTTCGGTGTCGACTAGAACCATGGCCCGGACTCGGGCAGGAGCGGTGAGGGCGGCTCGCAGCGTCAGGAAACCACCCTGGGACATACCGCCGAGCACAGCGCGGTCAATGCCCAGATGGTCCATTAGCCCGAGCACGTCGGCGGCCAAATCCCAGTAGTCGAAAGGTTCGGTATGAACGGTTTGACCCCAGCTCCGCTCATCGTACGTCACGACCCGCCATCCGGCGCCGGTGAGCGGGCCAACCTGATGAACCCACATCTCGTGATCCATGCTGAAGCCATGGCTCAGCACGACGGCCGGACCGTCGCCGCCAGTGTCTAGGTAGTGGATGGTTTGGCCATTCACGCCAGCGAAGGGCATAGCTGGTCTCCTCGGGCTGTATGTAGGGCCAGCCGAATGGCCGCCAATGTGGGCTGCGTTCGGGACAGGAATCTGTCGGCAGGACGTGCACCTAAACCTAGTCTGGGCCCATGACCGTCGGCTATCGCAACCCGTTTCTGGCCGCCAGTGAGAACCCGATCGCCCACGGTAGATGCGACCAGCAGGACTGCACAGAGAGAGCGGGAGCCATTCCCGACGGTGCCGTTGAGTTAGCCGACGACGAGAGGCAGTTCACCTGGCTCGGACCAGGCCACTTCGGGGGTTTGGTCTCTGGCCCGTATCCCGACGGGAAGCGGACAATCTGGAGCAATGGCCGCGAGCGACTGGCCAAGTTGGATTACGAAACCCTGGAGGTCTTGGCCACTTTGGATCTGCCTGGCCCGGAGCCCAGCACGATGGCGGACTGGGAGGCTGGCGTGGCGGGCCTCGACGATCTGGAGGGCGACGAGGCAGTCCTCCACGCCGTCGATTTGGCCACCCGGTTCTTGACCGGTCTCGACGGG
>PBDJ01000039.1 GCA_002717365.1 Acidimicrobiaceae bacterium | reverse complement strand
GGCCCGGATCGCCGGCCGGCCCACATTTCCGGTACCCCACACCACCACTTTGAGCGCCACGACTGACCTCAGGCGGTGGTTCGGGGGATTCCGTGATACGGCGATCCGGCTTCCTTGTACGCGCCGTAGAGGTCGAAGAACTCTTCGCCGAACGGGTTTCCGCCGCGGAGAGGCATGGCTGCTCGCACCACCGTGAAGTCGAGTGGGGTTAGTTCGGCTGCCTGGTCGAAGTGGGCGTCAGCGACATCGGTCAGGCTGGCTCGGCGGGCGTGCGCGGCGAGCCTGAAGTGGAGCCGGGCTTTCACTTCGTCGCCGGTCAGATCGGCCACGGTATGGCTTGCGTCTTCGGGAACCTGGCCATCACTAACCCAGGCTCGTACGAGTTCGAAATGGTCTTCGCAGTGGATACCGGTCAACTCGGCGAAAATGTCGGTACCGAACTCGGCTGCGTTGGGCCTGACGATCCGGTCCTCTTCGTCCACCCAGATGACGGTTGGTACGTTGCTGATTGCGTACAACTCGGTGAGGTGGTGGTCGGCGTCGACGAGGACCGGGTAGGAAACCTCTTTGGCGAGTTCTTGGAGGGCGTCAACATTTTCGTCGATAGCTACCGCAATGACCGTGAACCCTGTGTCGCCTAGTTCGTCTTGCAGCGCCTGCCACCCGGGCAGGTCAAAAGCGCACCCTCACCAGCTGGCGAAGGCCACCAGGAGCCGTTTACGGCCTGCCCAGTCGGAAAAAGAATGAGGGGACCCGGTCAGGTCAGGGAGTGTGAAGTCGGGGGCCCGACGGCCGTGAAGGGCTTCGAGTCGGTCAGTTGCGGGTTGTCCGACGACCAGCAACCCGGCGTCGGGGTCTATTACGGCCGGTCGGTCCAATATTTCGGCGACGGACAGGATGTCGATGCCTTCGTCGTGTTCGACGTGGGAGCGATCGGCGACAGGGACGCAAACCGTCTCACGGCACAGGCCTTCTGCACGCCACTCCCAGTCGAGTAGTTCTCCAAGTGCCTCGGCGCTCACGATGGGTCGCTGATCATCCCAGACGGCTTCGACAGTCGACGTCTGTCCGGCAATCACGGTCAGAGGGCGCCGACCCGGTCCGGTCACGATGGAGCTCGCCGGGGCGGGTTTTGGGCAGGCATCCGGTCCCGGTGTCCCGGCATTTCTTTGACTGGCAATCTGGGCACAGGGGTCAAGGGAGCCGAAGCTCAGCCTTCGCCGAGGTAGGAGGCCCGAAGCTCGGGGTTGGCTAGAAGGGCTTCGGCGGTGTCGTCCAGCACCACCCGACCGGTCTGGAGCACCCACCCCCGGTCAGCGATGGACAGGGCCATGTTGGCGTTCTGTTCCACCATGAAAATGGACATTCCGTCGGCATGGATTTGGCGGATCAGCTCGAAGTTCTGTTGCACGAGCGCTGGGGCCAGGCCCATTGACGGCTCGTCCATGAGCAGGACCCGTGGTCGTGACATCAAGGCCCGGCCGATGGCCACCATCTGCTGCTCGCCGCCCGACAGGGTTCCCGCCTTCTGCGACAGACGCTCCTTGACCCGGGGGAACAGGTCGAAGATGCGCTCCAGGTCCTCAGCGATGCCGTCCTTGTCGGTCCGCAGGTAGGCCCCCAACTCGAGGTTCTCCCCGACCGACAGGCGCTTGAACAGTCGACGGTTCTCCGGAACCATCGTGACCCCGTTGGTGACCCGGTAGCTGGTCGGCTTGTCGTTGACGACCTCACCGTCGAGCACCACCTCACCTGAAGTGGGCGTGACCATGCCCAGCAGCGTCTTGAGCGTGGTTGATTTGCCTGAAGCGTTGCCGCCCAGCAGGCACACCAGCTCACCCGGGTAGATGGCCAGGTCCACGTCCTTGAGGATGTGAACGGCTCCGTAGTGGGTGTTGACCTGCCGGAACTCCAGAAGCGCCGTAGCCCCGTCCTGGCCGGTCATGATGCGGCCTCCACGGGGCGACCCAGGTAGGCTTCGATGACGTTCGGGTCGGTCGACACCTCGTCGTAGGACCCTTGGGCGATGGGCACACCATGGTCCAGCACCACAACCCGATCGGAGACGTCCCGAACCACCTTCATGTCGTGTTCGATGACCACGATGGTGAATCCCCACTCGGTGCGCAGTCGACCAATCAGTTCGGTCAGCTCGGCGGTCTCGATGGGGTTCATGCCGGCCACCGGCTCGTCGAGCAGAAGCATGCGTGGCTGGGTGGCCATGGCCCGGGCGATCTCCAAGCGGCGCCGGTTTGCATACGACAGGGCGAAGGCCGGCTGGTCCATCCGGTAGCCGACGAGGCGGTGGCCGAAGAAGCCGAGTACCTCTTCGGCTCGTTCCCGGATCTCTCGTTCTTCCTTCTTGAAGGCCTTGGTCTGCAGTAGCGCCCCGACGAGCAGCTGGTTCGTCCGGCAGTGCTGAGCGACCATGACGTTCTCGAGGATCGTCATGTTGGGGAACAGTCGCACGTTCTGGAATGTTCGGGCGATCCCCAGCGAGGTGACGATGCTGGGGTCGAGGCCGACGATCGACTCTCCTTCGAATTCGATTTCGCCCTCGGTGGGTGGCACCAGGCCGGAGATGGCGTTGAAGAAGGTGGTCTTGCCGGCGCCGTTGGGGCCGATGACGCTGACGATCTCGCCCTCGTCGACGTGGAAGTTCAGGCCCGACAGGGCATCCAGGCCACCGAAGGTGATCTTCAGGTCGCGGATCTCGAGAAGGCTCATTGCTCCTCCGCTCCCCCGTCACCCACGGAGACCTCGTCGTCGCTGTCGAGTTTGTCGTCCTGCAGCCAGGCGTCCTGCAGGAACTCCTCCTGGTGGAGTTCGCGGCTACGACGGGCGCTGGGCACCAGACCTTCCGGACGCTTCAGCATCATGAAGACGAGCAGCAGGCCGTAGATCAGCAGTTTGAAGTTTTGGAACTCCTGGAGCAGGCCCGGCTGCTTGGGCCCACCCAGCACGCCGATGAGGACGAACGATCCGACCATCACGCCGGCGATGTTGCCCATGCCGCCCACGATCACCACCACGAGGATGATGATGGACACCAGGATCATGAACGAGGTCGGGAAGACCGAACCGACTTTGGCGGCCAGGACAGCACCGCTGAACGAGGCCAGGACGGCACCCACCACGAAGGCCATCAGTTTGGCACTGACCGTGTTGATACCCATGGCCTCGGCGACCTGCTCGTCCTCTCGGATAGCCATCCAGGCCCGGCCCAGGCGGGAAGCCTGCAGGCGCCACGAGACGTAGATGGCGATGGCGCAGAAGAACAGCACCAGGTAGAACACCGAGCGGGGATCGGTGCCCTTCACCGTGGCGAACCCCAGGTCGACGCCCGGGATGTTGGTCACGCCCTGGGCGCCTCCGAAGTACGGGCCTAGCCAGTCCGACATGAACAGCAGGCGGATGATTTCTCCGAATCCCAGGGTGACGATGGCCAGGTAGTCGCCGCGCATTCGGATGACTGGGGCTCCGATGACCAGGCCGGTAATGGTGGCGAAGATCACTACGAATATCAGGGCGATCCCGAAGTGCAGTTCGGGGGCGAACCAGGGGCTGTTCGGTGAGGTCAACACAGCGGTGGTGTAGCCGCCCACGGCGAAGAAGGCCACATAGCCGAGGTCCAACAGGCCGGCCAGGCCGACAACGATGTTCAGGCCGAGGGCCAGTAGCAGGAAGAGTCCCACGTTGGCCAGCAGCTCGTTCATGATCTTGCCGAGGAACATCGGGAGGACTCCGCACAGCACGGCGATCACCACGAACAGCACGATTGATGTCTTTTGGCGTTCGACGCCTTCCATGTTCCGGTAGCGCTCGGTGGCTGCCTTCATCCGGCCGTCGGTCACCAGGGACAGGACGCCGATTGCCGCCCCGATCACGATGGTCGAGGTGACGGTCAGGCCGCCTTTCTTCGCGAACATGAACTCGTCCAACCATTCGAGCCGAAAGCCCTCCGATAGGTCGTCGATGAGGGACTCCAGGATCGACAGGGAAATCAGCCCGAACACCACGAAGCTGGTGACCCGACGGACGGTCCGGGGCACGATGTGGAACGAAGCCCCGACCAAACCGAGGACAGCCCCGGTGACAATCCATGCCACGGCGCCGAAGCCCATGCCGTTCTCGTAGGTCAGGAAGCGAAACAGTTTCGGGCTCCAGTTGACCAGCGGGTCTCGCAGGTTCCAGGAGTCCAACGCCACCATCAGTAGCGCCAGGAATCCGCCGCCGATCGCCCCAACCACGAAGCCGGTGACCAGGTCGAAGGGGCCCTGTTTACGGGCCTCGACGCCTTCGAGCACCACCTGGGTGGAGGCCACCCAGCCGACCAGCACCGGGATGAACAGGACCGTGAGGTAGCCGAGGCTGAGGTAGCGCTCGATGATCGCCCGGCGGTCCATTTCTACGGGCATGCCGACCAGGCACATGGCGATCAGGGCGCCACCGCAGATCAGACCCCAGCGCAGGACCTTGCGCCAGTCCTGATCCAGGATCGACGACGGGACGGGGGCGGCAATGACACTCATGCCCGGTCCTCCGACGAGAGCCGCTCCCCGAAGAGGCCGGAAGGCTTGAACAGGAGCACGAGGACCAGCACGGTAAAGGCCACGGCGTCTTTGAGCTGTGACACTCCGGGCACGCCCAGGGGTTCCAGGATGAGCATCGGGGCGATCGACTCGGCTGAACCCAACGAGATGCCTCCGGCCATGGCACCACCCATGTTGCCGATGCCGCCAACCACAGCGGAGGTGAACGCTTTCACTCCGGGGAGGAAGCCGGTCATGTGGGTAACCGACCGGAACATGAGGCCCCACAGGATCCCGCCCACTCCGGCCATGGCGCCGCCTATGGCGAACGTGGTGACGATGGTCCGGTTGACGTCGATCCCCATCAGCGAGGCGATCTCTTTGTCCTCGGCGACGGCCCGCATGGCCCGACCGGTCTTGGTCCGCTCTACGACGTACCACAGGATGGCCATCGACACTGCGGCTACGACCAGGACCATGAGGCGGGTACCGGCGATCTCGAAGGTCAGGATGGAACGCTGCTTGGCCAGCCACTCGGGAAGCCTCGGATAGCTCTTGGAGGCCGGTCCGAACAGCCCCAGCACCAGATTCTGGATGAAGAAAGACACGCCGATCGACGTGATCAGCGGAATCAGTCGTGGCGAATTGCGGAGGGGCCGGTAGGCCACCCGTTCCATCACCACTGCGGTGAACGTGGAGAAGAAGATGGCCATCAGGACAATGAGTACCAGGCACAGCAGGAAGTTCTGTTCCCACATCCCGTTGGCCTGGAACTTGTCCGAGGCGATAAAACCGGTCATGGCCCCCACCATGAAAACCTCGCCGTGGGCGAAGTTGATGAACCCCAGCACGCCGTAGACCATCGAGTAGCCGAGGGCGATAAGGCCGTACATCGAGCCCTGGGAGAGCCCAGAGATCAGGAGGCCCTTGAACTGGTCGCCGGTGAGGCCTCGGGCGTTCGGGTTACGCCAGCGGGCGAAAACGTTGTCGGCGTCGATCTGTTGCCAGATGAAGGCCAGTATCCCGACCACGATCATCGTGACCAGGAAGACCCGGATGAAAGTTAGGAATCGGTCGACGGCTACGAGTCCCCTCGCAGATTTCGTCGATACGGCATGGGCAGACACACGCGCTCCGTCGTCGTCATTGGCTCTCGGCGGACGGGAAGATACCTGAAACCGGGTGAGGCGACCAACGTCGGTACGCTCGCCGGCATGTCAAGAAGCACCCACCAGGCTCTGGTCGACGAGCGCAACGCCTCGGTGGAGGTGTACATAAACGGTGAGTTCTTCCCCCGCGATGAGGCCCGAATCTCAGTTTTTGACAGCGGGTTCCTGGTCGGGGACGGCATCTGGGAGGGCCTCCGCCTGCACCATGACCGTTTCGCCTTCCTGAATCGCCACCTGGACCGCCTCTTTGCTGGCCTGGCGGCCGCCGACCTGGATCCCGGCCTGGACCGAGACCAGGTGACCGAAGCCCTGTACGACACCGTTCGACACAACGACATGCACGACGACGCTCACGTGCGCCTCATGGTCACCCGAGGCGACAAGAAGACCCCTTCCCAACATCCCTCCAACGCAGTTGGTGGACCCAACGTGGTGATCATCGCCGAATACAAGGTGGCCGATCCTGCAGTCGCCGAGAGTGGCATCACCCTGTTCACGGCCACCGTGCGTCGTCCACCGCCCGACACCCTGGACCAGCGGCTGAACTGCCACTCCAAGCTGCACGAGGTCATCGCCCTCATCCAAGCCGTCAAGGCGGGCGCCGACGAGGCACTCATGCTGGACACCACGGGCGCTGTGGCCACGTGCAACGCCACCAACTTCTTCGTCATCCGAGATGGGGGCGTCTGGACGTCGACCGGGAACTACAACCTCAACGGGATCACCCGGCAGGTGGTCCTGGAGGTGGCACCCCAGGCCGGATTGGCCGCCCACCAGGTCCCGTTTTCACTGGACGACGTCTACTCAGCCGACGAGGCCTTCGTCACGGGCACGTTCGGTGGCCTCACCCCGGTGGTGGAGGTCGACGGGAGGGCAATCGGCGACGGTCGCCCGGGTCCCGTCACGGCCCACCTCCGGAACCTGTACCTGGAGGCCGTCGAGGCCGACGTGGCAGCAGGGGCCGGGCCGGGATGACGCTGCGTATCAACTGCTGGTCCGGGCCCCGGAACATCTCCACATCGTTCATGTACGCCTTCCGGCAGCGCTCCGACACCACGGTGTTCGACGAGCCCATCTACGCCCACTACCTGCGGGTCACCGGTCGGGACCACCCGGGCCGGAACGACGTGCTGGCCAGCCAGGACCCCGACGGTGAGGCGGTAGTCCGCGACGTGATCCTGGGCAGCCACTCCACCCCCGTCGCCTTCTTCAAACAGATGGCTCAGCACTTCGTGAGCCTGGACCGGGGATTCCTGGGTGAATGCCGCAACATCCTTCTCATCCGGGACCCCGCTCGGGTGGTGACCTCGTTTGCCAAGAACGTCCCCGACGTGAACGTGGCCGATACCGGGCTACCCATCCAGGTCGATCTGTTGGAGTCGATCCTGGCTGAGGGCGAGGACCCGGTAGTCGTCGACTCGGCCACCCTGCTGGCCAACCCTGAGGCGATGCTTCAGACGCTCTGTTTACGCCTGGGTTTGGACTTCGACCCCGCCATGCTGTCGTGGCCGGCGGGACCCAAGCCGGAGGACGGGGTGTGGGCGGAGTACTGGTACGCCAGCACCCACCGGTCCTCCGGTTTCCAGGCCGGCCATCCGAGTGCCGAACCGGTACCCGGCCATCTACGACCGGTGGTCGACGAGGCCCGGCCGTATTATGACCGGCTGCTGGAACACGCTCTCGTCGCCTAACGGCGGCCCTACGAGCGCGAGACTCTTCCCCATGGCCTGGATCGACACCGTTCCCGATGACCGTTGGGAGGACGACCCCGACCTGGCCGACCTGTATGGCCGGGTGGTCGACGCCACCCACGGCCGGATCGATCACATCATGGCCATCCACTCCCTCAACCCCCGGGGTCTGGCCGCCCACGACGGCCTCTACCGGTCGGCCATGGCTGGTACCGGATCGCTTCGCAAGGTGGACCGCGAGATGATCGCCCTGGTGGTCAGCCTCGAGAACCACTGCCACTACTGAACGGTCCACCACCGGCGCGGTCTGCGCCGGCTCCTCCGAGACGACGGGCTGCTGGCCGCCGTCGAGGACGACTGGACGACCGCTCCCCTGTCGCCGGCCCGGCAGGCCATGCTGGCCTACGCGGTGAAGTTGACGCGAGTCCCGGGGGAAATGACGGCGTCTGATGTGGAGGACCTGAGGGCCGCTGGCTTCAGCGACCGGGACGTCCTGGACATCGTCGAGGTGACCGCCTATTACGCCTACGCCAACCGGATAGCCGACGGCCTGGGCGTGGAACCTGAGGGCTGGCTACCCGAGGACTGAGCGAGGCCTAGTTCAGGCCCGGCCTACGGTGCCGTCGGGCCCGACGGTCACCTGCTCGCCGTCGACCAGGCTCTGGTATGCCTCGTGGCCCACGACGACCACCGGGACGACTACCCCGTAGACCTCCTCGGCCACGATGGCTCCTAGGGCCACGAGTTCGTCAGGTTCGGCCATCAGGATGGCGGCCGGAGCCGTTCCGGCCCGGACCGCCTCGCACAGGACGCTGCTGGCCGTACTGGAGCCGCGGCCATGTGGCATGGCCAGCACCCGTCCGGCAACTACCCGATCGGCCTGTGGGTGGTGTCGGTCGATGATGCGGCCGTCGGTGGAGTCCAGCCCACCCCAGAAACTCAGCGGCTCTTCGAGGTGGAGAACCTCGCCGGCGGCCGTCCCGGCGACCAGCACCCGGGGCTGGTCAGGCATCAGCCCAGATCTCCTCGTCGCGAACCACCCGACCGGTCATAGCCGACGCCACACAATCCTCAGTGCTGCCAAACACCACCTCGACGCCGAGATTTCCCGGCGCGTAGTAGGCCCACTTGGCCGAGTCGGTCATGGCCGTCCCACCCAGGTCTTCGATGATCGGAGTGAAGTAGGTGCACGTATCGGTCACCACGGTCACCCCGGCGTCGGCCAGACGGCTGGCCCACCCCCGGAGCTCCACCTCGTGGTAGATATCGCGACCGGTGGACACGTAGAAGGCCACCCCGTCGGCTACCCGACCACCGCCGAGTAACTCCACCAGTCGTCCGATCTCGGTGATCGAGTAGTGCGGGGTACCCAGGCTGACCGTTCGGAGATGGTCGTCGGTGGTCGTGCTGAGGCGATCTCGGGCCGCCCGCAGGTCAGCGGCCGTCACCGTCACCTCCTGGTCCGGTTCCTGTCCGTGGAGTGCTTCTTCCAGAGTCGACGCCTCCGGGGTACTGCCCACCATGTGGAACATTCCGACGGTCCCTGTGGCTGCCGACGCAGCACCCAGAGCCTTGAGCCGGTCTTCAGACACTCCTGGGGGTAGGCCGTCAACCACTGGAACCCCTCGACCGACGAGGCGACCGATGAGCCCACCCAGAACCGGGTAGAGGACGTCGCGGCCGATCAACTCCGGTGAGACACCCTCGAGGCGGACCACCAGGGTGGCCCGACGGTTTTCATCCAGGTGGAGGCCGGCCGCCGGTGCCCGACCGGTGATGGCGCAGCAGATGTCGGCAAAGTCGCCGTACCGGTGGGTGCGGGCCCCGAGAACCGAGTTGGCAAAGACGATGGCGTTGGACTCCGCCCAGGCCACCTGCTCACCGAACGACGGGCGGGTCTCCAACTGGTAGGGGGCACAAGTCCACGTGGGCCGACAGCCCATCTCTTCGAAGCGCTCCATGAGCCGACGGGACTGCCGGCTTTCGACGGGATCACCGCGGTCCAGTTCGGGGTGGAGCAGATCCAGCGACGAGACGTTCAGGGTGGTCGGTACGGCAACGTGGGCTCCGGCGTCGGCCAGATGGTCGGCGAAATCCAGCACCGCCTGGCCGTGGTAGAGGCAGGAGTCGATGTGGGCGCCGGTGACGTCTAGTAGCCGATCGGCACCCATGGCGGTGGCCAACCGGGTCACCACCCTGATGGCTGTTCGAACCGCCGGACCCTCGTCGCCGGCCAGCCGTGCCTCGTCGCGTTCGTCCAGCCGCAGGGTCACGGGGCGGAGCGTAGACCCGACCCGCTCCACCGGGCCTCGGTCATCTGGGGCCTGCTGGTCCCTGCTGACTTCGGGTCAGCAGTTCGGGTTCTCCTCGGCTTCCTCGGCGGTCGGTACCTCGCCGTCGATGACCAACTCTTGTCCCACGAACAAAAGGTTCGGGTCGTCGATGTCGTTGAGTTCCATGATCGCCTCGACGCTGGTGTCATGACGTTTGGCGATCTTGGTCAGAGAGTCTCCGACCTCCACGGTGACGATGACTGTCGATGTCTCCGTCTCCTCGGCAGAAGCGTCGAAATTCGGATCTTCTAGAAGGATCACCTGACCTACGAAGATCTGGTTGGCGTCACAGAGTTCGTTGATCCGCACCAGAGCATCAACAGTGGTGCCATACCGCTTGGCGATCTTGGACAGTGAGTCGCCCTTCTCGACAGTCACCGACTCTGGCCCGTCGGTCGACGGCTCAGTCGTAGTGGCGGCTGACGGCTCGGTCGTAGTGACGGTCGGGGATTCTGTAGTGGTAGCCGTGCTGTACGTGGTGGTGGTAGCCGTGCCGTACGTGGTGGAAGTGGTGGTACCCGTGTCGTCCACCGGCGTGGTGGTCGTCGTGGTGGTGAACATCCCGGTGGTGGTTGTCTGGACCACGATCGGTTCGTCGCTGGACCCGCCACAGGCGGTAGCAACGACGGCTAGAAACAGGATCGGAACGAGAAAGCGACGCATGGCCGGAGCATAGGTGCGGTACTTCGGCCCACCGGGTACCCCTCGCCAACCGTAGGCGGTCCACACTGCCGGAATGTCCGTGGACCGGACTGCCGGAATGTCCGTGGACCGGGCCACATCGGTTATTCGAGCAGTAGTTCGCCGCCGTGGGTCTCCAGCGTGTCGTCCAGGCGGTGGTAGTCAGCCGCTTCGTCGGCGTACATGGCAAGGACGGTCTGGAGCCCGGTGGGCTGGTCCAGGGTCCCGGCGGTAATGGTCAGCGTGTCCACCTTGTCAGCAGCCGACCAGAAGAGCGTCGCCCCGCAGGTGCTGCAGAACCCGTAGCGGATGGTCGGCGTTCGCTGGTACCAGGCCAATGTCGCGTCGGCCAACAGGTGCACGTCGTCGACGCCAGCCGCGGTGGCTGCCATGTGGTGGCCGGTGATCCGCCGACACGGTGTGCAGTGGCAGTGGACAACGGGCCGGAGCTTGCCGGTGATTCGATAGCGCACGCCGCCGCAGTCGCAACCGCCGGTGGCGCGGGTTGCCGGTTGGGGTTCCATGGGTACATCGTCGCGCGGCACCAGGACCGACGCATCTCAGACCTTCGTGGTGGATCACTTTGCGCTCGGGGATTCCAAGTCTGCTCACCGGACCTTCGCCCCGCCGGCTAGCTCAACCATCCGGGCACGAATCAGACGACTGGGTCGTCGGTGACCTCCACGAAGATCTCGGCCAGTGGCTTACGTCGGAGGTCCGGGACCTGGGCACCGTCCAGGGCGTGGCCGACCGGAAACATCACGAAGGGCCGCTCGTTGGCGGGACGCCCCAGCAGGGTTCGGAGGAAGGCCATGGGTGACGGCGTGTGGGGCAGAGTGGCCAGACCCATGTCGTGTAGGGCGGCTACGAACAGGCCGGCAGCGATCCCCACGCTTTCCTTCACGTAGTAGTTCGTCCGGGTGGTGCCATCGGGCCGGACCTCGTACCGCTGCTCGAATAGCACGACGATCCACGGCGCCACCTCTAGGTATTCCTTGTGGTGGTCGGTGCCCAGCGGGGCGAGGGCCTCCTGCCACTCGGCGTTCATGCGGTTCTCGAGGTAGTTCTTCCGTTCTTCCTCTTCGGCTGCAACTCGGATCCGGGACTTGAGGTGGGAGTCCGAGACGGCTACGAAGGTCCAGGGTTGCTTGTGGGCTCCCGAAGGGGCAGTGGAAGCAGCCATCACGGCCGTTTCCACCAGGTCGCGTGGCACGGGTTCCGGGCTGAACATTCGGACGCTGCGACGCCGGTCGGCTGTTTCGTGGAAGGCCCGGGCCCGGGCCCGCATCTCGTCCTCGGGATAGCGGCGGGGCTCCAGGGCCACGAACGGATGCCGAGCAGCCAGGTCGGGGGCCGGGTAGGGGTGTTCGTATGGGTCGTCCGGTTTGGATGCCATGGGCACATCCTCGCCGGGACGGATGGCAGGAGCCACCGCGGGTGCCCGGGACAGGAATCGAACCTGTACGCCCCCTAGGGGGCCGCGGGGTTTAAGCCCGCTGCGTCTACCAGTTCCGCCACCCGGGCGCCTGACCACGCTAGTCACCACCCGACGGGTTCGATCGTCTCCGGGAGTTAGGTGGGTGGGATTCAGGCGGCGAGGGCCGGCTCGTCTACGGCCTGCCAGAGAGAGGAGCGCACGGTGTCGGCCCGCTTCCGGTCTAGGTCGTTGACCACCACGATCCCTTCGACCATGTCGGCCACCACGGCACCCCACGGCCGTCCCCTCACCACCACGGCGATGGTGGCTGAGTCGCCTCGTCGTCGGATCGACCGTTGCAGGCCGCACAGGCCTGGAGGGCTCCGAAAGGTCGGCACCTCGAGGCCCAGCAACCGCGCCGTCCGACCCAGTGATCGGGCGGTCTCCGCGAAGCGAACGGTGATCATCTCCATGGCTTCGAGTATTACGTGGCGATGTGACAGCGTCGTCCTGCTGTCGCCGTCCTGGGTCATACTCCGGGCGTGGAACCCTCTGATTCTCCGTCGACCGGCGATGGTCTCAACCCCGCCCAGCAGGCCGTGCTGGACCAGTTGGGGGCGTCAGCCGACCAGCGCCCTGAGTTCCCCGACGACCTCCGCCACCATCTCCGATCGGCCATCGAAACGGCTGTCGAACCACACCTGGACAGCCTGCCCGCCGGTGAGGATCTCTTCGTCCACAAACACCGGCTGGCCCAGGTCCACGGGTGTGAGGCCAAGTTCCTGGCTGACGAGTCCGAGGACTTCGAGTGGCGGGTCCCGACGGCCCGAGGCACGATCGTCCACAAGGCCGTGGAGTTGGCCGTGAACTGGCGTCGGGAGGTCGAACCGCCGACCCTGATCGACGAGGCCCTGGCTCGCTACGAGACGGACTCGGGCAGCCTCGGGCATTGGCTCCGTGGCTGCGGTGAAACCAGCCGGGCGGAGTTGCGCTCTGAGGCGCTGGATGCCTTCACCAAGTACCTGGAGTGCTGGCCTCCGCTGAAGCCGGCGTGGCGCCCGGTCACCGAGAGCCGCCTCAGAGTCGAGTTGTGCGGCGGTCGTCTCATCCTGGCCGGCAAGGTTGACCTCACGTTGGGTAGCGCCCGAGGCCGGCAGGCCGGCAAGGTGATCGTGGACCTGAAGACCGGTGGCTCCCTACCCATCCACCGTGAGGACCTCCGGTTCTACGCCCTGGTCGAGACGCTACGAATCGGCGTGCCACCACGCCTCTTGGCTTCCTACTACCTGGACCAGGCTCACTTCGTTC
Source organism: Acidimicrobiaceae bacterium (assembly GCA_002717365.1). Lineage (GTDB taxonomy): Bacteria > Actinomycetota > Acidimicrobiia > Acidimicrobiales > MedAcidi-G1 > UBA9410. The sequence goes on along the minus strand of PBDJ01000039.1, from coordinate 8,769 downwards.
CGGAAGCGGTCACCGAGGACACTCTGATGGCCGCCGTGGCCCGTCTGTCTGATGGTGTCGGTCGACTGGTCGGGCTCCTCTACGGTGACCAGACGCCCAGCAGGATCCCGGGTCCGCCCTGTCGGTGGTGTCCCGCCTTCGATATGTGCGACGAGGGGCAGGCTCATCGGGCCGAGTTCGACGACTCGGACTGAGCCGACGGTCGGCTCGGTGCCGGCTAGCCGAGCGGGTCCTCAGCCGTCGTCCAGGCGCCGATACCGGCCGGTGGCCTGGAGGGCTAGGCCGCCGCCGACGACCAGGAACCCAGCCATCGTCACCACCGGGCGGGGACCGAAGACCGAGATGAGCCATCCCATGAGCAGGTTGGCAAACGGCGCCAGACCTAGAACCCCCATCAGGTAGATGGCCATCACCCGCCCCCGGAAAGCGTCGTCAACCTGGAGTTGCACAGTGGAGTTGAGGTTGGTGGCCGACGTCAGGTGCATGGCTCCGATCAGTCCGAGCCCGACGTACCCCACCCAGAACGCTGGGGCCAGGGCGAACAGGACGATGGCCGACCCGTAGCCCGTAGTGGCAAAAAGCTGGATTCGAGACCGGCGTAGTCGGCTGAGTTCCCCGGCCACCAACGGCGCCGAGATCAGGGCACCGATTCCCTGAGCCGAGCCCAGCATCCCGAACCAAAACGGTGAGACCTCAAACACCTCCTCGGCGAACACCACAATCTGCTGGACGATGGGTTGACCGGCTGTGGAGATCAGGGCCACCGTGATGATGGCGGCCCGGATGCCCGGCTTTCCGCGGACGTAACGGATCGACGCCCGGTACTCACCTACCACCGAGGCCCGACCCGACGACGGGGCCGCTGCCTGACCCGGGCGGTGGAGTGCTGACGGATCGATACGAAGGAGAGCCACAAGGACCGGGCCGTAACTGGCCGCGGCCACGGCCAGGGCCCAGCCCGGCCCGAACGTACCGATCAGGAGGCCCCCGACCGCCGGCCCGACGGTGCGGGCCGCGTTGAACTGGATGGAGTTCAAAGTGATGGCATTGCGGAGGTGTCTCCGCGGCACGCACTCGGCCACGAAGGACTGCCATGTCGGCAACTGGATCCCGTAGAACGTGCCGCCGACCAGCAGAAGGGTCATCCAGACGCCGATGCTGCGGACCCCCGACCCCCATGCCACAGCCAGAGTGGCCGCCACGGCTGCGTTCAGGGCATTGGTCGCCAGGAGAACCCTCCGCCGGTCGAAGCGGTCCGAGACGTAACCGGCCAGCGGGTTGGTGACCAGCATCGGAATGAACGACGAGAAGCCCGCCATACCCACCCAGGCCGCGGACTCGGTGAGCTGGTACACCACGAAATAGCTGGCTACGTACTGGTTCCATCGACCGTTATTGGTCAGCACTCCGCCGATCCAAAACAGCCGGTAATTCCGAATCCCGAGAGCAGGAAAGCGACGGCGGTCCCGTTCCCTCGGTCCCGCCCCGGCCATCCGGCGACCATAACCCCGACGCCTTTCGGGTCTCCCAGCGGCTCGTGTCTCCGGCCGCCAGTCGTAGGGTGCCCGGGGCAACGTGCGAGACTTCGACCGTGAGCGTGCTCCGGATCGAACGACGTGACCGCGTGGCGGTCCTCACCTTCGACGACCCAGAACGCCGCAACGTCGTGAGCAACGAGATGAACGACGAGTTGCTGGCCGCCTTCGACACTCTGGAAGCCGATTCCGAGGTTGGGGCGGTGGTCCTGACCGGTGAGGGACGAGCATTCTGCGCCGGAGCCGTGCTGGACGACCTTCTGGATGCAGGCCGGGGAAGCGACGACGGCACACTCCCTGACATCTACCGGGGCTTCTTGCGGGTGGCCCACTCCACGCTGCCCACGGTGGCCGCCGTGAATGGTGCCGCGGTGGGCGCCGGTATGAACATGGTGCTGGCCTGTGACCTCGTGGTGGCCGGATGTTCGGCGCGTTTCGACAGCCGCTTCCTGACCATCGGAATCCATCCGGGGGGCGGCCACACGTGGCGCCTCCGCAACATCACCGACCTCCAGACAGCTAAGGCCATGGTGCTGTTCGAGCAGATCCTGGACGGTGAGCAGGCCGCCCGTCACGGTCTGGCTTGGGAGTGCGTGGACGACGACGCTCTGGTCGACCGGGCGGTGGAACTGGCAGGTCGAGCGGCAGGCCACCCGAAGGAACTGGTGGCCGCCACCAAGAAGACCCTGCACGACACGGCGGGGATCACCGAGTCGGTACCGGCCGTCGAGTTGGAAACCGGCCCTCAGGTGTGGTCGATGCGCCAGCCGGCGTTTGTTGAGATGGTGGCCAAACTGAAGGCCAGGATTTCAACAAAGGGTTGATCACGGCCGGACACAGCCGGCCATTGACTACAAGTTACGGGCTTCCAACCAAGTTTCGCAGAGGTCGGCCCGACGCTCAAACCACTCCTCGGCGGTGATCGCGAACCGCAGGTGGTCCTCCCAGACGCCGTTGATCTCGAGGTACCGCTCGGCTTGTCCCTCACACCGGAACTCCAACTTCTCGACCACCCGTCGGGAGCGGGCGTTACGGGGCACGATCGAGACCTGGAGTCGGTGGAGGTCAATCTCTTCGAAGGCGAAACGGCACACCACGACAAGCGACTCGGGGATGTACCCGTTACCGGCCTGGTTCTGGTCCACCCAGTAGCCGACGTAGGCGCTCCGGAAGGCTCCGCGCACCACGTTGGAAAGGTTCACCTCCCCGATTAGGGCCTCAGAACCGTGTTCGCCCAGGAACACGCCAAAACCCCAGCCGGTACCCAGTTGGCGCTCCCGCCGTCGGGCTGCACAACGCATGGTGAAGGCCTGCCGGTCTTCCACCGGGTCGGGCTGACCGAAGGTCCGCCGAGGCTCCCAGCGGTTCAAAAGTTCGGCGTTGCGACGGCGCACCTCGCGCCAAGCTGAAAAGTCCTCGGCCTCGAGCGGCCGGAGAGTCGTCCGGCGACCACGGAGGACCGGGGTGTCGGCCTCTTGTTCGATTGCCACGGGGCCATCATCCCCAAACGACTGGGGGGCACCGCAAGTCGGCGCCTGGTCAGCCCAGAATCTCGTCGAGGGCGCCCAACAGCATCGTGACGTTGCGGGGACGGGCTGTGTGGCCCATGCACCCGATCCGCCAAACCTGTCCGGCTACCGGGCCGAGGCCGCCGCCGATTTCGATGCCGAACTCGTCCAGGAGCCTTCTCCGAACCCCGGCCTCATCCAGACCGTCGGGCAGGCGATCCTCGGGAACCACCACTGACGTCAACTCTGGCAGGCGATGGCCCTCCTGGGCGAACAACTCGAAGCCGCGCTTGACGAGACCGTCCTGTAGTTGGTCGCCACACGCCTGGTGGCGAGCCTGGGAGTTTTCGAGGCCCTCCTCGAGTAGTACGCCGAGCCCAGCGTGGAGGCCGTAGATCATGGAGATGGGTGCCGTGTGGTGGTACGCCCGGGCGCCACCGCCGGTGACGTAGTTGGCGATCATGGCGAAGTCGAGGTACCAGGACTGCGATCGATCGACGAAGCGATCGATGGCGGCCTGTGAGACGGTGACCGGGGAGAGCCCGGGTGGCACACCGAGACACTTCTGGGTTCCGCTGTAGGCCAGGTCCACGCCCCAGCCATCGATCTCCAGGGGAATGCCACCCAGCGAGGTGACGCAGTCGACCAGTAGCAGGGCGTCGCCCTTGTCGACGCCGAGGGGTTCAATGTCGTTGCGGACCCCGGTGGAGGTCTCAGCGTGGACGATGGCGATGACCTTGGGGTTCGGGTGGGCTTCCAACAGGGCCTGGGGGTTGATGGCGGCACCCCACGGTGCCTCCACGCGAACGACCTCGGCGCCGCAGCGGGCCGCTACGTCACACATGCGTTCCCCGAAAGCGCCGTTGACGCCTACCACCACGGTGTCACCGGGGCCCAGGACGTTTACGAACGTGGCCTCCATGCCGGCCGAACCGGTCGCCGACACCGGGAAGGTCAGTGGATTGTCCGTCCGAAAGACCTGGCGAAGCCGGTCATTGGTCTCGTCCAGAAGGGCAATGAAATCCGGGTCGAGGTGACCGAGGACCGGACGTCCAAAGGCCTCGATGACCTCTGGGTAAGGGTTGCCCGGGCCGGGACCCATGAGAATGCGGTCTGCGTGCGACACGTAGGTCATCCTAGGGGAAAAATCACTACTAGGGGGAAAGTTCTGTCCTGTGGGGAAACTTTCTCAGATGTCCCTCAGGACTGTTGTGAGGCCACCAGCCCGTCCAGGATGTCGGACTCCGAGACCAGGCACTCGTCGAAACCCAACTGGCGCATGACCTTTACCAAAATGGCCATACCACCCACGATCACATCAGCCCGCTCCTCCTCCATACCCGGATTAGCCAACCTCTCTGCACGGTCCTCGGTAGCCAACGTACGGAATACGTCCTCGGCGGCCTCCTTGGATAGCCGGAAGTGGTGGATCTGGTCCCGGTCGTAGGTGGCCAGACCCAATTCCACGGCTGCCGCACATGAGACCGTGCCGGCCAAACCGACCAGGGTCCGGGTCTCGGACATGCCGGAAACCTCCCGGACTACGTCGTCGAGGTGACCTTCGATGATGGACAAGCAGGCCGCCAACTCCTCGGGGAGCGGTGGGTCGTGATGGATCCACTGCTCAGAGAGGCGGACACAGCCGATATCGCACGAACGGGCTGCTTCGGCCTCAATGGTGCCAACCACGAACTCCGTCGAACCACCACCGATGTCAACCACCAGAAAGGGTCCGTCCGCCGGATCCAACTCAGCGGTGGCACCGACGAACGAGAGACGGCCCTCCTCGGGACCCGAGAGCAACTCTGGTCGATGACCCAACGTCATCTCAGCGGCATCGAAGAAATCTTCCCGGTTGGCGGCGTCGCGGGCCGCCGAGGTGGCGATCACCCGACACCGAACCACCCCGTGATGGTCAAGCACCTCGCGGTATTCCCGGAGGACGACCAGCACTCGCTCAACGGCCCCCGGGTCCAAGCGCCCCGTGGAGTCCACGCCCTCCCCCATCCGGGTAATTCGCATACGGCGATCCAACGTCCTCTCCCCGTCGCCGATCAGTAGGCGGGTGGAGTTCGTTCCACAGTCAACGGCGGCCACCACCTCAAACACCTGGATCACCTTGAGGTCCAACCGTTGCAGCCAGCCGGGCATCCACCCACCGACCGACCGGGTCATCTCCGCCGGCCAGGAACCAGGCGTAGTGGGCGTGCAGACACTTCACACCTTGGCGGGTTCCACCCACCCCTCCCGACGGTCGGTGACCAACGTGGTCACCTGGAACCGCCACATCACGTTCCGCGGCGTATCGGCGGTGGGCGTCAGCCAACTCAGCCGGCTCACAGGCCTCCTCGGCGGCCCGGACACCTCCACCGGACTCCAGGGTTCCGACCCGTGACCGAAGATCCTCGCCAACCAGCCAGAACCGGGTAGGCATGGGGCGACCGTCATCCAGCAGAGGGTGGTTACGGATGACTACCGGCACCCCGGCCCCGTCTCGCACTACCACTTCGAAACGACCCTCAGGCCGTCGGCCGAGGAGAGCGGTAACCGCCTCTACGTCATCATCGCGGGCTTGCCCGTCGGAAACCGTCTGATCCATGAGAGTGCCCTCGACTCCGGGGCGATCGACGTTGGTCCTAGCCCAGGACCCAGACGACCAGTACGACGACCACGGCCAACACAACCAACGTGGATACCAGCCGCTTGAGAACCGGCGCCCCAGCCGCACCCAATAGGTCGATGGCCTCAGCCTCCGGGCTGTCGACCACCCGGACCGCCTCCGTCTCGGCGGGCGACTCGTCCTCCGGAGTGGAGCCCGCTTCGGCGGCGGCCTCGCCGTCGGCCGTAGAAATCAGGTCGCTCAGATTGTCGGCGAACTGTCCCATCAACTTCCTGGACACGTCGGCCATCACGCCCCGTCCGAACTGAGCCACCTTGCCGGTGACCGTCAGGTTGGTGGTCACCGTGACCCGGGTCCCTCCGTCGACAGCTTCCAACAGGGCTGTGATGTCCGCAGCCGCATTCCCGGCGCCTCGAGTGTCGCGGCCCTCGGCTCGCAACACGGCCCGGTATCCGGCGTCGTCGCGTTCCACAAAGGAAGCTGCCCCCTTGTACTGGGCGGTGATCGGGCCAACCTTGACCTTCACCACACCCCGAAACTCGTCGCCCTCGACCTCCTGCAACTGAGCCCCGGGGAGACAGGGGGCGATCCGCTCCACATCGGTCAGCACGTCCCACACTCGATCGATCGGTGCTGCCACCTCGAAGTCGTTGTTCAGTTCCACGAGCCAAGATCCTCCACGATGTCCACGTCCCCCGGATTACCGGGACACGCTACTTCCACCACATGCGAGGACTGCTCGGATAAAAGCACCCGCCCTCCCTCGTCTCCGACCGTTGGCAACTCCGGCCACAACAAGCGGGCAATCCTGGTCGGCGGCCGCCGCAGACCGTCGAAGGTGGCCACCGCCAGCGGGGATGGACAGTCGGCCAAAGCCCGCCAGGCCACAGAGGGCACTCCCGGCATGTCAGCCAGACCGACCACGACAGCTTCGTGCCCGACTCGCTCCGCATAGTCGACGGCCAACCGAAGCGAGGTGGCCTGCCCGTCGAACCACCGGTTGTTGTGTAGAACTGTGGCTCCAACGGGCAAGACGCTCGACAAGTCCACACTGCCGGTGACCACCACTAACTCGTCGAGCCCAGCCTCCGAGGCGGCAGCCAGGGCGTGGGCGGCTAGCGGCCGGCCGGCTACCTCGGCCAGCAACTTGTGCCCAGCCCCGTTCCACCTGGCACCACCCCCGGCGGCCAGGATGACGGCAGCAACGGTCACCGGTGAAACCTTCTCAGTCGTGGATAGGGCCGTCGGTGGCCGATAGCGCCTGGGCCGAGCGTCCAGTTCTTAGGGCAATGATCTCCGACACAATGGAGACGGCCGTCTCCTCGGGGGTCCGGGCGCCGATATCCAACCCGACTGGGGATCGCAGGCGAGCCAACTCAACGTCGGAGACCCCAGCTTCTCGTAAGCGGTCCACCCGGTCGGTGTGGGTTCGCCGGGACCCCATCACGCCGATGTAGCCCACCCGGGTACGTAGGGCTGAGACGATGGCCGGCACGTCGAACTTGGGGTCGTGGGTAAGAACACAAACAGCGTCTCGACGACGAAGTTCGGGCCCTATCTCGTCCAGGAGGCGATGGGGCCAGTCGACCACCACGTCGTCAGCCAATGGGAAGCGCTGGTTTGTGGCGAACACCTCCCGGGCGTCGCACACGGTGACCCGGTAGCCAAGCACCTTGGCCACCCGGACCAGCGCCCCAGTGAAGTCGACGGCACCAAAGACCAGCATCTGGGGTGGAGCGGCGAACGACTCGATGAACACCCGGACAGCGTCTTCCCGGGCCTCACCATGCTCCCCGTAGTTGCGGACCCCGCTGCGGCCAGCCGCCAACTCGCCCAGGGCGTCTCGGACCACCACACGGTCCAGGCCCTCGTCACCCAAAGTGCCCTGCACGGAAGAGCCAGCCTCATCAGTTCGGTGTACCAGCAACTTTCCGCCTATACCGGGACCCTCGACCACGGTGGCCAGGGCGACTGGAACCTCGTCTTCTAACAGGGTGGCCAGTCGGTCAAACAGCGATCCCCCCGGTGACGTAGCGACCACGAATCGGCCCCTACCAGTCGAGCGGTTCGACGAACAGGTGGATGGTCCCGCCACAGGTCAAGCCAACGGCGAACGCTTCGTCGTCGCTGTACCCGAAGGACACCAGGCGACGATCTCCGGTGGCCAGGACCTCCAACGCCTCAGACACCACAGCGCCCTCGACACAACCCCCGGAGACCGAGCCAGCCACCTCACCGTCCTCGGCAACGGCCATGGCCGCCCCCGGCAGACGCGGCCCCGATCCCTCAAGGTCGACCACCCGGGCCACAGCAACGCGACGGCCGTCACCTCGCCACCTTGCCAGGTCACCCAGGATCTCCCGCATGGGGTCAGGTTAGAGGCACGACGGAGCGGACCACGGACCGCCCTACAGCATCTTCGCGATGACTGCTCCAAAGTCGGACGGACGCTCGATGATGCCCACGCCAGCCTCTCTCATGATCTCAATCTTCTCAGCGGCCGACTCGCCGACACCAGTCACAATGGCCCCGGCATGGCCCATGGTTCGACCTTTAGGGGCTGACAATCCGGCGATGTAGGCCACCACTCTCTTGTGCATGTGGTCCCGGGCGTACTTCGCCGCCTCGGCCTCTTGAGGACCGCCAATCTCGCCGATGACCACCACCAGGCTGGTCTCGGGGTCCTGCTCGAAGGACTTGAGGTGGTCGGTGAACGAACTGCCGTTGATGGGATCGCCACCGATACCCACGCTGGTGCTAACCCCGACCCCGAGGGCCTTGAGCTGGGAGGCGGCCTCGTAGCCGAGAGTGCCCGACCGTCCGACGATGCCGACCGGCCCCTGAGCGTAGATGTGGCCCGGCATGATGCCGAGGAGCGCCCTGCCGGGGCTGATCACGCCTGCGCAGTTTGGGCCCATGAGCGTCATGCAGGTGCTCTGGTCGCTTCGCTCCACACGTCAGCCTCCGGTTGACGTAGAGCCAACTGTGTTTTCCCTGTTCAAAGCCCCTGTTGGCCTTGATGTCCGGCGGGCGCCCTTTTGGGCGTCGGACGGGCGTGGAGGCCGAATGGCTACCAGTTTGGCTACCAGCAGGGATCAGGGACATG
>PBDJ01000024.1 GCA_002717365.1 Acidimicrobiaceae bacterium | reverse complement strand
GTCGGTGCTCGCCGCCGCCCTGGTAGGTGCCGCCCTGGCTGCTGTTGTCGGCGCTGTGCTATCGCTGCCCGTCCTCAGACTTGGCGGCGTCTGGCTGGCTATCGCAACGCTCGCTTTCGCCTTCTTCTTCGACGCGGTCATGGTCAAGTTCTCTTGGATCGGCGGCGGTGGAACCTCGCTTTACCAAGGAACGCGGGTTCCCCGCCCGACTATTGGCCCTTGGGACTTTGCCGACGACCGCCTGTTCCTGGTCCTGGCCGTGGTGGCCTTCACCGTGGTCTCCTTCCTCGTGATCCAACTGCGCGAGGGCACCACTGGCCGGATGTTGCACGCCCTTCGGGGTAGTGAAATGGCTGCCGAGTCGATCGGCATCTCGCCGGTCCGAGCCCGAGTCACCGCTTTTGCCGTTTCGGCGGCCATCGCCGGTTTCGGTGGAGCCTTGTTGGCCATCCACCAGGAGAATGTGAACTACCAGAATAACTTCTCACCCACTGCGGCCCTTTTCTGGCTGGTTCTGGTGGTCTCCCTAAGTGCCCGAACCATCGAAGGTGCCGCATATTCCGGAGCGGCCTACTCTCTTTTCGATTCGTTGGTCCTCCGGGGCGAAGTGTTCCGCTGGATCTTCCGGGGATGGGTGCCTGGCATACTCCCGATCTCCCCGAAGTGGAGATTCGTCCTCTTCGGCCTGGCCTCCATCCAGTTCTCCCGCCACCCCGAGGGACTGGTCGAGTACGGGAAGCGTCGGGCCACCCGCCGGTTCAACGAACGTTTCGACCAGCGGGAGCGTGACCGGGCCTCCCAGGAGACGTCGCCATGAACGTTCTCCTCGATGCTGTGGGAATCACCAAGTCGTTTTCGGGTATTCGGGCTCTCGACGACGTCACCCTCCGGGTCGACGAGGGTGAGCGGGTCGGCCTCATCGGCCCAAACGGCGCCGGTAAGACGACGTTGTTCAACTGCATACTGGGCACCCTTCGCCCTGACTCCGGTTCGGTGACCCTCAACGGGGTCGACCTGGGGTCCCTGCCGGTACACCGCAGGGCCCGCATGGGCATGGGACGTACCTTCCAAAGGATCGAACTGTTCAGCGACACCACCGTTGTCGAGCACCTGCTGATCGCCGAGCGGGTCCGTCAGGGCAACGGCGCCCTCTGGAAGGACCTCCTTGGACGGGGCCGTCCGACGTCGGACGAGATCCGCCACTGTGCCGAAGTTTTAGACCTCCTGGGGTTGACCGACCTAGCCGAGGAGCCCATCGAATCCCTCAGCCTGGGCCAGGGTCGCCTGGTTGAAGTTGGTAGGGCGTTGGTAACCGGACCCAGACTGCTCCTCCTAGATGAGCCATCGTCCGGCCTTGACCGGGCAGAGACTGACGCCCTTGCCGCCACCCTGGCCGAGATCCAGCGAGAGAAGGGGTTCGCCGTCCTACTTGTCGAACACGACGTAGAACTAGTAGCCGCCTTCACCGACCGGACCTACGTCCTCGACTTCGGCCGACTAATTGCCAACGGGCCAACCGAACAGATGATGGCCGACGCCGAGGTCCGTAGGGCCTACCTGGGTGACCTCGAGGTCGGCCGGTGAGCCCGGTTCTGGAACTTCGTGGGGTATGTGCCTCATACGGTCCGTTCCGAGCCCTGTTCGGAGTGTCGCTCGCAGTGGAAGCCAGCGGATCGTTAGCCCTTCTGGGATCCAACGGCGCTGGTAAGACCACCGTGGCCCGGGTAGCTAGCGGCCTGGTCGTCCCGACTTCCGGGTCCGTGCTGGTAGACGGCGAAGACCTGACCGGAGCCCGACCCCACCAATATGCCCGCGCCGGAGTGGCCCACGCCCCGGAGGGTCGCTCCGTGTTCGCCACACTGACCGTCGCCGAGAACCTCAGGCTGTCTTTTCGGCGAACTCACGGTGCTTCTGGGCTTAGTTCTGCTCTGGATCGAGCCTATGACCTGTTTCCGCAGCTGGGTAACCGCCGGTCACAAATGGCCGGCACCCTTTCAGGCGGAGAACAGCGGATGCTCTCCATGGCCAGAGTCCTAGTGAATCCACCCAAGCTACTGATCGCCGACGAACCCTCGTTGGGACTGGCTCCTATCATCATCGACGAGGTCTACCAGTCCCTGCGAGCCATCCGAGAAGCTGGAACGGCGGTACTCATCGTGGAACAGCAGGTTGGACATGCCCTCCAACTCTGTGACCGAACAGCCGTGCTGGGCCATGGTGCTGTGGAGTGGGAAGGTCCTGCCGATGAAGCAACCGACGTGATGGTCGGCCAGATGTTCGCTACCGGTGAGGACGGGTGATGGACGAACCGCTAGAAAGAAGAGCGGTCATCTCCGGAGCTGCGCAGTCCGACATCGGCCGTCGGCTCCACCGCTCGGGTCTGGACCTCACCATCGAAGCCGCTCTCCGAGCGGTAGGCGACGCAGGCTTATCGGTTGACGACATCGATGGCCTATCCACCTACCCGGGCTCGGGCGGCCCCTTCGGCGGCGCCTCAGGCGCCGAACTCCACGACGCCCTGCGGCTTTCGCTGAACTGGCGAGATGGAGGCCTCGAAACCAGCGGACAACTGGGGGCCGTACACAAAGCAGTGCTGGCCGTGGGTGCTGGTCTGGCTCGCCACGTACTCGTCTTCCGTACAGTCGTCGAGGGAAGCGGTGGACCGGTACGGGCCTCGACCGCCGGTGGTGGCCTGCCACCGGCCTTCCGCTATCTGATCCCCTACGGCGCCGTCTCGGCGGCCAACTGGATCGCCTGTTACGCAAACCGCCACATGCACGACTACGGGACGACCCGGGAACAACTCGGAGCGATCGCCATCAACGCCCGCAAGCATGCAGCATCCAATCCCAAGGCGGTCTACACCGAACCCATGACCATGGACGACTACTTGGCGGCCCGGCCCATATCCGAACCGTTCGGCCTCTACGACTGTGACGTGCCCTGCGACGGATCCACTGCAGTTGTCGTTTCGCACCGCGACTATTCCAGGGACGCCCCCGAGGTCCCGGTCCAGATCAACGCTATGGGGACCGCTCACCGAGGCCGTCCATCTTGGGATCAGTTCGATGACCTGACCACTATGGCTATGCGCGACTCGGCGACGTCGCTCTGGGAGCGGACTGAACTCAATCCAGAAGACGTCGACACGGCGCAGCTCTACGACGGCTTTAGTTGGTTGGCCCTGGCCTGGATCGAAGCCATGGGCTTTTGTCCCAGGGGTGAAGGCGGGCCCTTCGTTGAGGACGGCATCCAAATCGCCCATGGCGGTTCCCTGCCTCTCAATACTTGGGGAGGGCAGCTCTCCGGGGGGCGCCTGCACGGCTTCGGGTTCCTCCACGAGGCAGTGATGCAACTACGTGGCCGAGCCCACTTGCAGGTTGAGGATGCCGAGGTGGCAGTAGTTGGTGCAGGTGGCGGTCCGGAGTGCGGGGCGTTGTTGCTCACCCGGGGGCTGACATGACTGGGACCCCGGCCCGTTTTGTCGACCCGGGGCCCGAGGACGGGTTCTACTGGACATCGGGGGCCGACGGGCACCTGCGGATTGCCGGGTGTAACGACTGTTCGCGACTGCACCATCCGCCCACACCGGTGTGCCCCTACTGCCACAGCCGGGAACTTGAACCGAAAGTGGTGAGCGGTCGGGGAACGGTGGCCGCGTTCACCATCAACCACCAACCATTCATGCCCGGTTTCGACCCGCCCTACGCCTTCGGCTTCATCGAGATCGATGAAGACCCAACTATCAGGCTGGGTACCAACATCGTCGACTGCGAACTTGATGCCATCCGAGTAGGCGCAAAGGTCGAAGTGACCTTCGAGGAAAGCGGCGACTACTTCGTACCACTGTTCAAGCCGACCACCTCGACCTGATCCAATGGCCGCCGTAGACCTAGCTGGACTCCTCCGTTGCCTCGAACTGACCGAAACCACTCCCGGTTCATGGACTGCCCCCAACCTTCCGATGGACTACCACCGGATCTTTGGTGGGCAACTCCTAGCCCAGACCATCATCTTGGCCTCGGCGACGGCTGCGGGCCGGACGATCCGCTCTCTTGGCTGCCTGTTTCCTCGTGAAGGATCCGTGGCCAAGCCATTCTCATTCGAAATCGAGTCCTCCCACACTGGGCGGACATTCGCCACACGACGTATCTCCGCCGAGCAGGACGGCCGACCGTTTTTCCTAGCCCAGGCCTCGCTCCATATCCCTGAAGGCGGTCCGGAGCATCAGGAACTGGCTCCCGACCTGGGAGACCCAGCCGATGCCGAACCGGAAGAGATGGCCATGATCCCTTGGGAGACCCGAGTGGTCGGAGCGGTCAACCTTCGGGACCGGGCTGTCGGTCCGGCCGAGTACGCCTTCTGGACCAAGGTTGGCGGTGTCGATCTGGACGACAAGCCGGCCCACCACCAGGCGTTGCTGGCCTACGCCACCGACCTTACGGTCATCGGCACAGCCCTTCGTCCCCTCGAGGGAATCAGCCAGGCCGACGCCGGGGAGACCCTGCACACGGCGGTCACCGGCCACTCGATCTGGTTCCACCGGCCCTTCCGGATCGATGACTGGTGCCTCATAAGCCAGCGGGCGCCAGCAGTCGCCGGAGCCCGAGCCTTTGGATACGGCAACGCCTTTGACAAGGACGGAATGTTGGTGGCCAGTTTTGCCCAGGAATCGATGGTCCGGCCCGTAGCGGCCTGAGGAAGCCATGACCAGCGTCGACTTCGACCCCTTCAGCCGAGAGTTCTTCGACGACCCGTTCGCGACCTACGCCCGCATGCGCGAGGAGGCGCCCTGCTTCCACAGCGACCGGTGGGACTTCTACGCCTTCAGCCGCTTCGCGGACATCGCGGCCATACACCTCGATACCGAAAACTTCACCTCGACCCATGGTCTGATCTACGAGCATCTCATCGACCCCGACTTCGACCCTGGCATCAACCGCAGCATGATCATGATGGACCCGCCCGAGCACAACCGCTATCGCAGGCTGGTGAGCCGGAGTTTCACTCCCCGGGCCATGGCTGGCTACCGGGACAAGGTCCGGGTCCTCATTCGTAGCTACCTCGACCCACTGATGGACCAAGACGGGTTCGACATGGTGGAGGACTTTGCCGCGCCCTTCCCGGTGGAGATCATCTGCGCCATCCTCGGCGTCCCGGAGGCCGATCGGCAGATGATCCGACTCCAAACCGACGCAATGCTGCACCGGGAGGAGGGACAGTCGGAGGCCAGCCCGGCCCAGATCGAGGCAGCCATCGGCCAGGCCGTCTACTTCCTCGATTTCGTCGCTGCCAAGCGAAAAAGGCCCGCTGAGGACATGTGCAGTGCCCTGATCGAGGCACGGCTCGAGACCGAGGACGGCGACCTTGTTTCCTTGACCGATGACGAAATAGCCGGGTTCTGTTCCCTGCTGGGAGCCGCGGGAAGCGAAACGGTTACCAAGGCCCTGGGCAATGCAACCGTCCTGTTCCACCGGAATCCCGCCGAGTGGCAGAAAGTTTGCGATGACCCGTCAAAGATCGACGGAGCGGTGGAGGAGGTTCTCCGCTACTGGGCCCCATCCCAGTACCAGGGAAGGTTGTCAGTCAACGAGACCCAGTGGCACGGGGTGCGGATCCCGCCAGGAAAACCTGTCTTCCTGGTAACCGGGGCTGCCAACCACGACCCCCGCGAATTCGCCAATCCTGAACTGTTCGACATCGAACGCCGGCAGCGTCTGGCACTGAGCTTCGGCCACGGCGTCCACGTCTGCATAGGCGCCGCCCTCGCCCGCATGGAGTGCGCGGTGGCTCTCGACGAGATCCGAAACCGGTGGCCGAACTTCGCTGTGGTTGAGGACGGCCTGGAACGGGTCCAAATGAGCAACGTGGCTGGATTCAGCCGAGTGCCGGTGATCGTCTGAGGGTGGGTACGACCGGGGGCTAGCTCAGTCCCGGTTGGTGTCCTTCATCTGGTCCAGGTTGACAAGGATGGGGTAGTCGCCAACAGTCATGGCATTTCCATGTCCCGTCTGGTGAATGTCGAACACCGACTGGAGTGCGCTATAAAAGCCCTGCACGTCAAGAGTCTGGTTGACGGCCCGCTTGGCCTGGGCGAGAGCGAACGGGTGCATTTCGGCGATCTGGCCAGCTAGGTCCATGGTTTCAGAAAGCAGGTCGTCAAGGGGCACAACCCGATTAACCATCCCGGATTCCAGGGCCTGTTGCGCGGTGATCGGCTGGGCGGTGAACAGCATCTCCTTGGCTTTCCGAGCACCCACTTCCCAGGTGTGGGCGTGGTATTCCACCCCACCAATGCCCATACGCACGACGGGATCAGAGAACCGGGCGTTGTCGGCAGCCACAATCAGGTCACAGGGCCAGCAAAGCATCAAGCGACCGGCGATGCACTGACCCTGCACAGCGGCAATGGTCGGCTTGGGAATGTCGCGCCACCGGCGGCTGTAGCCCAGGTAATGGATTGTCTCCCACTCGTAGATGGCCTGAAGGCCTCGGACGTCCCAATCAACCGCAGTCTGGGGCGTGGCCTCCCCGGCCTCTCGACCGACCGCTGTGTTGCTGGCCGTGATGTCATGGCCCGCGCAGAAGTGCTTGCCCTCGGCCCGCAGGACGATTACCCGGATCTCACGGTCGGTCGCCGCCGCCTCAAACGCCATGTTCAACTCATCCAACGCCTGTTGGTCGACCGCGTTGGCCTTCTCAGTCCGGTCGAGGGATATCACCCCGATCGGACCGTCCACCTCGTAACGGATGTGTTCCACAGCGACCTACGATCATCGGCGAGTGCGCCAGCCAACACTAGTGGGGAGACAACGTGGGGTCGTAGCCGTCCGTGGCCTTCGATCCGGAGAGGACACGGGAGTACGCTCGCCGAATGGCTCGACCGGACTTCCGTGCCTTTGACGCCGACAACCACTACTACGAAGCCGAAGATGCTTTCACCAGGCACATCCACCCTTCGATGGCCAAACGGTGCATGCAGTGGGCAGAGGTGGACGGGAAGAAGCGCCTATTGGTAGGTGGCCGGATCAACAGGTTCATCCCGAACCCTTCCTTCGACCCAATCGCCCGGCCGGGCAGCCTCGAAGATTACTTCAGGGGCCGCAACACCGAGGGCTTGGACCTAGCCACCATGTTCGGCGACCTCGACCCGATCTCAGAGCATCCAGAGTTCCGGGACCCAACCGCCCGACTTGCTGTAATGGACGACCAAGGCCTGGAATCGGCCTTCCTCTTTCCCACCCTCGGGGTTGGCATGCAGGAAGCACTCAAGCACGACACCCCGGCCCTGCAAGCAGCGTTTGTCGCCTTCAACTCCTGGCTTGACGAGGACTGGGGATTTGACCGGAACGGACGATTGTTCGCTGCGCCCATGATTACCTTGGCCGACCCTGACAGCGCTGTGACCGAGATCGATCGGGTTCTCTCCATGGGAGCTCGGATCGTGACCATGGTGCCCGGTCCTGTACCGGCAGACAACGGTTACCGCTCTCCGGGAATGGCCGACTACGACCCGGCCTGGGCCAGACTGGAGGAAGCCAGAGTCCCAGTGGCCTTCCACGCCGGCCTCAGCGGCACGAGCCAGTACGCCAAGGTCTGGGAATCGGGAACCGGTCAGTTCGAAGCCTTCCGGCACTCGGCCTTCCCCCTGGTGGCCTTCGCCGACCGCAGTATCTCCGACACCTTCGCCGCACTCATTTGCCATGGAGCCCTAGACCGCTTCCCAGAACTCCAGTTGGTATCGATCGAAAATGGTGGCATGTGGGTGCCCGAGTTGTTCCGGCATCTGACAACCGCCCACGGAAAGATGCCCTTCGCCTTCTCCAGCCATCCTGTCGAACGTTTCCTAACCAGCGTCTGGGTGTCTCCGTACTTCGAGGACGACATGCCTCTCCTAAAGGACCTACTAGGTGTCGACCGGTTGCTGTTCGGCTCGGACTTTCCCCACGCTGAAGGCCTTTCCGAACCGTTGAACTTCGTCGACGAGTTGGAAGGATTCACCGACGACGAGGTACGGAAGGTGATGCGTGATAACG
Organism: Acidimicrobiaceae bacterium; assembly: GCA_002717365.1. Taxonomy (GTDB): domain Bacteria; phylum Actinomycetota; class Acidimicrobiia; order Acidimicrobiales; family MedAcidi-G1; genus UBA9410. The sequence goes on along the minus strand of PBDJ01000024.1, from coordinate 12,553 downwards.
CCTGCCGCCTCGTCGGGGCCGGCTGAGGCCCGGCACCAGAACGTGGCTGATCCTCCGGCCTCGGACGAACGACGGGTCCAGTTCCCGGACTATGAGGCGACGGCTGCGGGCCTGATTCGTGATGCGGCCAATCGTTGGGAAGACCGGATCTTGGTCATTCTCGACGACCAGCGAGTCACCTACCGTCAGGTGGAGCAGCAGTCAGCCGAAATGGCCCGCGCTCTTCTAACCAGTGGCGTGACCCGGGGAACCCGATTGGGCCTTCTCGCCCCCAACGGTCCTGATTGGGTAGTTGCCTGGCTGGCTGCTACCCGTATCGGAGCTGTGACCACCCTGCTCAGCACCTACCTTCGGCCTAGAGAACTCAGCTGGGCTCTCGGCCACTCAGGGGTTGAAGTTCTGGTAACCGCCGACGGCTATCTGGGTCGCCGCTACCCCGAGGATCTCGAAACCGCGATTCCCGACCTGGCTTTTCAGCGCCGTGGTGGGATCGAAATAGCCAGTCATCCGGACCTGGCCAAGGTCTATGTGTGGAACGGGACCGATCGGGGTTGGACATCGACGGTCGAGGACCTATTAGTTGATGCCTCGGGCACCACCAACACCGACCTGGTGATTGCAGAGGCCGCGGTCGGACCCGATGATCCGATGCTGGTCATGTACACCTCGGGTAGCACCGCCGAGCCGAAGGGGGTGATCCATGGCCATGGTGCCGTCGTACGACACCCCTACAACCTCCTACCCTTCCGCGACCTAGTCCCCGGGGACGTCCTCTACACACCGATGCCACTGTTCTGGGTGGGTGGTTTGACCTACACCCTTGTCTCAGCAATGCACGCCGGAGCCACTGTCGTGTTTGAAGAGCGTTTCGAGGCTGGCGCAACCCTCGACCTCATCGAGGCTGAGAAGGTCACCCACGTGGTCGGCTGGCCTCACATGAGCCAGGCTCTCACCGAACATCCGTCGTTCCCGACCCGGGACCTGTCGGCAGTCCGAGGCGGGAGCCTCGACGCTCTTCTCCCCCCAGACCTACGAGTCGGTGACCCAGAACTACGGGCTAACTCCCTTGGCATGACCGAGTCACTCGGCCCCCACTCGATCGAGCTAATTGGCAGCGCCCTTCCTGAGGCCAAACGCGGGTCGTTCGGCCGGGCCGTGCCGGGCATCGAACACCGGATAGTGGACCCATCCACCGACGAGGAGGTCCTCGAGGGGGAACTGGGGGAGATCTGGATCCGCGGCTATCCCCTGATGCTGGGGCTGGTAGGGGCGCCCAACCATGCGGTCTTCATGTCTGACGGCTGGTACCGAACCGGCGACGTAGGCCACCTTGATGCTGACGGACACCTGTACTTCAAGGGGCGTATGGGCGACCAGATCAAGACCTCTGGTATGAACGTCATGCCGCGCGAAGTCGAGTTGGTCATCGAGGAGCAACCCGAGGTGATGCACGCCTTCGTGGCTGGAGTAACCCATACCGAACGAGGCCAAGACGTGGCAGCAGCAGTGGTCCTCCGTCCCGGGATGTCCGTTGATTCAGAAGAGGTATTGGAGCGCCTGCGAGGAGACCTGTCCTCCTACAAGGTGCCCCGACACGTGGCTATCTACGACAGTCCAGAGGATCTCCCCTGGCTGGAGAGCGGCAAGATTGACCTGCGGAGGCTTGTCGGGATGCTGGCCGAACGCTACGCCTCCTAATCTGCTGAGGCTCGAGGAAGGCCAAGAAGCCGCTCGGCAACGATCGTTCGTTGCACCTCCGTAGTCCCGCCTGCGATACCTGCGGCTTTGCTCCATAGCCACTGGCGTTGCCAGGTCCCAGCGGCCAGATCACCCCCAGGGGTCGGCCATAGCGGAGCCTGGTCTCCGAGTACAACCAGGGCCGCGCTGGACAAGCGTTGGGTCATCTCGGTCCAAGCCAACTTGACCAGACTCGACTCGGGGCCGGGTTCGATCCCGCGAGCCAAACGCGACAAGGTCCTCCAGTTGTACAGGCGCAGAATCCTCACAAGAACCAGGGCGTCGACCAAGGCGTCGTCGACAGCGGGCTCGCCAAGCCGTCCGCTTCGAGAAGCCAGAGCGACCAAATCTTCCAAATAAACCTCGTGGACAACCTGTTCCTTGAAGGGGAACCCGACACCCCGCTCGTGGGCAAGCGTGGTACTGGCCACCGCCCAGCCCTGATGGAGGCCGCCGATGAGCTGATCCTCGGGGACAAACACCTCGTCGAGAAACACCTCGTTGAACTCCGACTCACCGGTTATCTGACGCAAGGGGCGAATGTCGACGCCTGGAGCGTCCATGGCGATCGCCATACATGAGATGCCACTGTGTCGGGGTGCATCGGAATCCGTGCGGACCAGCGCAATGCCCCACGTCGCGTGCCGCGCATACGACGTCCAGACCTTCTGGCCGCTAACCAACCAGCCACCCTCAGTCGGCTCGGCCCGAGCCCGCAGGGCCGCCAGATCGGAGCCAGCGTCGGGCTCACTGAACAGCTGGCACCAGAGTTCGGAGGCGTCCAGAATCGCTGGCATCCACCGTTGCTGTTGCTGGAGAGTTCCCCGGGCCAACAGGGTCGGACCGACATGACTGATCCCTACGCGATTGATCGGTTGGGGCGCCCCGGACCGGGCGTACTCCATGTTGTAGAGGGCAACCTCCACCGGGCTCGCGTCTCGTCCACCGACAGAGTCCGGCCATGAAATGGCCAGCATGCGAGCGGCGGCCATCGTGGCCTGCCAAGACCGACCCCAATCGACCTCGTCGTCTACCGAGCCAAACGGCCCGGGGTGTTCCACGTGCTCGGCCAGCCAACTCCGGACCTCAGCGGCAAACGCTTCCTCAGAAGCGGTGAAGGTCAGATCCATAGCCCTGTCGTAGCACGTGGGGCCAATCCGTGCCGGTTGGCTGGCAACCCTGATCGTGGAGGATCATGTCAGTCAGGAGGGCGCAAAGCATGAGCGATGACGAGTCGGCAATCCGCAGGCTGCTGGCCGACTACTGCCATCTTCTCGACGACGGCCAGTTCGACGAGTGGATTGCCCTTTTCGACGAGGACGTAGTGTTCATCGTCATGGGCAACCGCCTGCGGGGCCGAGATGAGATCCGGAGTTTCATCGAGCCCACGCAACAGGAAAATGACCGGGGACGACACATTCTGAGTGAGCCAGCCATCGAGGTCGATGGCGACACAGCCTTGGTGGTCACTGACTTTGTGTTCGTTTCCCGGACCAACACCATCATGTCGACGGGCCGCTACCTCGACACGATGCGTCGTTGCCCGGACCGATGGCGCTTCGCCTCTCGGGAGATCGTGTTCAGTGGCCCACTCTCATTGGGCGGCGAGCAGTGAAACCGGTCTGCCGACCGTCCAGCCCGGGAAGCGGGTGAACCTCACCGAGGCCCTGGCCGGGGCACCGGCACGGGACGACCTGGTCGTAGTGGATGACACTCGGTTCTCAAGCGCGGAACTCGAGGCAACCACCTCTTCGACAGCTGCGGCACTCGCTGAACGATCAGTGGGGCACGGAGATCGCGTAGCCTTCCAGTTACCAGTCGGCGTTGAGGCCGTAGCCCTCTATCGGGCCTGCTGGCGGCTCGGCGCAATTGCTGCCGCCCTGCACCCGCGGGCTGGGGCGGCCCAGTTGGTGGCCGCCATCGAGGCGTTGAACCCAGTTGTTCGAGTAGCCGGTCCAGATAGCCCAGCGGCTGAGCTGCCTGGGGTACTGGACGTCAGATGCCTCCGTGGCGGGCCAGAAGTCCCACCGGGTCCCGTGGCGTCCTCCGATGACGCCTTGGTCATGTTCACCTCGGGGTCGTCCGGTGTCCCGAAGGGCGTAATCCACACCCACGGCGGCCTTCTGTACAAGGTCCGGCAGCTACTCGAAGTCCACGGTCTGGGCTCAGGGGATGCAGTCCTCATGCCAGCCCCACTGGCCCACGTTTCAGGCCTACTTCATGGGGTCCTGGTCCCGGGGGTAGCAGGCATGCGCACCGTGCTCATGCCCAACTGGAATCCGGCCGACGCCCTGGAGTTGATCGAAACCGAGGCAATCACGTACATGGTGGGCCCACCGACCTTCTTCCTGGCTCTGATGGACGACCCCGCCTTCTCTCCACAACGCACGAGGTCCCTTCGGATGTTGTCCTGCGGAGGGGCGGATGTGACGCCGGCCTTCGTGGAACGAGCCCGGAACGAACTCGGCGCAGTCGTCAAACGATCCTACGGCTCAACTGAGGCCCCGACCGTTGCCACCAGCCGGTTCGACGATCCCCCCGAGCAGATGTCCTACACAGACGGGCGATCCTTCGACGAGACCCAGATCCAGGTCGACGACCATGGTGAGGTCTGGGTGCATGGACCCGAGGTTGCTCGCGGCTACCTAGAACCGACACAGAGCAATGGCGTGTTCGTCGACGGGTGGTTCCGGACCGGCGACCTGGGCCGACTAGATGGGAAGTGGTTGACCATCACCGGCCGATCCAACGACCAGATAATTCGGGCCGGCGAGAACATCTCGGCCCGGGAAGTCGAGATGCACCTTGAAGCCCACCAGTCAATCAAGCAGGCTGTGGTGGTCGGCATGCCGGATGACCGCCTCGGGGAAAGAGTGGCAGCGTTCGTCGTGACATCTGACCACTTCGACCTCGAGGCCTGTCGGTCGTGGTTCGCCACTCGGGGACTAGCCCCTTTCCTAACGCCGGAATACCTGAAGGTGGTCGAGGAGCTCCCGCTGTTGGCCTCGGGCAAGTTCGACCGGTCCGAACTTCAGTCCCGTCTGGAGCCTCCTCAGTGACCAGAGGAACTATGCGCGCGGCCATCTATCGCGGGAAGGGGAACCTCGAAGTGGCAGAAATAGCCGTGCCACGGGTCGGGCCGTCCGAGGTACGAATAGCCGTCGAATACTGCGGAGTGTGTGGGACCGACCTCCATGACGTTCTTGACGAATGGGGAGCGTCAGGCAGCATCGGGGGCCACGAATGGTCAGGCCGAGTCGTCGAGGTCGGCTCCGATGTCCTCTTGGAGATCGACACACTCGTAGTCGGCCATCCGGGCCACGCATGTGGTCGGTGTGAGGCCTGCCTGGCCAGCCGGACCAACCTCTGTCAGGAACGGCCCACCGCCGGGTTGGAACAGCCCTATGGTGCGTTCGCCGACTACGTGGTCATCGGTAGCGACCAGGCGGTTCCGGTTCCCTCCGGAGTAGAAGCCCGGGCGGCCGCCTATGCCGAGCCTCTAGCCGTAGCCCTTCACGCAATCGATCTTGCCGGCGTCAATTCGAAACATCGGGTCATGGTCTCAGGATGTGGCCCCATAGGGGCGGCCGCGGTAGCCGCTCTGGTTGCCCAAGGACACGACGGCGTGGTGGTCGTCGAGCCATCGCCTCTCCGACGCGATCTAGCTCTGCGCCTGGGGGCGACAGTGCTCGAACCCTCTGACCTGGAGTCCCCATGGCATCCGGGTAGAGCGGTCGATGAGCCAGTCGATGTAGTGATCGAAACCTCTGGGATTCGGACGGCGGCAGAATCTGGACTGGCCCAGTTGGTGGCCTGCGGACGAATGGTCCTGGTGGGTACTGGAATGGACTTCCCTCGGCTGGACAGCAACCGGATCATCCTCAACGAATTAGTGGTTACCGGGGCCTATACCTATGGCGCCAATGGGATCGCGTCGGCTCTGGATCTCATCTCCTCCGGTCTGCTACCTCTCGACGCCCTCATCGAGCCCGAGTCCATTGGCCTGGACGCCCTGTTTGACACCATGGTGCGCCTCCGCGCCGGCGAGGTAGCCGGGAAGGTCCTGGTTCGTCCCTGAGTAGACCCGGGTCAGAAGCCGAGGCGACACCCAGCCCCTCAGAGGGATTACAGGATGGGTATACCGTCGCCGACTCGCTGGCGAAGTGTCGCCCCAAGACGCGCCCGGTGGTGCTCGGCGTCGCCGAAGGACACCTGGTCGAGTTGGATCCTCTTCAAGTACAGGTGGACGTCCGACTCCCAGGTAAAGCCGATGCCCCCGTGGACCTGGAGGGCCGACTCGGCGACCCGAAGGCCGGCATCGCTACACCAAATCTTGGCCACCGCCACAGCGACCGAAGCGTCCGGGTCGCCAGCACCAATCGACCACGCTGCGTGGTAGGCGGTGGAACGCATCCCTTCGACGTCGACAAGCATGTCGGCACAACGATGCTTGACCGCCTGGAAGGCGCCGATCGGCTGTCCGAACTGTTCTCGCTGACCGGCATAGTCCACCGCAATATCCATGACCGCCTCGCCGGCACCCAGTAGTTCCACCGAGTGGAACACCGCTCCGCGATCAAGGTGGGCGGCAACCGCCGAAGCGTCGCCAACGGTTACCGCCGGGACCTCTTCCATTCCGATCCAGGCCAGTTCCCGGGTGCGATCCATGGCCGGCTCAGGTTTTCGGTCAATAGCGGTTAGGTCCACAACGACCAGTTCATCGCCGGCTGGCACCACGAGGAGGTCGGCCGACGCGCCGTAGATCACTGGTTCGGGGCAACCGGTGACAGAGCCATCGGCATTTCGTTCCACCGACCGCCGAGCCACAGTTGCGATGAGTGATCCCTCGAGCAGGCCTTCGGACCAGGGCGTGTCGGCCAGAACGTGGAGAGCGTTCAGATGCTGGTTCAGCGGCACGGGAGCCAGATACCGTCCGAGTTGTTCGAGAAGTACCGCGGCCTCGACGCTTCCCATACCCAAGCCACCCACCGACTCGGAGGTCGCTATTGAAATCCACCCCTGGTCCACCATTGAGGTCCACAGGGAGAGGTCGAATCCTCCGCGATCGGCTGCTAACCGGACGTGGCTGCTGGTGCACCGATCGTCAAGGAACCCAGATGCTGCATCGCGCAGGGCAACTTGGTCGGAAGAAAGGTCGAAGTCCATAAACGTCGCGCATCGTAGAACAGACGCCGCCCTCCTCGAAGCGTCGCGTCGCCCAGACCAGAACTGGTAGACCTGACTAGATGGACCTCGCTCCAACTGCAAGCCAGGAGGAATTCCGGGCGGAGTGCCGCAGTTGGCTCGAACGCGAACTGCCCTGGGAGTACGGAGTTGGCTTCCCACCCATGTTCGACGACCTGGACCAAGAGGTGGCTTTCCTGAGGGACTGGCAGGAGAAGCTGGCCGGCGCCCAAATGGTTGGTGTGTCGTGGCCACGTGAGTACGGGGGCCGGGGCCTCGAACCACTCCACCACTTCATCGTGCAAGAAGAACTGGCGCGCGCACGGGCACCTGAACTGGTAGGCAGAATCGGAGTCAACCTAGTCGGACCCACCCTTCTCGCCCACGGGACAGAGGACCAAAAGGCCCGATGGCTGCCAGCCATCCTCCCGGCCCACCAGCTCTTCTGCCAACTGTTCAGCGAGCCGAATGCAGGCAGTGACCTTGCCTCCGTAGCGACCAAGGCGACCAGGGTCGACGGAGGTTGGATACTCGCCGGCCAGAAAGTCTGGACCTCCTACGCGCAATTCGCCGACTGGGGGTTGTGTCTGGCCCGGACCGAACCCCAGTTGCCGAAAAGGAAAGGCATCTCCATTTTCATGGTTGACATGAACTCGCCAGGGATTGAAGTCCGGCCGCTCCGCCAGATGACCGACGATTCCGAATTCAACGAGGTGTTCTTCAACGAGGTGTTCGTAGCCGACGACCAACTGGTAGGCGAGGAGAATGCAGGATGGTCTGTTTCACAATCGACCTTGTCTCACGAACGAGGCACCAACCCCCGGCAACTGGTTATCCACTCGCAACTGCTCGACGAACTTGTCCGCCTGGCCGAACGATCCGGGATAGGCAGTGATTCACGCACCTCATCCCGCCTTGCCCAGGCCTTTGTCGAGCTTCGAGTGTTCCAACTCCAGAACTGGCGGGCCTTGTCGCGTCTACAATCCGGCAAAACTCCCGGTGGTGAGACGACCACGGCCAAGCTCTACTGGAGTGAGATGAGCCAGCGCTTCCACGCCACGGCGATGCAGGTCCTAGCCGACGCGGCCCCCCTTTGGAAGGGCGCGACCGACAATCCGGGCGACGGTCGGTGGCAGCGATCCTGGCTCTACTACCGGGCAGCGTCGATCTTCGCTGGCACAAATGAGATCCAGAGGACCATCATCGGGGAGCGCACGCTCGGTCTGCCACGAGAGCGACGGGGCTGAGAGGAGACCACCTTGTCAAACAAAAGCCTGCCAAAGTTCGAAGCGATCATCTACGAGGTGACGGGCCCTGTGGCCACTATCACCCTTGACCGACCCGAGATGGCCAACGCCCAGAACACCCAACTCATCGACGAGGTTGATGCAGCCTTCGACCTGGCCGACGCTGACGACCTGGTGAGGGTGGTTGTCCTAGCCGGAAGGGGTAAACACTTCAGTTCGGGCCACGACCTCAAGGCACTAGTTGGCGATACCGAACCCGACGAGTGGCGGCTGATGCGCGAAACCCCTGAAGGCAAGTACCAGCACGAGAAGGTCATGTATTTCGATCGCTGTCTGCGCATCCGTGACTTCCGGAAACCCACCATCGCCGCAGTACAGGGAAAATGTATCGCCGCCGGTGTGATGCTGGCCTGCATGTGCGACCTGATCGTGGCCAGCGACGACGCGTCCTTCCAGAACCCAGTACTCCGCATGACGGGAGCCGCAGTGGAGATCCTGGTTGAACCATGGGAGATGCCGGCCCGCAAGGCCAAGGAGTTCCTTCTCACCGCGTCAGTCCTGACCGCCGTCGAGGCCGAACGCCTCGGAATGGTCAATCGGGTTGTCCCCCGCGACGACCTGAGCGGCACGGTGCGTGAGATGGCTGAGACGATCGCCAGGGTTCCGCCGACAACCGCACAAGTCGTGAAACGATCGATCAACAAGACCCTCGACCTCCAAGGCCAGCGGAACGCTTACGACTACCACTTCCAAGCCCACCACTGGATGCACGGCACGGCCACGGCGCTCGATGCCCTGGAGGCCCGCCAGAAAATGTCCTCGATGACCGAGGTGTTTGCCGAACACCGCGACCCCGAATCCGATCAGAAGCCGGTATGACCCGCCGCCCACTGGAGGGCCTACGGGTCCTGGACCTCGGGACCCGAGTCGCGGCTCCATTCTGCGCCGGGCTACTAGGCGAGCAAGGTGCAGAGGTGATCAAGGTCGAAAAGCCCGGCCAGGGCGACCCGCTGCGGGACTTGGGGCCTTTCGTCGACGGGCCCGACGGTCCTCACTCGCTTTACTGGGCCGTCGAAGGCCGGGGTCGCAAGTCGGTGACTCTGGACCTCTCCCATCCAGAGGGCCAAAGGCTCTTCCGCGATCTGGCCGCCCGGTCGGACGTCGTGTGTGAGAACTTCCGCCCCGGGACACTGGAACGCTGGAACATCGATCCGAGCCGACTAGATGAGCGCCTCGTCACTGTGCGTATCAGCGTCTTCGGTCAGGACGGGCCGAAGTCCAAACGCCCTGGACTGGACCGAAATGGGGTGGCCTACGGTGGACTGCTCCACCTCACCGGAGAAGAAGACCGCCCACCGGTTCGCCCGGGCGTAACGGTCACCGATTACCTCACCGCCCTGTTTGCAGCTCAGGCGGCCATGGGACTTCTCTACGAACGCGACGCCAAAGGGACCGGCCGAGGCGGAGTCATCGATGCTTACCTCTACGGCTCAGCCCTGCGGATCCTTGAGTGGACCATTGCCGCCTACGACCGCCTCGGGACCGTCCGATCACGCCGAGGCAACCGCCTCGACTACGCCGCGCCACTCGACAACTACCCCAGCCGAGATGGACGCTACGTGTGCATCGTGGGCGCCACTCAAGTCAGCTTCACCCGCCTCTGCCAGGCCATGGAACGCCCCGACCTTGTTGACGATGAGCGCTTCGCCAACCCGTCTGCTCGAGCAGCCAACAACAGCGAAATCAACGCCATTGTGGCCGCCTGGGTGGCCCAGCGTGATGCCGAGGAGGTGGAACGACTATGCATTGCGCACGACGTGATCGTGGGTACCGCCTATGACGCGGCAGACCTCTCGGCAGACGAGCATGTAGCGGCCCGAGGCGACATCCTGGTCGTCGACGATCCGGTGATCGGAGCAGTCCGACAGCAGGCACCATTCCCCAGGATTTCCGGTCAACCACCGAACGCCCCAGCCGGCGCACCGCGACTAGGTCAACACACCGACGAAGTACTAAATGGATTACTGGGGCTTACGCAAGACGAACTCGGCGAATTCCGAGCCACAGGGGTGATCTGACTAACGGGATCGAACCCTAGGTAGTGCCACCGTCGCTCAGAATGAGGCATTCTGGGAGAGTGACGCCGGTAGAAGATCATCTGACCTACGACGTTGGCAGGATGCGGCGCGAGCGGCTGGCCCGGCTCCGACACCACATGGCCGCCCAGGACGTAGCCGCCACCGTCTTACTCCATGACCCCCATGTCGCCTACGCCTCCGGGCATGTCGGTCCGGCGGTTGACTCGACCCATGCCGTCTACCAGCGGCCGGTGGCTGTCATCGGCCACGAGGGGCCGGTCCACCTCTTCACCGATCATCCGTCGCCCGACCTTGCCACGGAGATCCACCCGTCGGTGTTCCCGGAACTAGACGAGTCGGTTGCAGGTTTGGTCGAAGCGATCGGCATGGTCGCTGGAACCAGTGGCACCAGTCGGCTGGCCGTCGACGAAGTCACGGGGGCGATGCTCCGTTCGGGACTCCTTGACGGCTTCGATCTGGTTGACGCTGGGCGCGTTCTCGGCCCCGCTCGCCTGCTGAAAACTGAAGATGAGCTGGCCTGTATAGACCGGGCACAACGAATCAACGAGGTAGCCATGGAAGAGGTCCGGACTGCCTGCCTTCCCGGTGTTCGAAGATCGGAGCTAGCAGGGCTGTTCAGCAGCCGAGTTCGTCAACTTGGAGTCGACGACGTCCTGATCGACCCGATATTCCAACCCATGCCCCGGAACCTTTCGGATGGACCCAGGACTTCCACCGGCCACGTGGCATTCCCTACCGGGGTTGGAGATCCGTTGTTCAACGAGGAGGACCTCGTGTGGGTCGACACCGGAATTGGCGTGGAGGGCTACGCGTCTGACTACGGGCGCACCTGGGTAGTCGGGCGGGACCCGTCGTCGGCCGAACAAGGACTGTTCAGGCGTTGGTCAGCGGTGATGGAGGCCTCTCTGGCGACTATGGGCCCCGGGGTCACCCTGGCCGAAGTGGGGCGGGCGGCCATCGGGGCGGACCGAGGAAGCGTTCCCTGGCTGCCCCACTTCTATCTGGCCCACGGCCTCGGGGTTGAAAGCGCGGAGATGCCAATGGTTGGTACTGACCTAGGCGAAGAATTCGACGAGCAATTCGTGTTGGAACCCGGGATGGTGCTGGTCCTCGAGCCGGTGGTGTGGGAAGACGGGATCGGCGGGTACCGAGCCGAGGAGGTCTTGGCGATAACCGACACCGGTTGGCGACCGTTGGGCGGATGGCCAAGCCACCTGCCGTTCAAGACATGACAACTGAACTGGTTGCGGCCCGTCGCCGCCGTGTCCTGGAGGCCATGTCAGAGCGAGAGGTGGATGCTCTGGTCTTGGGTCGGCAGGACAACGTTGGCTACTCGACCGGAATGGCCCGCCTGTGGACGTCTGGAACCCGACCGTTCGGAGCCGGGTGTGTCCTGATGGCCAAGACACAGCGAACTCACCTGCTTTCCAGTTGGGACGCCGGAGTCCCTATATCCGTAGTGTTCGACGACCTTTATCCGATCACGTGGAATCCAAAGATCATGGCCTCCTCAATGGCCGCCATAGCGGGCCTGAGCACCGCTCGCCGCCTCGGTGTGGATGCCTGCTCACCCAGCTTCATCCGAGCTGCCGCCCGGTTCGCCCCAGACGCCCAGATCGTGCCGTGCGATGACCTGCTGGCCCAAGTGCGAACGGTCAAGTTGGTCGAGGAAATCGAACTCGTCCGGTCTGCCTGCCAAGTGGCCTGGTCCGGGGTGGAAGCGGTGCTGGACCGACCCGATGATCCGACCCCGATAGCGCCCGCCCTAGTTGCAATGGCTGCCCAGGGTGCCACAATCCCGTCTTCCAGACCGGTGGTCCGCAGCGAGGGCGACACAACGGTGGTCGACTTGGGAGTGATGGTCGACCTCTACGAGGGTGGTGTCGGAGGCCGGTTCGTCGACGGCCGACGCGAACATCCACCAGCGTTGGTCGACGCCTGTCGCAATGGCGCCACCCATGAGGATCTTGCTCGATCGTCAACCGGGCCGTGGCTGGTGCGCGGTCTGGGCATGGGATACGAAACGCCAATAATCGACGCCCAAAGGGGACAGGACCTCACCTTGGTGACCGGCATGGTGTTGAGCGTCACCGACGGCGACCACCGGGACGTGGTGGCGGTAACTACTGGTGAACCAGACGTGCTCTCAACTCCTCCCTACCCCACCAGCAGGCCGGCCGGTTCAGATGCTTGATGAGGCTGACCTGCCCGGGGACGGTGATCGAACCCGAGGCCTGGTCGACCCCGACCGTCTCGGGCAGTGGATGGACGCCGAGGGCCTACCCG
>PBDJ01000028.1 GCA_002717365.1 Acidimicrobiaceae bacterium | reverse complement strand
GTAGCCGAGGGCATGGTTGTAGCCGAGGGCATGGTTGTAGCCGAGGGCATGGTTGTAGCCGAGGGCATGGTTGTAGCCGAGGGCATGGTCGAGGCCAACCCGTCGGACTTAGATGGGATGACTCCGGTCGTGGCGACTTCGGCGCCCTGCACCGATTCCGTAGTCAACGTCACGACAACCGACGTGGTCGACGACCCGGCGAACAGATCCCCGACCGTCTCCCCCGACGGTCCTCCACAGGCGACTAGAAGGATGAAGAGGGTTATGGGCGCAACAGCCCGGAGGGCGGACATCGTCAGACGACGACGGCCAACATTCAGGCGACCGGCTCGCCCCCGAAGGTGAGCTGACCGTCGCTCTGATCCTCGGATTGGTCCCGTTGGTCCCACTGGTGGTCCTCGAACGGATCGTCCTTCAGTTCCGACCGGTCGTCGGTTGCAGCGGGGTGCCGGTCGACGCCTAGGAAGGCCCGGGCCAGCAACGGTGTCTCAGCGGCCTCCGGGGCTGGGGAGGGCTCGGGTCGGGTCTCGGCGTCGCGCGCTGACTCAAGCGGATGCACAGCAGCAGCCACTGGGCGGATCGGCTCCACGTCGGCCACCGGCCGCAGTGTCTGGTCGTCCGACTCCTCGGAATCCCTGGGGCGCTCGGGCAGCGGTATCAGGTTGCCTCGGGTACGGACGTCGACCAAGGTCCATCCGTTTGGCGCCCGGAGCCGGTCCAGATGCATCTCGCACAGCACCACCGACCCGGGTCCGTCCACCTCGTCGAGGTCGCAGACGGCGAAGGTCAGGTCTCGGACATCCATCACGACAAGGGCATCGGCCGTGCCAAGGCAGGCCGACCGCATGCACAGGTCCCGCATGGGCTGAAACGGTACTCCCGGGGTAGGGACCGGACGGGGACACCCCAACGCGACGGATACCGGACCGTAGGCTCGGGGTGTGTCCAGATCTGACTCGCTCTCCGTCCTCGGACTGGACGCCGACGACACTCTCTGGGAGAGCGAAGCCCGTTTCCACGAGGTGGAGGCCCGGTTCCGAGACCTGATGGCCCCGTGGTCGGACGAAGAGGCCACCGACGCCGCCCTGCTGGCCACCGAACGAAAGAACATTGCCCGCCACGGTTACGGGGTAAAGGGTTTCGTATTGTCCATGATCGTCACCGCGGTCCACCTCAGTGACGGGGATATCAACGCCAACCAGATCGGCGACATCGTGGCCTGGGGCCATGAGCTTCTGGATCACCCAATCGAGTTACTGGATGGAGTCGCCGACACCGTCGACGCCCTCTCACGTACTCACCGCCTGCTCGTCATCACCAAGGGGGACCTAAACGACCAGATGACCAAAGTGGCTCGGAGCGGCCTGGCCAACCGGTTCTGGCGGGTCGAGGTAGTGGCCGAGAAGGATGAGGCCACCTACGCCAGCGTCCTCGACCGCCTCGGTATTCAGCCCTCGGACTTCGTGATGGTCGGCAATTCGATCCGGTCTGACGTGCTTCCCGTCCTGGGAATCGGTGGGAGGGCGGTCCATGTCCCCCACACAACAACGTGGATCCTGGAGGAACCCGACCCGAAGGCCGTGGCCGCTGTCCGGTTCCCGGTCCTGGACCGCCTAGCCGACCTTCCCGCCCTACTGGCCGACTGGTCCGTCGCCTGACCGCCGGTCTCAACGGAGGTAGGTGCCACCGGCCGAAGCGAGAGCCATAACGGTGCCCACGTCGACCACCCAAGGGCCGTCAGCTCGGACCGATAAGACGACCCGCTCGCCGTCGACTAGGCGACGCTTCCGCTCACCATCGAAAGCCAGGAGCAGCGGGCCGGCCACCTCCACACCCTCTCCGGGGGCCAGTCGCCGGACCTCAACGAGGCCCAAGTCGTCGTAATGTCCCGGGGCCGTCGGCCCACGGACCACCCGGTCACACTGATCAGCTGGACCGAACCGGAGAAGTAGCCCATCTGCGCATCCAGGCTCAAGGGGCTCGACTAAACCCCCCACCCCAGCAAACCCCACGGCGGTTGGATCCGACCGGGCCAGTACGGCGAACCGAACTGTCGACGGATCAAACAACTCGAACGATCCGACGTATGGATCGTCGACAGCCACAGCGTCAACGAGGGCCAAATCCTCCGGCCTGCCGGCCCCTACCGACGTGACCCAGATCACGGTGGCCGGCCGGGCCACGTCAGCCACCGCGCACCACCCTGTGGCTAGGTGGCCGGCCGCCGCCCCGGCCACCGTCGGTTCGACAAGCAGGGCGAAAGCGTTGTTGGTGCCGGTCGACAGCGGGATCACGGGCAGGTCGGTCCAACCGCGAGCTGCCGCCCGGTTGGTGCCGTCCCCGCCCAGGACCACCACCACGGCGCATCCAGCCTCCCGCATGGCCCGTACAGCAGCCACCGTGTCCTCCTCGGTGAAGGTCAGATCCAGATCCAGCCACGACAGATCGACGTCGCGCATGGTCTCGGTAGCCCGCCGTACGATCCGGTGCGGATCGTGGTGGACCACGAACCGACTGGCTCCAGCCTCTCGGGCGCCGCGGACAACCCGACGGACCACGTTGGCCTTGTCCTCCACGGTGACGGTGCCCGCCGCGGCTACGGCCCGGCGAACATCGGTCCCCGAGCGCGGATTGACCACAATTCCGATTGGTCGACTCGGAGATCCGTCCGCCATGGGCCGGACCGTACTGTTCGCCGCTGAGGGAGCCCGAAGGGGAGGCCCCTAGGGTCCGGACGGATGAACAAACCGGTTGACGACGACGCGGGAACCGTCGCCGCTGACCCCGACGAGCCAGTCACGGCCTGGGGAGCCCGGCGGGCACTCATCCGACAGCGCAGCAACTACCGGAGACTGGTCCTCGTCACTGCCCTGTTTGGAACGGCTGCCGGTAGTTATCCGGTGACCGTACTGTCAGCATCGCTCCCTCGAATCGCCAACGACCTGGGTGCACAAGACGACACCATCGCGTGGGTCTTGGCCGCCCCCCTGCTGGCTTTCGCCGTCGTGACACCGATCGTGGGCAAGGTCGGCGACCTCTACGGCCACCGGCGCACCTATCTGATCAGTTTCGCCCTGGGCGCGCTACTGGCCTTTGCCACCGCCCTAGCCTGGAATACCACCTCGCTGATCGTGCTGCGGACCATCGCCCAGACCGCTAAGGCAGCAGCAGGGCCGTCCGCTATGGCCATGATTCTGTCCACCTTCCCGCGACAGGAACGGACCCGCGCCCTTGGCATCTGGGCTGTCGTGGTAGCCCTCTCGCCGGCTCTCGGTGTAGTAACCGGTGGTCCACTCATCGAGTGGATCGGGTGGCGGGCCCTCTTCGTTGTTCAGGGCACAACGGTTCTCATCGCTCTGGTAGGCGCCCTGTTCATCGTTCCGGAAACGCCCCGGCGGACCGGCATCCGGTTCGACCTCCCCGGTGCGGTAACCCTCGGTCTTGGGGTGGGTGGCCTGCTCCTGTCCTTCAACCGGGGAATCTCCTGGGGGTGGACCCACCCGGTGGTCTTGGTAGCTGCTGTGGTGGCCTCGGTCGGCCTGGCCGCCTTCACCCGAATTGAGGCCCGATCATCAGCCCCACTACTCCCACCGGCTCTACTCCACCACCGGGCATTCATTCGTCCCATGGTCGCCCAGGCCGTCCTCCAAGCCGGTTACATGGGCGCCATGGTCATGGCCCCTTTCTTGTTGGAGCGGCGATGGGGCTTCCAACCCACGGCTATTGGGCTGGTGATGTTGCCCCGACCACTGTCCTTCGCCTTTTTTGCCAGGTTGGGAAGCCACCACGACCCCCGTCATGGTGCCCGGCGGGTGGCAGTCACCGGGATGTTGGTATTCGCTCTAGCCATGGTGGTGGCTGGAATCGGCGCCTACCAACGCTGGCTTCCGGTCTTCCTAGCCGGCGCGATGCTGTCCGGTGCAGGCAGCGGCTACTTCAGGCCGACGATCGCCAATGCTGTGACCTCGGCGGCCGGCGATGACGACCTAGGTGTCGCCGGTGGGTCCATGAACATGCTCCAGCAAATCGGCGCCGCAGTTGGAATCACCGTGTTGGCCGCTCTGATGGGGGACGCTGTGAGCGGCGGACGCTTTTTGGCCCTGCACCTGGTGGCGGCGGGCGCCGGCATCGGTGCCGCCATCCTGGCCACCGGGATGGCGGACCCCTTACCGGGAAGCAGCCGAAGATCAGTCAGCGTTCGTGGCTCCGAGGGCTCGGCGAGGGGTCAGCCGTAGTCGTAAAAGCCCCGGCCCGTCTTGCGGCCCAGGTGGCCGGCGGCCACCATGCGACGCAGCAACGGGGGCGGCTGGTAAAAGTCGTCGCCGTACTCTGCGAACAGTGTCTCGGCGACCAGCATCATGGTGTCCAGCCCGATCATGTCGCTGAGTTCAAGCGGGCCCATCGGGTGGGCAGCACCCAGTTTCATACCGTTGTCGATGTCGGCGGCCGTGGCGTGGCCGTCGGCGTACATCCGCATAGCGGCGTTTAGGTAGGGAACCAGCAGCATGTTGACCACGAAGCCCGCACGATCCTTGGCCGCCACCACCACCTTGTCCAGAACATCGGTGGCGAACGCAGTAATCAGGTCGGTCACGGCGGGGTCGGTGCGAACCGATGGGATCACCTCAACCAGCTTCATCACGGGAGCAGGGTTGAAGAAGTGCATCCCGATGACCCGCTCCGGACGGCCTGTGGCCATGGCGATATCGATGATCGGGATGGACGAGGTGTTGGTGGCCAGAACAGCGTCTGGTGAGACCACAACCTCGTCGAGGGCCTGGAAGATCTCGGCCTTGAGGTCGAACGACTCGACAACCGCCTCAACGACCAGATCGCAGTCGCCCAGATCTCCGATCTCGGTGGTGAAAGACAGGTTGCCTAGGGCCGCTTCGTGGGCCGCTTCGTCGAGCTTGCCGCGCTCCAGGGCACGGTCCAGGGACTTCTGGATTCCGGCTCGACTCCGCTCGGCAACCTCCGGGCTCACTTCGCGGACCACGGTGCGTAGGCCGGCCTTGGCTGTTAACTCGGCCACGCCCCCACCCATCTGCCCACCGCCCACCACTCCGACACGCTTGATACTCATCGCTCCTCCTAGTTCCCGTCTCTCGAACGACTCGCGTCAGTCCGACTCGGTCACGGTGACCGACTCGATGACCACATCTTCCACCGGGCGATCGCCGGGTCCCGTCCGGACCTCCTGGATGGCCGTAGCTACCTCGACGCCCTTGATGACCTTGCCGAACAGCGCGTAGGCCGGCGGCAGGCCCACCCCGCTGGAGCCGGTGACCACGAAGAACTGGCTACCGTTGGTGTCCGGCCCGGCGTTGGCCATGACCAACGAACCGATCTCATACCGGCCGGGCTTCGGCAACTCATCAGCGAAACGGTAGCCGGGACCGCCCCGACCCGACCCCTCCGGACAGCCTCCCTGGATCACGAAACCGTTGATCACCCGGTGGAATACCAGACCGTCGTAGTAATGCCAGCGGGCCAGATATACGAAGTTGTTGACAGTCTTTGGGGCGGCCAGGGGGTCCAGGCCAATGGTCATGCTCCCCATAGAGGTGACCATCTCCGCCGTGTAAGCCTTCGCCGGGTCGATGACCATGGGCGGGGCTGCCGGGAAAGAGATACGGCGCTCACTGGAGCCGTCGGGGTTCGGGATCAGGTCCGACATCGGGATCTCCTCGGCGACCCGGATCGGGTGGGTGGTGCACAGGCACCGTGTGGTCGCCGCAGGCAGGCTACGGGCCGCGGAGCCGGGGTCACCCAGTGGCGCGCGGACCTTCGCTACGGTGCCGCGCATGGCACCCCGGCCGTTGTCCCGGTCCCCGGAGCAAAGCATGGGCGATCCGTCTCTCGACCATCCGCTACGTGGCGTCCCACCGTTTCGGTCCTCGGCCCCGATAGCCCCCGTTGAGCCGGCCCACTGGGTTGGTCTGGTTTGCTCACGCTGCGAGGTGGCTTGGCGGGGCGACCCCAACGAGCCGTGCTGGTCCTGTGGGTCGAGGGGGAGTCGGCCCGCCGGCACCATCGTGGTCCGCGACTAACCGTCTCCTGAAATCTCCAGGGCAAACATTCGGACGGACTTGCCTGTCCCTTCGTCAGATCGCTCCCCAATGGCCTTGAAGCCGAACCGTTGGTGAAAGTCCAGCGACCGCTCGTTGCGCGGCACCGTGTTGACCTCAGCACATAGGTGAGTGTGTCCAACTGCAGAGGTAACGAAAGCTCGATAAAAGCCTTGGGCTAGACCCCGCCCCCAGGCCACTGGATCAACGACTATCCGGTCGACGTAGAGGAATCGGTCATAGCGATCACAGAAGTACTCGTAGTTGAGGCTGTCGTAGAAACACTCGGGACCATCTAGACCGACAAGGAAGGCCGCTACGGTGCCGTCTTCGGGAACCTCTGCTACTAGGAATCGGTGTGCTACCCGAAGGAACCGAGCCATCTCGTCCAGAGTGAGGTAGTTGACAGCCGGAACAGCGGCGTTGTTCAACTCGACCAGGCGGACCAGGTCGTCGGATGTAGCAGGGCGGATACCCGGACCGGTGACAGAATTCACGGTCCCTGCCACGCCACACAACAAGTCCTTGCCACGGATCTGACCCTAGGGTCCAACCCATGACAAGTCAGACCATCGTGTCAGCAGCCCGCATGTCGGGCGGCTCAAAGATCTACGGAACCGGGGATACCGAAGTTCGTGCCCTGGACGGTGTAGATGTCGAATTCGAACGGGGAAGGTTTACCGCCATCATGGGGCCGTCGGGCTCCGGCAAGTCCACCCTCATGCACTGTTCCGCGGGTCTCGACGACCTGACGTCGGGCACGGTCCATATCGGCGATGTGGAACTCGGCAGCCTCTCCGAGCGCGATCTCACCCTCTTGCGGCGTGACAAGGTTGGGTTCGTCTTTCAGGCGTTCAACCTCATCCCCACTCTGACTGCTGAAGAGAACCTCACGTTGCCCTTGGACCTGGCAGGTCGGAAGCCTGATGCCTCGTGGGTGGTCAACGTCATCGAGACGGTTGGCCTTCAAGACCGTCTTCGACACCGGCCAGACGAGTTGTCGGGGGGACAGCAGCAACGGGTCGCCGTAGCTCGGGCGCTGGTGAGCAGGCCGGAAATTATCTTTGCCGACGAACCGACCGGCAATCTCGATTCGGTAACTGGTGGCGAAATTCTCGACTTTCTACGGGGTGCCGTAGACGACCTTGGCCAAACGCTCGTGGTCGTCACTCATGATGCCGGAGCAGCGGCGATGGCCGATCGGGTGCTGTTTTTGGCTGATGGACAGATCGTCGACGAGATGACCAACCCTGACGCCGACCGTATTCTCGATCGAATCAAGGCCATCGGCGGCTGACCAAGTGTTCCGACTTACTTTCCGGAACATCACGCGCCGCAAGCTGCGGTTTGCCCTCACGACCCTGGCCGTGGTGTTGGGTGTCGCATTCCTGTCAACGTCGTTCTTCCTCACAGACCGACTCCGAGACACTTTTGACGAGCTCGCTACCGACATCAGTGGCGAGTTGGACCTGGTCGTCCGGGCATCAATCGATGAAGGGGCCGACCGAATCAACCGGCTCCCCGTACCGGAGGAGGTCCTTGGGTTCATACAGGACGTCCCCGGGATTCGGTCCGTGGGACCGTCGGTAGTGGGCTGGAATGTGGTCCCCCTGTACACCGACGACAACGGCGAACTCGCGGCAATCGGCACCAACGGCGGAGCGCCGCAGTTCGGCTTCAACTACGGAGTACCGGACGGGGCCGACTACGGGAACGCATTGGAGGACCTAAGCCAACTCTTCATTGCAGACGGTCGGGCCCCATTACGTACCGGATCGATATCGGACCCAAACGTCGTCGGCGAGTTTGTCCTCGACACCATGACGGCCGACGAATACGGGTTCACCATTGGCGAGACGTACACGGTCAGTGCACCTATCGGTAACCGCCAATTTGTCCTCGTGGGAACGGCCAACTTCGGCGACCCGGACGAAAACAAGAACATCGGCGCCAACATCAGCGCGTTCGACGAAGAGACTGCCCAGGAGGTCGCCAACAAGGTTGGCGTCTACGACGAGATCGCCATCGCCCTGGCGGACGATACGGACGAGGTTGCGGTAATGACCGCAATCCGGGATCGCCTCGACATGGCGACAGCCGAATTCCGAGCCTTTCTCTCAACCCTTCCAGAGGACCAACAGAACCAGCTAGCGATTTTCGCAGAGGTCGAGTTAGAGGTGGTGACAGCAGCCACCAAGATCGCCGAGGACCAGAGTGACTTCGACCAATTTCTGAACATCATCTCCTCGGTCCTTCTGGGTTTCTCAGTTATCGCCGTAGTGGTTAGTGCCTTCATCATCAACAACACGTTCTCGATCGTGATCGGGCAGCGAGTTCGCGAACTGGCCCTGCTCCGAGCGCTGGGAGCCACCGGCCGGCAGATCAGCCGATCAGTAAGGCTGGAGGCAGTTGTAATAGGTGTGGTCGCAAGCGCACTCGGTCTACTAGCCGGCTACCTACTGGCCGCTCTTCTCCGTTGGGTGCTTGTCAAGATCGGCTTCGGAGATTTGCCCGGCTCGATCCCGATCCGACCCCGGACCATCGTTGTGGCATCGGTGGTCGGGGTAGGCGCCACTCTCTTATCTGCGATCGGACCATCACGACGCGTTCGGAAGATTCCGCCGGTCGCTGCCCTACGAGACGACCTTCGACTTACCCCGACGGGGCTGCGACGGCGCCTTGTGGTAGGTGGCGCAGTGGCAGTCGCCGGTATTGGCGCCCTCGCCGCGGGGATGACCGTCGAAATGTCCACCCGCTTGATCCTGGTCGCGATTGGAGGAGGCGCTCTCGCTGCGTTCATAGGCGTATATCTGCTTAGCCCTGCGATAACTGGGCAGGTTGCGGCCGTGCTCGGGTGGCCCGTCCGCAAGGTGTACCGAATACCAGGCCGACTAGCGACCGACAACGCTCGCCGCTCGCCGCGCCGCACCGCGGCAACCGCCGCAGCCCTGACCATCGGACTCGCCCTGGTAAGCCTCGCCGCAGTGGTAAGCGACTCTGTGAAAACGACCTTTCTCAGCACTATGGATCAGAGTGTCGAGGCGGATCTCTTCGTATATGGGGACGCGTTCAACCCACAGGCCGGCTTCTCCACTGAACTCGGGGCCGACCTACAGCAGCTAGCTTTTCAAAGACCCGACCTCGTCAAGTCAGCAATGACAATGCGCTGGACTTTGGGTGGAGTAAACATCGGCGACAGCTTCAAGGACGTGGTGGCCGCCGACCTCGCAGTCCTCGACGATCACATGAACCTGCAGGTGATCGAGGGCTCCGAGTTCCACGCCGGGACCAATGGGGTCCTGGTCCACGTCGACCCGGCAGCTGACCTGGGGCTCACCATCGGTGATCCAGTTGCAGCCAAATTCCCAGGTAATCGGACTATCGAGTTGACCGTGGCAGCAATCTTTGAAGACTCGACCCTTCTGGGGAACTGGGTAGTCGACGTCTCGGTCTTTGACTCGTACCTTCCGACTGCGCCACTTGGCTGGATTTCGGTGCTGTTCCCAGTCGGCGCTGACAACGACGCCTCTCGAACTGCTATCGAGGTCTACACCGACGCCTACCCACAGGTCGTTGTAGAGAATCGATCCGAATTCCGCGATTCGCAAGAGAAGCAACTCGACCAGTTGCTGTCGATAATTCAGGTGTTCCTTGGACTGTCGCTAATGATTGCCGTGTTGGGCATCACCAACACGATGGCCTTGTCGGTCTATGAGAGGACGCGAGAACTTGGCCTCTTACGGGCCATCGGTATGACCCGCCGACAACTCCGCCGAATGATCCGCTGGGAAGCCGTCATCATCGCCCTCTTCGGTGGCCTGCTCGGCGTGGCCATGGGTGTCCTCTTTGGCTTAGCAGCAATCGCTGCCCTGCCCGAGACGTTCGTCGACATTGTCTCGATCCCCTATACAAGCTTGTTTAACTACCTGCTGGTGTCCGGCCTGTTCGGGATGCTCGCCGCCATCCTGCCGGCCAGACGTGCCTCAAGGTTGAACGTGCTGGACGCCATCTCCCACGAATAACAGCCCCGCCTCTTGAGAACGGATCTGTCTCCACCCTTCGGTGGAGTCCGGTTATTCCAAGACTCGGGGTAATGGCTCAGTATGAATGATGGCCACCCGTCTGGTGGCCCGGGTCAGGGCGACGTAAAGGGCCCGCATGCCCTGGGCGTGTTCTCGCACCATACGGGCCGGTTCCACAACCACGGCACCGTCGACTTCCAAGCCCTTGACCAAGCCAACGGGGACGACTGCCACCTGGGCGTCCAGGCCCTGACGGGTCGGACGGCCGTAGGCGATTCCGAACCGTTCTAGGGCATCCTCGACGTCGGCAGCCTGGGAGTCGGTCGTGACGATGGCCAGATTTCCGGTGCCCACCGCCTCTAGCTCGCTGCGGACCACCTCGGCCAGCCCGTCCAGCTTCTCAGCCTGTTCGCCAGTTAGGGCTACGAACCGTGGGGGGTCGCCGTCACCACGAACTGACCGGGGTGGGGCCAGGTCCGGTGCGGCAACAGTCAGGACCCGGGCCGCCACGTCCATCAACGGTCCGGGAATCCGGTAACCCACGGTCAGTTCATGGCGCACGGGCGGGTGTCGATCTGGCAAGTGACGCAGGATCTCCTCCCAGTCGTTGTGGGCCCAAGCGCCCGTGGCCTGAGCGATGTCGCCCACCACAGTCATCGAGCCGTTCAGGGACCGGCGGTCCAGCATTCGGAGATCCATCGGGGACAGGTCCTGGACCTCGTCGACCACGATGTGTCCGTAGGTTCGTACGGTGTCCTCCTCGCTGCGCCCCGGACGGGCTCCGAGGACGGCCCGAGCCTCGTCTAATAGCGGAGCGTCGGATGCTGTCCACAGGAGGTCGTCGGGCTGACTCACCCGCTCTCGGTAAAGGGCGTCAACCTGCTCGGTGGTGAGCGACGGGTCAGCGGTCCGGATCAGGGCCCGGGATCCGAATAGGTCGTTAAGCAATCGGGCTGGTGTCAGCACTGGCCACATCCACTCCAGGGCTTCGCGGACCGACAACTCACCTCGCAGGCGCTCGCGTACGGCTTTGGGGTCTAGATCGCCCCTACCGCTGGCCACCAGGGCCTCGTAGAACTCGGCCTCTACGAACTTCCGAGCCGCGTTGTGGGTCCGGTACCGGCGCCGGGCCTGGTCGACGATTCGCTGGGACTCCTCCGCCGGGAGGACCAGCCACTGCAGGCCGTAGCCGATGCGAAGGTCGGTCCGCAGCGCCCGCTGGCGGGTCCGGACGGCCCGGGAAACGAACCGCACCATGCGTAGGTCGCCCTTGAGGCGCCCCACCTCTGCTTGCTCCCGACGGTCGTCTACCCGAACTCCTCCCACTATGTCCCCGAGGGTGGCCATCTGGACCCCGGCCTCCCCGAGGGACGGCAGTACCTGCTCGATGTAGGCCAGAAAGAGCCTGTTGGGTCCGACCACCAGGACGCCTTGTCCCTCTAGCGGGAACCGGTGGGTGTACAGGAGGTAGGCGGCCCGGTGCAAAGCCACCACGGTCTTTCCGGTTCCCGGTCCGCCCTGCACGGCATGGACGCCGGACAACGGCGCCCGGATAATGTCGTCCTGCTCAGCTTGGATCGTTCCGATGATGTCGCCCAGCCGACCAGTGCGGGCTGTTTCGAGGGCGGCGATCAGGGCTCCCTCTCCCTTCAGGCGGCTTCCGTCACCGTCCCGGAACCTCTCCGGGTCGCCGAACAATTCGTCCTCGATGCCGACCACGACCCGACCGCGGCTGACCAGATGCCGGCGCCGCTCTAGGCCCATAGGTACTGGACCGGTGGCCCGGTAGAAGGCCTCAGCGACTGGGGCCCGCCAGTCCACGACTACCGGATCCTGGTCGACGTCCCAGACTCCGACCCGACCGATGTAGAAGCGGCCTCCGCCGACCTCGACCTCCTGGTCGATACGACCGAAAACCAGCGCGGCATCCCCCGTGTCCAACCGCCCCAGACGAGCGGCTACCGAATCCCAGATGGCCTCACGCTCGAAACGGGCCTGGTTGGTGCCCCCTTGGCCCACCTCGACCATGGCGGTCAACTCCAGGGCCCGGTCGCGGGCGGACTCGAGACACGCATAGGCGTGGTCGACGTAGGCCTGTTCGGCATCCATCTCGGGGTGTTCGGTGGTCATCAGCGAGCCTGTGGAGGACGGTGGACCGTGCCTTTTGGCTGCTTCGGGGCTGAAGCCCGAAATCGGCCGAGGATCGATCCTATCGGGTGGAGGGCACCTGACCTTGGAGATCTGAAGAGGCGCCACCCCACCGCGGAGTCGGGAATTCGCGCCCGACATGCGACGATGGCCCCGTGACCACGATCGGGCTCGTCCTCGGGGCCGGTGGCCTCCATGCCGCCGCCCATCATGCTGGAACCCTCGCCGCGCTCGCTGAGGCCACAGGCTGGGATCCCAGAACGGCCGACGTCGTCGTCGGGACCTCGGCCGGGGCCTCTACGGCGGTCAGTCTCCGGGCCGGGCTTTCGGCGGCCGATCACTGCTTCTACTATTCTCGCACCCCGCTGTCCGCCGAGGGGCAGGCCCTGATCGACCGGGTGACGACCCCGCTAAACCTCAGGAACCCCTCCGATCAACCGGCCCGACGGGTTCCGGCCAACCCGATGCTGGTTGTCCGCGAGTTGCTCTCCACCGGACGGCCCCGGCCGGTAGTTCCCCTAGCCGGGTTGCTCCCCGTCGGCACCCACGATGGTTCCTCCCTGGCTGCCCGAATGCGCGAGATGCACTACGCCCGCTGGCCCGACCACCCAACTTGGATCTGTGCTGTGGACCTGGACTCAGGCCGCCGGGTGGTACTCGGTCGGGACGATATCGACATCGACATCGGCTCCGCCGTCCAGGCATCCTCTGCTGTCCCCGGGTGGTTCGTCCCGGTGGAAGTCGACGGCCGACGTTTGGTCGACGGTGGGGTGCACTCCACCACCAACGCCGACCTAGTTGCCGCTCTGGCCCTGGACGTGGTCGTGGTGGCTTCGTCCAAGACGGTAGGCGGAGTAGCTGGGCCGGCGGGCGGTACTGGCTCGCTGGCCCGGACCTGGCACGGCCGGACCCTGCGACGAGAAGTGGAGGCGGTGAAGAAACGGGGGGCGGCTGTCCTGGTCCTGGAGCCCACGGCTACTGACCTAGCCCGACGCCCGATAGATGACCGGGCCGACGTCGGGCTGGCCGAGGTGTGCGAGGCGGCCCGGATCTCGACTCTGGCCCGCCTCGCTCTACCTGAGGCGGCGGCCGCCCGACGGCTGCTGGATAGCGTCGCCCCATGAGTCAGCAGCACGCCGATTCGCCGTTCCTCGCCGCCTGTCGGGCCGAACCTCACCACCGGACACCGGTGTGGTTCATGCGCCAAGCCGGAAGGTCACTTCCCGAGTACCGGGCTGTCCGGGGAACGGGGAGCATCCTGGACGCCATCGCCGACGCCAATCTGGCGGCCGAGATCACTCTCCAGCCGGTCCGTCGCTACGGGGTTGACGCCGCCATTCTCTACTCTGACATCGTAGTTCCAGCCCACGCCGTGGGCTTTGGCGTGGAGGTCCACCCGGGAATCGGACCGGTCGTCGACCGACCCTTCGAGAACACCGCCGACCTCCAGCGCCTGCGACCCTTGGAGCCCGAGGAGGACACCCCCCACGTACTGGAGACGGTCCGTCGGGTGGTGGCCGACGGGTCGGTTCCACTGATCGGCTTCGCCGGTGCGCCATTCACCGTGGCCTCGTACCTCATCGAGGGGAAACCATCTCGGACATACGGCCGCACTAAGGCCCTGATGCTAGGTGATCCCGGGCTTTGGCACGCCCTCCTGGACCGGTTGGTCGACATGGCCCTTGCCTCGCTGAGGTCTCAAGTGGCCAACGGCGCATCGGCCATACAGCTCTTCGACAGTTGGGCCGGGGCCCTGAGTCCGCAGACCTACGAACGCTACGTGTTGCCATTCAGCCGCCGGATCTTCGAAGGGCTCGCAGACCTGGATGTACCCCGTATCCACTTCGGGGTCGGTACCGGGGAGATCCTCCCGCTCATGGCCACCGCTGGAGCTGACGTGATCGGGGTGGACTGGCGGGTACCCCTGGACGAGGCCCGCCGCCGGCTCGGTCCCAACGCTGTCCTTCAGGGCAACCTGGACCCGGCGGTGTGCCTGGGGCCGGCTGAGGTGGTAGAGGCCGAGGTGGCCGACATCCTGCGCCGCAACGGCGGACATCCGGGCCACGTGTTCAACCTGGGCCACGGGGTGCTTCCGGAGACCGACCCGGCGATCCTAGAACGGGTCGTAGAACAGGTCCACGCCCACCCGAACGGCAGTTGACCGGTGGTCGGTTCCCGGGTCGTCGTAGTGGGTGCCGGTATCTCTGGCCTGACTGCTGCCTACCGTCTAGTTGTCGACCACCCTGAGCTGACTGTCACCGTGCTGGAAGCTGGCCCACGGGTAGGCGGTGCCTTGGCCACTAGCCCTCTGGAGGGGACCGGTCTAGAGGTCGACGAGGGAGCTGATGCCTTCCTGGTCCGGGTGCCGTGGGCGGCCGACCTGTGCGCTGAGCTGGGTCTGGGCGAAGAGCTGGTGGCCCCCAGTGCCCGGCGGGCCTCCCTATGGTTGGATGGTGTCCTACGACCCCTCCCGGCACCCAACGTGCTCGGCCTTCCGTTGGATCCGTCGACTGTGGCCCCAGGAATCCTGGCCGCAGCTGACTTAAACCGATTGGCCGGTGCCGGTCATCCCGACGTCTCACTCGGAGACGGTGACCTCAGCGTGGGTGCCGTGGTTCGTGCCTGCGTGGGCGACGCCGTCCACGAACGACTGGTGGACCCGCTCCTAGGCGGGGTGAACGCTGGACGAGCCGACGACCTCAGCTGTACGACCATGGCGCCTCAACTACTAGCTGCCGCCCGGTCTGGTGACGGCCTGCTGGGTTCACTGCGGGCTACCCAACGGTCAGTCGATCCGGCGGCTCCCGTGTTCAACGCTCCCCGGGATGGGATGGAACGGCTAGTTGCAGCCCTAGCCGGACGCCTCGGGGCCCGGGTCCGCCGAAATACACCGGTGGTGTCCCTCAACCGGGTCCCCGACGGCTGGGCGGTCGGCACGGCCGATAGCGGGGCTGTAGTCGCCGATGCCGTGGTGGTGGCCACTCCAGCCCACGCGGCGGCTGCTCTGTTGGCTCCGGTGGCCCCCGACGGTGCTGGGACCCTGGCCGAGTTCGTACACGCCTCGGTGGTGCTGGCCACCGTGGCCTTTCGGCGGGCCGACCTAGTAACGCCCGAGGACCGGAGCGGGTTCCTGGTTGGTCGTTCAGAGGGCCTCTTGATGACCGCCTGCTCTTTTGCCGACCGCAAGTGGTCCCACTTGGATGACGGGAACCACACAGTCCTGCGGGTCTCGTGCGGCCGGGTCGATGATGATCGGCCCGCCGATCTGGACGACCGGTCGCTGAGCGAGGCCCTTCTAGCCGACTTGGCGACCACGCTGGACGCTGATGCCCGACCGTCTGCCCTCCGGGTTTCTCGATGGCCCCGATCTTTGGTTCAGTTCCCGATCGGGCACGCTAAGCGGATAGCCGAAGTGGACCGCGACCTGTCTGATCGAGCACCCGGGGTGGTGTTGGCCGGGGCAGTCCGCTACGGCGTGGGCATCCCGGCCTGTATCCGTTCGGGAACCGAGGCAGCAACCGCCGCCGCTACCCACCGCACCTGACCGTCCTCTCGCAACGTCGGGGAAAACTCCGAACCAACCGCTCGTTCTCCTGCTCGACGTGGTTCGATGGGGTCGTGGCCCCCGAGACAACCCCCGCACGCGAGTGGTCCGAAGCCCGACAGGGCAGCGGTTCCGAGCATCCCGACGACCTGCCGGACACCGCCCACCTGTCGGTCGTCCGCACGTTCTGCTTCGCCGACCTGACCGGCTTCACCCACTACACCCGGGAGAACGGACCCCACGCTGCCGTCTCCCTTCTCGAAGAGTTCCGTGCCGTGTCCCGCGACGTAGCTGCCAAGCGGGGCGTCAGAGTGTCTAAGTGGTTGGGAGACGGCGTCATGTTGGTCGGCACGGAACCCACCCCCAGTATCGCCTGGGGAGGTCACATGATCGACCACTTCGGGGACGTCGCTGAACTGGATCTGCGGATCGGTATGGCCACTGGTCCAGCCCTGCTGTTTGAGGGGGATGACTACATCGGCGAGCCGGTGAATCTGGCCGCCAAGCTCTGCACCGTGGCCCAACCAGGAGAGATCCTGGCCAGTTGTGAGCAAGACGACCTCCCCGCTTGGATCCACGTTCGAGAAGTCGGCAAGGTGAACATTCGGGGCGTAGGGGCGATCGACGGCATTCTGCGTCTTGGGGTGTCTGCCCGCTGACAGGCCCGGCCTGCCGGATCCGCTTCCCATGGCCTTCATAATCCACCCCCGGCTACGTTCCTCGGCTCTCGCCCCGCTCGCCGGATTGCTGATCGCCTCATCGGTTCCGCCGTGGGGTTGGTGGCCAGCCGCCTACTGCGGGATTGCCCTCCTCGACCGGTCGCTGGCTAACCGGCCAGCGGGCCAGCGCTTCGGCCGGGGTCTGGTGGCCGGCCTGGTCTGGGCTCTTCCCTCCACGCTCTGGATGGTCGACCTGACACCACCCGGCTGGGTCATCGCCTCCCTGCTCCACGGACTGTGGATAGGCCTGGCTGCCGCTCTCGTACCGTCCGGTCGATGGCGACGCCTGGGTCTAGTCGGCACGGTGACCCTGGCCGAACTCGTCCGGTGGACTGTGCCGTTCGGCGGGGTTCCTCTGGCCACCATCGCTGTGGGACAGGCCGGCGGACCTCTAGCTCCCGTGGTCCGGGTGGCCGGACCCCTCCTGTTGGTGGCCCTCACCGTGGCCATTGGGGTCGGACTGTCTGCCCTGGCCGATGGGAGGAAGGCTGACAGAGCTTCGGCAACCACAATCGCTGCGGTGGCCGGACTGTTGGCGACCGCGGCCGTTCTATCCGCAACGGCACCGACTGGCACAACGGTCGGCACCCTGGACGTGGCCCTCGTTCAAGGCGGAGGGCCCCAGCGCACCCGGGCCACGCCTACCGGAGCGGCGCAGGTGTTCGCGAGCCAGGTGGAGGCGAACCAGTTGGTAGAGGCTCCTGTGGACCTGGTGGTATGGCCGGAGAACGTGGTCAACCCGGTTCCGCTGCCGTCCACCGGAGAGTGGCGCCGCCAGGACCACCTATACGCCGATGACGCCTTGACTGTGCTGGCCGCCGAGGCGGCCCGCCTGGATGCTTTACTGGTTCCTGGGTGGTTCCACCGGGCCAACGACGACCCAACGGCCAACGTCAACTACCAGACGGCCATCGAGCCCGACGGAACGGTTGTCGATCGGTACGACAAGGTTCGAATAGTCCCGTTTGGTGAATTCGTACCCCTCCGGAGTCTGGTGGAGCAGGTGGCCGCCAACATGCTTCCGGCCCGCGACCTGCGCCCCGGGACCGAGCCGGCGATCCTGGAGACTTCGGTGGGGACCCTCGGCGTCACCATCTCCTGGGAGGTCTTCTTCGATCACCGGTCACGAGACGCGGTCCTCCACGGGGCGGAAGTCATCCTCAACCCAACGAACGGAGCCAGCTATTGGCTGACCCAGGTCCAAACCCAGCAGGTGGCGTCCAGCCGCCTCCGAGCCCTGGAAACGGGTCGCTGGGTGCTCCAGGTAGCGCCGACCGGCTTCAGCGCTGTGGTCGACGAAGGAGGCCGGGTCCTGGAACGCACCGCCGTGAGCGAGCAGGCCGTACTCCACCACCGGGTGGAGATGCGCCGGGGCCTCACATGGGCCAGCCGGAGCGGGTCCCGACCGATGGTCGCCCTCGCCCTAGTGGCATGGGTCGCCTGCTGGATCGGGTCCCCCTGGTCAGGGCGGCGCTACGGCCACTGAGGCCCACACCCGGTGGGGAGCCATCAGGGAATCGCCCGGGAACCGGTCGGCCAAGACCCCCGCCAATTCGGCGTCGAAAGCCGCTGCCCTAGCGGTGCTCAGGTCGAGGATCGCCGCACTGACCCGGATCCGCAGTCGCCAGGAATCCACGGAGTAGGGAACGTCCACGTCGAAGGTGAACGTCTCGACCACCACGAAGCCGGCACCGGATAGGTGGCAACGAACCTCCGGGCCCGGGTCCCGTATGCCACCTAGGTTCCAAGACGGGTTGTGAGCCTGGACGAGTGCCTCGGTTACCCCTGACACTGTGTTGGACAGCGGCAACCAGTCGAACCCGCACACGGCCACCAGACCACCGGAAACAAGCAGGCGCCGGACCTCTTCTGCCGCCGCCTCACCATCAAACCAGTGCCAGCACTGTGTAGCGGTGACCACGTCGAACGACGCCGACGGGAGGCCGGTGTCCTCGGCAGGGCACTCCCACCACGCCACCTGTAGGCCGGTGGCAACGGCCAAGGAGCGGGCAGCTGCGAGCATCCGGGTGTCTACGTCGGCACCGGTGACAATGCACCCCCGGGCCGCGAACTGGCGGGCGAGGGTACCGGTCCCGCAGCCCATGTCGAGTAGTCGCTGACCCGGCGTACCAACGCCTAGGGCCACCATCCGGTCGATACCAGCCGCCGGGAAGTCAGCCCGATGTCGGCGTAGTCGTCAGCCACCGACCCGAACCGGTCACCGTGAACGCTCGGCGAACCCATAGCCGTCAGACCTCGAGCATCAGGGTGGCCGGACCCTCGTTGGCAAGGTCAACCACCATGTCGGCCCGAAAGCGACCGGTGGCCACCTCTAGGCCCCGCTCCCGTAAGCCAGCCACCACCCGGTTGACTAGTGGCTCGGCCCGATCGGGTAGGGCGGCGGCCATCCAGGTGGGACGGCGTCCCTTTGAGGTGTCGCCGTAGAGGGTGAACTGGCTGACCACCAGGACCGCACCGCCCACGTCAACCACCGACCGGTTCATCACCCCGTCGGCATCGTCCATGAGGCGCAGGCCTGCCAGCTTGTCAACTAGACGGTCGGCCTGTGCCGGACCGTCATCGTGAGTGACCCCGACGAACACGCACAGGCCCATCCCGATCTCGCCCACCAATTCATCTTCCGCCACGACCGAGGCTCGCGAAACCCTTTGGACTAGCGCCCGCACCTCGGCGACCCTAGAGGGGCGGAGTATGTAGTAACGCAGCCCGGTGGAGGGATCTTCCGGACGGAACGCCAGACTTGTCAGATGCCCACCTCTCCAGTCGGCCCCGGCACCGACGACCCCCTACGGATTGCCTATCTGGCCTATCGCGGCAAGCCACACTGTGGAGGACAGGGTGTCTATACCCGCCACCTGACTCGTGCCCTAGTGGAACTAGGCCATCACGTCGAGGTGCTCGCCGGCCCTCCCTACCCAGAACTAGACGAGCGGGTACCTCTGGTCGAACTACCCAGCCTGCAGCTCTACAACGACCACTTCCCGATGCGGAAGCCCCGAATCTGGGAACTCAAGACCCGATGGGACGTCGCCGAAACCGTCTCGTTCAACACCGGCAACTTCTCCGAACCGATGGCGTTCAGCATGCGGGCCTGGGACCACCTCCGAGGTCGACCCGGGCAGTTCGATCTGGTCCACGACAACCAGTGCCTGGGTTGGGGGCTCCTGCTCCTTCAGTCCCGAGAAAGACTCCCCATCCTGTCAACCATCCACCACCCCATCACCGTGGACCGGAGGTTGGAAATCCAGCACGCCCGGACCCGCTGGGAGGAGTTCGGTAAACGCCGCTGGTACGCCTTTACCCGGATGCAGACCCGAGTGGCCCGCCGGATGCCCCGGGTAATGACAGTTTCGAAATCATCGGCCACCGATATCGCAGCCGACCACCGGGTAGACCCCGGCCGCATCCACGTAGTTCCAGTCGGGGTGGACCCCGACCTGTTCCTGCCTATCCCCAGCGTGGAGCCCTCTCCGGGACGCATCGTCACGACGGCCAGTGCCGACGTGGCCATGAAGGGTCTGAAGTACCTGCTGGAGGCGGTAGCCAAGCTACGAACCGAACGCCATGTGGAACTGGTCATAATCGGCCGGCCCCGGGAGGACAGCAGCTCGACCAACGTGTTCGAAGAACTTGGCCTGACCAACTGTGTGACCTACGTCCATGATGTACCCGACGAGAGGATCGTCGAACTCTACAGCGAGGCCGAGGTGGCCTGCGTACCGTCGCTCTACGAAGGATTTTCCCTCCCAGCTATCGAAGCAATGTCATGCGGCGTGCCGCTGGTGACGACCACCGGCGGCGCTCTCCCCGAGGTAACCGGTCGGCACGGCGAGACCTGCTTCCAGGTTCCGCCCGCTGACAGCGACGCGCTGGCGGCCACCCTGCGCACGGTGCTGGACGACCCGGAGGCCCGGGCCCGGGTTGGGGCCGCCGGCCGCCAACGGGTCATTGACCAGTGGAGCTGGCGCCACACGGCGTTGCGGACGGTCGAGCAATACCGCGAACTGCTGAACGAAGTAGCGACCCGATGAATCCAAGCCCGTGCTGACTGCCGACTACGACCGCCTAGGACTGCGGGCCGGAGAGCGGATGCTCGATCTGGGTTGTGGCTTCGGCCGCCACGCCTACGAGGCGTTACGCCGGGGGACTCACGTAGTGGCTTGTGATCTGGGCCTCGACGAGCTCCGAGAGGTACGGGCCATCGGCGCTGTAATGCACGGCGACAGTGAGGTGCCCGAGGGGGTAGTCCTGGAGACAGCTAATGGCGACGCTACCCGACTGCCGTTCGCTGACAACTCCTTCGACAGGATCATCGCCTCGGAAGTCCTGGAGCACATTGACGACGATGACGGTGCCCTAGCCGAGCTGGTCAGGGTTCTTCGTCCGGACGGAACGTTGGCGGTAACCATCCCTGCCTATCTTCCGGAGCGCATCTGTTGGGCGTTATCAGCGGACTACCACGCGCCCAACCAACCGGGGGGCCACGTCCGCATCTACGGCACCGGTGAGCTCCAACGAAAGATGGCAGCCGCTGGGCTAGTCCCGGAGGACGACCACCGAGTCCACGCCCTGCATAGTCCCTACTGGTGGCTCCGGTGCGCGGTGGGTCCAAACCGCCCGATCGAAGACAACCGGCTGGTGCGCTGGTACCACCGGTTTCTGACCTGGGACATCGTCCAGGCACCACGTACCACTCGGATCGTCGAACGGCTCCTGGCCCCGGTACTGGGCAAGAGCCTGGTGATCTATGCACGCCGACCCGGGACAGTCGCTGACCAGCCAACAGCCCAACTCGAGGCCACAAGTGTCGCTGCCTGAAGTACCCGGCCTGGTCTCGGCGGCGGACTTGCGGTGCACAGCGGGGACCATCGCCGAATGGCAGCTGCCGGACGGGATGATTCCCTGGTTTCCCGGTGGCCACGCCGACCCGTGGAACCACGTGGAGGCAGCCATGGCTCTAGCCGTCACCGGTCATCTGGACGAGGCCGAGGCCGCCTATCGCTGGCTGATCAGAAACCAACACGAGAACGGAGCTTGGCATCGGTTCTATCTGACCGGCGGGATCGAGGACGCCAAGTTCGACGCCAACGTCACCGCCTACGTAGCCACCGGCGTGTGGCACCACTGGCTGATGACCGGCAACCGGAGCTTTCTCGAAGCCCTGTGGCCGGTTGTGGAACGGGCCATCGACTTCGTCCTGGACCTGCAGACACCACGAGGCGAGGTGTTGTGGGCACGCCACCCGGACGGCACCCCGTGGTCATTTGCCCTGCTGACCGGATCGTCCAGTATCTGCCACAGCCTGCGCTGTGCGGTGGCGCTGGCCGAGGAACTTGGCCACGAGCGACCCGACTGGGAGCTTTCGTTGGGTCACTTGGCCCATGTGGTCCGGACCCGACCCGACGGGGCGTTCGCCCCCAAGGATCGTTGGGCCATGGACTGGTACTACCCGGTGCTGGGTGGTGCCATCACTGGCGACGAGGCGCGTTACCACCTCGCCGACCGGTACCACGAGTTCGTGATGGAGGGCCACGGTGTGCGCTGCGTCGGCAACAAGGACTGGGCCACGGCGGCCGAAACCAGCGAGTGCGCCATGGCCCACCTCCTGGTCGACGACCGGAAAACGGCCGCGGACCTGTTCCACTCCACCCTGGCCATGCGTCAACCAGACGGTCGTTATCTAACCGGGATCGTCTACCCGGACCGGGTGACCTTCCCAGACGGAGAGTGCTCGACGTACACGGCGGCGGCCGTGATCCTGGCCGCCGACGCCCTCAGCGGGGCGAGCCCAGCATCAAGCCTGTTCGTCAACCACTCAGCCCTGCCCGACATCATCGACGTGGAGACCCGGGTACGTGAGGTCGATTGATACCTGACTCGCCATCCCGATCAGTTCCCGGGGCCGGTTCGACACAGGACTCTTAGCGAGCCCACAGCGTCTACCTCGGCGAAAGCCCCGGAGTCCACGGCCCGGCGCCAGATCTCGTACGGCGGACGGCCTCCGTCGGCGGGATCCTCGAACACGTCGTGGATCAGGAGCGTGCCCCCAAAAGCCAGGTGGGGTACCCAGCCCTCGTAGTCCCGATGTGCCGGCTCGACCCCATGTCCCCCGTCGATGAACAGCAGGGCCAGCGGTGTGGCCCAGGCAGCGGCTACAGCAGGTGAGTCCCCCACTACGGCCACCACGGTGTCCTCTAGGCCGGCGTCGTGAATGGTCCGACGAAAGGCGGGAAGGGTGTCGATCCTCTCTAGGACAGGGTCCACCAGATCAGGCTCATGCCACTCCCAGCCCACCTGGTTCTCCTCGGAGCCCCGATGGTGGTCCACGGCGAACAGTAGGCGGCCCCGGACCTCGGCGGCCGCTCCTAAGAAGCAGGTCGAGCGGCCACAGTAACTCCCTACCTCGAGGAACGGCCCATCCACGGCCACCACCGAAGCCCGACGAAACAGAGCCTGACCCTCGTCGACAGGCATGAAGCCCCGGGCGGCCTCGGCGTGAGCCAGCACCTCGGCGGGGCGACCGTTGGGTTCCCGGCCACCGGAATCGGCGGCGGACACGACTTAGTCGACTCCAGAGCCGGCGTCGTCCTTCTTCCCCGAACGGTCTCCCCAGATCACGTGGTGGAAGATCAGGTAGCGGACCACCCACAGGGCGGCGAACGCTCCGGCATTGGCCAACTGGACCGAGAGGGCACCACCGAAGATGGAGTCGACTACTCCGACCACAGCAGTCGAGAGGAAGAGTCCAGCGAAGGAGAGTATCCAGAAGGGTGCGATCTCACCGACCGTGTGCCCTCCCTGGTCCTGCTCCCATACGTAGTGCCGGCTCAGCCAGTAGGCCGGCCAACTGCTAATGGCCACAGCGGCCATGTTGGCGACTGCTCCGGGCCAACCGACCACACTGTGGAAGGTGAAGAGCAAGCTTTGGCCAACGACGACGTTGACCAACGACACCCTGGAGAAGCGCAGGAGCGTCTTGCCGTGGTCCCGCCACAGGCGTGCGGGGAGCGAAAGGGGGTTAGAGACCACGGCGCCCCAGCCTAACGACGGCCCCCGAACGTAACGGCACTCCGAGGGATTCACCGTGTGTGGTCGGGTCCGCCTAGCAGGTGGTCGGCCAGTCGTTTGGCCGTTGCACCCGGAGCTTCCCCATCCGCCGACCCGTCGACTGATGCCAACGCTACGGCGGCTGCGGAGGCTTCCAGGAGGAGGTGGTCCAGCCGGGAGCGAACCTCGACGCTCCGACGATCTTGACGCCGGACGGCCAGAGACTCGCTGGATCTCAGAGCCTCCAGATGGTCGTCCACGGCCCCGGCTAGCTCTTCCACCCCTCCACCGGTGGTGGCCACCGTGGACACGATGGTGGGGCGCTCCGGAAGTCCAGCCCGTCTGTGGCCGGTCAGGTCGGAGAGGTCCAACATAAGCTCTAGGTCACGACGAGCATCAGCGGCATTGGGCTGATCCGACTTGTTAACGGCGAACAGGTCGGCCACCTCCAGCAGACCGGCTTTGTTGGCTTGTACAGCGTCGCCCATGCCCGGAGTGACAACCACCAGGACGGTGTCGGCCGCTGCAGCTACATCGACCTCCACCTGGCCTACGCCCACCGTTTCCACCACCACCGGGTCGAAACCTGCGGCGTCCAGCACCCGGACCATGCCGGGAACGGCGAGAGCCAAACCCCCAGCGTGACCGCGAGTGGCCATGGAGCGAATGAAAACGCCGGCCGCAGTGGCCTCGACCATCCGGACCCGGTCACCCAGGATGGCGCCCCCGGTGAGGGGAGATGAGGGATCGACGGCCAGCACCGCCGGGCGACGGCCCCGATCGGCTAGCAGGGTGGTGAGGGCGGCAGTCAGAGTGGACTTCCCGGCCCCCGGTGGACCGGTCACACCCACCACATGGGCGTTGTCGACCAGTTGGTGGGTGGCCCCGGCCACCTCATCGGCCAGCTGGCCGCCCTGTTCGACCAGGGTCAAGAGCCGTGCCGTTGCCCGGCGTTCGCCACCCCGTGCGGCAGCGACCAGCTGGGTAACAGTTCGGTTACCGACCATAGGTGGCTCCTGGGAGGATCCCCTGCTCACCAGCCGTGGGTGGCCACCGCGTCCCGAATACCGGCCACCACCTCCTCGGCCGGGGCTCCCGGGCCGAGAACCCCGGCTACCCCGGCATCGGCAAGGGCCTGACGGTCTTCGTCGGGCACGATCCCGCCAATCACCACCGGGACGTCCAGCCCGGCGTCGGCCAGGGCGTCGACTATTCGGGGTCCCAGGGTTAGGTGGCCGGCATTAAGCATGGAAATGCCCACCACGTCGGCATCCTCCTGCTCCACAGCGTCCACGATGGTCTCGGTGGTCTGGCGGAGACCTAGGTAGATGACCTCCATGCCGGCATCTCGCAGTATCCGGGCCACCACCTTCAGGCCCCGGTCGTGCCCGTCCAGTCCCAACTTGGCAAGCACGACCCGGATTGGGGAATCGCCGGACATCAAACCACGGTCCGTTCCACGTAGGTCCCGAAGACACCTTCCAGGACCTCAACCACCTCGCCCAACGTGGCTCGAACCGAGACGGCCTCCAGGAGGGCGGGCAGGAGGTTGGTGGTCGGCTCGGCAGCGTCTGAGGCCACCCGGGAAAGAGAGGCGGCCACTGCCCGATCGTCCCGGGACCGACGAACGGCATCTAGCCGTTGGCACTGGAGGTCTTCAGTTTCCTGGCCGATGCGCAGAAGTTCGGCCTGCCGGGAGTCACTGCCCTCGGTGAAGGCGTTGACCCCGACCACGATCCGATCCCCGGCGTTGACCTCCCGCTCGTAGCGGTAGGAGGCGTCGGCGATCTCACCGACGAACCAGCCGGACTCAATAGCGGCATAGACACCTTCCAGGAGCGAACCCCCACCCAACTCGTCCAGATGGGCGAACACCTCCTCGGCCCGGCGTTCCAGCTCGTCGGTCATCCACTCCACGTAGTGAGAGCCCCCCAGCGGATCGGCCACGCTGGCCACACCGGTCTCGTGGGCGATGACTTGTTGGCTTCGCAGGGCGATGCGAGCTGCCTCAGCGGTGGGCAGAGCCAAGGCCTCGTCGTGGCTATCGGTGTGGAGGCTCTGGGTGCCCCCCATCACACCGGCCAGCGCCTGGAGCGCCACCCGGGCGATGTTGACCTCGGGCTGCTGTGCGGTCAACGACACCCCGGCCGTCTGGGTGTGGAATCGGAGCTTGAGGCTCCGCTCGTCGGTGGCTCCATAACGGTCACGCATCCACTGGGCCCAGATGCGGCGAGCAGCCCTGAACTTACCCACCTCCTCAAAGAAGTCCACGTGGCTGTTGAAGAAGAAACTCAGCCGCGGTGCAAAGGAGTCCACCGAAAGACCGGCGGCGCAGGCCGCCTCCACGTATGCGAACCCGTTGGCCAGAGTGAAGGCCAGTTCCTGAGCGGCTGTGGAGCCGGCCTCCCGGATGTGGTAGCCGGAGACCGATACCGGGTTCCACCGCGGCATCTCGGCCGTGGTGAACCGAATGGCATCGGTAACGAGGCGAACCGACGGCCGGGGCGGGAACAGGTACTCCTTCTGGGCTTGGTATTCCTTGAGGATGTCGTTCTGGAGCGTGCCAGCCAGACGGGAACGCTCCACACCGGATTCCTCGGCCACGACCACGTACATGGCAAGCAGGATGGGAGCAGGACCGTTGATGGTCATGGACGTGGAGACGGCCCCTAGGTCGATCCCGTCGAACAGGTCGGCCATGTCTTCCACGGTGTCCACAGCGACACCGGCCCTGCCCACCTCACCCAGGGCCCACTCGTGGTCCGAGTCGCGGCCCATAAGGGTGGGCATGTCAAAGGCCGTAGACAGCCCGGTGCCTCCTGATCGCAGGAGTTCCCGAAACCGGGTGTTGGTGTCTTCGGCGGTACCGAACCCGGCGAACATACGCATGGTCCAGAGGCGGGACCGGTACATGTCGGGATGCACGCCCCGGGTGTACGGGAACTCGCCGGGCAGTGGTCCATCCCCGTATACGGCTTCGACCGGGATACCCGACAGGGTCCGGAAAGTCTTCCCTGTCATAGTCTCATATTACTAGGACTTCCGACTATCTGCTAACCGACTACATCGCTAACATGGTCGTTGTGCCTCTCCCCTTCGACCCGATCTTCGAGGCCCGACGGAACTGGGATGCCCACAAATGGGGTGCCACCAATCAGATGGCTACCGCCACGGCAATCACCCGGGCCCACCAAATCCTGCTGCGTCGCATCGACAACGCCCTTGAGCCGCTCGGCCTCACCTTTAGCCGGTTCGAAGCCCTGGCCCTCCTATGGTTCAGTCGCCAGGGGGCGCTACCCCTAGGTAAGGTCGGTGACCGGCTTCAGGTCCACCCGACCAGTGTCACCAACACCGTCGACCGTCTGGAGGCCGATGGCCTCGTGGACCGGATCCCCCACCCCACGGACCGGCGCACCACCCTGGCCTGCATCACGCCTGCTGGACGGCGTCGAGTCGTCAAGGCGGCCGAGACCTTGGCCGAGATCGGCTTCGGCCTCGACGGCATGTCGCCAGCCGACCTAGCCCGAGCCGAAGGCGCCCTAGTCGACCTTCGCCGAGAGGCCGGCGACTTCTGACTACCGCCCGGGGCTATGCCGTAGGGTGCGCCCGTGATTGTCTCCACCGCCATCGGACTACTCGCCCTAGTGGTCGGACTGGTCATCGGCTGGCCGGTCCTGGTGGCACTGTCCATCATCTTCACCATCGTCCAACTAGTCATGGTTGTGGCCAAGACAGCCGTGCAACGAAACGACATCCGGATTGCCGAACAACTGGCTGCTAAGCAGAGGCGGCACCGACGTACCTAACGACCAGTGGCTGAAGACCGATTGGGCCTCGGACCCAAAGGTCGGACAGGCTGTATACCCACCCCGACCAGCAACCGGAGACCCCGTGACCGACGCCCCTACTGCCAGGCCCGGCGAGATCGCCGCCCATCCAAAGTTAAACATCACCTACCGGACCGACCCGGACCGGGTGGCCGCCCTGCTCCCTCCGGGAATCGACCCAGTGGGCAGCCCTAACGTCCACCTCGGCGTCTACTGCGTTCCCATCCGCGGTGAGCCCGAGTACGGCGTTTCTACCAAGGTCGACGCCTCCTGGAACGGCGTCGTGGGTCAGTATTCGCTGGGCATCGGCATTGACCAGGAGGCGGCCATATTCATCAGCGCCGAGACCAACGGACAACCCAAGTTCCCTTGTTCCATCCGCTACTTCAGGCTGGGCGACCGGATTGAAGCCACCTGCACCCACCAGGGTTATACGTTCCTGGAGTACCGGGGCACAGTCACCGGAGAGGTCCCGACGGACGGCACTGACCTTGAGCACAATGAGTGGTGGACCAAGTACTCGCGAGCCGTCGGAGGAGCCGAGGGGCAGTGGGACTACCCGCCTCACGTGGTCCACGTGCGACAGGTCAGCGAGCCGATCCATGTCGAGGCCCTGGAAGGCGACCTGGTACTCCGGGAGAGCCCTTGGGACCCGTACACCGAACTGCTCCCGGTCGAGGAGATCATGGAAGCCCGCCTAGTGACATCCCTGCACAAGGAGCGGGAGATCACCAACGCCGGGCCGCTGGACCCCGACGCTTTCTGGCCGTACGCCGACACTATCGGTGGCTCGCGCTGGCCCGGTGAGCGGGGCGGTCCCCGGTCGGCCGCCTAGCCGACGTTCCCGAGACGGGACCACCACCATGCTCTCGAGGTTCGACGACTACCCCATCCACCAAACCCCGGATCCCATCGCCACTCCAGCGTCCAGCGACAACGACGTATACGAGCGCTACTGGTTTAACGGCTACCCGACCGACGCCAACCGATTCTTTGGAATCGGGACCGCCTACTACCCGCACCTCGGCATCCGAGACTGTGGCCTGAGCGTGATCGTCGACGGCGTGCAGCACGCCTTCCACGCCTCGTGTCGGGCCGAAGGGGACCCGGCCGACCAGCAGGTGGGGCCTTTTCGGCTTGAGGTGTTGAAGCCCATGAAGTCTTGCCAGGTGGTACTGGAGCCCAACGAGACCGGGTTCGCCTGCGATCTCACCTTCGAGGGCCGGACGGGCAATGTCGAGGAGCCCCGGCACCACTGGGGCAGCGCTATCCGACGGACCATGGATACCACCCGGTTCACCCAGATGGGACGGTGGAGCGGGTGGATCGACGTTGACGGTCGTCGTCTGGAGTTCGACTCGGCTACCACACGAGGCACCAAGGACCGGTCTTGGGGAATTCGACCGCTAGCCGGCGGCGACCCCCGTGGTGCTCCCGCCTCGCAGGCCCGCAACAGCTTGTTCTTCCTGTGGGCCCCGTTGAACTTCGACGATCTCTGCTTCCACTATCAGTTGTTCGAAGACGCCCAGGGCCGACCCCTGTCCAGCGTCGGCGCCCTGATGCCCACTTACAACACGCTGACCGACCTCCCCGGTATCGAGGACCCGGCTACTCGCCATATGCGGTCCCATGAGCACCGGCTGGAGTTCGAGGAGGGCAGTCGGATGGTCCGTTCGGCCAACCTGGCGTTCAGCGCCGTCGACGACGGGAGCCGTCACGAGGTCCGCTTGGAGAAGCTTTTCACCTTCCGGATGAAGGGCATCGGGTACCACCACCCCGAGTGGGGCCACGGGGCGTGGAAGGGCGAACTGGCCATGGATGGCGAACGGTGGGACCTAGCCGAGGTGGACGACCAAGCCTTCGAAAACCAGCACTGCCAGCACGTGGTGCGAGCCACTCTGGGTGACCGGGTGGGCCTTGGCGTCCTGGAGCAACTCGTCGTGGGCCCGTACCTCCCTTACGGCCTGGAGGGGTTCGTGGGCCGGACCGGCTGAACCCGGTCAGACCTTCCGTGGTCGGGCCCGGCGACCCGACCGGGCGGGCCGGGTCCGCTGGGCCGAGGATCGGTCGAAGCGGCGGTACCAGTCTCGGAAGCCCGGAAGGTCGCCGTCACCGACAATGGGTGAAGGATCTAGTTCGGCTGACCGCACAGCTATCGAGAACCCGTTGACCGGGGTGACGTAAACGACCGAGGCCCCGCCAGTTCCGTCACGGTGCTCAACGGTGCCCGGGCCGTAAACCACGATCGGGTTTCCATCACCTGCCGTTGCCGACCAACTGTCGCCGTCGGCCTCGCCGTTAACCACGCCGGCGGCCCGCAACAGGCCTACCAGCATGTCCTCCGGATGATCCTGTCGGGACTCGACACGCGCCACACCCTCTATGACCACCGGCGGCGAATCAGTCGACGGGATTTCGCCTTCCCGACCGTGGTAGGCCAGCACCGTGTCGGCGGCCACCACAGTCGGCCATACCCTCAACCGGGCCGTGTCGGGAGTCGGCTCGCCAGCACTCCACGTACAGGCCCCGTCGTAGCCAAAGCACCACCCGTGCTGCGGGCAGACCACCTGGTCCTCGTCGATGCGGCCGCCAGCAGTCAGGTTGGCTCCTAGGTGGGGGCACAACGAGTGGGTGACCAGTGCCCGCCCGTCGGTTGTCCGTCCGATAGCCAGGTCCTGGCCGAAAGCGGCTAGTGGCACCAGGGCGCCGACCGGTAAATCAGCAAGGGCGGCCACCGCGAACCATCCGACCGGAAACGGCGGTCGGTGGGCCGTCACTCCTCTTCGTCCTCCGGAAGGTCGCCCCCCCGCTCGTCGACCGGACCTAGCGCGAGGGCCTCGGCGGCCACCATCGGGTTGGGAAACTCCTTAACCCCGCAGACCCGACCATCCCGGAAGCGCCACAGGGCGATATAGGTATTGCGGTAGGGCCTCCCGTTGTGGGAAACGTGGCCATCGCTCTCGTACTCGGCCACTAAGAGGTCAGGGTCTACGCACTCGTGCACGGCGGTCAGCCGCAGGGTGAACACGAAGGCGCCCGAACGCCCAGCCAGGTAGTCCCGAACCTCACCGGCGCCCT
This sequence comes from Acidimicrobiaceae bacterium, assembly GCA_002717365.1. Lineage (GTDB taxonomy): Bacteria > Actinomycetota > Acidimicrobiia > Acidimicrobiales > MedAcidi-G1 > UBA9410. The sequence goes on along the minus strand of PBDJ01000028.1, from coordinate 27,149 downwards.
TGAGGCACTGGGGTGGGTCACCAAAAGGCAGCTCCAGGACCCAGTCCTCTGTGTAGCAACCGGCCAACTCCCCAGCCCGGTCGGTGCCGTAGAGCGAGACGACGTGTTCCAGCAGGGCTCGATTGGCGATCCGCTTTTCAGCCCCGTCAGCCACGAGTCATCAGTCGCGGTAGGAGGGGTCGTCCCGGTCGAGTAGAGACTTCAACTCGGCGAAGTGGGCCACGCCCTGGTCAGTGAACCGGGTCCACATGCGCACCACTGAATCGGCTAGGTCGTCGTCCATGGGACGCAACTCCCGCCCTGTACTGAGAGCCAAGACCACGGTCCGACAGGCCCGCTCCAGGAAATACAGGTCCTCGAAGGCGTGGGCCACCGACTCTCCGACCACCGTCACGCCGTGGTTTCCCATCATCATCACAGAGTTGCCGACCAGGGCCTCGGCCACCCGGGCCCCCTCGGCCGGATCGTCTGGCGGACCGGCCATCTCCTGGTCGTAGACAGTCCGGCCCCAGAAGCGGGCCGTGGCCTGGTCCAGCGGCGGAATGGTCGGGTCGGCCAGTCCACACAGGGCCGTAGCGTATGGCGGGTGGCAGTGGAGCACGGCCCGGGCCGTTGGAATCCGGGCATGGATGGCCCCGTGGATGCACCAGGCCGACGGATCCGGGGCATCCGGACGGTCCATGGTGGACGGGTCATCGGCATCCAGCAGGATGAGTTCGCTGGCCCGGACCAGGCTGAAGTGACGCCACCTTGGGTTACACAGAAACCGTCGACCGTCAGCAGACACGGCGGCGCTGAAGTGGTTGGCCACGGACTCGTGGAGTCCCATACCCGCCGCCAGGCGGAAAGAGGCTGCCAGATCGACGCGTACCTGGGCCTCATCCAAGTAGGCCATGGTCGTCTCGGTACTAGTCATCGGATCACTCCCAACGCCTATATCCGTCTGGCTCCCAGTCTGCACCAACGCGCCGGATGGAACGATGCCCGCGCGAACGTGGACCAGCGCCCAGAATGTGCCCTGTGATGATGGCCTCTCCGATTCTGGTACTACTAGCCGTCGGTGCTCCCGTTCTGGCCGGTCTGGCCTCCATGGTGCTGCCAGGTCGCCGGACGCTTGCCCGCCCCCTAGTGGCAGCGGTCGGCCCGGTCTTGGCCTTGGTGCTGCTGACCATCCACCTACAGCGCCACGGCCTGTCCACCAACGGTACGCCCACCGACGCTCTGGCCTGGGTTCCCAGCCTTCACCTCGACGTGAGCTTTCTTGTCGACGGGCTTGGCACGTTCTTCGCTCTCCTCATCGCCGGTGTAGGTGTCCTGGTCGTCCTGTACAGCCGGGCCTTCTTTGGACCAGACGACACTGCGTTGGCCCGTTTCCTGCCCACCCTGGGGTTCTTCACTAGCGCCATGTTGGGCATCGTTCTGGCCGACCACCTTCTGCTGACCGTCCTGTTCTGGGAGATGACCTCAATCAGTTCGTTCCTCCTTATCGGCTGGGACCGCGACGACCCCGAGGCAGGACGCCGGGCCCTGCAAGCCTTCGTCACTACCGGCCTGGGCGGCCTGTCTTTACTGGGCGGGGTCCTGCTCCTGGGCGGGACTACCGATCTTTGGCGGTGGAGTGAGGTCATCGGGGGTGCGGCGACCCTGGACCCGAGCGGGGCGGTAGCTGCTTCGTTCGCCCTGATGTTCGCCGGTGCGGCAGCTAAAAGCGCCCAGTGGCCCCTGCACGACTGGCTGCCCGGAGCCATGCGGGCACCGACACCGGTGTCGGCCTACCTCCACTCGGCCACCATGGTGAAAGCTGGGGTTTTCCTGGTGGGCCGCATGCTCCCGGTATTTGGTGTGCTGGCTGCCTGGGTGCCGCTGGTGACGGCGATTGGTACCAGCACCATGATCCTGGGGGCCGTCCTGGCCCTGCGCCAGCACGACCTGAAGCGGATCTTTGCCTACACCACGGTCAGCCAGCTGGGACTCCTAATCGCCACCTACGGAATGGGCGGTGCCACTACTAGCCACGGCGATCCGGCCATCGACTGGGACCTGACCCAGATTGCCAACCACGCTCTCTACAAGGCACCTCTCTTTCTGGTAGCCGGAGCCCTAGGGGTGCTGGCCGGCGCCAAGCGGCTTCCCGACCTGTTTGGCCTGTGGCGACGGTCCCGGAGCGGGACTCGGGCCTCATTGTTAGTTCTGCTACTGGCCGGCTACGCCCTGGCTGGGGGGCCCGGGACCCTTAGCTTCGTGGCTAAAGAACTGTTCTTCGATGCAGTTCGGCACGCCGCCGATGGGCGACCCGTCCTGGCCCTGGTTGGCGCAGGTGGAGTGATCGCTGCGGCCTGCAACGTAGCTATCTTCGTGCGCCTAGCGACCACCATCCTTGGTCGAGGCCCGGGTCTACGGTCCGACGAGGCACCGAACGCTCCCACCAATAGCGGGCCGATCACCGACCGTTGGTCGATTCTGCTGTGGCTACCAGCCGCCCTCTTAGTCGCCCTCCAGTACGTCGGGGGACTTCTCCCACCGGTCTGGAACGCTGCAGCGCGTCCACTGGAAGTGAACCGACACGCTGAGGCGTTCGCAGACGGGCTCCCCTGGCCGTGGGAGCCGTTCCTCCACCCGGGTCTACCACTGCTTCTTTCGGCGATAGCCATCGTCGGTGGAACGGCCCTCGGGCTCTCGCCTCGCCTTCGAGGCGAGCGGATCGACCCCCACAGCGGCCTATGGCCAGCCGCCTACCGGGGCATCCTCCGCGGTGGACACCGGGCCTTCCACTCCGTCCAGACAGGCCACCTTCGCCTCTACCTGACGGTGGTATTCGGAGCCCTGTTGCTGGGAATCGGCTGGGCGGCGTGGATCAATCCGGACATGCTGAGCACGCCCGATTCGATGTCGCCCTTGGAGTCACCTACCGGACTCCTGCTCGGAGCCGTGGTGTGCTCCACGGCCATTGCCCTGCCCCTTGTCGAAGAGCGCGTCGTCAGGGTCCTAGTACTAGGAGCCAGCGGCTTTGCCGTCGTGGGCCTCTACATCCTCTACCAAGCCCCCGACCTAGCCCTCACCCAGCTCATGTTCGAAATCATCTCTGTGATCCTGTTCCTTCTGGTCCTACGGCTGCTCCCTCCCCTCGACCGGCGACCTCAGGTTCGGGTCCTGCCCCGCCTGGCCCTAGCCTCCGTCGTCGGCTTGTCCATCGGCTGGATGACCCTGCTGGCCGGTCATGCCGCAGAACAGCGGGCCAGCGACACCCCGACCCTCGGGACCTTCTTCGAGGATCACAGTCTGGAGGGTTCGGTAATCACCAACGGGCGGGGCGGAGAAGGTCGCAACATCGTGAACGTGATCCTCGTCGACTTCCGGGGCTTCGACACCTTGGGTGAGATCACGGTGCTAGCCACCGCGGCTCTCGGGGTGTGGTCGATGCTGCCCAGTCGTCGCTGGCTACGGGACGAACCCGTCCAAAGTGCCACCACGGAGGACGGACCATGAGGCCCTTCCTGCGCCGGACCCGATGGCCGGTCGGAGGACCGATCGGCGGAACGTCCTCAGTGATCCTGAGGACGGCGGTCCGCCTGATCCTGCCCCTGACCTTCCTGTTCGCTGTCTATGCCGCCCTTAAGGGGCATAACGGGCCGGGCGGCGGTTTCATCGCCGGGCTGGTGGCCTCCGTTGGTCTGTGTACCTACCGGATGTCTTACGGGTACCAAGCTTTCCACCGTCTGGTGCCCCTCCACCCCCGCTGGCTGGTCTTCATCGGCCTGGGCCTGGCGGTTGGCGTGGCCGCCCTGCCCCTAGCGGCCGGCAATCCGGTACTGAGGTCCGCTGCAACCTCCATCCACCTAGGAAACGCCGACCTACACCTTGTCTCATCCACGGCCTTCGATCTGGGAGTGCTGATGGTGGTAGTCGGCGTGGCCATCGGGATGATCAGCCGGCTGGATGAGGAGGCGGAGCGATGACCACCGTGCTCGCCGTATGTGTAGCCGTCCTCGTGACGGTGAGCATCTACCTGATGCTGTCCCGCGAGTTGAAGTCAGTGGCCATGGGCGTGTTCGTCCTCGGGCACGGTGCGAACCTGGCCATCATCGCCATGAGTGGGTCGCCAGTGCTGCCCGGCGGCGGGTTGCGAAATCCACCCATCCTCGGATCATCGGACCTGGTCGACGCCCTCCCCCAGGCCCTAATCCTCACGGCCATCGTCATCAACTTCGCCGTGATGGGATTCCTTCTGACCCTACTAATCGTAACGGCACGTCGGACCGGCACCCTGAACGTCGACGAGCTAGCCACCCTGGGCCGCTCCAATCCCGGGCCTGAAGGCGACGACCGATGACCAACGACCTACTCGGCCTTCTGGTGGTTATCCCCTTGGCCTCCGCCGTGGTGTCAGTCGCCCTGATAGGCCATCCAACCCACCAACGGGTTCTCGGGCTGGCTAGCCAGTTGACCATGCTGGCCCTGGCCCTAACGTGGCTGGTGCGTATCCGGGACGGCGAGGTGATGGTCTCCCAGATGGGATCCTGGCGAGCACCGTTCGGCATCACGCTGGTCTTCGACAGCCTGTCCGGCCTCCTGTTATGCGCCGGCCTGATCGTGGCTATCAGCTGTTCCATCCACAGCTTCTCCCTGATTGACCCGCAAATTGAGCGGCGATACTTCCACCCGCTGGTCCAACTGCTGCTCATGGGCATCAACCAAAGTTTCCTGACTGGCGACCTCTTCAACCTCTTCGTGGCCTTCGAAATCATGCTGATGGCCTCATACGGCCTGCTGTCCATCGGTCACACTCGCCAACAGATGGCGCAGGCCTACAAGTACCTCCTGTTGAACCTGGTCGGCTCGACAGTCTTCGTCATCACAGCCGGCCTGGTCTACGGGATGACAGGCACGTTGAACATCGCTGACCTGGCCCGGATGGTGGTCGAGCGAACCGAAGCCGGGGTACCTCTGCCCACTGGCTTCACTGGTCTGTCGGTCCTTCTCCTCATCGTGTTCGGCCTCAAGGGTGCGTTCTTCCCCCTCTGGTTCTGGTTGCCCGACACATACCACACTTTTCCAATCTCGATTGCTGCCCTGTTCAGCGGGCTACTAACCAAGATCGGCGTTTACGCCGTGCTGCGGACCTTCCCCCTAGTGTTCGCGGCAGGCGAGGCCCGCGACGTGATACTCCCACTACTCGCTATCTCGGCCGGGTTCACCATGTTCCTCGGGGTCCTCGGTGCGGTCTCCCAAAACCAAGTGCGCCGCATCCTGGCCATCCACGTCATCAGCCAGGTGGGGTACATGGTGTTCGGCCTGTCACTGATGACAGCTGCCAGCCTGGCTGGAGCCCTCTACTACATGGTCCAGCACATGGTGGTAAAGAGCTCGCTGTTCTTGTGCTGCGGAGTAATGGAACAGCACGCCGGAACCGACGATCTGGACGAGATCGGCGGCCTGGCCCGACGCCACCGCTGGCTGGCCACTGCCTTCCTCGTAGCCGCCCTGAGTCTGGTTGGACTACCCCCGCTAAGCGGATTCTTCGGCAAGCTGGTCCTCATCCGCGAGGGGTGGTCGATCCACTGGTGGCTATCAACCCTCGCCCTGGCCACCGGTGCCCTGACCCTGCTATCCATGCTGAAGATCTGGACTCTGAGCTTTTGGCGAACCGAACCGGCGCCCTCGGGCGCCGACCGGCGCCCCACCGTACGAGTCGAGAGCCTGCGAGGCGCCCACGTCGGCATCGGAGTCTTGGTAGCCACCGCCCTGTTCGTCGGCCTGGCCGCTGAGCCGATCTACGACATCGCTTTCCACGCTGGCCAACAACTGACCGACCCCACGGCCTACATCGAAGCCGTGGACCCGCTGCGAATCGCCGCGGCAGTCGAAAGTAGCGCCGCCGGATGATCCTCCGCCTCGGTGCCGACTTCCTAGTGGCCGTGCTCTTCTCGCTATGGGCCGGACGCCCCGGCTGGCCAGGATTCGTGATCGGCCTGGCCATCGGCTTCGTGATCGTATCGACCTCCGACCTGGCCTTCGGCCGCCCCAACCACGGCCGCCGCCTACTGTGGATGATCCACTTCGCTGGCTATTTCCTAGCTATCCTGATACGAGCCAACCTCCAGATCGCCCGGGAGATCCTGACCCCGGGCTTCAACCAGACGCCGCGCATCGTCCGGTACCCGGTCCAGGACCTGGACGACTTACAGGTGACAGTGTTGGCCAACTGCATCACCCTGACCCCCGGGACCCTGGTCGTAGACGCCTCCGAAGACGGACGTTGGCTGTATGTGCACTGCATGTACGCCGAGGACCGGGCAAAGGCCGTCAATGGTCTTCAAAAGCTGGACGACCGACTACGACGCGAGGTGTTCTCGTGGTAGGTACCGTTGTCCAGTTGGGCGTAGTGACCCTCGTAGCCGGGATCGGCATGGCCATGGTTCGCATAGTGCGAGGCCCTGAGGTGGCCGATCGGGTCTTGGCTGCCGACGTGCTGTCCCTGAAGGTGGTTGGCCTGGTCATCCTCCTAGCCGTTGACCAGCAGCGGTCCCTATCGCTGGACGCCGCCCTGTTGGTCGCCATCGTGGGCTTTGCCTCCACGCTGGCCTTCGCCCAGTTCATCGGCATGACCCGTTCAGGCAGCGAGCCTCCAGACGACCGGACGGGTTCATAAGTGGACACCGTGCGCGACGTAATAACCGTGATCCTTTTGGGGTCGGGCCTGTCCTTCATGCTTATCGGGGCGTGGGGAGTGGTCCGGCTGCCCGACGCCTACCACCGGCTACACGCCTCGTCCAAGTGCTCGACGCTGGGCCTGTTCGGAATGCTGGCAGGCGCCGTGGTGTATATCGGGACAGTCGACGCCCTAATCAAGGCGGCTCTTACCCTGCTCTTCACCGTGGTAGCCACCCCGGTGGGCTCTCACATCCTGGCCAAGGCCGCCCACAGCAGGGGACTCCGACAGTGGGACCACACGCTGTCCGACGAGTTAGCCGACGACCAACGAGATGGCCCCCCGCAGGTCTAGAGGCGGCCCGGCATGACGGCGACCTGCACCAGGTCATACCGGTGCTGATCGAAGAGATCCGGCGTAGACGGGGCTGACCGGTACCCAGCCCCGGACGGAATTGACCATCCAGACCCCCTCTGCCCGATCCAGATCGGAACGCGGAATCACCTGCTCGACCACCTCACCTTCGGCCAGAAGCTGGGCGCGAAACGTGCCCGGGAGCAGACCACACGTGACGGGTGGGGTGACGAGCCGGCCGTCCAACCGCACGACCAGGTTACCCATGGTGGTCTCGGTGAGCTCACCGACCTCGTTCCAGAGCAGCACGTCCGGCGCTCCGGGAAAGCGGGCACGGGCGTCATCGTAAACCTCGCGCACGGTCGTCTTGTGGAAAAGGAACTCGTAACCACTGGGCACCGGTTCCACGTCAATCGGAATGTCCCACGCCCCGGTCGTCGGCTCCGGGGCTTCAGCAACCTGGAGTTCCACCCCTCCGTCGGGAGCACCCAAGAGTCGAAGGCATCGGGGTGCGTCGGCATCCACGCGGTCAAGTAGTCGGTCGACCCCCTCGACATCGAACTCGAACCCGAAGTGATCGGCCGAGGCGGCCATGCGATCCATGTGCCGCCTCCGGAGGGCAACCCCTCCTTCCGGCGTCCAGGCCATCGTCTCGAGAAGTCGGAAGTCGGATCTGGCCCGTCCCAGCACCCGGCTCTTGTGCTCCACCTCGGTCCACTCCTCATCTGGATTCGAGTCCCGGACGATGCCGCCACCGACTCCGTACTCGGCAGTGCCAAGTTCCCGGTCGATCCATACGGTCCGGATGGCGATGTTGAACTCCATCGTTCCGTCCGGCGCTAGAGCGCCGATGGCTCCGGTGTAGATGCCGCGACCCTCACCTTCCAGCGCCTCGATGATTTCGCTGGTACGTACCTTCGGCGCGCCGGTTATGGAGGCTGCGGGAAACAGTGCCCCGAACACCTCGGCCAGTCCGGCGTCGGAGTCGGCCACGACGGTCGAGGTCATCGCGTGGAGTGTGGGATAGGTCTCCACCGTGTACAAGGCTGGAGCTCGGACCGTGCCGTACTCGGCAATCCGGCCGAGGTCGTTGCGGACCATGTCCACGATCATCGTGTTCTCGGCCAGGTCTTTCTCGGAACGCGCCAGGTGGGCCGCCGCCAGCCGGTCGAATTCGGGATCCGCGTGGCGGCCGATCGTGCCCTTCATCGGGCGCGAGGTGAGGCGACGTCCCTCCTTCCGGACAAACAGTTCGGGCGATGCCGAGCAGACCGCCCGGTCGCCCAGGTCTAGATACGCCCCATGGTCGGCCCGCTGGGCTCGGATCAGGTCTCCAAACAGCCCCAGCGGGTCTCCGCTGAAGGACGACCGGAGCCGGATCGTGTAGTTGACCTGGTATGTCTCGCCGGCGGCAATGAGCTCCTGCACGGTCCGTATCGACGTCAGGTAGGCGGGCCTAGAGCGGTTGGGTGTCCAGGGGCCTACGTGGTAGCCGCCAGTGGCCGACGGCCGGCCACCCGGCCCGCCGCCAGCGGGCTTCGGAGCGTCGAACACTCCGAAGGAGACGAGTGGGCACCGTCGCAGGCGGGCTGCCCGGACGGCGCCATCGAAGGCCGGACCGGCGTCGTAGGAGACCATGCCAACCACCCAGCTGCCATCGGCAGCGGCCCGCTCGGCGGCCTTCATCACCGCCGGTACGTCGCCCAACTCATTGGCGGAGATGGTCCGGCGCGGCGAATCGAACGAGAGCCACACCCGCTCACCGTCAAGGGGGAACTGCAGCACCGCCCGCTGCACCTCAGATCCGATCATCGGTTCAGGCCCTGAGTCTGTCCCAGATGTCCTGCCCAGCCGTGTCGATAACGGTGTACGCCACGCCAAGCTCCCCATCACGCAGCGCCGACTTGCCGCCGGGCACCACGGTCCGTGCAGCGAACTCGGGCTGGTAGTTGATGGTGTCTCCGCAGGCGTGCCCCACCTCGGGCAGAGCGTCGTATTCGTAACAGACGACCACCCGTGGACCCGACGTTCCCCTCGTGGCCTCGACAGCCGGGTCCAGTCCGTGACGGGGGTAGGTCACGCCGAAGCCTTTGCCCCCAGAAACGAGTTCAGGCGTTCCGACGCCTCGAACGCCTCGTATGCCAGCTCGGGGTTCTCTTACATCCACTGCGAAAGATCCTGAAGTTCGGTCTCGACCAGCCCGAATACCTTCCGGGCCGCGGCCTTACTCGAAACCTCGGTTACCGTCGGGTCTGCCATATGGCGGAAGGTATCAGCCAGTCAGAGATCGAGGCGATAGACATTGGTTGATCGTTCCTGAAAGCCAAGCCGCTGATAAAGCCGGTTGGCGGCCTCCCGCGACGGGCGCGACGTCAGGTCCACCGTGGTCGCTCCCTCGGCTTGAGCCCGGCCTATGGCCTCCCGGTTGAGGGCCTCGCCAACCCCCCGTCCCCGCGCCGCCTCGTCCACCACTACGTCCTCAATCCAGGCTCGAAGGCCGGTGGGAATCCGGAATAGGGCCAGGGTCAAGCTCCCCACTACAACCCCCTCCTCGTCGAGGGCCAGAAGAAGGGTCGACGCCTCCGAGTCCACGATGGCCTCAAGGGCAGCGGTGTCGAGCGGCGGGTTGGACCGGGAGAGCTGGGGGACCAGCCGTGCCATGGCGGACACTAGGACATCGTCTACCTCGGTCGCCTCGACGATCCGGATTGTGAACTCCGATCCTCGGTCACCCATCGTCGCTCAGCCTAGGGCCGGTGCCGGACGTCTCCCGGCGCGCGTCGGCATGTCTCTGGTTAGCCTCCAAATCGATGGCCTCTGATCACGCCCCGCACCTCATCTGGAATGTCGACAAGGTGCCGACTGACCTGCGGTCCCCGGTCCTGGTCGCTGCCTTCGAGGGCTGGAACGACGCCGGGGAAGCCAGTTCCACGGCCGCCCGCTACGTCCGGGACCATTTCCAAGCTGAGCATGTGGCGACTATCGAAGCCGAAGACTTCTTCGATTTCACGGTGGCCCGACCCAACGTGCACCTCGACGAGCACGACGTTCGCCGGATCGTCTGGCCGTCGACGGGCATCCACGTGGCTCGGATCCCCAGCGCCGAACACGACCTAGTGTGCGCCATCGGCCACGAACCCCAACTGCGCTGGCGGAGCTTCGTGGACCACCTAGCCATTACCGCTGAGGCCATAGGCGCCACCATGGTGTGCACCCTCGGGGCCCTCCTGACCGACGTACCCCATACTCGGCCTACCCAAGTGTACGGCGGGACCGACGATCCAGTTCTGGCCGCCCGCCTGACCCTGTCCCCGTCGACCTATGAGGGCCCAACCGGCATCGTGGGCGTCCTGTCGGCCGAACTCCGCGAGCGGGGGGTCGCCACGGCCTCGTTCTGGGCCAGCGTTCCGTCCTACGTCTCCAACGCCCCGTCACCTAAAGCCGCCCTGGCCCTCGTGGATCGGCTCTGCCATGTACTGGCCGTAAACGTCCCCCGGACTGACCTGGAGATCGCCGCCGCCGCCTACGAACGCCAGGTCAGCGACCTGGTAGCCGAGGATGACGACACCGTTGAGTATGTGGAACAACTAGAAGTTGACTTCGACGAGGAGGCGACCGACAACCCGGATCAACTGGTGGCCGAGGTCGAAGACTTCCTCCGCAACCAGCCCGGTACCTAAGGGTCGGCTGGCCTCAGGCCTCGCTGCCTCGCCAGGCTGGGTTCCGCGGAACGTCGAAGCGCACCTCTATCGGCTCACCCCGGATTGCCATAAAGGCGTCTTCGGCCCACTGGTCGGGCAGAACTGTGTCGTCGGGCAGGTCGCCCTCGGCGAAAAAGCCCACATCGGAGCACTCCAGCGGATGGGCCCTCAGCCGACCACCGGTCATCTGGCAGTGGAAAACCAGCGAGTAAAGCGGGATACCCGTAAAGCCGAGTCTCATCCCATCCAAAATGGCGATGGGTCGCACTACCTCGCACTCGATGCCCGTCTCCTCCCGAACCTCCTTGACCACTACCTCAGCCGCCGAGTAGCCGACGTCAGCCCAACCCGTTGGGTAGAGCCAGAGTCCGGAGTCGGCCCGCTGTACAAGCAGTAGTTCGCCGTCGTCGTTGCCGACTACCGCGCCGACGGTCACCTTGGGGGTGATGTATCCCGAAACCCCGCGGCCCACAGTGTCCATCCACTCGTCGACCAGAGTCGCCGCCGTTACCTCCCGTCCGGCCAGGGCGTCGGCCCCAGCCCGAATGTCGGCCGCCACGTGGAGGATCTCCTCGTAGCGTTCCCGCTCGTAGAGCGACTCAGTGAAACCGAGGCCGGTCCGGGCCGAACCGGCTAGAGCCTCGGCCCACCGCAACAGGTCCCGTCGGGTCGGGGGGCCACCGGCTGGTTCGGTCACAGTTGCACCGTAGGCGCTCCGATCCGCTCCCAGACTGGTCCGGTCAGAAGTCGGCAGCCACCCAGCGCAACACCGAGAGTTCAATCTCGGCCAGGTGGTCTGCATCGGTGATCTTGGACCCCGACGAGTCCCGAACGTAAAAGGCGTCGACAACGTCGGAGCCCAGTGTCTGGACCCGGGCCCGGACGATGTCGAGGTCCAGTTCAGCAAAGGCCCGGGTGATCCGATACAGCAGACCCACGCCGTCTGGACAGGTGACTTCCAGGACAGTGGCAGTGGCCGAGGTTTCGTTGTCCACGGTGACCCGGGGCCGGGCCGGGCGTGCGGTCATACGAATCGGCTGGTAGGTCCGGGACCGGTCCCCTAACCGAGCAGCCAAGGCCAGACGGCCGGATAAGGCACGTCCGATCTGGTCCTCGATCCGCGCCCAGTCCGGTGTACCGCCCAGAACCTGGCCCACGCGGAACACCGACAGGGCCCGCCCATTCTCCGAATGGGCGGCGGCATCCTGGACATCGGCGCCGTTCAGTGACAGCACCCCCGCCACCTTGGAGAACGTGCCCGGTCGGTCGTCAGCCACCACGGTGAGCGTCGATCCCTCGCCTCGGACCACGAATCCCCCCTCGGCCAGCAATACCCGTTGCCCGGTATCGGGGAAAGAGTCACCTAATACCTCGCCCACGTCGCCGCCGCTTAGGACATGCCGGGTCCGAGCCACCAGCTCGTGTACGAGGTCGCCCTTCCAGGAACTCCAAGCTGACGGGCCGGTGGCGATGGAGTCTGCTTCGGTCAGGGCACCCAGCAGTTCCAACAGACGGATGCTGCCCAACGCATCGGCCACCGATCGGATGGTGCCGTCGTCGTCGAGGTCCCGGCGGGTGGCCACATCGGGGAGCAGCAGGTGGTGCTCGATCATGGCCACCAGGAGGTCGGTATCAGCCTCGCCGAAGCCCATGCGGGAGCCGATAGTCCTCATCAGGTCCACGCCAACCTCAGTGTGATCCCCCGGATAACCCTTGCCAATATCGTGAAGTAAAGCCCCGACCAGTAGGAGATCAGGTCGGTCTACCCGGTCCACCAGACGGGAGGCTTCGGCCACTGCCTCCATTAGGTGCCGGTCCACGGTGAATCGGTGATAGGCGTTGCGCTGGGGTCGGGACCGACACGGCTCCCACTCGGGCACCAGCAGCACGAACAGGCCTACGTGGTCCAGGTCCTCGATGATGGGTACGGCGGCTGGCCCACACGACAGGAGTTCCACAAAAAGTTCTCGAGCCTCAGCCGGCCACGGTGTGGAAAGGGGCCTGCCGTGGTCGGCTAGGCGTTCCAGGGAACCGCGCTGGAGATAAGCGTCGTGGCGGGCGGCCACCACGGCACACCGCAGTACCAGCAGAGGGTCGGCCAAGTTCGCCTCCTGGGTGAGTTCCAGACGGCCGTCGTCCAGGACCAGGCAGGGCGCTACCTCTCGACGGCGGGAGCCCGTCAGGGCCCTCAAGGGACCACGCCGACGTGCCGCCCGACGGGTCCGGCGAGCCGCCCCCTCCCCCGTCCAGGCGACGGTCCTTCCGGCGGAGGAGACCTCGGCCATGAGCACGTCGGCGTCGGCCAAGCCAAGGGCATCGGCTACGTCATCCTGGAGTTCCAGTAACAACTGGTCGGACCGCTGCCCGGTCAGGCGATGGAGCTCCACTCGGACAGCCAGCAGGACCTCCGAGGCAGCGGCCAGGCCGGCTGACTCAGCTTCGCGCAGGATGGGCACCGTGGCTTTCTCTACCCAGAGAAGGTTGTGAACGTCGCGCAGCCCACCCCGGGCCTCCTTCAAGTCAGGCTCCAACAGGAAGGCCACCTCACCGAACCGAGCATGACGTTCGGCCACCGAAGCCTTCATCCGGTCCAGGTAGTGCTTGGACCGGCTAATCCACTGCTGCAGAGCGGCAACAGCCAGCGCATCGGCAAGCTCACCATCGCCGGCCACTGGACGGGCGGCCAGGAGGCTGGTCGCTGTCTCCAAACTGTCGGTAGCCACCTCCAGTAGTTGGGCCACCGTCCCGACTTGGTGGCCCAGCTTTAGTCCAGCGTCCCAAAGCGGGTACCAGATCCGCTGGGCGACCTCCCCAACGTCCACATCGGGCCGGTGCACCAGGACCACGTCCACGTCGCTGCCCGGGCACTGCTCTCGTCGACCGTAACCTCCTACGGCCACTAGAGCAGTTCCCTCTGGAGCCTCGGCCGATACGAAGACACCGGCCAGGAAACCGTCGATCCGCTCGGTCAGGGCCTCGCAGAACTCCGGGCCCTGTAGATGACGGTCAGCCAGCAGGTTGGAGACGTCGAATTGGCCCACCGGCGCGACGGTAGTAGGGCCGCTCAGTTAGCGAGGTCTGGGAACCGTCGGAAGAACACCGACCGGGCCAGCACTTCGTCACATCCAGCAGTCGAGGCGGCAGCCATCAGTTCCTCTTCCACGTGGGCGGCGAAGCCCACAGTGCGCACACCGATATCACCCAGTACGTCGAGCACACCGGGTCGGGATAGGTCCACCACCACAAGGTCGACATCTAGGCCCACCAGCTCGGCCGGATCTGCCACTAGGACCACTTCGGCCTTGGTCGACCGGAGCCGAGACCGGTCCATGAGGTCCGGAACGTGGGCGGCAACCCTCATCGCTGGGCCTTAACGGCGCTACGGCAGCGGGGGATCATCCCGGAGCCCGCCCGGCTGGGCACCCGGTCACCCACCGTCTAGGGCCCGGTTCAGGTTCCCAGACCGCAGTCCCTCCAGGTCGAGGGTGACGTAGGCGTAGCCGGCGGCCTCCACAGCGGCCACCACCTCGGTTCGGCGCTCCACTACTTCGGCCAGTCGATCGGTCGGGACCTCTAGGCGGGCTGCGTCGTCGTAATGGCGAACGCGAAGATCCTCGAACCCCAGCCGGCGTAAGGCTGCCTCGGCGCGTTCCACGGCCGTTAGGACATCGACTGTGACCTCGGAGCCGTAGGGGACCCTCGAGGCCAAGCAGGCGGCGGCTGGCTTGTCGGCTGTACGCAAACCCAGGCGACGGGAGTGACGGCGGACATCGGCCTTGGTCATACCGGCCTCCACGAGGGGGAACCGGGCTCCTCGTTTCGACGCCACGGCTTGACCGGGGCGGTGATCACCGAGGTCATCGACGTTAACGCCCAGGACAACGATGGCTGACTCCAGGTCGGCAATGGGGTCCAGCGCGTCCATCAGAGCGTCCTTGCACCGTCCGCACCGGTCGGCATCGTTGACCCGGTAGGCGGCGTCAACCATTTCGTGGGTCTCGACCTCTGACCAGCGGAGACCCCACTCGTCAGCCAAGGAGGCGGCCTCGGCTCGCTCGTCGCCGGCCAGTGACGGGGACACGGCGGTGACCACGTGAACTCGGTCGGAACCCAGGGTGTCGTGGGCCATCCGGGCCAAGAAGGCCGAGTCGGCGCCGCCGGAAAAGGCCACCACGACCCGACCCAAATCGTGCAGGACCCTCCGGAGGCCCTCCAACGATGGCTCGTCGACGACAACCGGTTCCACAATCAGGCACAACCCGCCCGGGTCAGGACGGTGTCCAGGTCATCAACCATGCCGGTGTAGAAGGTGCCAAAATCTCCGTAGTCGGCCGATGCCCGGTCGTAGCGCATCGTGTAGACGACGTCTTTGAGGTCGTCGGGGTGTTCGCCAAACAGCGTGACCCCCCACTCGTGGTCGTCCACCCCGGTCGATCCGGTAACAACCTGCAGGACGCGGCCGGCAAACCTCCGCCCCGATGCACCGTGCTCCATCATCAGTTCGTGGCGGTCGTCGTACGGGAGGCGATACCAGTTGGCACCCACGTTGCGTCGCTTGGACATCGGGTAGAAGCACCATGCCGGCTTCCCTGCGGGAGGCAACTCTGGGTGGAGTCGGGTCTGCTTCATCTCGTCCGGCACGCCTTGGGCGTACTCGGAGACCTCGGTCAGCGACACGTAACTGTCCACAACCTGTAGGCCGGCGGCCACCAGGGCGGTCTGGAGGTCTCGCAGGCGCCAGAGGTCGTCGCCCAGACCCATGAACGCTAGGTCGGCCTTGTGGCCCAGAATCGCTACCGGAACCACCTGATCGCCAGCAGTGGTGGCAGCCTCGACGGCGGTGCGGATCGCCTCCCGGTCGACACCCGGGCCGGGGATCCGGCAGAACAGATGGAGGACGCCAAGGCCGACGGCGGGGCTGACCGGTTCGCTCATCCGGTGAAGTCTAGAGAGGGGTCTCGGACAGACCGTCAATCTCCCGTATAGAGGTTGAGACGGTCGCCCCGGGCGAACCCGGCCAGCTGCAGGTTGGCCGCGGTGGCTGTCTCCACAGCCAGGGCTGACGGTCCACTCACCGCCACTAGGCAAGCAAACCCAGCTGCCCATGCCTTCTGGACCATCTCAAATGAGGCCCGGCCGCTGACCCACAGGCCTAAGTCCCCGGCTGGCAGGAGTCCGTCCATGTGGAGCCGCCCGACCACTTTGTCGACGGCGTTGTGGCGCCCGATGTCCTCCCGAAGCACCTGCGGCTTGCCCGACCGGTCGAAGGCCACCGCAGCGTGGACGGCCCCGGTGGTCGAGAAGAGGGCCTGGCCGTCAATCCGGTCAGCTAAGCCGGTGAGCACCCTGATTTCGAAGGGCTCCACTTCCAGGGGCCGGAGGCGTTCTCGGAGTTCATCGATGGCCACCGTCCCACAGATACCGCATGAGGACGAAGCAGGTCCTAGGCGCGGCGTGGGCGCCGGTGCACGACCACCGGTGTCAACGGTGACGTCGTTGTACTCAGCCTGAGCGGCCGGTCCCTCCCCGCAATACCGCACGGTTCGGATAGGGACATCGTGCAGGACACCCTCGGTAATGCAGAAACCGACGGCCAACTCGAAGTCGTCACCCGGGGTGCGCATGGTGGTAGCCACCAACTCGCCGTCCAGGCGGATGGCTAGGGGCTCCTCCACGATGAGCTCGTCGGGCACTCGCCGCGAGTCGTCGGCGTCAACCCGGCGAGTAAAGACCCGTGACGTCCGACCTCGGCTCATCACCCGGATCTCTTCAAACTGGCCATGCCCACCAGTGAACACGCCCCAGCGGGAAAACAGGGCGGGCACCCCGGAGGGCACTCGCTCGACGTGGTCCGATTCCGGTTCGGGAATCGTGTCTGATCGACCCGCCTAGAAGTCCATGTCCGGCATACCAGCACCCGCCGAACCCTCAGCCGGGGCATCGGCAACGACGGCCTCCGTGGTGAGGAACAGGGCGGCAATGGAGCCGGCGTTCTGAAGGGCAGACCGGGTCACCTTGGCGGCATCGATGATGCCGGCCGCGACCAGGTCCTCGTACTCACCAGTGGCGGCGTTGAGGCCGTTGGAACCGTCGAGGTTGCGCACCTTCTCGACGATGACACCGCCTTCCAGGCCGGCGTTCACGGCGATCTGGGTCAACGGGCCCTCCAGGGCCTTGGCCACGATCCGGGTACCGGTGGCCTCATCGGGGGACAGGCCCTCGGCAACTGCTGTCGCCGCATCCTGGGCCCGGAGCAGGGTCACTCCGCCGCCGGCGACAACGCCCTCCTCGATGGCCGCTTTGGTAGTACTCACCGCATCCTCAATGCGGTGTTTTTTCTCCTTGAGCTCAACCTCAGTGGCCGCTCCAACCTTCAGGACGGCAACGCCACCCGACAGTTTGGCTAGGCGCTCCTGGAGTTTCTCTCGGTCGTAGTCCGAGTCGGTGTTGTCAATTTCGCCCTTGATCTGGGCAATACGGCCCGCGATATCGACCTCGTCACCCGCTCCCTCGACGATGGTGGTCTCATCCTTACTAACCACGATCTTGCGGGCCTGACCCAGCATGTCGAGAGTCACACCGTCAACCTTGAGACCGACCTCCTCGGACACCACCTGGCCGCCGGTCAGGATGGCCATGTCCTGGAGCATGGCCTTGCGGCGGTCTCCGAAGCCCGGGGCCTTGACAGCCACCGAAGTGAAGGTGCCCCGGATCTTGTTGACGACGAGTGTGGCCAAGGCCTCGCCTTCAACGTCCTCGGAGATCACCACCAGCGGGCGGTTTGTCTGCATGACCTTCTCCAGAGCTGGTACTAGGTCGCGAACTGCGCTGATCTTGGATCCAACGAAGAGCACGTAAGGCTCTTCAAGAACGGCCTCCATGCGGTCCGGGTCGGTCACGAAGTAGGGGGAGATGTAGCCCTTGTCAAAGCGCATTCCCTCGACGAGGTCCATCTCCATACCAAACGTCTGACCCTCCTCGACGGTGATAACACCGTCCTTGCCTACCTTGTCGATGGCGTCGGAGATCATCTCGCCGATCTCAGGGTCTGCAGCTGAAATGGCGGCCACGTTGGCAATCTGCGCTTTGTCACTGGACACGTCCAGAGAGGAGTCCCGGATCGAGTCGACAGCAGCAGCTACCGCGGCCTCGATGCCTTTTTTGATCGACATGGGGTTGGCTCCAGCAGCCACGTTGCGCAAGCCCTCGTGGACCATCGACCAGGCCAAGACGGTCGCCGTGGTGGTGCCGTCTCCGGCCACATCGTCGGTTTTCTTGGCCACTTCCTTAACTAGTTCGGCTCCAATCCGCTCATACGGGTCCTCGAGGTCGATCTCCTTGGCAATGGAGACGCCGTCGTTGGTGATAGTGGGGGCACCCCACTTCTTCTCCAGAACTACGTTTCGGCCCTTCGGGCCTAGCGTGACTCGTACGGCGTCAGCCAGCTGGTTCATGCCCTTTTCGAGCGACCGTCGAGCCGTCTCGTCGAACGTGATGATCTTCGCCATCAGCGGCAACCTCTCCGTGATCGGTGGTCCAGCGGTGCGGGAACGCGACCGCTGGCACTCTCTTCAAGCGAGTGCCAATCCAACCAGCAGACCGCTGGTTTTCCAACGTGGCCGGCCACGTTCTGCAATCAACGCCCCGAGCCGAAAACTTGGCCAGACAAGACAAGAAGGGCGGGGTCAGCCCCCAGCCACCGCTGGCACGATGGACACTGTACCGTCATCAGGCACGATGGTGGCCAGGCCGTCCAGGAACCTCACGTCATCGTCGCTCACGAAGACGTTGACGAAGCGGCGCAGGGAACCAGCCTCGTCCAGGATCCGCTCGGAGAAGCCCGGATGAGCAGCGTTTAGGGCAGAGAGCGCATCGGCGACTGTGCCCGCCTCCACTTCGACTTCGGGCCGGCCACCGGTCAGGGGGCGGAGTGTGGTGGGAATACGGATGGTGACGGCCATAGACAGAAACCTACCCAGCGCACCGGCCTGCCCCCACCCGCTGTCGAGGTCACCGCCTCGCCAACCACCCGGTCACCGCCTCAGTGACACAGGCACTGGTATCAGTCTGGGCGCGATCCAGCCCGAAGAGGTCGACCAGGGAGAGCACGTCGCCCGGGACTACCACATCCGGATCGGCACTGCCCACCACCACCAGGAGCGGCACGCCGGCGGCCGCCGCGTAGGCAGCTACACCGCTCACCACCTTGCCCGCCATCGAGGTGGCGTCCAACCGACCCTCACCAGTGACCGCCAAGTCGGCTCCAACCAGGTGCTCGTCGAGCCGCACCTCTTCGGCTACCAGGTCAACACCGTCGACCAGTTGGGCGCCCCGAGCGGCCAGGCCTCCGGCAAGGCCTCCAGCGGCACCCGCCCGGTCCATCGCCGATACATCGACGCCGTAGAGCTCCTCGTACACCTGGACCAGGCGCTCCAGACGTCCGGTCAGCAGGCGGATGTGGGCGTCGGAGGCCCCTTTCTGTGGTCCGAAAACCTCAGCGGCAGCGGTAAACCGGGTTCGCACGTCGCAGGCACCTAACAACTCCACCCCCCGGTACCGAGCCGGCGACCCCATGGTGTCCACTGCTCCCAGGCCGCCGTCAGTGGAGGCGGAGCCACCCATACCCACGATGATCCGGCGGGCCCCTTGCTCTACGGCATGGTGCATGAGCTCTCCCACCCCAGTCGTGGTGGCGTCCAGCGGCCGGTTCCCGTCCGCCCCGCCGGCCAGTGCTAGGCCGGCCGCCCGGGCCATCTCGATGACCGCCGTCTCTCCAGAGAGCCGCCAGCCGGCCGACACTGGTTCGCCTAGGGGACCGGTTACCTCGTTAGTTCGATCAGGACCCCCGAAGACGTCAAGCAACCCCTCTCCGCCATCGGCCATCGGTACCTCGACCGTGGTGCCACCGTGCCCGGCCACCGCCGAGGCCACCGCCGAGGCCACTTGGGCCGCCGTGGCGGTCCCCCGGAACTTGTCCAGCGCGGCGACGACCCGCACCAGCCAACCTCAGCTGGACTGGATGCGCAGGTCGGAGCCCAGGATCAACACGATGTCGGCGTTGGCTACCCTCTCCTCGGCGTTGGATGGTACGGCCGGGCCGCCGGGCGGCATCTCCTCGAGAACGTCCGCAATCTCTCCGAAGTGGTCCACGATCACCTTGGCATCGGCCACGTAGCCGGTGCGGTAGTAGATCCGAGTAGCGCTGGCCTTTTCGGCGTTGGCCGGGGACTCCATGGCCCACCCGAGCGGACTGAGCATGTCGGTGACCTTTCCGGCAGCACCTGAGACCCCGGAACCGTTGGCCACCAGAACCTTCACCTCGTTGGGTGCATGGGTGGGCGCCGGAAAGAGTTCCCGAGTGGTGGTAGGAGCAACTGTGGTGGTTGGCGAAAGTTCCGCGTCACCACCCACGACCTCCGTCGAGGTGGGAGTGACTGTTCCCGACGCGCCCTCTATCTCTCCAGCCGAACTATCGGCTACCGCCGTCTCTTCTCCGCTGTCGGCCACCGGGCCGAGCCCTGGGGTGTCGTCCAGACCCTTCCAGAGCAGGACCAAGCCCAGCACAACAGCCACCGCAATGAGCAGAAAGGCCCGCGGCGCGGCAGCGGCGTTGCTGGGGCCGAGCCCTCCGCCGCCGCGGCCCACGTTCATTGGGTGCCGTCTTCTTCAACCATCCGTGGCTCAAGGCGAGCTCGCCGACGGCGATCTCGCTGGCGCTGGAGGCGGCGAACCACGAGCGGGTCGTAGTCCATGGCGTCGGCGGTACCGAGTAACTCGCCGAGCAACTGGTGGTAGCGAGTCGCCGAGAGCTCAAACCGCTCCCGGATCTGCACGTCCTTCGGTGCGGTGGCCGTCCACCAGGACCGCTCGAAGTCCAAGATGTCGCGCTCCCGCTGTGTCAGTGCCACAACCCGATGATCCTCCACCGCGGGGGGTGGTTCAAGTACCCCCCCTTCATAGGTCCGGCTACCGGGGTGGATCGGGCGACGTGCTTGGCCCGCCTCAGTAGTCTCGGGTGGGTGCGGCGCTACCACCAGCGTCGTTTCGCCCGGGTAGCTCAGTTGGTCAGAGCAGGCGCCTTGTAAGCGTCAGGTCGTCGGTTCGAATCCGACCCCGGGCTCGAGTTCCGCTTCTCCAGCCAAATCCGTGCGATGATCACGATTCCGGCGGGGAGCAGACCCTGTCACCGGCAGTGAGGAGTCACCCTTGCAACGCTTCATCGAACGCTTCGGTGCCCTGTTCGGGGCCGTCTCGATCATCGGCGTCTTCGTCACCATCTCCATCGACGGCGATCCACCGGATGTGTCCGAGAAGACCACCGAGCAGATCGTCGCCCACTGGGTGGACCTGGGCGGCGGGGCCTGGTTCTCCATGTGGTTAGGGATCCCCATAGGGATCCTCATGCTGCTCTGGGGGCTCTGGACCAGCAACGCCCTTCGGGAACGAGGGGTGACCATCCTGACCCCCGCCGTTGCCGTGGGCACCGTCTTCATCGCCGTCGGAATCGCCGTGGACTCCGCTTCCCGGGTTGCCCTCCTCGACGCCGCCGAGCACATGCCTGCCGCTGCAGTGGTGGCGGTCAGCGCCATGCTCCAGTACCTGTGGCTGCCTTTCCTCCTCGGCATGTTCCTCATCATGGTCGGCGTGAGCGCCTCAGCGAAGCAGACGGACCTCATCCCCTCGTGGCTGGCCTGGATCGGCTACGCGGCAGCCCTCATCCTCGTGATCCCCCACCCGATCTCCTTCGTCGGCTTCCTGGTGTTCGGCGTCTGGCTGCTGCTCTCCAGCATCATCATGTTCCGCAGGACGGGCGCGACAGCCTGACCAAGGTCATAGGTCGCGGGCCCGCGGGCACACCCGCCCCGGGTTCGCGACCTAAGCCGTCCAGCCGGCCACCGGACTCAGGTCCGACAGCGGGCCACCTCGAATAGGGCCACGGCAGCAGCGGCTGACACGTTCAGTGACCCCAGGACCCCGACCAGCGGGATATGGGCAATGGTGTCGCATCGTTCGCGAACCAGGCGTGACAGACCCGAGCCTTCGGCGCCCAGGACGAGGGCAACCGGTTGGTCGGCCACCGCCAGGTTGTGAATGGCCGTGTCGCCACCGACGTCCAAACCCACCGACCACACCCCCGCCTTGGCCAAGTGGCCCAGCGCCTTGGGGAGTCCCGACACTCGAGTCATCCGCAGGTGCTCGATGGCCCCGGCTGCCGACTTGGTAGCTGCCGCCGTTACGCCGGCAGCCCGGTGGCGGGGTAGCACAACGCCGGTAACCCCGGCGCACTCAGCCGACCGGAGAATGGCCCCCAAGTTGCCAGGATCGGTTACCCCGTCCAACAGCAGCAGGAACGGATCACGACCAGAGGCGTCAGGACCAAGCAGGTCCTCCAGCTCGTGTTCGCGGATCGGCTGGGCCAGGGCCAGTACCCCCTGGGGGGCATCGGTGCGTGCCACCGACTCGAACTTGAACCGGGACACCTCCCGGATGGTGACCCTGGCCTCGTCGGCCAGATCGATGATGTCGTCCAAGATCGGGGCGGGGTCCAGGTCGCCGGCCATTAGGACCTCCCGGGTCCGTCGCGTTCCGGCTAGCAACAGTTCCCGGACCGCCTGTCGGCCCTCCACCTGGTCGCCTCCTAGGCCCTTCGGTGGGCCGTCCGGACGGTTCCCCATCGGGGTGCTTCCTCGCTGGCCGCGACCCCGGGGACCGGGCCGGCCGGTCGATCGGCGTCTGGGTCCCGATCGACCGCCGCCCCTACCTCCACCACCGGTTGATCGGGTAGACCGGCCGTCGCCTCGCTTGGGACCCCGAGTTCCGCTCACGAGGGAGTCCCGGGCCGGGTCAGGAGGGCCACGGCGAAGCAGGCCACACCCTCCTCCCGGCCGATAGCGCCCAGACCTTCGGCTCGCTTCCCCTTGATGGTCACCGCCGCACCGACCACGACAGCTAGAGCCTCCTGCATATCGGTCCGACGGGAGGCCAACCTTGGGGCCTCCAAGACCACCGTGCAGTCGACGTTGGCCACTTCCCAGCCGTCGGCCCGGACGGCGGCAACGCTGTCGGCCAGCAGATCCATGCTGTCGGCCCCGGCGTGAGCAGGATCGGTGTCGGGGTAGCGCTGGCCGATATCGCCTAAGCCGGCCGCCCCAAGGAGGGCGTCGGTCACAGCGTGGGCCACCACGTCGGCGTCGCTGTGCCCGCTCAGTCCCCGGCCGTCGAAGGCCACGCCTCCTAGCACCAGCCGACGGCCCGGGTCGTCGCTGAACGGATGGACATCGAACCCCTGGCCGACCCGTATCTCAGGCATCGGTCGACTGCTCCGCCGCACTGGTCACCTCGAGGACCGCCAACGCTAGGTCCATCGGCCGAGTGACCTTCAGGTTCGCTGGCTCCCCTTCCACAACCACCACTGTGACACCCGTCGCCTCAACCAACGTGGCGTCGTCAGAGGCCTCGCCCCCATCGGCATGGGCTCGTCGCAGGGCCTCAGCGGCGAAGCCCTGTGGCGTCTGCACGGCAATCACCCCATCGCGATCGATAACTCGGCCTTCGACGGACCGTAGCGAGTCGGCTAACGGGATGCCGGGGACAACAGCTTCGGCTCCTAGACACACCGCCTCAACGACCCGGCGAAACAGATCTGGGGTGGCCAGCGGCCTCGCCCCGTCGTGGACCAGTACCACCTCAGCATCAGCGGGAACGGCGGCCAGACCGCAGCGCACCGATGCCGACCGGGTGTCCCCACCATTCACGATGGCCTCCACCCCATCCAGACCGGCCAGTAGGTCGACCACCGCCGAACGCCGGTCAGCAGTTGCCACGACCACGACCCCGTCGGAAACCGAGGTGGCGGCCCGAACCGCCCGGACGACCACCGGTTGGCCGGCCAGGTCAGCGGCCTGCTTATCTCCCCCAAACCGCTCGCCGCTCCCGGCGGCCACTACCACCGACCACACCACCGCCCGGCGATCCCGAACAGTCATCCGGAGGTCCCGGGGACAGACCCGACGACCGGAATGCGGACGAGACCAATTTTCGGTGGCAGTGGCTGACAGAACACCTCACTAGCATGGCCACTCGACATGCCGGACACCACACTCTTCCGTGAAACCACTCTGTTCGCCAGTCTGGATGACAGGTCCCTAGATGCAATCACCGAGGCCGGGAAGGACCTCGACCTCCGGCGAGGCGACGTCCTGTTCCGTGAGGGGGACACCCCTGATGAGTTGTTCATAGTGGTCTCGGGGCGCATCGCCATCGCCAACAAGTCAATCGACGGCAGGGAGTCCATGGTGGCCCTCATGGAGGAAGGCGACTTATTCGGCGAGATGGGGCTGTTCGACGGTCGAGGTAGGTCAGCCGAGGCCCGGGCCCTGGAACCGTCGGTGGTAACCGCAATCCCCTACGGGCCGGTCCGCGACCTCTACGAGGACGACCCCACGCTCCTTTGGCGGGTGGTAGCCATGCTGGCCGGTCGCCTGCGGACCATGGACGCCGCCCTGGCCGACTCGGTGTTCTTGGACGTGACGGGCCGGACGGCCAAACGCCTGTTGGAGTTGGCCGGCGAGGAGGAGGAGTTTTCGCTCCCTATCACCCAAGAGGAACTGGCCGGCATGGTCGGCGCCTCTCGGGAACGGGTCAATAAGGCCATTTCCTCGTTCATCCGCTTGGGCTGGATCGAACAAGTCGACCGGACCTACCGCATCACCAACCGCGAACAGTTGACCATCCGAGCACGCTGAACAGTTGTTCAGGCATCCAGCCAAGCCTTCACCCGACGCCAGGCGTCCGCCGCGTCGCGGGCCCGATGGGCCGGGCGGTCCGGGTCATGCACGAAGCCGTGGTCAGCCTCCGCGTATCTCACGACGGTCACCCCGGTGGCCTCTAGGTCATCAACGTCGTCGGGTGGCGTCCAGGCGTCCACGGTGCCAACCACGGCCAGCACCGTGGAAGTGTCGCCTGCGATCAGGGAATCCAGCGGCTCGCCCTGTCCCGGACCCTGCCAGGCCTCAGGCACCCGGATCATCCCGTAGAAGGGGCAGTGCCGATCGAAGCGCCCAGTACTCACCGCTTTTAGCGTGTACATACCCCCCATGCAGAACCCCAGGATCCCCACCCGGTCGGCGGCAGTGAGATCGGCGGCGGCCACCGCGTCGCCCAGTACCCGGTCGTCGGCGAGTGTTGAAGCAGCGGCCAGGCGGGCCGTCACGTCCAGGCCTTCGCGGCCCGGGTAGATCTCGAAAGCGGCCACCGACCAGCCCCACTCAGCAGCCAGACGGGCCACCAACCCGTCGAAAAGCGGCCGCATACCCATCACGTCGGGGATCACGACTAGCCCTCGTGGAGATGGCCCGGTGGGCGGGTGGACCAGCTCGGCGGCAGTCCCGGACGGCAATTTGGTTCGCACCCCCCTTGCCTAGCGCACGGGATCCCCACCTGCCTCCCTGGCCGTCCTCGGGAGCAAACCGGCTGCCAGGGTGATCAGGAACCAGAAGTGCGAAACAAGTCGGCAAAACCGTCGATGACGGGATGTGGAAAATCAGCCGGAACCAGAGCCGTGCCCCTCAGAAGGACGGTGGACATGCCTAGGCCACGGGCAACCTCCAGAGTGGCCGGATCGGAGTCGATCAGCAACATATCGCCAAATGCCTCACCGGACATCCGCCGCAGCGCCTCGAACATGGCCTGACTGGGCTTGCGGGCTCCGACCTCGCCAGAGGCCACCCACGGCTCTAGACGGCCCTCCAGCTCGAACCGGTCCCGGAGCTGGAAGGACCAGGCCAGCACGGCGTTAGTCAGACAGGCCACCGGCATCGAACGCTCGTCCATCCGGTCCAGGAAGGGCAGAACGTCAGCTCTCATCCGTACCCGGGACAGGTACTCTGCGTCCAGCACCTCGAAGTCACCGACCACACCGACTGCACCCCAAAACTCCTCGCTGGATAGGTAGCCGAGGCTGGCCGCCCGGTAGTGATCGGCCACTTCGCGGGGATCCACCACGCCTCCCTGCTCTCGCACAAACGGGACTAGTAGGCCCTCCGGGTCGCTCCCGGCGTCCCACACCACCCCAATGCCCCCCAGGACAACCAGCCGAAGTTTCCGTTGAGCCGGTTCGGCGGCAGAACGTCGCTCCTCCTTGATCTCCGTAGAGCCTGGGGGCTTGTCGGAGACGGAGGCCGGGACCGCCCGTGCAAATCGCCGAGACCGGACGAGGCGAAGACTCTGGAAGGCCAAGAAAATCAGGAGCAGGCCGCCAGCCACGGCCGATACGGCCAACCAGGTCCTCGGCTCTCGGTCAACCAGGACCCCGGTGGAACTGAACACGGTGACCGATCGGTCGCCAAGGCCCACCGACCACCGTTCCACGACCATCGGCACTGCCGGATCTACTTCGTCGTCCGTGGAAGGCATGGTGGCCTCCAGGATCAGGGTGAAGGCGTCAGCCGGCGCGCACGATCCATCGCCACATCCAGCCATCTCGGCTAGCTCCTCCTCGGAGCGAGCAAATGGCAAACCCCCAAGCACCTCGGCAAGCTCCCGATCGGCCAGCAGATCCAGGCCGTCGGAGAGATCGATAGCGCCACTCAGGCGCCAGGTGGTCCGGGCAAATGAACGCTCCCGAACCAGCGACACATCCCGGATAGCCGTCGGTCCTGCCACCTCAGCTAGCACCGGCCCCAGATGGGACGGCTCGTCGAATGATTTAACGGCCGAGATTTGGCCCCCACCCGAGGAATCGGTAGTCGGACCGGTCACCTTCCAGCCGGCGGCTACTAGGTCGCCGATGTGAACCCGGCCGTCAAGGCCACCCAACGCCTCGACGGCACTGGCGTCTAGTTCCAGAGCGACGGCGACGGTGCCCGATCCGTCGGCGGCTACCGAGACGGCGACCGTGGCGTCCACCCGGCAGGCCGACGCCGAGACGGCCAGGGCAGTAACCAAGAACAACCAGACGGCCACGCGACGAACCAGCGGGTACACGGCAGACTCCTGGTTGGCCGGCCGATGCCCGACGACCGGCGAGTGGGCTACTCGGCGCCCTCGACCGCCATCTCGACGGTCGGTGGCTCAAACCCGGCAATGCCCCGGAATACGACCGTGCGACCATCCGGTGCGTCCGGATCGTCCGGGGTCTCCTCGACGTCTACCACCACAATCTCACCGGCCGAGAATTCCTTGTGTAGGAGGCGCTCGGACAACGGGTCCTCAACCAACCGCTGGATAGCTCGACGCAGCGGACGAGCTCCCATCGACGGGTCGTAGCCTTGCTCAGCCAGGTAGACCTTTGCTGCATCCGTGAGCTCCAGGCCGATGCCCTGACCAGCCAGCTGGCCGGCCACTCGGATCACCATGAGGTCCACGATGCGCGTCACCTCTTCCAGAGACAACTCGTGGAACACGATGGTGTCATCAATCCGGTTCAGAAACTCAGGACGGAAGTG
>PBDJ01000038.1 GCA_002717365.1 Acidimicrobiaceae bacterium | reverse complement strand
GTGGCGGTCCTGACGGGATTTGAACCCGCGACCTCCGGCTTGACAGGCCGGCGTGCACTCCAAACTGCACCACAGGACCAGGGCGGAACGTCCGGAGTCGTTCCATCCTTCGTACCCCCAACGGGATTCGAACCCGTGTTACCGGCGTGAAAGGCCGGCGTCCTAGGCCGCTGGACGATGGGGGCCGGACCTCGCTGAGAGCGGAGACACATTACCAGCGACCCTCGGAGACGCGTCACGCATTGGTGCCGTCCGGTTCTCCAGCGGCGGCTACCGCCTCCTCCAGCAGGAAACCCAGCCATGCTAGGAGAGCCCGCGCTGGTGCGTCATCCGCCTCTGGGTCGAACTGGTCCTCCTCAGATATGTCCAGTCGGGTTCCCAGCAGCAGGCGGAGGCCGTTCAGCACCTGCATCCAATCCGCCAGCTCATCGTCGGCCAGTGACGGAGAGCCGGCGGTGGCCTCGACGGTGTCAGCGGCCTCTAGGCGGAGCCGGACCAGGTCGTCGTGGACCAAGCTGGCGTAGTCGGCGTCCCACTCCGGGTTGTTGGGGTAGGCGGTGGGGTAGAGGCGCCGCAGGCCGGGGTCGTGGTCATCGGCTACCACGGACCGAAACTGTCCGGCCAGATCAACCAGCATCAACCGCTCTTCTTCCTCCAGCCGGATCAGCGTCCGGTCGCCGACTCGCTGGAAGGCTACGGGTCGTTGGCGTCGGAGAATCACAGCTCGCTCAGTTGTCCTGCTGCATGGTCGCCCATAGGCCGTGCTCGTGGAGGCGGAAGACATCCATCTCGGCTTTTTCTCTGGTACCGGTGGAGACCGTGGCCCGGCCCTTGTGGTGGACGTCCAGCATGAGGCGGTCGGCGGTGGCCCTGGAGTAGCCAAACAACTTCTGGAATACGTGGGACACGTAGGACATCAGGTTGATGGGATCGTTCCAGACCAGGACGACCCATGGTCGGTCCACGTCGACGTGCTCGTCTTGTTCTAGGTCTGGGTCGTCGACCTCCAACGGTGTTGGTCCGAAACTCACGCCGAACCATCCACGTCCGACTGGACCCGGTCGGTGGCCCGCAACCGGACCATGACCACTGAGCCCCACAGGGCGGTGGCCCCGGCTACGTGCAAGCCGACTAGGACAGCGGGGACGCCGGTGAAGTACTGGGTCCAGCCGAGGGCCGCTTGGGCGACTACCAGACCGACCAGCCATTGCACGGGCCCCCGGAGATGGGGGGCGTTCCGTCGAACAGCTACCACGAGGACTACTATTACCAGCAGCAGGGTCACCACGACGGTGCTGTGGACTCGTGCCGCCTCTCGGACGACTAGCGGTAGTCGGGCCACCGGCTCGTCCCGGCTTCCGGCGTGGGGGCCGGAGCCGGTCACCAGAGTCCCGGTGGCTAGGACGGCGAGCGTCAGCCCGGTGAGGATGCCGGTCAGGCGTCGGACGGTTGCCGTGGTGTGGATGACCTGTCGGGCGTGGTCACCGGCCCGGTGGTGGAGGACTACGGCGTTCCATATCAGGACCATGGACAGGGCGAAGTGGCCGAGTACCAGCCACGGGTTCAGGTGGCTGAGTACCACGATTCCGCCAAGCAGGACTTGGGCTGCTACCCCGGCGACTAGGCCCCATGACCAGGCCACGAGGTCGGTTCGACGGGGGGTTCGGGCCAGCGAGCCCAGCACGGCTAGGACCACGGCTCCCGACACCAGGCCGGTGACCAACCGGTTGCCGAATTCCACCCAGCCGTGGAATTCGGCCTCGGGGACAAACCGGTCCTGCTCGCAGGTCGGCCAGTCCGAACAGCCCAGGCCGGAGCCGGTGAGGCGAACCGCAGCACCGGTTACGACGATGGCGGCCAGCAGGCCGAGGGCGATGGCACAGATCCGCCGGTAGGTATCGGGGGATAGCCGAGGGGTCGTCAGGGCCATCCCCCGAGGTTACGAGTACCGGTGGTCGGGGCGTGCTGAGGTCCGGGTCGAGATCAGGTGACCGAGGGTCCGTAGGATCCGTAGCCATGGAGATCAGAAACCTTGTCGTGGTGGTGACGGGAGCGGCGAGTGGAATCGGGGAGGCTCTGGTGGAGCGCTTCACGGCTGAGGGAGCCCGGGCTGTGGTGGCCGTGGACCGGGATGCCGATGGCGTGGCGGCGGTGGCCGACCGGGTCGGCGGCACCGCGGTGGCTTGCGACGTCACTGATGAGGAAGCCGTGCGGTCCTTGATCAACGCCACGGTGGCCGCCCACGGGGCGATCGACCTCTTGGTGTCCAACGCCGGATATGTCACCGCGGGAGGTCTGGAGGCTCCGGACGACGAGTTGCGACGTATGTTCGACGTGCACGTCATGGCCCACCTGTACGCAGCCCGCCACGCCATCCCTCACATGGTGGCTGCTGGGGGTGGACACCTTCTCAACACCTCTTCGGCCGCTGGCCTGCTCACCCAGATCGGGTCGCTGCACTATTCGGTGACCAAGAACGCAGCCGTTTCGCTGGCTGAGTGGATCAGCGTTACCTACGGGCACTTAGGTATCGGGGTATCGGTTTTGTGTCCCCAGGCGGTGGCCACCAACATCGGTGCCAACAGCCCGACGGCCGGTCTGCTGCCCGCCGACGGGTCGGCCAGTGCGGCAGCTGTCGATGGGGTCCTGACGGCCGCCGAATTGGCCGAAGCGGTGATCGAGGGCTTGGCAGACGGCCGGTTCCACATCCTTCCGCATCCCGACGTGGCCGAGTACGTGCGCCGCAAGGCCGACGACGTAGACCGTTGGCTGGGTGGTATGCGGCGCTTTCAGCAACGGCTTTTCCCCGATGGCCAAACACCTGCCGACTGGCTCTTGGGCTGACGGCTTGACCGGGCCGATCAGACCCGGCAACCCCTAGCCTGCACCCCGTGTCCACCTCCCCAACCGAAGCCCGAGTCTTCTCAGTCGGGGAACGACTGGCTGGATACGTGGCGCTCACCAAGCCACGCATCATCGAACTCTTACTCGTCACGACAGTGCCCACCATGTTTGTTGCCCAGGGTGGAGTCCCGTCGATCTGGCTGATGGTGGCCACGGTGATTGGCGGCACGTTGGCCGCAGGCGGCGCAAATGCCGTGAACATGGTGGTCGACCGGGACATCGACGGCCTGATGGAACGAACCATGAACCGGCCGCTAGTCCGGGGTGTGATGTCCCCCCGGGCCGCACTGACCTTCGCTGTGTGTATCGAGGTTGCGGCCTTCACCTGGCTGTTCGCCACGGTGAACCCGCTGAGCGCCGTGCTGGCCGTCTCGGCCACCTTCTTCTACGTATTCGTCTACTCCCTGTGGTTGAAGCGCACCACAACACAGAACATCGTCATCGGTGGAGCAGCCGGTGCCGTTCCGGTACTGGTGGGATGGTCGGCGGTGACCAACACCCTGGACTGGGCACCGGTCGTCCTCTTCCTGATCGTCTTCTTCTGGACTCCACCTCACTTCTGGGCTTTGGCCATCAGATACCGAGACGACTACTCCGCCGCCTCGGTGCCCATGCTCCCCTCGGTGGTCACCCTGGCCGACACGGCCCGACGGATCATCTTCTACAGCGTCGTTCTGGTTGGCCTCACCCTGGTGTTTGCCCCGGTGGCTGGCATGGGACTGGTTTACCTAGGTTCGGCTCTCATCCTGGGCCTGCTGTTCGGCGCTATGGCGGCGGCCGTCCGAAGCGACCCGTCAGAGCGGACAGCCATGCGACTTTTCTCCTACTCGATCACCTACATGACCCTGCTCTTTGCAGCGATGGTCGTGGACGTCCTCGTCCGGTGACCGGAACCGCTCGTTCAAGCCGGACGGGGCCCGCTTCACCGGCTAGTTTCTCGCAAGCGTTCCAGCGCCGGGTTCGGTGTTGATCCGCCTAGCCTCTTGTGGTCCGGGACCGCTCGGACGGAGGACTTAAGGCCCGGCACAGGCACTCCGAGCGAAGAAACACCGATGACGACGACCGACGAAATAGACAGCACCGTGTTCGAAGAGGCAGTTACCTCCACCGACCCCAAAGTGCTGGCCAAGGTATGGGGCTTCGGAGGTATGACGTCGGTTCTCCTCGGTGCCATTGCTGGCCTCCTAGTCGGCTTCGAACGCCTCGACCTCACCTCGGCTGACCTGCTCGGCAGCGCCGACGAGGTCTTCCAGTTCTGGTCGGCACACCGGGTCGCCCTCGTCCTGCTTGGCGTGCTTCCAGCCCTGATGACATTGGCCACCACGGTGGTTCCCCGCCAGTGCGGGGCCAACACGCTGATTTTCCCCCGGGCCGCCGCCCTGGCCTGTTGGACATGGCTGGTCGGTGCCGTGCTGACCATCGTCGGCTTCCTAGCCGACGGAGGCCTCGGGACGCCGGGTGCCGGCGGCCAACGCCAGGCCACAGCCCTGACTCTGATAGGCCTCCTGCTGGCTATTGCCGGGCTGCTAACGGCCACCGTGTGCGTCGTGACCACGATCATCTCCGGTCGATCGACCGGAACCGGCCTCCGAGACCTACCGTTCACCAGCTGGACCACCCTGGTCAGCGCCACGATATGGGGCGGCATGCTGCCGGTGCTGGCCGCCAACATCGTGCTGACCTACGTCGACCTCCGGGGCCGTTCGGCTGTGCGGTTCGGCGCCGAAGATGCCATCTGGGAACAGCTCTCCTGGATGTTCACCCATCCAGCCGTCTACGTACTGGCCCTCCCAGTGCTCGGCATCGCCTTGGACGTGCTCTCGGCGACCACCGGGACAACCCAGGCCAACCGGGACGTCCTGCTGGTGGCCACCGCTGCCTTCGGCTTCCTGTCCTTTGGCGCCTACGCCCAGCCCTTTTTCGACACGCCAGGTACCCCGGTCATGGAAGAGGCCCTTTACGTCGTGATGGCCTTCGCCATCGTGCCGGTGGCTTTGGTCATCCTGGGCGGGGTAGCCGACACACTCCGACGGGGTGCCTCCAATCTCGGCACACGCCCACCCGCCGAGACGGTTTGTGCCTTGCTCTCCGTCATGCTGATCGTGGCCGGAACCGCCGTTGGAGCACTACGGGTCATCGCCCCGCTGGACCTCCTTGGAACCTCGGTTACTGGAGCTCAGTTCACGCTGGTGGTTGGCGGGGCCGTCCTCGGTGTGGGTGCCGGCTTTCAGCACTGGGGCGACGACCTGGTGGGTGGCCCGGGTGCCCGCCCCGGCATGAATCTCCTAGGTGGGCTGGCCTTGGCCGGCGGGGTCGTCCTCATCGGGGCCACTGACCTGATTAGCGGCCTGCTCGGCCTGAGCGACTTCACCGGCGTCGATTTGGCTACCGCCGGATACCCGGGCTCCGGGGTCGACGGCCTGAACATAGTCTCGATAGTGGGCTCCCTGGCTCTGGTCGGGGGCCTAGTCATCTGGCAGGCGTCGGGGATCTTGCACCTAACGGCCGCCAAGAAGGCAAGCTCCGTCTGATGTCTGCCGCCCCGGCCGCCCCGACCCGCCCCAGGACCCTCGTCGTCGCTTCGGCGTTCGGCACGGGCAGCGTCCTTCTCTACTTCGGCGGGCTCTTTGCCCTCTACTTCTCCATCCGGGCCGACGCCATGGCGTGGGGGACTACCTGGTTCCCCGAGGGGGCCATCCAGTTGGTGCCCGGTGGTATGAACATGGCCACCATGGCCCTATCGGCCATCACCATGGGGTGGGCCGTCTCGGCCGTCCTCAACGACGACCGAGTCCACGCCTACCTGGCCCTGGCCCTCACCGCCGTGTTGGGCGTAGCCATGGTCAACCAGACGGCGTTCTATTTTGCCGACATCGGGCTGCCCATCGACGCCAGCGAGGCCGCAACGCTGCTGTTCGTAATCGTTGGCTCCCACCTGGTCATGGTGGCCGTTGGCATTATCTGGCTGGGTCTCCTCCTGCTGCGGGCTCTGGGTGGGCAGGACACCAGCCGCCACCGCGACCTCGTTTCGGCGGCGGCCCTCTACTGGTATGCCGTGGTGGCCGTTTACTCGGTCATCTGGATCGGCATCTACATCGCTAAGTAACGGCAGGGATCGACATGCTCACCACGGGTTTCAAGCTCTGGTTTGGATTCTTCGTTGGTGCCGTGCTGGCCGCCGTATTCGCCGGCTATACCTCCGGGGCCACCGAGACTGGGCCACTGTCATTGGGGTGGAAGGGCGGTGTCGGCAACCACGTCTCCTACACCATCTTGGTCATGGGAGCAGGCGTGCTGGCCCTCCTGGGCCTGGTAGCCGTGGCCTTCCGCGACGCCGACGCTAAGGCCCAGGCTGACTTCCTCGGCCTGGACGAGGCGCCGCCCGCCCAGGCGGTGGTCGGCAACTCACTGTGGCCGGTCTTTGGGGCCCTCGGCCTCGGTGCCGTCGGGGTGGGCCTGGTGGTCCATCCAGCAATTTTCGTCATCGGCCTGTGTCTTCTGGGAGCGGTGGCTGTCGAGTGGACGATGACCAACTGGTCGGAAAAGGTCTCGGACGATGCGTCGGTCAACGCTGACGCACGGGAGAACTTGATGCGACCGATCGAGATCCCTGTTCTGGCGGCGGCGGGTGTCGGCGTCCTCGTGGTGGCTGTGTCACGGATACTGCTGACCTCGTCGGTCACTGGTGCTGTAGTCGTAGCGACCGTGATAGGTCTGGTTATCTTCGTCTTGGCATTGTGGATCAGCAGGCGTCCCGAGTTGCCCCGAAACACAGTGCGCGGCGTTTTGTTCGTGGGTTGTCTGGCTGTCCTTGTGTTCGGCATCGTCGCTGCGGTGAGTGGTGAACGGGAGTTCCATCACAAAGGTGGGGGAGAACACCACGACGACACCCATGACCACGGGACGGACCATTGATCATGAAGCGGCCATATCCCGGGTGGCTCGCCGCCCTCGCCTCAGGTGCAGTGCTGACCCTCAGCGGTTGCGCGTCCGACGCCCCGCTGGACACCTTGGAACCGCAGGGTCCGATCTCCCGGTCTATCGACTCGCTGTCCGACCCGATCTTTCTGGTAGCCGGCATCGTTTTCGTCGTTATCTTCGGTGCCACAGCGGTCATCTGGTGGAAGTTCCGGGACGATCACAGCACCGACGAGTTCCCCGAGCAGGTCCACGGCAACTTCCGGGCTGAAGTTGGTTGGACCGTTGGACCGGCCGTGATCATGGCGGTCATCGCCGTTTTCACACTGATCAGCCACTTCGACCTGAACAGTTCAGACCGCACAGATATCCAGGTGGCCGTGGACGGCACGACCACCTCGTGGGATCCGGAGATTGTGGTCGTAGGCCAGCAGTGGTGGTGGGAGTTCCGCTACTACTTCGACGGCCTGGACGGTGTGGACCTCTCGGATTCCCGGAACCTCCCGCCAGCCGACATCGTGACGGCCAACCAGATGGTGATCCCAACCGGATCGGAGATCGGCCTATCGATCACCAGCCGTGACGTGATCCACAGCTTCTGGATCCCGGCCCTGAACGGCAAACGCGACGCCGTGCCCCGACGGGTCTCACCGTGGAAAATTGAGGCTGACGTCCCGGGCGTCTACTTCGGCCAGTGCACCGAGTTCTGCGGCCTGAGCCACTCACGGATGCGGATGCAGACGGTGGCCATGGAGCCAGCCGACTTCCAGGCCTGGGTGGAGAGCCAGATGGGTCCGGCGGTTGCACCAAAAGGGGTAGCTGCCCAACGCGGCCAGGAGGTCTTCGAAGGCCAATGCGCCCGGTGCCACGTGGTCAACGGCGTCAATGACGCCACCAGTAGCGGCGCCGACCTGGTGGCCAACGCGGCACCAAACTTGACCCACCTGATGAGCCGGACCACCTACGCAGGGGGCATCTTCAACCTGTACGAGCCGAACGGCACCCTGAACCGGCCCCAACTTGAGGCCTGGCTTCGCAACGCGCCGGCCGAGAAGCCCGCCTACGCCGAGGGCCGCCGGGGCATGCCGGCCATGGGCCTCAGCGAGGGACAGATCGATGACGTGGTGGCCTACCTCCAGACCCTGGGGGAGGCGCCTGCCTTCGACATCATCGCCGCGACGGAGGTCGAGTAATGACCGACACCATGGAACTCGAAGCACCGGCCCGGCCGCTCGGCGCCTACACCCGACCGAAGGCCAACACCGGCTGGCGCGACTGGGTCACCACGATCGACCACAAGAAGATCGGCATCCTCTACGGCGCGGCGGCCATGGTGTTCTTCGTCATCGGCGGCATCGAGGCCCTGCTGATCCGCCTTCAGTTGGCCACCCCGGACGGCACCGTTCTGGGTGCCGACACCTACAACCGGGTGTTCACCATGCACGGCGTGACCATGGTCTTCCTGGTGATCATGCCCTTGGCTGCTGCCTTCGCCAACTACCTTCTGCCACTCCAGGTCGGGGCCCGCGACGTTGCCTTTCCCCGGCTGAATGCCCTGTCGTTCTGGATTTTTCTAGCCGGCGCCCTGTTCCTGAACATGTCGTGGATCTTGGGCGACGCACCCGATGGAGGCTGGTTCGCGTACGCCCCGAACACCGGGGTGGTCTTCTCGCCGGGCAAGGGCATGGACTTCTACGCCATTGGCCTGCAGATCACAGGAATTGCCTCACTGGTCTCGGCAATGAACCTGATCGTCACCGTGCTTAACATGAGGGCCCCCGGCATGACGCTGTTCAAGATGCCGGTATTCACCTGGATGATCCTGGTCGTGCAGTTCCTCTTGCTGTTCGCCATTCCGGTGATCACCGTGGCGCTGTTCCTGCTCATGTTCGACCGCAACTTCGGATCTAACTTCTTCAACCCGGAGATGGGCGCCGATCCCCTGCTCTGGCAGCACCTGTTCTGGATCTTCGGCCACCCCGAGGTTTACATCCTGATCCTGCCCAGCTTCGGAATCATCAGCGAGGTCATCCCGACCTTCTCCCGAAAGCCCCTCTTCGGCTACCCATTCATGGTCTTCTCGGGGATCGCCATTGGCTTCATGGGCTGGGGCGTCTGGGCACACCACATGTTCGTCTCCGGGATCGGCCCGATCTCGGTAGCCGCCTTCTCGGTGTCGACCATGTTCATCGCCGTGCCGACCGGCGTGAAGATCCTGAACTGGCTGGCCACCATGTGGGGTGGCCGGGTTCGTTTCAACACCCCGATGCTGTTTGCCTCCGGCGTAGTTTCGATGTTCACCATCGGCGGCCTGTCCGGCGTGACCCACTCACTGGCCCCGGCCGACACCCAGCAGACCGACACCTACTACATCGTGGCCCACTTCCACTACGTAATCTTCGGCGGCGCTCTCCTGGGCATCTTTGCTGGCTTCTACTTCTGGTGGCCCAAGGTTTTCGGCCACCTGCTCAGCGACAAGCTCGGCAAGTGGAACTTCTGGCTGATGCTCGTTGGCTTCAACATGACCTTCGGCCCGATGCACATCCTGGGGCTGCAGGGCATGTCCCGCCGTATCGACTCCTACAGCCCGGGCTTTGGCTTCGAGTTCTGGAACATGTTTGCCACCATCGGAGCCTTCATCATCGCCCTCGGGGTCCTGGCGTTTATCGTCAACGTGGTGATGTCGGCCCGCCGGGCCAGGCACGAGCCCCCGGTCGGACCGGACCCATGGGACGCCCGTAGCCTGGAGTGGTTCACCCCGAACCCGACGCCGGTCCACAACTTCGACGACGACATCCAGGTCGAGGCGCTAGACGAATTCTGGCACCGCAAGTACGGCGAAGACCAAAATGGCCAAGTAGTCCGGGTGGCTAGCGCCGAAGAGGTCTGTCAAGACGGGTCGGCCACCGATACCCACCTTCCCTCACCCTCCTACTGGCCGGTAGTACTGGCCGCTGGCCTGCCCTTCGTGGGACTCGGCCTCATGTACACGCTGTGGCTTTGCGTGCCGGGAGCCGTGCTGATCTTGATGGCCATCTACGGCTGGAGCTTCGAACCAGTCGACGACCCGGACGGCCCCCACGGCCACCACAACGACCACGGCAGCGACGAACCCGCCGACGACGGGGCGTCCGGTACCACACCGGCTGAGGAGGCTCCCGTTGTCTGACACCGCCGCCGTGTCGCACGGCCACGGAACGGGCACCGGCCTGTCCAACAACAAGCTGCTGATGTGGGTGTTTCTGGGCTCAGAGTGTCTGCTGTTCGGCGGCCTGATCTCGACCTACCTGATCTACCGGGGCCGGTTCGGCGACGGGCCGGCTCCAGGCGACATCTTCGACATCCCGTTCACTTCGGTCAGCTCGTTCGTGCTGCTCATGAGCTCCCTGACCATGGTGCTGGCCCTGGCAGCCCTCCAGCGAGGCGACATCCGCAACAACCGAGTCTGGCTCCTGACCACCGCCCTGCTTGGTTCGCTGTTCATCGGCGGACAGGTTTACGAGTTCACGACCTTCGTACGGGAGGGACTCGGCTACACCACCAGCCCGTTCTCGTCGGCCTTCTTCACCCTGACCGGCTTCCACGGCGTACACGTGAGTTTGGGAATCATCATGCTGATGTCACTACTCATCTCCTCGCTCCGTGGGACGCTCACCAAGGAACGTTCGGAGACAGTGGAGATCGTCGGCCTGTACTGGCACTTCGTCGACGTGGTGTGGATCTTCATCTTCACCGTCATCTACCTGGTGCCCTCGCCCACCAGCTGATCTGGGAGCCCTGACCATGAGCACCGCAGCCGCCGAGCACGTAGACAGCAACGACGAGGAACACGAGCACCCCTCGGACGCCAAGTACATGCAGATCGCAGCCATCCTGGCGTTCGTCACCGCGCTGGAAGTCGGCACCTACTTCGTCGAGATGCCCGGCGCAGTCCTCATCCCACTGCTCATGGTGATGATGGTTTACAAGTTCTTCTACGTCGCCGCCTGGTTCATGCACCTGCGGTTCGACAGCCCGCTGTTCACCAAGTTCTTCGTGACCGGCCTGGTACTGGCCACGGTCGTCTACGGCATTCTCCTTACCATCTTCGAGTTCTGGCACAAGGGCTGATGTGATCCGTCGCCCGACGGCGACGATCGGTTCGTCTTGGTTGGCGTGGTAGTGGGCTCTAGCCAGTGATGACCATGGTGGCGGCGACCGATCCGTGGCGGTGGCAGGCCCACCCCGAGGTCTGGTTGCTGGTCGCCTCGATCCTGGCCCTCGGATGGTGGGCCGTCCGGATCATCGGCCCTCGGGTGGTGCCGGCCGGGCAGCCGGCGACTACGCCCTTCCAACGTCGAGCCTTCGCGGTGGCCACGATCCTGCTGCTGGTCTCGGCTGACTGGCCGGTCCACGACATCGCCGAGGAGCATCTCTACGCGGTACACATGGTCCAGCACCTGATGATCACGTTCATCGTTCCGCCTCTCTTCCTGCTGGCCATGCCAGCCTGGCTGGCCCGCCTGCTCGTACTGGACGGCGGCGCCGGTTCCCGGGTGCTGCGCCGCATGACCCATCCGGTGGTGGCCGGGGTGCTGTTCAACAGCCTGGTGGCTCTCACCCACTGGAGTGGCGTGGTGCAGTGGTCGTTCGACTCGGGTGCCTTCCACTACACGGTTCACGTGGCGCTTTTCGTTGCCGCCCTCCTGATGTGGGTCCCGGTGGCGGCTCCACTGCCGGAACTGCGTATCTCGGTTCCCGGCCAGATGCTCTACCTGTTCCTCATGTCGGTCATTCCCACTATCCCGGCGGCCTGGCTGACGTTCGCCGAGGGAACCGTTTACAAGCACTACGACGACGGGTTCGAACTCTGGGGGGTGACCGTCCAGTCCGACCAGCAGGCGGCCGGCCTCATCATGAAACTGCTGGGGGGCTTCTACCTTTGGGGGATCATCGTGGTGAAATTCATCGGGTATTCGCGGGTCCACCACCGCGAGAACCAACAGATGCGACCGGCCGAGGGCCGGCACCTCGACCTGCAGGAGCGATCGTCGGGACCTGAACTGGGCGAGTAGCCGTGGTACGTCCCCGCTAGGTTCGGTTTCGTGATCGACATCCGGCTGCTACGCAGCGACCCCGAAGCCGTCAAGGCGGCCATCGCCCGCCGAGGTGAGGACACCACCGGGCTGGACCGGGCAGTGGAGTTAGATGCCGGCCAGCGGGCCCTGGTCGAGGAGCGGGACCGCCTGCGCAACGAGGTGAACACCATCTCCCGGGAGGTTGGTGGCCTCCACCGGGACGGTCGGGCTGACGAGGCGGCCGACCTGCAGGCTCGGAGCCGGGAACTGGGAGAGCAGGAGGAGTCTTTGGCCGCCGAAGCCGATGGGTTGGCCGACGAGATCCGCGAGATCCTGCTGCGAGTCCCCAACATCCCCGACGACGACTGTCCGGACGGGGAGGGCGAGGTCGACAACGTGGTTGTCCGCTACGAACACTGGGATGAGGATGCCTACGAGGACCACCAACGGGTCCCCCACTGGGAGGTCGGCGAGGAACTGGGCATCTTGGATGTGGAACGGGGCACCAAGCTCTCCGGGTCCATGTTCGTGATGTACACCGGGCAGGGGGCCACCCTGTGCCGAGCACTCATCCAGTACGGCCTGGACCGCAACGCCGACGCCTACCGGGAGATGCGCCCCCCCAGCTTGGTCAAGACGGAGACGATGGTATCGACGGGGCACCTCCCAAAGTTCGTTGACGACGCCTACCACCTAGAGCGAGACGACCTGTGGGCCATCCCCACGGCCGAGGTTCCCCTCACCTCGTTCTGCCGCGACGAGGTGTTGAACGAGGCCGACCTGCCGATGAAACTCATGGCTCACACCTCGTGCTTCCGGCGCGAGGCCGGGTCGGCCGGTCGAGACACCCGGGGCCTTCTCCGGGTCCACGAGTTCGACAAGGTGGAGTTGCTGGCCTACGCCACCCGGGAACAGTCACCAGAGGTACACGTCGACATTCTGGCTCGGGCCGAGGCAGCCATCACCGACCTGGGCCTCTCATACCGGGTGCTGGACCTGTGCGCCGGTGATCTGGGCGGCTCTTCGGCACGAACGTTCGACCTGGAGGTCTACGCTCCAGGCGCCGATCAGTGGCTGGAGGTGTCCTCGGTGTCGTGGTTCAGCGATTACCAGGCCCGACGGGCCAACGTGCGGTACCGGCCTACCGGCGAGAAGGGCACCCGAGTGGTGGACACCCTGAACGGCTCCGGCTTGGCCGTGCCCCGGGTGTGGGCCGGAGTGGTGGAGACCTACCGCCAGCCCGACGGTCGGGTGGCCGTTCCCGCGGTGCTCCAGCCCTACATGCGAGGCCTCACCCACATCGGCTGAGTTGGCCCACCGCCAGTCGTTCAAGATCCAAGGGCCAGGCCCGCCGCTGCAGCGGTCACACCGAGCACCACGGTGGTCAACACGTGGCCGACGGCCCGCACCGGCCGGTCAGCTGCCGGGTCGAGGGTGTCGGCGGCGAATGTCGAGAAGGTGGTGAGGGCACCCAGTCCACCGACACCGACGACTACCGGAACCGGTGCCGAGGTTCCGGCCAGCAACCCGAGGATCAGAGATCCGGCCACGTTGACCAGAAGCGTGCCCCTGTGCCCGCCCGGCCAACGGTCGGTGGCCAGAAAACGGAGTCCAGCTCCCGCCCCGGCCAGAGCCGTGAAGCCGAAGACAATCAGCACGGCACATTCCTCCGGTAACCGGTAGTGGTTCGAGCTGCGGTCGCCACGGCTAGTCCACCGATCACGGAGGCCGCGATGTAGGCCACGGCGGTAGGGGCGTCGTCGGCCCGGAGGAGTTGGGCCACCTCCACGGTGAACGTGGAGAAGGTGGTTAGGCCGCCGCACAGGCCGGTGCCGACCAGCAGTCTGGTAGAGCGTGGGGCTTCTAGCCCGAGTAGGGCACCGAGCAGGGCACAACCCACCAGATTGACGACTAGGACCGGCCACGGGAATACCACCTCCGGAGTCGCCTCCAGGACCGCCCATCGGAGTCCGGCTCCCATCGTGCCGCCGACCGCCACGAGGAGGAGTGGGGGTTGGGCCATGGGGCGAACCCTAGGGCCGGGCCACAGGGGGTCCCGGGTGTTTGCTGGTTCAGTTGGCGCCGTGTTGACTGCCCGAATGGATCTGAGCCGATTACGAGAGGCCTACGAGGTAGCCGGGTTAGAGGAGGCCGATCTTGCTGACGACCCGGTCGCTCAGTTCCAGCAGTGGTTCGCCGAGGTCGAGGCGGCCGGCTACTGGGAACCCAACGCGATGGTCCTGTCCACGGTGACCGCCGACGGCTCGCCGTCGGCCCGCAACGTGTTGTTGAAGCGGGTCGATGAGCGGGGGTTCGTGCTATTTACGAACTACACGAGCGACAAGGCCACCGAGTTGGAGGTCGCTCGCCGGGCTGCTCTCACCTTCAGCTGGATCGAGTTGCGTCGCCAGGTGCGGGTTGTCGGCGACGCCCAG
>PBDJ01000044.1 GCA_002717365.1 Acidimicrobiaceae bacterium | reverse complement strand
GTGCTCGGTGCCGATGTAGTTGTGGTTGAGCAGCCGCGCCTCTTCCTGGGCGAGTACCACGACCCGTCGGGCTCTGTCGGTGAACCGCTCGAACAACGGGATGCCTCCTGGTCTCGATTATCCCCGTCTCCTCAAGTGTACCCGTGAGCCGTTATTCACCATTCGCGTGAATTAAGCCGTGGATGTCACCAAGGCCCCGTTTCGACCGGTGGACTGGGCGTCGTATCCTCGGCGGGTGCCCAATTCCACCACCCTCCTTGACCTCCCTGGTATGGCTGACGGCCTCCGGCGGACCGAGGACGAACTCTGCAAGGTCGTCGAGTCGAACGACCCGTTTCTCACCCAGGTGGCTCGGCACTTGATCGACGCTGGTGGAAAGCGGGTCCGACCCGCCCTGACCATCACTGCCTCGCTGGTCCTGGACAAGGGCCCTGACGTAGCCCCGTGGACCGTCATCCGAGGCGGCGTGGCCGTAGAGCTGGTCCACCAGGGATCCCTGTACCACGACGATGTCATGGACGACGCCGAGACCCGGAGGACCGTCCAGAGCGTGAACGCCCGCTGGGGAAACCTGGAGGCCATCCTGGCCGGTGACTACTTGCTGGCTCGGGCCTCAGAGATCGCCGCCGACCTGGGAACCGAGGTAGCCGGACTGCTGGCTGCCACCATCGCTGCCCTTTGCGAGGGCCAGATCCAGGAGGTGCGCTATGCCTTCGATGTGGACCGCAGCGAGGAGGCCTACCTGGCCTCCATCTCCGGCAAGACGGCCTCCCTGCTAGCTACCGCTGCTCGTATCGGGGCCATCGTGGCCAACCACTCCCGGGACGTCGTCGACGCCGTCACCGACTTCGGCCACAACTACGGCATGGCCTTCCAGGTCGTCGACGACCTGCTGGACGTGACGGCTACCGATGAAGAGCTGGGCAAGCCGTCGGGTAACGACCTTGTGGAGGGGACCTACACCCTGCCCGTCATCCGGGCCCTAGCCGGCCCTGCCGGCGACGATCTGCGGTCGCTGCTCGGTGGTCCAATCGACTCCACCGACCGGGATCGGGCCCGTGAACTCGTTCGAGCCGACGGGGCTATCTCGTCCACTCGGGAAACGGCCGTCGGTTACCTGGCGGACGCCCAGGCGTCCATCGCCGGTCTGCCGGCCAACCCGGCGGTGGACGCCATGCTCACTACCTGCGACCTACTGGTGGAACGCCTCGATCGGTCGACCTGAGACCCGGCCTCGCGGCCTTCCTACTGCTCGGGTCGAAGCGTCGGGAACAGGATGACGTCGCGGATGGTGGTGGTGTCGGTCAGCAACATCACCAGACGGTCCATCCCGATCCCCAGACCACCGGTGGGCGGGAGTCCGTACTCCAGGGCCCGCAGATAATCCTCATCCACGGCCATGGCCTCGGCATCGCCCGCCGCCTTACCGACCTCTTGGGCCTCAAACCGGGCCCGCTGCTCCTCGGGATCCACCAACTCAGTGAAGGCGTTGCAGATCTCCCGCCCTGCCACGATCCCCTCGAAGCGCTCCACCCAGCCCGGCCGGTCCCGGTGGTCGCGCGACAGGGGCGAGACCTCCTTTGGATAGTCGGTTACGAACACCGGTCCCCAGAGTTCCGGCTCGGTGGTTTTCTCGTACAACTCCATGATCAGCTTGCCGGGGCCGTGATGACTTTCGACCGGGATGTCCCGATCCTCACACAGGCTGACCAGTTCGTCTCGGGGCGTGTCGAGGTCCACCGATAGACCTTCGTGCTCTTCCAGGAGCTCCAGCAGTGTGGCGCGCCGCCACGGCGCCGCTAGGTCTAGATCCCGGCCGTCATAGGAGAGCGAGGTGGTGCCATGCAACTCGAGAGCCAAGTGGGATACCAGGTTCTCCACCAGACACATGATGTCGCCGTAGTCGGCGTAGGCCTGGTAAAGCTCCAGCATTGTGAACTCAGGGTTATGACGGGTCGACAGGCCCTCGTTTCGGAACACCCGGGCGATCTCAAACACCCGGTCAAAGCCACCCACCGTCAGGCGCTTGAGGTAGAGCTCGGGGG
This sequence comes from Acidimicrobiaceae bacterium, assembly GCA_002717365.1. Taxonomy (GTDB): domain Bacteria; phylum Actinomycetota; class Acidimicrobiia; order Acidimicrobiales; family MedAcidi-G1; genus UBA9410. Next base: position 43,997 of record PBDJ01000044.1, on the reverse strand, counting down.
CAATCCGTAAATAGAGCTCCAGGTCCAGGGCATTGTGGTGGGTGGTGAACGGGCGGGCTAGAGCTCCACCGGGGATGGGATGAAAGACCGGCGTCTCAACCTCCAGAAAGCCCCGATCCTCCAACCACCGGCGGGTGGCTGAGAAGATCCGACTACGAGCTACGAAAGTGCCGCGCGACTCCTCGGTAACCCAAAGATCTACATACCGCTGGCGGTACCGGATGTCGACGTCGGTAATGCCGTGCCACTTGTCGGGAAAACCCCGACGGGCCTCAGCCAGACGGACCCAGGAGTCGACCCGGACGCTGAGTTCACCTCGACGGGTCCGTAGGACTTCTCCGGTCACCCCGACCCAATCCCCCAAGTGGAGCCCGGTGAAACTCTCGAAGTTGGGTGTCAATCGCTCCATGGCGAAGAGTTGCACCCGTCCAGTGCCGTCTTGCAGGTCCCCGAAGGCCAGCTTGCCCTGATCTCGCCGCAGCATCAGGCGTCCGGCCACCGTGACCACGACACCGGACTCTTCGCCGTCGGCAAGGCCAGCGTGCTCGGCCCCGACAGCTGCCACAGTGGCTGTCGGCTCGAAACGGTACGGCACGCCGCCGGAAACGCTCACTGGTTCCGTTCGTACACCAGGCGGAGCCCGTGGAGGGTCAGGAAGGGTTCCACGTGCTCGATGGTCGAGGCCACCGGGGCGATCACGTGGGCCAGCCCGCCGGTAGCCACCACGGTGCAGTTACCCAGTTCGTCACGGAAGCGGTCCACCATCCCGTCGATCTGGGCAGCGAACCCGAACACGGCTCCCGACTGCAGTGACTCCACCGTGCTCTTTCCGATCACGCTTCGAGGTTCGACCAGTTCGACGGCCCGTAGGGCAGCGGCCCGGCCGAACAGGGCATCCAAGCTGATCTCCACGCCTGGAGCAATGGCCCCTCCCATGAACTCCCCATCGGCCGAGATGACGTCGAAGTTATTGCCAGTTCCAAAATCTACGACGACCGTGGGGCCGCCGTAGAGGTCGTAAGCACCCACGGCGTTGGCAATCCGATCAGCGCCAACCTCCCGGGGGTCGTCGTACAGGATCGACATCCCGATCTTCACGCCCGGCTCGATAATCACCGGTTCGAAGTCGATGTAACGATCGACCATCTCCCTCAGGTTGGCCAGTACTCGTGGCACCCCGGAGCACATCGCCAATCCGGTGACCATCCCCTCTAGGTCTCGTCCCGACTGACGCAACAAGTTACGAATGAGGACCGCGTGCTCATCGGAGGTGCGATCGTGGTCGGTGCGAACCCGCCAGTGGTCGATCAGGCCAGCGTCGGCCGCCGAGACAGCGGCATCGACTTCGTAGAGACCCAAGACGGTCTGGGTGTTACCCACGTCAATAGTCAGCAGCACGGGATCTCCGCCTTCGGGAGGTCGAGGCCCACGTCAAGGGCCGGAGCGGCGTTGGTCAGCGCACCGCTGGATATGTAGTCCACGCCGGTGGCCGCGTACTCGGCCACTACGGCCAGCGTGATCCCACCGGAAGCCTCGACCAGCGGTCGGACGCCGTGGCGCGCCGCGTGAGCCCGGACCTCGTCGACGCAGGCCCTGACCTGGGCTGGGGTCATGTTGTCGAGCAGCAGCGCATCGGCGCCCGCCTCCAGCGATTGGTGTACCTGGTCCAGAGTCTCGCACTCAACGTGCACGGTACGCCCCGGCCAGAGCGAACGGGACGCTGCCACCGCGTCGGCGACCGACGTACCGGTGAGGTGATTGTCCTTCACCATGATCCAATGACTCAGATTGGTGCGGTGGTTCCAGCCACCGCCGGCCCGAACTGCGGCTCGTTCGAGGGCCCGGAGTCCCGGGGTGGTCTTTCGAGTGTCCCAGACCCGCGCCCCGGTCCCTGCCATTGTGTCGACCCACCGGGCCGTCGTGGTTGCCACGCCAGAGAGGCGACCCAAGAAGTTCAGTGCCGTGCGTTCGGCGGTCAGGACCGAGGCCAGCGGACCCCGCACGGTTGCCAGCACGTCATCGGGGCCGACCCGGTCACCATCATTTCGGCACCAGGTCACCTCGATCGACGTATCCACCTGGTGGAAGGTCTCCGTGGCACACGCCGTACCGGCCAGGACTCCCGTCGACCGGCTAACCAACACCCCGTCGGCCAGAGCGTCGGCCGGGACTAAAGCAGCAGTGAGGTCACCCTCCGGGGTGAGGTCCTCGTGGAGAGCCATCACCACGGCGTCAACAACGGCATCTGCGAGCGGCTCGACCGAACCCTCCTGCAAGGCCAGATGGGCAGCCAGTTCCTTAGAGATCGGCACGATCAGGCCTCCGGGTCCCGGGGACCGACATCCAGCGGCCCGACGTGCACGATCTCGCCCTGGTCATCGGGGATGTCTCCCACCAGGTCCGGTGCCACGTCCCGGAGAGGCACCAGTACGAAGGCCCGCTCGAACATACGGGGATGCGGGACCTCCAGGTCGGGCTCGTCGATCGTCTGGCCTTCTACCCAGAGCACGTCCACGTCTAACGTGCGCGGCCCCCACCGCTCGCCCCGGACCCGACCGGCAGCCAGCTCTAGGTCCTGGGCCGCCTCTAGGAGACCCCGGGCGTCTAGGTCGGTCTCTAGGCGGACCACGCAATTTAGGTAGGGGCCCTGTTCTGGGCCACCAACGGGTGCCGTCTCGTAAACCGCTGACACCTCAACTACGTCGGGCAGGGTGGCTACTGCCCATCGCAGGTAAGTCCACCGGTCACCCAGGTTGGAGCCCAGGGCCAGGAGGGCCCGGCGGTTCATGCCGTGCGGTGGATCCGCACCCCACTGGTGGCAAGGTCCTCTGGTACCGGAGGACGCAACTTCCGGACCACCACCGTCACCGCCTCCACGCCCCCGGTGGCCAGAACGCCTTCGGCTACCCGACTGGCGAACCGCTCCAACAGGTCGAACGACTCCTGCTCAGCGGTTCGGGCCACCAAAGCGCATAGGGCGCCGTAGTCCACCGTGTCGGTCAGGTCATCGGTGGTAGAGGCGATGGCTAGATCGGTGTACACGTCGAGGTCAAGTTCGAAGGGTTGACGATGGGCTTTTTCCTCGGGGAGGACGCCGCAGACGGCCGAGACGTGCAGGCCCCTCAACTCGATCCGGTCGCTCACCCGTCGCTCCCGTCAGACGCGGCCACCAGGCCTACGATTTCGCGTCCTGGGAAGCCCAGTGGTCGACCGGTGAGCTGTTCAGCGATTGACATGGCTTGGGGGCCGGTCGGGGCTAGTCCGGTCCGCAGCAAGTAGGCACCCATCAGGCCGCACACCACGTCGTTGAGTTCCTCGCGGTGGACCAGTACCCGCCGGCCGTCGGTTGTTAGTTCGTCGATCCGCCGGAACACCTCTTCCAGGCAGGCCAGGCCGTCGGACGCTCCGCCGAACGGAATGTGGGACCAGGCCATTTCTAACTCGTCGTAGTTGTGGAGGTTGTGGTCGCTAGCCAGGAGAGAGAGCACGGAGTCAAAGCCGTTCTCCCGGATCCAGATGATTTCCTCCTGGCGACGGACCCGACGGTGAGCGTCGCCGCAACCTCCCGGCCGTTCGCTGACCGCGATGCGGTCCTTGATGATCCACGTGAAACCACGAGGCACGATCCCCTGCGCCCACTTGCCCCTCATGGGATGCTCCGCCCGTGTCGAGTGCCGTGCCAACTGTTCACGTGAGACATGGTGCCCGAGATTCGAGTCATCCGACCACCTTTGAGGCCTGCACCGTGGCTCGAACATCGTGGGCCCTCACCACCTTGACGCCCTGTAGGAAGGCCCAAGCCGCCATGGCTACCGAGGCCTCACGTCGGTCGTAAACCGAGGTCGGCTCTGTCGTCTCGTCGCCTCCCCGCTGGTCACTGCGTCTGGTGAGTTCGCCCAGAAAGCGCTTGCGACTGACACCCAGGGCCACCGGCCATCCGGTGGACACCAGAACGTCCAGGCGGGCCAACAGGGCCAGATTGTGGCCGATGGTCTTGCCGAAACCGATACCCGGGTCGATCCATACCTCCGGCACTCCGGCGGCAGTGGCACGTTCGGCCCGGTCAACGAGGAAGTCACGGACCTCGGCCACCACGTTGTCGTAGGCCGGCTCATCCTGCATGGTCCGCGGATCGCCCCGCATGTGCATGGCCACCCACCCCACGCCTAGGTCTGCAGCCACGCCGTCCAGGGTGGAGCTGACGTCGTTAATGATGGTGGCCCCGGCAGCCACAGCCTGGCGGGCTACCTCGGCGTGGCGGGTGTCAATCGAGATTCGAACCCGACCGTCAGCCACTTCCGGGAGGTCCGCTAGGCCTACCACCACTGGAACCACTCGGGCTACCTCCTCGTCTACGCCAACCGGCGCGGCACCTGGACGGGTCGACTCCCCACCCACGTCGAGGATGGCGGCCCCCTCAGCCACCATGGCTCGGCCGTGGGACACGGCCTCCCCATGGTCGAGGAAGCGCCCTCCGTCGGAGAACGAGTCCGGTGTGACGTTCAGAACGCCCATGACACCTCCGGGAGGGCAGGAGGCGTTTGATCCCTCCGGGGCAGTCTCGGTGGTCAGAGTGGACATGGGTCGACCCTAGCGTCGACCTGTTTCGGCCCCCAGACCCGTCCGGTCAGTGCCGACCTTTCTCGATGAACCTCATGGCCTCTAGGCGAGTGGAGACCTCGTCCCGAAATACGCCGTGGACGGCTGAGGTGACGGTGACCATCCCCGGCCTTTGGACCCCCCCTCATAGACATACACAGATGTTCAGCTTCGATAACCACCAGGGTGCCCTGGGGTTCCAAGGTGTGCTGGATAGCGCTGGCTACCTGGGAGGTCAGGCGCTCCTGGATCTGTAGACGTCGGGAGAAGCCATCTACAAGGCGAGCCAACTTGGAGAGACCGGTGATCATGCCGCCTTTCTGCGGGATGTAGGCCACGTGGGCCACGCCGAAGAACGGCAACAGGTGGTGCTCGCAGAGCGAGTAGACGGGGATATCGCGGACCATAACCATCTCGTCGTGTTCGAGGTCGAAGGTTCTAATGAGGTGATCAGCTGGGTCCTCATGCAGGCCGCTGCAAACCTCGGCGTACATGCGAGCCACCCGAGCCGGCGTCTCCTTTAGGCCGTCCCGGCTGGGATCCTCGCCGAGAGCGACCAAGATCTCGGCCACCGCCGCCTCGATGCGGCCTAGATCGACCGGTTGGCTCACGTCGGCGGTCACCTGGACTCCTCATCGTCTGACTCCGAGACCACAACCCGGATATCGGGCAGGTTCCGGAAACGCTCATTGACATCCAACCCGTAGCCCACCAGGAAGTCGCCGGGAACCCGGAAGCCCTCGTACCGAAGGACGGTCCCGTCAACCTGATGGTTCTCCCGAACCAGAAGGGCACAGACCTCGAGGCTGGCAGGGTTACGGGCTAGAAGGTTGCGGCGCAAGTAGTTCAGGGTCAGGCCACTGTCCACGATGTCCTCCACAAGGATGACGTCGCGTCCAGCCAGGTCGAGGTCCAGATCTTTAACGATCCGCACCACCCCGGACGACCGGGTGGAGTGGCCGTAGGAGGACACGGCCATAAAGTCAAACTCGACCGGCAGGTCAATAGCTCGGGCCAGGTCGCTCATGAACATAAAGGCGCCCTTGAGCACCCCGACCAGCAGCGGAGCCCGACCGGTGTAGTCGGCGGTGATCTCCTCGCCCAGAGCCCGGATCCGAGCCCGGAGGTCCTCTTCGGAGACCAGCAGCCGACCGGCGGTGTACCCGTCGGACGTGGCGAACGCGGACGAGTCTACGGCCATGACCTGACCTTAGCGGTGCCCATGGGAGAGGCGGCCCGCTGAGCGAGTCACCCGGTGGCCGCCCACCACTTCGGCGGCCCGGATTCGGCCCCGAACCACGTCCAGCACCCGCTCCACCGAGGCGGCGTCGGGCGAGCGGCCGCCGTCACGGTCGGTCAGCCAGGACCGAAGGGCCAGGCGGACTAGGTCGTCAGATAGGTCGGCCAGAGACCGTACGTCCGTCGGGTCGACGTCGGCCACCAGGCCGGCCAGTAGTCCGGCCGCCTCCCCGGCCCGTGCAGCATGCCGAGCCAGCAGCGGTACCGGGTCACGGCCCGAGATCTCGGCCAGTAACGGCAGCACCTCATGCCGGAGCCGGTTGCGGACGAAACGCGGGTCGTTGTTCATGGGATCACAGACCGGGCGCAGGCCGACGGCCGTGCACAGGGCCGCCGTCTCGTGGCGGCGCAGAGCCAGCAGGGGGCGTCGCTGCGGCGACCCGATACCAGCCGCTCCCGGCACTCCGGCCCCCCGAAGCAGGTTGAGCAGCACCGTCTCGGCCTGGTCGTCGGCCGTGTGCCCGGTGAGCACCCCAGGCGGGAGGACGGCCCGCCGGGCATCCCGGGCCCGCTCTTCGAGGTTCGAACCCGGCTCCACCGAAGCCACCACCGAGCGGGCCACCGCCCCGCGGTCGGTGGCTGTCCGGACTACCCATGCCCCTTCGTCTGCTGAGGTGGGTCGCAGGCCGTGGTCAACATGCCATGCCGTGACCTCCAGGCCGGCGTCAAGAGCTAGCACCAGGAGTGCCATGGAATCGGGACCACCGGACACCGCGCAGTCCACCGGGGTCCCGGCAGGGGGAAAGGCGCAGCGGTCCAGCAGGTCAGTGGGTCGTAAGCCAGCCCCCTGGCCAGGGCCGTCGGATGCCGCCACAACCGCCACCTTCCGCTCAGCCGGCCACTGGATCAGCCGAGGCGGATACCATCCGCTGGATCCACTGGTCGGGCTGGCGGATCTCATCGAGGCCGGGAAGATGGGACGGGTCCTCCCAAACCCGGTCCAACAGAGCGGTGCCGCCGTGGGCCTCCACGGCGGCGATGAACGCCTCGCCCTGGGCGTACTGGGCCAGTTTGGCCTCCAGTCCAACTAGGCGCTGGAAGACCCTCGTCACCCCGGACGCGGTGCGCCGACGGTCAGCCATGACCCGGGCGAAGCGATCGGCACCTCCCACAACGCCCTCCCCGGCCCGACCCATGGTCACGTCGCCGTGCCCCTCCAAGAGGCTCATCAGGCCGGCGATCCGATCCAGGGTGGCCTGTTGTTCGGGCGACGAGATGGCCCCTAGTACGCCACCCCCAGACCCCTTATCGATCGGATCCCCGGACCGGCGCCGGTCCACCAAGGACCGAAGGGCGGTGGCCAAGTCAAACGATTCGGTCTCGGTGCCGTCCAGGAGTCCCGACACCAACCCCAGGTAGTGCTCCCGCATCCACGGCACTCCCATGAACTGGGCCCGGTGGGTGACCTCGTGGAGGGCCAGCCACAGACGAAAGTCGGTTGTCGGAAAGGCGTACCGGCGCTCAAGGGCCACCAAGTTGGGGCCCACGTAGTAGACGAGATCCTGGTCCTCAGCCGCTTCGTCCTCCAGCACCAAGAGGTCGTACTGGCCCAACACCCGGGTGGACATCCACCCCAGTACGGCTCCCAGTTCGACGGCTCCGATCCGGGAAGCCAGCGCCGACGGGCCGCCGCCGGGCGCGTCGACCATCCGCTCAAACAACGGACGCAAGAGACGCTGCAGCGAAGCCAGGTTGGCCCGAATCCAGTCGGCCCGGTCAACGACTCGGGCCCGGGCATCACCCGATAGAGCCCGCAGCCCAGTGGTGGTGGCAACCAGGTCCTCGGCACGCGCCGTGTGGACGTCGAACTCCCTAGCTAGGCCTTCGAGGTGGTGAGCTCCGCCGAACGGTGCTCGGTCGGCGACTCGAACGGCCACCTGTTCGGCCAGGGACCAGTCGACAAATACCTCGTTCACGGGGCAGTCGGAGACATCGGCGCGACGGGCGGAGCCGGACGGAACCCGACCAGCGGTCAGCGCCTGGGATAGCGGGTGGACGAGACCTTCTGGAAATAGCCGACCAGGGTGGCCACGGTAAGGGCGAAAGCGCCGATGGCTAACGGTACGGCTAGCCAGTAGTGCCAGATCACTCCTGCAAACACGTTCATGGGTGAGATCCTAGGGGTTCGGTCAACGGGTGGGATACGAGGCCGGGCCGGGCGCTGGGGGTCTAGACGAGCCCGCGCGGGGAATCGAACCCCGGACCTATTCATTACGAGTGAATCGCTCTTCCGACTGAGCTACACGGGCCGGGGCCGGCCCCGGGGCCGGCCACTGGGGCATCGTAACGGCCGGGACCGGTCCACCATCCCGGTGTGGGCCCCCAGGACGACCTCAGGTCCCCGGGCGCTCTAAGGGGGCCCAGGCCAGAAGCAGACGCTTCTCGCCCTTGGTGGCAAAACGTACGACCGCCTCGGCTCTGTCTCCTTCACCGTGCACCGACTCGACCACGCCGTCGCCCCAGGCCCGGTGGACCACGTCGTCGCCAGACTGCAGACCCAACTCGTGGGCGCCGGTCGATGAGGGGCCCGGCGCCGACCCGGAGGGCCCGCGGCCACCACCGAACACCGTACCCGCCGGCTCGTCGTCCGGCCGGTGGCGGGGAGGCGTCGGGTCGAACCAACCCCGGTCCGAGGCCGTATCGCCTTTCCAACTGCCCCGGCTACCCCACCCGCCATCCTGGCGGGCCACCGTCCGGCTCTCCTCGGCGTTGACCATCAGATCGTCGGGAATCTCGTTCAGGAACCGGCTGGGCGGGTTGTATTGGGTCTGGCCGTGCAGCATGCGGCTCCAGGCGTGACTGAAGTGCAGTCGCTCACGGGCCCGGGTAATGCCTACATAGGCTAGGCGACGCTCTTCTTCCAACTCGTCCGGATCGCCGAGTGCACGCTGATGGGGGAAGACGCCGTCCTCCATCCCGACCACAAAGACCACCGGGTACTCCAGCCCCTTGGCGGCGTGCATGGTCATGAGAACGACCTGGCCGACGTCGTTGTCCTCCCCGCCGTCGGGCAGATCGTCGGTGTCGGCAACCAGTCCCACCCGCTCCAGGAACTCGCCCACGTCGGTAAACTCGGAAGCCACGCCAACCAACTCGGCCAGGTTCTCCAACCGACCTTCGGATTCAATGGTGTGTTCGGCCCGCAGCTCGTCAAGGTAATTCGACCGGTCTAACGCCCGTTCCAGGATGGTCCCCGGTCCGTCGTCCAGGGCGGCGGCCAAGTCGTCCACCAGGGTTAGGAAGGAATGGATCCCTGTGATCGCCCGTCCGGTGACACCGGCCTTCTCGGCGGACCTCAGGGCCTCCATGAAGCCAACGCCGTCAGCCACCGCCCGTGCGTCAATCTTGGCCACTGAGGTGTCACCCACACCCCGACGTGGCACGTTCAGCACCCGCCGTGCCGCTACCTCGTCGGCCGGGTTGGCGGCCAGCTTCAGGTAGGCCATGGCGTCGCGTACCTCTCGCCGGTCGTAAAACCGGGTACCTCCTACCACCCGGTACGGCACGCCAAGCTGGACTAGTTGTTCCTCCACGGCCCGACTCTGGGCGTTTGTGCGGTAGAAGATGGCTAGGTCGGACCAGGGGCGACCCTCGGCCCGGAGCGTCCGGAGGCGACCCGCCACCCACGCCGCCTCGTCTACCTCGTCGTCGGCGCGGAAGCGGACGATGTGGTCGCCAGGGCCCGCAGCCGTCCACAGTTCCTTGGGTTTACGGCCCGGGTTCTTCGTGATTACGGCGTTGGCGGCGTCGAGGATGGTCTGCGAAGACCGGTAGTTCTGGTCCAGGACCACCACGGTGGCGTCCGGGAAAGTCCTCTCGAACTCCAAGATGTTGCGGATGTCGGCGCCCCGGAACCGGTAGATGGACTGGTCGCTGTCGCCCACCGCGCAAACGTTCCGGTGCCCAGCACCCAGTAGCATCACTAGGTCGTTCTGGACCCGGTTGGTGTCCTGGTACTCGTCAACCAGCACGTGCTCGAACCGTTGCCGGTAGTGCTCCAGAACGTCGGGATGCTCGCGGAGGAGTTGGACGGCGTTGTCCAGTAGGTCGTCGAAGTCCATGGCCCCGGCCTTACGGAGCCGGGTCTGGTACTCGGCAAACACCTCGCCTAAGTGGCGTTCGTAGAGGCCGACGGCGTGCTCAGCATAGGTGGACGCCGACCGGCCCTCGTTCTTAGCCGTCGAGATGGCAGCGTGGACGGCCCGAGACGGAAACCGCTTGGCATCTAGGCCCAGGTCGCGGATTACGTGGCCGGTGAGGCGCACAGCGTCGCCCTGGTCGTAGATGCTGAACCGGGACGGATATCCGAGCTGCTCGGCGTCCCGGCGCAGGATCCGCACACAGGCCGAGTGAAAGGTCGAGACCCACATCCGGTGGGCCACTGGGCCCACCAAAGCAGCCACCCGTTCCTTCATCTCTTCGGCCGCCTTGTTGGTGAAGGTGATGGCCAGCAGTGCAAACGGTGATACCCCTCGCTCCCCTACCAAGTGGGCGATGCGTCGAGTCAGGACCCGGGTCTTTCCCGAGCCGGCCCCGGCCACCACCAGTAGGGGACCCGTCGGGTGGGTGACGGCATCTAGCTGGGCTGGGTTTAGGCCTTCGGACAACCCCTCCGCCGGATGGGGACTCACCCCGTTGGGGACCGGGTCCGGGTCGAAGAGAGCCATCGGGCGCACCCTACCGGTGGCTGGCGACGGGCTCCGGGGTGCCCTCGGGGTGGTGCCCCGGTGTGGCATAAGGTGGCCCGACATGACCCGAACGTTCCGCTTCAGCGTCCAGGCTTCGGCTCCGCGGCCGGCCGCCGAGTGGCGGGAAATTGGCCGTCGGGCCGAAGATCTCGGCTACTCGGCCCTTTCGGTCTCGGACCATCTGGACGCCGCGATGGCGCCGTTGATCGCTCTGGCCGTCACCGCCGAAGCCACCCACGACCTACGGCTCACCACGCTGGTGTTAGGCAACGACTTCCGGCACCCGCTCTTTCTGGCCAAGCAGGCAGCGACACTGGACCTGCTGTCCGACGGACGTCTGGAGCTGGGCCTCGGAGCTGGCTGGAAGACCACCGACTATGACCAGTCGGGGATTCCTCTGGACCGGCCTGGGGTGCGCATTGCCCGGTTGGCCGAGGCGGTGAAGCTTCTGAAGCACTGCTTCGGAGAGGGCTCGTTTGACTTCAAGGGTGAGCACTACACCGTGCGGGGCTACGACGGGCAGCCCACCTGTATCCAATCCCCTCACCCTCCGTTCTTACTGGCTGGTGGCGGGCAGCGCATGCTGAGCCTGGCGGCCCGGGAGGCCGACATCGTCGGGTTAAACGCCAACATGGCGGCCGGGGTGATCGACCAGCGCGCCGGGGCCACGGCCACCGTTGAGGCCACCGACGAAAAGCTGGACTGGGTCCGCAAGGCAGCCGGCGACCGGTTCGACGACATCGAACTCCAGACCCGGGTGCACATGGCCCAGATCACTGACGATCCGGTGGGCCTGGCCGAGCTCATGGCCCCCGCACTGGGCCTAGACGCCGAAGCGGCCCTGGCCTCCCCGCACGTCCTGGTCGGTTCGACAGGACAGTGCGTGGAAACCCTGCTGGCCTGGCGGGAACGTTGGGGCCTGACCTACATAGGCCTCAACGAGGACGCCATGGTGGAGTTCGCCCCCGTAGTGGAAGCCCTGACCGGGGTCTGAGCCCCACCGGCTACCAGAGTTCGTCGACGTAGCGGTCGGTTCCGACCTCGGTGCGGAGGAACGGTGCCGCCGAGGTGACCCGGCCCAACCCTGAGGCCTCCAGGCGGACCGCATAGTCCACGAACCGGCCCCAGCAGGCCTGAGGGCCCTCCTCCAGGAAAAACACCTGCATGGTGGCGTCCAGATCGGGAGGCGACGAGCCGAGATCCATGGGGGCATTGCTAGTCATTCCGTCGCGGGGCACAGCGGTCCACTGAGCGCATGAGGCCACCGGCCCGTCAGTGAACAGCGGCGGCAGGCCCTCATTGTCCAGCCAGGCGTCGAGGTCAACGGATTCCGCGCCCTCGGTTGGCTCTACGACCACCGAGGCGATCCCTGCGTAGTGGTGGTCCAGCGCAAGGTCCACCGGTACTGGGTCCTTGTCCCGGTACCGGTTTGAACGATGCCGATACAGGACGGTGTGGGCGTGTCGACGCTCCTGGAAGCCCCGGCCCTCCGTGTACAGCTTCACCACCTGGTCGGCTCCCCAAGCAAAGTGGTCATCGTGGTGTCCGTCTTCTACCCAGTAGATGGCCACGTAGGAACCTCGGTCGACCGGATCGCTGATCGAGTTTCCCTCAGCCGGGAACCGCAGGTCCTTGAGTTCCCGGGTGGCCACCCAGCGGCTCCCGGCGAAGCACCACGGACCGGTCATGCAGCCGCCGTAGAAGTGGTCCCGCTCATACCACCGGTTGTAGGCCACCTCGTAGCCCGGCTCGGGGTCGACCAGCGTGTAAAGCATGCTGCCGGCCCGGACCGGATGGCCAGGATTCAGGTCGTCGGACGGTGCCACAGGGCCTCCTGGGGTAGTCGGGCCTCCCCAGCGTGGAGCCGACCCCGGTCCAGTGCAAACCGGCCGACCGGGTTACTCAGCGAGGTTCGATGAGGATGGAGGCGGTGGCCCGACCCAACCGGCCGCCCAGGTCGTAGAGGACGGCGTCGGACAGGCCGATGCCATCCCCGTTGTTCTTATGGAGGCCGCGGAGGCCGACCCAATCGCCCACCGGGTCCCGGAAGGCGGAAACCGTCAGGTCGGCGTTGATGGTGGTCCAGGCGTCCGGTTTGAGGTACTGGGCGGCCATAGACGCCATGTCGGCGATGGCGGCGAGGCGGACGAACGGGCTGGTCGGGTGGCCCTCGACCATCTCGTTGTGCAAGCGGAGCCACAGCAAGCCCGGGGCGCCGCTCCGGTATGCCCCCTCCTGACGGAGTTCAACGGCCCGGAGAAACCCGGGGACGCCGACACCGACCATCGACAATTCGACCGGTTCGTCGGGCATTGGATGCGGGTCGTCCTCGGCGTGAGCCGTGCGGACCGGGTCCACTGGATTCCGAGTATCGCCCACCCGCATCCGCAGCGTGGTCGACCGGGCCACCTCTACCTCGTCGGCGTAGAGCGATGCCCGGACTACCTGGATGCGTCGCCCGGCCCGTATCACCTCGACCTCGGGCCGAATCGGGTTCAGCGGGACCCCTCGCATGAGATCGACGGTGTGGCGGCAAGTGCGCATGGGTTCCGCAGTGGGCACCGATTCAGCTAGATGGGCCAGAACACCGGAGACCGTTCCTCCGTGTTGAACCGACGAATCCCACGGTCCGCCAGTTAGGGGCCCGGGAACCAGCAGGCCGTCGCGTTCGGTGAAGAACGGTTCAGTTTCGAAGAGTGGCGGGCCGATGGGTGCGATCACCCGAGGATCATGCCGTCCGGCCGAGCAGTGACAGGAGTCGGACGCCGGCGGACGCCCCTTCGGGGGGCAGGACTGGTGGGCCGAATGAGTCCGCCATGGCGTCGGATCCAGCCAATGGAAGCCAGAAGTCTAAGCACCGCTCGGCCAGTGACTCGGGCAGTTCGGCGTCGCGGCCGCACGCCCGCGCCAGGTCCCAGCCGTGGGCCAAATTCTCGGTGGCCCGGAACCCGACGAGCACTCCACCCGGCAGATCGCCCACGGGGTGGGGATGGAGGGCGTCAAGCACGCCGTCGGCCGAGGCGGCGTTCAGGGCGGCCAGGGCCGTGCCCCGCCAGGCGGCCATCGGATCCAACCCCAGGATGGAGGGATCCACCTCGGTGTCCCATGACCCGCCCTCTTGGAGAACCCGGGCGACCAGGGCCTCGCCGGTGACCACGTGGGCGACGAGCATTTGGACGTCCCAATCCTCACACGGTGTAGGTCGGTCCCAGTCCGATCCGGTGACCGCGGATAAGCACTCTCCAAAGAAAGCACAGGCCGAGGAATAGGCGGCCAGAGTGTCGGAGTGCTCCCCGTCCGACAAGCCGGCGGCGTTCACTCCCACTCGATGGTGCCCGGAGGCTTAGAGGTGATGTCGTAGGCCACCCGGTTCACGCCGCCCACCTCGTTGATGATCCTGTTGGACATCCGCTCCAACAGGTCGTATGGGAGGCGAGCCCAGTCGGCGGTCATGGCGTCTTCGCTGTTGACGGCCCGGATAACAACTGGTCGGGCATACGTACGCTCGTCGCCCATGACACCCACTGATCGGATGTCAGGCAGCACGGCGAAGGCTTGCCAGATCTCTCTCTCCAGGCCGGCTGCCCTCAGTTCCTGACGCACGATCAGGTCGGCGGCCTGAAGAACAGCCACCGTGTCGGGCGTGACCTCGCCGATTATGCGGACGCCCAACCCGGGGCCGGGGAACGGTTGGCGCCAGACAATCTCGTCGGGCAAACCCAACTCGGAGCCCACGGCCCGTACCTCGTCCTTGAAAAGGTTGCGGAGGGGTTCGACCAGGTCGAACTCCATGTCCTCGGGCAGTCCCCCCACGTTGTGGTGGCTCTTGATCTTGGCCGCGTCCTTGGTGCCCGACTCGATGACGTCCGGATAGAGCGTGCCTTGGACTAGGAAGCGGGCATCGGTGATGCCGCCCGAGGCGTCCTCGAAGATCCGGATGAACAGTTCGCCGATGGCCTTGCGCTTGTCCTCCGGATCGACAACCCCCGCCAACCGCTCGAAGAAGCGCTCGGCGGCCCGGACGTGGATCAACTCAATGCCCTGCGTCTTCTGGAAGGTTTCGATGACCTGCTCGCCCTCCCCAGACCGCATGAGGCCGGTGTCCACGAAAACGCAGGTCAGTTGGGAGCCGATGGCCTTGTGCACCAGGGCCGCAGCTACCGCTGAATCGACCCCTCCAGACAGTCCGCAAATAGCCCGGCCGTCACCCACCTGCTCACGGATAGCGACCACCGCAGACTCGATGACCGAGGTCATGGTCCAGTCGCCGGCGCACCCGCACACGTCGTGCACGAACCGGGCGAGAAGGTCTTGGCCGCACGGCGTGTGGTGTACCTCGGGGTGGAACTGGACGGCGTATAGGCCGTCTCCCGGAACCTCGAAGGCGGCCACCGGAGTGTCAGGAGATGAGGCGGTCACCGTGGCGCCCGGTGGAGGCTCGGTGATGGCGTCGAAGTGACTCATCCAGACGGAGTGGGCGCCCGCTCCCGCGTCGGCTAGCAGGCGGCCTGGCTCGGCCACCGTTAGGTTGGTGCGCCCGTACTCGCCCCGCTCGTTGGGCCCTACGGTCCCGCCCCTCTGATGGGCAATGAGTTGGGCGCCGTAGCAGATGCCCAGGATGGGCACCCCGAGGTCGTACACACCAGGGTCGATCCGGGGTGCTCCGTCCACGTGTACTGAGGCCGGTCCGCCGGAAAAGATGATNCCGCTGGGTCGACGCTCGGCGAACTCNGCGGACGTGAGGTCACGGGGAACGATCTCGCTGTAAACGTTTGTCTCACGCACCCGCCGGGCGATGAGNTGGGCGTACTGGGCCCCGAAGTCGACNACCAGAATGCGGTCGGTTGCACGGGCNCTCCCACCCGTGGTGTNAGTCATTGGAGAGGTGCGGGGGGCTAGTGCCCCATCCCCACACCCTGGGACTTCTGCAGAGACTTGCCCTCAGTTTGGAGGGCGGGCGCCACCATGACCTCGGCCTTCTGGAATTCCTTAACGTCCACGTAGCCGCAGGTGGCCATGGAGGTGCGGAGCCCACCGAACAGGTTCAGCTTGCCGTCGTTCTCGTTGGCCGGACCGAGGAGGATTTCCTCCAGAGTGCCTCGGGTCGCCGTCTGGACTCGGGCGCCTCGGGGCAGCGTCGGGTGGAAGGTGGCCATTCCCCAGTGGTAGCCCCGGCCGGGGGCCTCAACCGCGGCGGCTAGCGGTGAGCCGATCATGACGGCATCGGCGCCGCACACGATGGCTTTGGAAATATCGCCCCCAGTGGCCATGCCGCCGTCGGCGATGACGTGGCAGTACACACCGGTCTCATCCAAGTGACGCATGCGGGCCGCCCGCACGTCGGCGATAGCCGTGGCCTGTGGGACGCCTAGGCCCAGAACGCCACGCGTGGTGCAAGCGTGGCCGGGACCCACCCCTACCAGAACACCGGCAGCGCCAGTGCGCATCAGGTGGAGGGCCGCCTTGTTGGTGGCACAGCCGCCGACGATGACCGGAATGTCCAGTTGACGGATGAAGGTCTTGAGGTTGAGCGGTTCGACGATGGTCGACACGTGTTCGGCTGAGACCACGGTGCCCTGTATGACCAGCATGTCCAACTCGGCAGCCAGGATGTCGTCCAGCAGATCATTGGTGCGCTGCGGGGTGACCGAGGCGCAGGAGACCACGCCAGCGGCTTTGATCTCGCGGATTCGCTCGGTGACTAGGCCAGGGATGATGGGCTGTTGGTAGAGCTCCTGCATCCGCTTGGTGGCCTTCTCGACCGGCTGCTCGGCGATCTCGGCCAGAGTCGAATCGGCGTCCTCGTAGCGGGTCCAAAGGCCCTCGAGGTTGAGTACCCCCACGCCACCCAGGCGACCGACCTCGATGGCGGTGGCCGGACTGACCACGCCGTCCATGGCCGATGCCATCAGGGGCAATTCGAAGCGGTAGGCGTCGATTTGCCAGCTGATGTCGACGTCCTCGGGGTCCCGGGTGCGACGGCTGGGGACGATGGCGATGTCGTCGAATCCGTAGGCCCGTCGTCCGCTCTTGCCCAGCCCGATCTCGATCTCGGCCATGGTCACTCCCCGCCGACTGAAGTCGGCTCCGTCCGGTCGGGTCTCGGCAGTGGCTCCCGGAAAGGGTCGATTCTAGCCACGCGTGTCTAACCGTCGCGGCGCGTCTGAACTGTGGTTTCGAGGTCCAAAGGGACCCACCTGAGGAGAAGCGGTCCAGAGTTTCAGTCGCGGTCAGGCCAACTCGTCGAGGAGGTCAGCCAGGCGTTCCACATGGGCTGCCGTAGTCCACGTACCACCCACGGCAACCCGCAGGACGTAGCGGTCAATGAGAAGGGTGTGGGTGAGGAAGGCCTCGCCAGTGGCGTTCACGGTTTCCAGGAGGCGCTTGGAAGCCTCGTCTCCGTCCACGTGTCGGAAGCACACCAGGCCAAGGGAGGGAGGGGCGGCGTGTACAAGGGCCGGGTGGGCGGCCACCCGGTCGGCCAACACCCGGGCGGCAGCCGCGTGGGCCCGGATGTGGGCCTGGAGGCCTTCCACCCCGTAGGACCGCATCACGAACCAGAGCTTGAGGGCCCGGAACCGGCGCCCTAACGGGATCTGCCAGTCCCGGTAGTCGACGACCTGGCCCGACTCGCTGGCCTCGTTGCGCAGGTACTCGGGAACGATGGACAGGGCACTGATCAATGGTGCGGCATCGGCTACGTAGAAGGCGGAGCAGTCGAAGTTGGTGAGCAGCCACTTGTGTGGGTTGAAAACGTAACTGTCGACGCGGTCCAGCCCCTCTAGGAGGTGGCGGTATTCTGGGCAGACAGTAGCTGAGCCGGCCCAGGCGGCATCCACGTGGACCCATGCCCCCACCTCGGCGACCACTTCGGCGATTCGGGGGACCGGGTCCACCGCCCCCGACGAGGTGGTGCCCACGGTGGCCACCACTAGGCAGGGCACCAGGCCGTCAGCCACATCAGTGGCCACCAGGGCGGCCAGGGCCTCAGCGTCCATGGCGTAGTTGTCGTCGACCGGCACGGCCCGCAACTGGTCGCGAGCGAAGCCGGCCACCAGAACGTCCTTCTCTATCGAGGAGTGGGCCTGGGCCGAGGTATAGACCCGAAGGTCAGGAAGGACAGCGGCACCACCCCTGCGGTCTCGAGCCGCCACTACCGCGCACAACGAGGCCGACGAAGCCGCGTCCTGAATGACGCCACCGCCCGGGCCGTCGGACCGGAACCGGTCGGGTAGTCCACAGGCCTCGGCCAGCCAGTCCAGGACATGGGTCTCCAGCTCGGTACAGGCCGGGCTGGTCGACCAGAGCATCCCGTTCGCGCCCAGGCCAGCTGACAGGAGCTCTCCGAGCACGGCAGGAGGCGAGGAGTTACACGGGAAGAAGCCGTAAAACCCCGGGTGCTGCCATTGGGTGATCGCCGGGGCGATGAGGCGGTCCACGTCATCTAGCAGTGCCGTGTACGGCTCCCCCTCCAGCGGAGGTGACGCCGGTAATGAGGCCCGGACGTCGCCCGGAGCCACCGGAGGGACGATGGGCCGATTACCGATGTCGGCCAGGAAGTCTGCGATCCAGTCCACGGTGGCCCGACCAGCAGCCCGGAATGCCTCCGGGGTCATGTGGTCCGGTCCGGTCGGTAGGTCAGACATCGCCGGCACGATAGTCACCGTGATAATCGGTCCCACCCTCAGCACCCAGCGCCAAAGCCAGCAATTGGCGCAGCATGGCCGCTGTGGCCCCCCACACGGTGTCGCCCTCCAGTTCGAAGAACGTGATGGACCACGGCCCCTCGGCTCTCGGCCAGAGCTCCTCCCGGTAGACCTCATCACGTACCAACTCCGACAGGGCCACTATGCGCACCGCCTCCACTTCGTCGGGATTGGGTTCCAGCTCGGGAGACCTGCCGAGCACAGCCACGAACGGTTGGATGAGGCTCCCGCTTCCCACGGTCACGACAGGGTCCAGCCGCCCCAGGAGACGTGGTAACGACGGGTCCAGACCGATCTCCTCCTTGGCCTCCCGGAGGGCAGTGGCCCACAGGTCAGCGTCGTCTGGATCGTGGCGACCACCGGGAAAGCTCACCTCGTGAGTGTGGGAGGCCAGCCGCGGTGATCGGCGAGTCAACACCACGTGTGGTCCGGCCCCCTCCGGGTCGTCGAACAGGGCCACCAGCACACCGGCCTCCCACTCCCTCCCGGTGGGGGTTCCCCGAATGCCTGTCGGCCGCCGGCCGTCAAATACCTCCTGCAGGCCGTCCAGGCTTAGGGTGCGGTCGTCTAGACCGGCCCACGGTGGTGGCGCCCCGAGCCTCCACCCTTCGGGTCGGGGGATCTCCTGCGGGCCTCCCCGACCTGGCGGAAGGTCGGGGGGCCGTGTCACTGTCACCCGGAGGCCAGGTCGGCCAGGAGCCGCTCCAGGCCCCCATCCCGGAGCCCCTTGGCTACCTCCAGGGGGATGGTCTTACCGCGCTCCCATCCGTCCCACAGGACGACCAGCGGAGCGACCCGGTCGGCGTACGGACCGTCGGCTGCCCCAGCCAGAACCTCGGGCATACGGCCCGTCTTGAGGTTGGCCAGCATTCGGCCGACCAGTGTCTCGCCCCGAACCCACTCGTCGAACTGGCTGGCCAACTTCACCGGGTCAGAGGCGGGTCGTTCGTCTATCACGTTGTCACCGTATCGGTCGCCTCTCGCCCAACTCGCGACGGGAAGGTGGGTCTAAAACACCGGGAGCCGGGCCTAAAGGCCCGGCTCCCGGCAACGATCCGCGGGGATCGCTACATCATGCCGCCCATGCCACCCATCGGGTCCATGCCGCCTCCCGGTGGCATGGCCGGCTCGGGCTCGGGCTTGTCGGCGACCAGAGCCTCGGTGGTTAGCAGCAGGGCTGCGATGGACGCTGCGTTCTGCAGTGCTGCACGGGTCACCTTGGCCGGGTCAATAACACCAGCGTCAACCAGGTCTTCCAGCCCACCGGTCATGGCGTTGAGGCCGGTTGCCCCTGAGGCCGCCTCGACCTCGCGGACCATGACCGCTCCCTCAAGACCGGCGTTGTCGGCGATGAGTCGGGTCGGGGCCTCCAAGGAGGCGTGGACGATACGGGCTCCGGTCTCCTGGTCTCCGTCTAGGCCGTCGATGGCGTCGGACACTGCGGCACGCGACCGGAGCAGGGCGGTGCCACCACCGGCCACAACACCCTCCTCGATGGCGGCCCGGGTCGCTGAGAGGGCGTCCTCGATGCGGTGCTTTTTCTCTTTGAGCTCCACTTCGGTAGCCGCGCCCACTTGAACGACGGCCACACCGCCGGCGAGCTTGGCTAGGCGTTCTTGGAGCTTCTCACGGTCCCAGTCGGAGTCGGTCTCGTCGATCTCTCGCTTTATCTGGGAAATGCGACCCTCGACGTCAGTCGATTCGCCGGCACCTTCCACGATGGTGGTCTCGTCCTTGGTGACCACGACCTTGCGGGCCGTACCCATTAGGTCGAGGCCTACACCGTCCAACTTGAGGCCTACCTCCTCGGCGACAACCTGTCCACCGGTGAGGGTGGCCATGTCCTGGAGCATCGCCTTACGGCGCTCGCCGAAGCCCGGGGCCTTGACGGCCACCGAGTTAAATGTGCCCCGGATCTTGTTCACTACCAGGGTAGCCAGAGCCTCGCCCTCGACGTCCTCAGCGATGATCAGCAGTGGGCGGCCCGACTGCATGACTTTCTCCAGCACGGGGAGCATGTCCTGGACGGAACTGATCTTGCCCTGGTTGTACAGGATGTACGGCTCGTCAAGAACTGCTTCCTGGCGCTCCGGGTCGGTCACGAAGTACGGCGACAGGTAACCCTTGTCGAACTGCATGCCTTCGACGAACTCGAGGTCCATGCCGAACGTGTTGGACTCCTCAACGGTCACTACGCCGTCCTTGCCCACCTTGTCGATGGCGTCGGCGATTACCTGGCCGATCATGGAGTCGGCGGCCGAGATGGCGGCCACGTTGGCGATCTGCTCCTTGGAGTCGTCCACCTGCACCGCTTGGTCGGCAATGGAGTCGACGGCGGCCAAGACGGCGACCTCGATGCCCTTCTTGAGGCCCATCGGGTTGGCTCCGGCAGCCACGTTGCGTAGACCCTCGCGGACCAGTGCCTGGGCAAGCACAGTGGCCGTGGTGGTGCCGTCACCCGCGATGTCGTTGGTCTTGGTCGCCACCTCCTTCACCAGTTGGGCGCCCATGTTTTCGAAGCCGTCCTCCAACTCGATCTCACGGGCGATGGACACGCCGTCGTTGGTGATGGTGGGGGCACCAAACTTCTTGTCCAGAACCACGTTGCGGCCCTTGGGGCCGAGTGTGACCTTGACGGCGTCAGCCAACTTGTTCACGCCGGCCTCGAGGCCGCGGCGGGCCTCCTCATCGAACTTCAGGATCTTGGCCATCGGGCGACTACTTGAGGATGCCGAGCACGTCGCGGGCATTGAGGATCAGAAGGTCCTCACCACCGACGGTGATCTCGGTCCCGCCATACTTGCTGTACACGACGGTGTCACCCTCGGCGACGTCCATCGGCACAAGCTCACCGGTCTGATCGGAGCGACGGCCTGGGCCGACGGCTAGGACGTCGCCCTGCTGGGGCTTTTCCTTAGCCGTGTCCGGGATGACCAGGCCGCTGGCCGTGGTCGACTCGGAGTCGCTGGGGCGGACCACGATGCGGTCCTCGAGGGGTTGAAGGTTCATCGAACGCTTCCCTTTCGACGATGGCACCGGGCCGTCCGGCCCCGGATGCCTGTTGGCAGTCTCATTGGACGAGTGCCAACGATAGGGGTGCCGCCCGCCCGGGCCAACGTCCACGACCCCGGTTTTCGCTCTATGTAACAGGCGGGGCTACCGATCAGGACAGCAGTGGCAAGCCCTGGTTGGGATCAGCCCCGGTATCCAAGGGACTAGGTCCGTCGGACTGGAACCGCCACCAGCCGGCGGCGGCCACCATGGCCGCGTTGTCAGTGCACATAGACCGGGACGGTAGAAAGGCCCGTACGCCAGTCCCGATGCACATGTCCAAGAACCGCTCCCGGAGAAGAGAGTTGGCCGCCACCCCGCCCCCCAGGCAGGCCCCCCTCGCCCCAGTGGCCTCCACGGCCCACCGGGCCTTGGTCACTAGAGCGTCAACCACCGCCTCTTGGAATGAGGCTGCCACATCGGCCGTCGGGGAGTCGGGGTCGTGGCGGACGTGGTTTACCACGGCG
Source organism: Acidimicrobiaceae bacterium (assembly GCA_002717365.1). GTDB lineage: Bacteria > Actinomycetota > Acidimicrobiia > Acidimicrobiales > MedAcidi-G1 > UBA9410. The sequence goes on along the minus strand of PBDJ01000044.1, from coordinate 22,187 downwards.
GTTTTTAGGCCGCTGAACGAGAAGGCGTAGCGCCGGTCGTCGGGCAGTGTGTCCGGGTTCTCTTGGACCATGGACCGCGGATAGTCAAAGGCTGAGCCGTCGCCCCCGGTGGCCAGGGCGTCGATCGCCGGACCACCGGGGTAGCCCAAGCCCAGGTACCGGGCCACCTTGTCGAATGCCTCGCCGGCCGCGTCGTCCAGTGTGGAACCCAGGAGCCGGTACCGGCCGTGGTCCTCCATCAGCACCAGCATGGTGTGCCCGCCGGAGACCAGCAGCACGACCAGCGGGAGTTCCAGGTCAGGCTCCTCCAGGAACGAGGCATACAGGTGAGCCTCCAGATGATTTACCGACACGAACGGCACCCCCCATACCAGCGACAGGGCCTTAGCGGCACTCACCCCAACCAGCAGCGAGCCGACCAGCCCCGGCCCCGTGGTAGCGGCCACCACCTCCACGTCGGGACCCTCCACCCCCGCGGTGGCTAGCGCCTCGGCCAACACCGGCACCAGTTCTTGGACGTGAGCCCGCCCGGCGATCTCAGGGACCACGCCCCCGAACCGAGCGTGCTGTTCGATCTGACTGGACACCACCGAGGACCGGACTACGGAGGCCCGCTCCACGACAGCCACTGCTGTCTCATCGCATGACGTCTCGATTCCCAGGACGACATCACCCATCGGTCGAACCTTCCCTGAATCGGCTGATCGCCTCCTCCGCCCGGTTCGAGAAGGCCGGGTCGGCGATGTCGTGGACCCACATCACCAGAGCGTCCTCCCGGCCCCCAAGCATCGAGTCGGCGTAGTAACCCTTTCGAATCCCCGCCGGAGCGAACCCGAACCGCTGGTAAAGCCCGATAGCCGGCTCGTTCGACACTCGGACCTCTAGCGTCAGGGCGGATAGACCTCGGGCGAGGGCATCCCGGCACAGGGCGGCCAACAGGACGGTGCCGATCCCCGACCGTTGCCGATCGGGTTCCACGGTCACCGAGATGATGTGTCCCTCGTCGACCATGACCAGTAGGGCAGCATGGCCGACTAACTGGCCGTCCACCTCGGCCACCAGGTTGGTGCGGGTCGTTGGGTCGGCCAGTTGACTGCGCAGGAACTCCGAGGACCAGGTATTCGGATGGACCTGGGCATCCAGGACCAGCACGGCGTCAACGTCGCTGTCGACCATTGGGCGGAGGTCCACGGGAACGCGAGACGGAGTCACGGCGGTCACGCCCCGCCCTCGCGAGTCGCCCAGTTGATCTGGACGTCCGGCTGACGTAGGTATATCGGCTCCAGTTCCCAGGGCTGCACGAACTCCTCCCGCATGGCTCGGGCATGGGCCAGCTGCACGAGGGACCGGGCACTGGGATTAGCCAGGCCCTGCTCAGCCATCTCCATGGCCCGTAGCCCGGTAAACCGTTCGGCGTGGCGAAGGGCACCGTCGCCCAGCAGGAGGGTCGGTTCATCAAGAGCCTCCAACTCGGCTGAAAGCTCGTCCGGCGTGCCCACGCCGGCCTCTCGAATCCGCTGGATACCACCAGGAACCCTGCGGAACAGGGCAGTGAACAACTCGCCCCGTCGGGCATCAAGGGCTGGCACGATGAGGCGCGTCGTCCAACGAGCCGGGAAGGCCATCAGGTCGAGGCTAGGCACCGGGATCATGGGCACTCCTAAGGCGTAGGCAAGAGCCACAGCCGTGGCGATGCCTACCCGCAACCCGGTGAACAGCCCCGGTCCGACGTCCACGGCCACCGCCCCGACCTCAGACAACTCAATTCCGGCCTGGCAGCGAACGAACTCGATCTGGGGGGCCAAGGCCTCAGCGTGACGTCGACCCCGCCCAGAATGGGCCGAAGCCAGCACTCCCTCGTGACCACCCACGGCACACCCCACCTGGGCACCGGCGCTCTCGATCCCAAGGATCAGCACAGCCCACCCCCCGCTCCCAGACCTTGCAGGGGGACTTCTCGGTCGGCCCACTCCGGGCCTGAGATCCGAAACTCAAGAAGGCGATCGTCCGGTCCGTCGCCTAACCGGAGGCGGACCTCCAGATAACCCCCTGGCAATGCACCAGCGATGGCATCCCCCCACTCCACGAGGGTCACCGCCCGATCGTCGACCAGCTCGGGCAGACCGAGGTCGAGTATCTCCTCGATGCGGGTCAGGCGATAGACGTCCAGATGGTGAACGGTCAAATTTTCGCCGTTATAGCGATTGGCCAGGGTGAAGGTGGGTGACGTGATGGGGCCCGTCACGCCCAGCGCCCGGCCCAGTCCCTGTGTGAAAGCCGTCTTGCCGGCACCCAGGTCACCACATAGCACGATTAGGTCACCAGCCCGAACCAAGGCAGCTAGCCGGGCGGCCACGGTCTGGGTCTCGTCGGCCGACGCCGTGGGAACGGTAGCCACCGCCTGGTCGAGGGTCACCGGTCCCCCATAAGGACCTTGGCTCGAACCAGGTCGGCCCGCATCCGGGCCAGGACGTCCGCACCGCCCCGCAGAGCGGCCGCTGGGTGGAAGGTGGGAACCAAGTGGCGTTCCGGGTCGCCGAAACGGTAACTACGACCCCGCAGTTTCGTAATGCCTACATCGGTCTCTAGGAGGAGTTTTGACGAGAAATTTCCCAGGGTCACGATGACCGCCGGGTCAACGAGTTTCACCTGCTGCTCCAGGTAGGGGCGACAGGCGGCGATCTCATCTGGTCGCGGGTCCCGGTTCTCGGGTGGGCGGCACTTCACCACATTTGTGATGTAGCAGTCGGTCCGGTCGATACCCAACTCCTCGGTCAGCAGGCGATCCAACAACTGGCCCGACCGACCAACGAAGGGCACCCCCTGCTCGTCCTCCCGGGCTCCGGGACCCTCGCCCACGAACATCAGGTCCGCTGCGAACGAGCCGGCCCCAAACACCACGGTGGTCCGGCCGACGGCCAGACCACAGGACGTGCAGGTGGAAGCCTCTTCGGCAAGGACTTTGAGGGCAGTTGCCACCCCGGCAGGTTACCGACGAGCCCCCGTTCCGACGGCCGAGACAAGCCCAGCGGCCCTGTCAACAGGCGATGAGGGCGGCCCGTTCCACAGCGACCACTGCCAGGACCCGCAGGACGTTGATCAGGAACCTCGTGGTCCAGGACGTTAGTGCGAGGCTCTAGGCGCCCCGCCAGCTGCTAACGCCTCCAGTCGATCGTCGTAGTCGACCACCACCGTCCGCACGTCGAAACGCCGGATGTCCTCGTCCAGTCCAGCCACCTGGTCCTGCCAACCGTCCAGATCAGTCAGTACCTCGCGCAGCCGGTCGGTGAGTCCACCGTCGGGGTACAAGGCCACTCCGGCCCAGTCCCCCACCAGCTCCGGATAGCTCAGGCGGTCGGGGAGGACCGGAACACACCCGGCGGCTAAGGCTTCTACCACGGCGACACCGAAGAACTCGTGGTGCGCAGCGCTCACCACAACGTCACTGCGCCCCAAGAGTTCCACGTAGTCAGGACGTTCCAGGAAGCCGAACTGCACCACCCGATCGCCCAGATGGTCCTGGGCCTCGGTGAACTCCCGGGGGTCCACCCGCTCATTTTCCCCGGCCACGGCTACAGCGAAGGACACCCCCTCTTCGGCCAGCCGAACAAGGGAGTTAAAGACTGCTGTGGGATTCTTGTCGTGGTCCCACCGCTGGTTCCACAACACGAGAGGAACCCCGGGCGCGTGAACACCGACCGTCCGCCGCGACACATCGGCCAGTTCCACACCAACCGGTACGACGTAGCACGACCCGGCCACACCGGGGAGGAAGGCAGCGTGAGTTAGATCAGGTGCCCGGTCCAGCAGAGCCGGGAGAGCTGCTAGCAGTCCGTCTCGCTGAAAGGCGGAGTTGAACCACACCTGGTCAGCAGCGGCCATGCCGCGCCAGTTCACAAGGGGGAACTCGTCGTCGGCCCGCTGGTTGGGACTCAGGGGGTGGAGCAACTGGTTTTCGTGGAGGTACAGCACGACCGGGGGATCGCCGAGGAACCGCCGAGTCAGTCCCAGCCAGCCAGCCAGATCGACCATGCCCGACACCAACACCACGTCCGGCGCCCCGTGTACGGCCACCGCCTCCCGAGTGGCCTCGGCCAGGGTCAACGCGGCGCCCCGCATCCGCCAACGCCAGAACGCTCCCGGATGGGACACGGAGACCACCTCGTGGCGGCTGTGCCGGACCAAGCCGTTGGCCCACGCGCCGTGGGAGCCGCCGTGGAACGGCTCGACTAGTAGGACTCGGGCCACGGTGAACTGCCCGCTATAGGTAGCGTCGGGGAGGTCGGGCATTCAGCGAGCAGAGGACCTCCCACGGGATAAGTCCGATGGCCTCACCGACCTCGACAGCACCGATCATCTCGTCACCCTGCGCGCCGAGCAGGATTACCTCGTCACCCAGAGCCACGGTGTCGTCGACCTCCACCGTTAGGGAATCCATCGACACGACACCCCGGAGCGGCCGTCGGCAACCCCCGACCAGTGCCTCACCAACCAAACCCCAGCGACGAGGGAGGCCGTCGGCATAACCCATGGGCACGGTTGCTAGCCGCGTCTCATCCCCACTTACCCATTGGTGCCCGTAGCCCACACCCTCCCCGGCGCCCACCGTCTGCAAGTGGGTCACCTGGCTGCGGATGGCCATGGCCTGACGTAACCCGAGCGGGGCGCAGTGGGGGCGGACCTCCGTGGAGGGCTCCACCCCGTAGATGCCGATACCAACCCGCACCAGGTTCCGTCGGGTGTCCGGGCGGCTAACCGTGGCCGCTGTGTTAGCCATGTGCACGATCGCCGGTCGGATCCCAGCCGACGCTAGGTCATCCAGAGCAAGGTCGAAGCGCCGAACCTGCCGGTCGGTGAGCGGGTCATCGGGGACGTCAGCCACCGAGCAGTGGGTGAACACCCCTTCCAGGCAAAGGCCCAAGTCCTGAACCAGCCGGGCGGTGGTCAACGCCTCGGCGGGTCGGACCCCCACTCGATGCATTCCAGTGTCGACCTTGAGGTGGACTGGTGCCTCGGGATCGGCCACCGTGGCAAAGGCCCGGATCCCAGCCTCCGTGTAGACGGTGGGTCGAACCCCGCCCAGCATCACCACCTCGGCCATCTCTTCCTGTCGTGGCTCGGACAGCAACAGGATCGGGACATCGATCCCGCCGCCCCGCAGGGCAGCTGCCTCTTCCACCAGAGCTACAGCTAACCAAGTGGCACCAGCCCCGAGGGCCGCCTGGGCCACCGGCAGGGCACCATGGCCGTAGCCGTCGGCCTTAACCACCGCGCATACCTCAGCCGGAACTACTAGGTCGCGGAAAACAGCCACGTTGTAGGCCACCGCCTCAAGATCCACCGTGACCCAGGTAGGGCGCATCAGGCCACCGTTCGCCCAGAACCGTCCACGCCCAAAGCCACCAGAACGTCAACCAGCCTCGCTGATAGGTCCCCGGCAACTACCCCGGTGGCTGGGAGACCGTCCAGGAGACGCCCGTGGACGTGGGCAGCGGCGGCAGCGGCCTCTAGGGCACCAGCCCCCCGGGCCAAAAACGCTCCCAGGATGCCAGCCAGCACGTCACCGGATCCTGCGGTGGCTAGGCGGCGATCACCCGCTGCGGCCAGCAGGACCCGTCCGTCCGGGTGAGCCACCACGGTGGTCGGACCCTTGAGCAGGACCACTGAACCCGTCCGTTCGGCCAGGCTGCGGACAGCCCCTATCCGGTCGGAACCCGGAGACTGCTCGGCCAGGCGTTCGAACTCGCCGTCGTGTGGCGTAAGGACGGTCTGGGGACCTGGTCGTATCGTCATACCGACTAGAGCGGTTAGGGCATCACCGTCCACGACCAGCGGACGGTCCACCCCGTCCACGAGGCGTCGGACCCCCTCCGCCACCTCCTCGGAGGTCCCCAGCCCGGGACCCACCACCAGGGCGGCAAAGCGCTCTAGGTCCGCATGGTCTGGGCCCGGAACGCTGTCGACGGGGTAGCGAACCACCTCCACGGGGGCCTTGGCCTCACCCCACCCCGGGGTCGACAGGCGTACATATCCGGCGCCCGCCCGTTGCGCGGCCTCAGCAGCTAGTGCGGCTGCCCCCTCCATTCCTGATGACCCCGCCACGACCCAGCAGGCGTTCGCCCACTTGTGGGTGTCATCTGGCCGGGTGGGCACGAAACGGGCTACGTCGTCATCGTCTACCAGGTGGATCCGCGCCGACGAGGTATCCAGGCCTATGTCGACCACCTCCACCTGTCCAGCCAGCCCCGGCCCGTCGGCAAACAGCAGGCCTGGCTTCAGGGCGGCGAAAGTGACAGTGCGCTGGGCCGACGCCGGGACGCCCCGGGCCTCGCCGGTCAGGCTGTCCACCCCTGACGGAAGATCCACGGCTAGCACCGGAGCGTCGGTAGCCGGTGCTTCGTAGGACCGACCCAGGCCGGTTCCGTAAGCAGCATCCACCACCAGGTCGGCCACCGGCAGGCATCCGGGAGCATCAGCAGCATCGACCACCGTGGTCCGCACCCCCCGCAGCTCTAGGCGAGCCGCCGCTACCCGGCCGTCGGCGCCGTTGGAACCCTTGCCGGCCACCACCACCACACGTCGCCCATACGCCCCACCCATCAGATTTAGTGCGGCCCGGGCGACAGCGGCCCCGGCCCGGTCCACAAGGACCTCTGCCGGTTCAGGCGCCGCGGCGTCCGCGACCGCCATCTCGTCTGGTGTGAGGACGGGGATCAACAGAAAACCTGGATCAACCGGTGTTCACCAGTCACAGCGCCACGACGGTGGCCTGAGCCAGTTGGTCGGTGTGGCTCAAGGTAATTAGCCACCGCGTCACCCCAGCCCGCTGGGCCACCTCCAGCGCCTTACCGTGTAGAACCAGCGAGGGAGGACCCAGGTCGTCTCTCACCACCTCAATGTCGTACATGGCCATACCCCCCAGGCCCAGCCCTAGGGCCTTCAGGGCGGCCTCCTTGGCCGCGAAGCGGACTGCGTAGCGGCCCGCCGGATCCACGTGGACGTCGGCCCGGGCCCGCTCATCGGGCCGGAACAGGCGATCGCGCAACGAGGGGGTGCGCTCCAGCGACCGTCGAAAGCGGTCCACGTCCACTAGATCCACTCCGATCCCGATCACCGTGTCCCCTTTCTGACGGCTCAGCCGCGGAGCCGGTCGGCGATAGCCAGCACCGGTTCAATCAGCAGGTCGTCGACGGGTAGAGCGGCCAGCAGGTCATCCCGCAACTCTGGTTCTGTCTCGCACACCGCGTCGCGCACGGCGCTGTAGCGGTTGTCGTAGCCGTGGAGCACCCCTCGAAGGACTTCAGGGTCCAGTCGGCCGCGCAGCGACACGTGGAGAAGCGTCAGGCCGACTGTCTCTCGATCCTTCACCTCGGGAACTAAGACAATGGTCCGGTCGTCGCGGGCGCCCCGGGTCACCAGCACGCCACGCTCTCGAGCCACCCGATGCTTAGTCCCCCGCAGCGCTGGATCCCGTTCAGTCCGCGATGGGATCCCGGTGGACACGCCTCCCCGATCCACTATGGCCACCGTAGGCACCGGACCGTCCAATCCATCCACCCGGTACCGGGTAAAACCGACCACGTCGGCCACCGCTGGGTCGAGAGCCACCAGAACTCGAAGTGTTCGATAGCTGAGCGAATCACGGGGAGCACCGGCGTCTAGGACGGACCGGGCTAGGCGGGCCTCCAGCAACGTTTCGTCAGTCCGCGAAATACCCACCGTCACCGTCTTGGCCTGGTGCTTGATGGCGTCAATGGGACGAGAAAGCTCCTCGACGGACACCGTCAGAGCGCCAGCCAGGTCGTCTAACACCAGCGCCGGCGTGCCGACCCGGCCGAACTCCAACTGGTAAGACTCCAGCGGCACATCGCCCAGGGCAAAACGGAACAGGATCGATAGGCGGACGGCTGTCGACGCCTCTAGGTGACCGTTCAGCCGACCGTTGCGGAGCTCGTTGGAGAACGTGGTGGCTGCCGACCGCAGTTCGTCTCGCAGGGCTCCGTCTACTGAATCTCCAGGCTCGACCTCCGAAGACAGGAGGTACACCGCCTCCCGTTCGATGGCCGCATGGGCCTCTCGCAGGGGCTGGGCTTGGGCATCTATAGCCCGGGCCGCCTCATAGCCGAACAGGTGACCAACCATGGTCGAGAGAACAAAGGACAGCCGGGGATGGATCACCGGAACCGACACCACGTCCAGCGCCTCGGAGAACCGTGACGAACTGGCATCGGCTACCACCACCGGAGCTGCCCGATGAGCCCGGTAGATGGCCACTTCCTTGGCCACGTCGTCAGCCGTCGAGCCAACCAGTCCTGTGGCACACACCAGAATCAACGGCTCGGCCGACAGGTCGATGTGCTTCTTGTCCTCTGTGGCATCGGCCGAAATCGATTTGTAGCAAAGCTCCGACAACTTGATCCGGATCTCCCGGGCAGCCACCAAATTGGGTCCGCTACCCACCACGGCCCAGTACCGGCGAGCCGGTGCGTGGCGGTCGGCTATCTCAGCAATCTGCCCCCTCTGAGCCAGCACCTCACCCATAGCTTCGGGCAGGTCGCGCAAGCCAGCCAACACCCCGGCACGGTCCGGAGCGCCCCTGGCCCCAACCGCGTCGGCCACCGCCACGGCCAGCAGCACCCCAGCTACCACCTGGGCATAGAAGGCCTTCGTGGATGCCACGCTCATCTCCACGTCACGACCGTCAGACGTGTACAGCACTCCGTCGGATCGATCCACTAGGTCGCTGTTTCGCCGGTTGACGATGGCCACCACCCGAGCCCCTCGAGCCCGAACTAGGTCCACCGTGCGGTTCGTGTCAGTGGTGGTGCCGGACTGGCTGATGGCCACCACGAGGGTGTCGGACATGTCGGGTACCAGGCCAAAGCCCGAGAGCTCGGTGGCCGGCAGGTCGTCCACTTCGATGCCTGTCCCGGTCAACTCTTCGGCTAGCGAACGGGCTACCGATCCACCGGCCACCGCGGCAGTGCCCTGTCCGACAACTAGTACCCGCCGGATCGCTCCAGCGGCCAATTCGGCCCGCAGGTCGTCGCACAGCGTCTCGGACCCTAAACGGACCCCGAGGGTGTCGTCACCGTCTGCCACTAAGCGACCCCGCAGGGTGGAACGAACCGAGTCCGGCGATTCGCCAATCTCCTTGATTAGGAAGTGGGAGTGGTCCCCCCGGTCAATGTCCCGGGTGGTGATCTCGGCCCGGGACAGACCGGCCAACGTGACCGGCAGGTTTCGGCCGTCGTATGACCGGCGGGTGATGCCATCCACAGAGCCGGCACCGGCGGCATCTAACTCCACGATCTGTCCCCGACTGGCCACCGGATCGTCGGGGTCGGCTGGTGTCTCACCATCCATCCTCAGGTAGTCGGCAGTTAGTTCCACTATCCCGTAGGGCTCGCTGGCCACCACGAAGGCGTCCTCAGCCAAACCGATGAAGAGGCCCTGACCACTCCCGCGTAGAGACAGCAGCAAGCGATCCGGGGCATCACCGGTAGCCATGCCGATAGCCACCGAACCCTCGAAGGCACTCACTGTGCGCCTGAAGGCTTCCAGTCGTTCACAACCAGCTGCCAGGTGGACCGCGCACAGCGCGGGAACCACCTTGGCGTCGGTGGTGATCTCCGGAGCCAAACTCAACCCCTCGGATGCCACCAGGTCGGCGTGGTTGTCCACGTCGCCGTTTTGGACGGCGGTAACCAGCGGCACCGGCTCCCCGTCGGCCCGGGTGGAGTCCACCGGATGTGCGTTCGGTTCCGAGATGAGACCCACGCTGGCCCAACGAGTGTGTCCCAGTAGAGAACCCTGCACGGCTGGAGCAGCTAACGCGCGAGCTAGAAGCCCGTCAGCGGCCAGGGCGGACCGAAGGACGGCCGTGTTGTCGCCCAGTTCGCCGATCTCGGCCGAGGCCTTCACCACGAAGGCCAAGCCGCCACCGTCCAGCACCCGGACACTGCCCGAGCGGTGGAGCGGATCGGCCGACCGGGCAACCACCTCCGGATCGTCTTGGTCGATCTCATGGTCCCAGACCGTGACTTGTAAGCCAGCCGAGTCCCGGCCCCGGACCTCCAGCCGGTCGAGAGCCGAAAGAGCCTGCTGGGCAGACAGAAGAACGGCGAGACCAGCGTCACTGGGAACCGGCCGGTTATGTCGCAGGGAGGTCACTCCAGCGAACGTGCCCAGGCGGTCTCGCAATACGGTCCATAGGACATCCCGGACGCGAACCAGAGCCGCGTTGGTCGCCTCTACGTCCGTAGATCCGGCGACCGCGGCCTCCAAACCGGTCAGGTAGGCCGAAGCCGGCGCCAGAATCTCGTTGATCCGGCCGACCAGCGTGGGATCCCGGTCTAGGGCTAACAGCCCCGGAATCCCGCCCAGCAGCCGATCGGCTTCGCCCAGCAGATCGGCAGCTGCCTCCAGAAGGTCCAGCTCAACCCGGGCCAGCAGGTCGACGGCCTCGGCCAACGGGCCCATTATGCGCTCGGGGGTGGGGACCTTCCGGTCGGATGGTCGGCGAAGGACCGCGATGATGCCGCACATGTCCTCGTTGGTGCCCTTTCGTTCCCACCGCACCGACCGGCGGTCGATGCATAGACTCTAGGAATTCTACGGGTTCAGATCCGGTCGGCCCGCTCGATGGCGGCCACCAAACGGTCGGCGACCTCTGAAGCCTCGGCGATGTCGTACGCCTCCACCATCACCCGGACGACCGGCTCGGTCCCCGACGGTCGGACTAGCACCCGTCCGGTATCACCCAGTTCGGCTTCAGCAAGCGCCAAGTCCTCGGCTACCGCGGCCACTACCTCAACCCCGTCCGAGGAGACCGGAACGGCGTGGAGGACCTGTGGGACCCGGGCCATCAGTTCAGTCGCCCGTTCACCCAGGGTCTGGCCACTCCGTCGGGCGGCATCCAGAGCCTGGATCCCGGTTAGCAGTCCGTCGCCAGTGGTCGCCAGGTCGCGGAAAATCACATGACCCGACTGCTCCCCGCCCAGCGCCCAGCCGTTGACCTCTAGAGCCTCCAGTACGTAGCGGTCGCCAACCGCCGTCTCGTAGACCGTGAGGCCGTGATCGATCAGAGCCCGGCGCAACCCCAAGTTGGCCATCACTGTCACCACTACGGTGCCGCCGGGCAGAACTCCACGTTGGTGCCGGTCGATAGCGCAGACGGCCAGTAGGTCATCACCGTCGAGCAAGGAGCCATCGGCGGCCACGGCAATGACCCGATCGCCGTCACCGTCGAAGGCAAGGCCGGCATCGGCCCCGGCCCCCACAACGGCGGCCCGTAAGTCTCCCGGGTGGCTAGACCCGCAGTTCTCGTTGATGTTGCGACCGTTTGGACAGGCGTGAAGCACGGCGACGTCTGCCCCCAGGCGGACTAGAACGTCAGCGGCAAACGTTGACGTGGCGCCGTTGGCACAATCCACGACCAAAGTCAGGCCGGACAGAGACCTGTTGCCAACCGAGGAGGCCACCGCGTCGGCCCAGAGGGCCGCTCTGTCCGGGTCGTCAGACCAGTTCAACGACCCACTTTTTTCGTCACGTCTCGGCTCGGCATCCCATGCCGCCTGGACGTCGGACTGCACAACGTCGTCCAGTTTTAAACCCCCAACGGAAAATAGCTTGACCCCGTTGTCGTACCAAGGGTTGTGAGAAGCCGAAACCATGGCACCGGCCGCCTCTTCGGTAGCTGCCACGTGGGCCACGGCCGGCGTGGGCACCACGCCGAGGGACACCACCTGGAGCCCACCTTCGGACAACCCCTCAGCCAGGGCCAGCAATAACCCAGGACCCGACTCACGAGTATCGCGGCCGATAACCACCCGGTCAGTACCCAGAAGCGGAGCAGCAGCCAGACCGAGAGCGCGGACCGAAGGTTCGTCGAGTCGGTTGCCGGCACGGGCGCGAACGCCGTCGGTGCCGAACCGGAGGCCCGTCGGAACGGCCTTGGGCTCTGTCATCGCCGAAGCGTAGGAGCCGGGCCGATAGTCCAGCCGTCGCCTAACGCTTGGAGTACTGCGGAGCCTTACGGGCCTTATGAAGTCCGTACTTCTTGGATTCCTTCTTGCGGTCATCTCGCGTTAGGAGACCGGCCTGCTTGAGGGCGGGCCGGCGCTCTGGCTCGAGCGCCTCCAGCGCCCGGGCGATCCCAAGACGCATGGCCCCAGCCTGTCCGGACACCCCACCTCCGCGAAGGGTGGCGTCAATGTCGTAAGCGCCCTCGGTGGCCGTAACCCGCAGCGGCTCCATGTACACCAGGCGGTGGCTCTCCGACGGAAAGTAATCCTCGGCGGTCCGACCGTTCACGGTGACAGTGCCGTTGCCGGGACGCAACCGGACACGGGCAACCGACTCCTTGCGACGACCGGTGGTCTGGATGAGGGGGCTGGGCATCGTGGACTCCTGGTTCAGGCCTTGCGGGCCCGTGCGTGGTCAATGGCCAACGGCTGTGGCTGCTGGGCCTCATGTGGATGGTCGGAGCCGCGGTAGACCTTCAACTTGGTCAACTGCTGGCGTCCCAGTCGATTCTTGGGGAGCATGCCCCGGATAGTCCGGCGGACCGCCTCAGCGGGCTTGTCAGCCAGCAACTTGCCGTAGGACCGAGTGCGAAGGCCACCTGGGTAACCGGAGTGGTCGTAAACGTTCTTGTCGGTCACCTTGGCACCGGTTAGCACAACCTTGTCAGCGTTGATGATCACCACGTGGTCGCCGGTATCGATGTGGGGGGTGAATATCGGCTTGTGTTTGCCACGCAGGATCGCCGCCACCTCGGAGGCCATGCGACCGAGGACGAGGCCGTCGGCGTCGACGAGGTACCAGACGCGCTGGATCTCGCTGGCCTTGGGAGTGTACGTGGACACGGAAACCACCTGTTTCGTGGGTAAAACGCTTGCCGCGGGCCGTGGTGGCCACCCGGCCACCGGAAATCAACACCGCAACCGGGTGCGATCGAGCCGCGGACCAAGGCTACGGGCGGCACCCCTTCCCAGCAACCTACGACGAGTCGGAGGTAGTCCCCGGGTAGTCCACCGACCAGAGGGTCAGACCCTCCGGTGGGGCCGGCTCCCCGGCCGCTTGCCGATCCCGAGCGTCCAGAACCAAGGGCATGGAATCGGCTGCTAGCCGACCCCGACCCACAGCTACCAGGGTCCCGACCACCGAACGCACCATCTGGTGGCAGAAGGCGCTGGCCGATACCTCGAACTCCAGGAGGTCGGCACCCGACAGGCCGTCGGCCACCCTCCTCCACGACGCCGAGGTGATCCGACGCACCAGGACGGTCGGCGTGCCGTCGGGCCGGGGCGTGGGACGCCGACAGAATGACGAGAAGTCATGCTCGCCAATGAGGTCAGCAGTGGCCAACTGCATCGCGTCGACATCCAGGGGTCCCCACACGTGCCAGGCTCGCAGGACGATGAACGGATCGGGGTCTGGACGATCCAGGATGCGGTACCGGTAGGTTCGCCCGGTAGCGCTGAACCGGGCGTCGAAATCGTCGGCTACCCGCTCCAACGCCGTGACCACAACCGACGGCCTGCACTGACGGTTTATGGCCCGCTGGACATCCTCCAAGGAAGCGCCGTCCGGGGCGTCGAAACTGACCACCTGACCCACGGCGTGCACGCCGCGGTCGGTCCGCCCTGCGCAGGTCAGTACTACCTCGGTACCAAGAACCCTCGACAGCGCCCCGTTTAGGAGACCAGCGACTGTCGGGACGCCGTCATTAACGGCGAACCCGTGGAACGGAGCCCCGTCATAAGCGACGGTTCCCCGGACCCGCATGACGGGGGGCTCAGACCAGCTCGATACGCGCCATCGGCGCGTTGTCCCCGTGGCGAGGACCGACCTTCAGAATCCGGGTATAGCCGCCTGCCCGATCGATATAGCGCGGCGCGATCTCATCGAAGAGCCGGGCCGCCATCTCGCGGTCCCGAAGGAACGCCACCACCTGGCGGTGATTATGCAAGCCGCCCTTCTTGGCCTTGGTGATTATCTTCTCAGCGATGGGCCGGACCGCCTTGGCCTTGGCCTCGGTGGTAGTAATCGCCTCGGCAGCGATGAGCGAAGCCACCAAGTTGGCCATCATCGACTTCTGGTGGGCGGAACTACCGCCGAAGCGACGGCCCCTCTTGGGAGTGGCGGGCATGGTTTCAGACCCGAACCCGGAGCGTCAGACCGCGCTCATCGAGCTTCTCAATGACCTCATCCAGGGACTTCTGGCCGAAGTTAGTGACGGCCAACAGGTCGTCCTCGGTCTTCTCCAGGAGTTGGCCGACCGTGTCGACCTGAGCCCGCTTGAGGCAGTTGCGGGGACGTTCCGACAGGTCCAGATCCTCGATGGGGAGGTCTAGGTCAGGCGAACTGCCGCCCACCTCCTCGGCCTCGCCCAACTCCAAACCGCGGGCTTCATCACTCATATTCTCTACCAACTGCACCAGAGTTCGCAGGGTGGCACCAGCCGAGGCCAAGGCGTCACGCGGACTGATCGAGCCGTCGGTGGTGATATCCAGCACCAAGCGATCCATGTCCTGGGTTTGACCGACAGAGACGGGCTCCACGTCGATCGACACCCGTCGGACCGGGGAGAACAAGGCGTCCACCGGGATAACGCCGATGACACCCTCGCCGACGGCACGGTCCGAGCCTAGGTAGCCCCGACCTACCTCGACAGTCAGTTCGAGGGCCAAACGGCCCTTGGGAGCAACAGTGGCCAGGTGCAGGTCCGGGTTCAGTACTTCAACCTGGTCATTGGAATCAAGGGCCGCCGCATTGACCTCAGCCCCACCGCGAACGTCGACTCGCAGGGTTACCGGCTCGTCACTGTGGGAGCGCAGCTCAACATCCTTAAGGTTCAAGACGATGTCAGTGACATCCTCCACCACCCCTTCGATAGTGCCGAACTCGTGCAGGGCGTCGTCAAACTTCACCTGAGTAACCGCAGCACCCGGGATAGACGACAGCAGCGTCCGCCGGAGCGAGTTGCCCAGGGTGTGGCCGAAGCCCGGCTCGAGCGGGCCAATCGAAAATTGCTGACGGTTGCCGACGGCCTCGCCGACGGCCTCGACGGTCGGTCGCTGAATAACCAGCATGGGGTGTCCTTCTCGTCTTCGTACTTATGTGGATACGTAACTGTCCTAAAGCCCAAAGGGCCCAGGACTACTTGGAATAGAGCTCGACAATGAGCTGCTCGCGAACCGGAACATCGATCTGGTCGCGAAGGGGCAGTTCTCGGACGGTGACCTCGTGGCCGTTCTCTCCCATATCTAGCCAGGCCGGGGCCTGTCGGTCGAGCACGTCGATGTTCCACTGCACAACAACCATCTTGCGGGCCTTGTCGCGCAGCGTGACTATGTCGCCCTTCCGACAGCGGTAACTGGGAATGTCCACTCGGCTGCCGTTAACGTCCACGTGGCCGTGGTTGACCAGCTGTCGGGCCTGCGGTCGAGTAGCGGCCATGCCAGCCCGATAAACGATGTTGTCGAGGCGCAACTCCAGATACTGGAGCATGTTCTCGCCTGTCACGCCCTGACGACGGTTGGCCTCGTCGTAGACCCGACGGAACTGTTTTTCGGACAGTCCGTATGCGAAACGAGCCTTCTGTTTCTCTTGGAGCTGCACCAAATACTCCGACGGGTTCCCCCGACGTCGTGTCCGGCCGTGCTCACCGGGCGGGTACGGGCGTTTATCCAACGCCACAACCTCGCCCTTAGTACCGAAGATGTTGGTACCGAGGCGGCGAGAAACCCGGGCTCGGGGTCCGGTATAGCGGGACATGTCAGACCCTCCGTCGCTTGGGCGGCCGGCAACCGTTGTGGGGGATCGGGGTGACGTCCTTGATACCTGTCACCTCAATGCCGGTGTTCTGGATGGTCCGGATAGCCGTCTCGCGACCGGATCCGGGGCCGCGAACCACCACGTCGACCTTGCGAACACCGTGTTCCATGGCCCGCCGAGCACACTGCTCAGCCGCCATCTGGGCAGCAAACGGCGTCGACTTGCGGGACCCTTTGAAGCCGACATTGCCGGCCGAGGCCCAGGCCAGAGTATTCCCACCCTGGTCGGTGATGGTGATAATCGTGTTGTTAAAAGAACTCTTGATGTGAACGACCCCGTGCGGGACGTTCTTCCGTTCCTTCTTGCGGGGACGTCGTCCCCCGGCAGCCGGCTTCGCCATTACTTCGTGACCTGCTTCTTGTTCGCGACTGTCTTGCGGGGACCCTTACGGGTCCGGGCGTTGGTATGGGTGCGCTGACCACGGACTGGAAGGCCGCGACGGTGGCGGAGACCCTGGTAGCAACCAATGTCCATCTTGCGTTTGATGTTCTGGGACACCTCGCGACGAAGGTCGCCCTCGACCTTGAACTGCTGGTCGACAAACACCCGGATCGAAGTGACCTCGTCATCAGCCAAATCACGCACCCGGGTGGAGGGGTTGACGCCGGTGGCCTCGCAGATGCTCGCCGCCGAGGTGCGACCGATGCCGTGGATATAGGTCAGCGCGATCAGCACCCGCTTCTCGCGGGGTATGTCGACACCGGAGATTCGTGCCATGCCTGGCTACCTCTAACCTTGACGCTGCTTATGACGGGGGTTGGTGCAGATGACCTGCACGCGACCGTGGCGCCGGATTACCCGGCACTTCTCACAGATTCGCTTGACGCTCGCTCGGACCTTCATACTGTTCTCTCTTGTGTGCTCGCCACTCGCAGCGGACTACTTGTAGCGGTAGGTGATCCGACCTCTCTGGAGGTCATAAGGGGTGAGCTCAACCTGGACGCGGTCACCTGGAAGGATCCGGATGTAGTGCATCCGCATCTTCCCGGAGATGTGGGCCAGTACGTTGTGGCCATTCTCCAGCTCCACGCGGAACATAGCGTTCGGCAGCGGCTCGAGAACCGTGCCTTCCAGCACGATCGCATCTTCCTTGGGCTTCGACAGTGTGGCTCTCCTGGTCATTAATAGTCGAAAGGGTGAAAATCTGCTCCGCAGGTCGGGTCCGGGGGCTGCTCGCGAAGGCAAGAACCCGGCGTAGGACAGTGGGTAACGCTATCGCAGACCCTCCGGAGGGCCAACCCCCGCTTGGCCGATGTGGCGTGCAGAACCGCAGGTCACGACGCGTCTCCGACGCTCAGTCGTCTGTCAATAGCGAGTGTGAGGCGGATGAACACGTCATCCTCGGCTCCTAAACCGTCAACTACCTCCAGTAGGCCGCGGTCGGCAAACCAAGCCAGTAGCGGCGCCGTCTCCGACTCGTACAGGTCCAGGCGGCGGCGAATGGCCTCCGCCGTGTCGTCGGCCCGGCCTCGGGCCATCATGCGGACCGTAACCTCGTCGACGGGTACGTCGAGGTTCATGGCAGCATCCATCGGAGTCCCAGCCTCGGCCAGGATGCCCTCGAGCGCCGCTGCCTGGTCGGGGGTCCGGGGATAGCCATCCAGCAGGAAACCATGCTCAGCCACGTCGTCCTGGGCCAATCGCTCGGCCACGATGCTGTTGATCAGATCGTCGCCAACCAGTTCGCCGGCGTCCATCACGGCCCTGGCCTGCAAACCCAGCTCCGTCTCGGCGCCGACCGCGGCTCGCAACATGTCACCGGTCGAGATATGCACCGTGTCGTAGGCCTCTACCAGACGAGCCGCCTGGGTACCTTTTCCGGAACCCTGGCGTCCGAGAATGACGAGACGGACGGCGGTCATCGCTACTTGAGGAAGCCCTCGTAATTACGCATGGTGAGTTGCGAATCGACCTGCTTCATGGTCTCCAGGGAGACGCCGGCGGAGATCAGGATCGAAATTCCGATGAAGCCGAAACCTGCAGCACCACCTGAGCCCACCCCGGCGCTGGTGTCCAAGAACACATTGATCAGGATCGACGGGACAAGCGCCACGCCGGCGATGAACAGGGCGCCAGGCAACGTGATGCGTGACAGTATCCGGGCCAGGTACCTCTCGGTCTGGTGGCCTGGACGGATACCGGGCACGAACCCGCCCTGCTTGCGGATGGTGTCAGCCTGCTTGACCGGGTCGAAGGTAATCGCCGTGTAGAAGTAGGCGAAGCCCACAATCAGCAGCCCGGTGATAGTGAAGTAGAAGACGTTGTCCGGCTGGGCCAGGTTGTTGTCGATCCAGCCCCGGAAGCCGTCCCAAGGCAGGGCGGCTGCCACCAAAACCGGCAAGTACAAAACCGACGAGGCGAAGATGATCGGGATCACGCCCGACTGGTTCACCTTCAGCGGGATGTAGGTGTTCTGGCCGCCATACATCCGGCGACCTACCACCCGCTTGGCGAACTGCACCGGGATGCGTCGCTGACCCTGTTCCACGAAGACGATGGCGGCAATCATGGCCATCAGAACGGCCACTACCACGACGGAGGCCACTACCCCATTTTCAGCATGGATCAAGGAGCCCTGAGCAGGGAAGCCACTCACGATAGAGATCATGATCAGCAACGACATACCGTTGCCGATCCCCTTTTGGGTAATCAACTCTCCCATCCACATAAGCAGCGCTGTCCCAGCGGTCAAGGTCAAGACAACCACGCTCACCGTGCCAATGTGGAAATCGGGCAGCAGGTTGGCCCCCGACTGACCAGAGATCGAATTGCCGCGGTCGTTGAATAGGAACGCAAAACTTGTGGACTGGATAACCGCTATGGCCACCGTCAGATAGCGAGTCCACTGGGTGATCTTGCGCTGGCCGACCGCTCCCTGCTGCTGCCACTGCTCGATCCGAGGTACCACCACGCCGAGTACCTGCATGATGATGGACGCCGTGATGTATGGCATGACACCCAGGGCGAACACGGCGAAGCTGGTCAGGGACCCACCGGAGAAAAGCTGGAGGAAAGCCAGAACGCCCCCTTGGTCCGCCCGATCGCGGAGCAATTGGACCTGCTCAACATCGATACCGGGGGCAGGCATAAAGGCACCCACCCGGTAGAGCAGGATCATGAGCAGGGTGAACACGATCCGCTTACGCAGATCTCCCACCCTGAACATATTCAGCATGCTGGATAGCACGTGTGCTCCTGTCTTTTGTCTGGTCCGGACGACCCGGTCAGCGGTTCATCAGAGCGTTGCCGCTGGCCGGTGGGCGCACGGCGAAGGGAAGGCGCAACTTCTCGACGCTTCCACCAGCTGTCGTGATGGCGGCTTCGGCCGAGGCCGAAAAGGCGTGAGCCCGCACGGTAACGGCCCGGGTGACTTCGCCCCGGCCCAGCACCTTGACTAAAGACTTCTTGCCAACCAAGCCGTGGGCGTGCAGGGTCTCCGGTGAGATCTCGTCGAGGCCACTGGCCTCGATAGCGTCGAGGTTTACCGCCTGGTACTCGACGCGAAACGGGTTCTTAAAGCCCTTGAGTTTTGGAATCCGCTGATGGAGCGGCATCTGGCCACCCTCGAAACCGACACGGACCGTGTTGCGAGCCCGCTGTCCCTTCATGCCGCGGCCGGCAGTCTTGCCTCCCTTGCCTCCGATGCCGCGTGCGACGCGCTTGGCGCGCTTCTTGGAACCGGGGGCCGGCTGCAAATCGTGGATCTTCATTCTCCGTCGACCTCCTGGACCTGAACTAGGTGGGGGACCCGGGCGATCATGCCCCGGATCTCGCCCCGGTCGGGCAGGGTGTTGCTGCGACCGATGCGACCCAGGCCTAGAGCACGTAAGGTCCCCCGCTGCTTGGGTTTGGCACCAATGCCACTTCGGATCTGGGTGACGATTAGTTGTGTCATATCACTCACCGTCCAAACCGTCGGATGCGCCTACACCGGCCTCGGTGCGGCGGTACGCGGTGAGCAGGGCTCCCGGCACGAATTCCTCCGGGTCTAGGCCCCGCAGGCGGGCCACCTCATCGGGCCGACGCAGGGCCTGCAGCCCAGCAATGGTGGCCCGGGCCACATTGATGTGGTTGGGCGATCCCTGCGACTTGCAGAGCACATCGTGGATGCCAGCCTCTTCAAGAATGGCGCGAGCGGCCCCACCGGCAATCACACCGGTACCAGGAGCGGCCGGCTGAAGTAGGACCCGGCCACCGCCCATGATCCCCATGATGGGATGGACGATGGTTGAACCGGCCAGCGGCACGCTGAACAGGTTGCGCTTGGCCTCCTCGGTCCCCTTCTGAATTGCCAGTGGGACCTCCTTAGCCTTGCCGTAGCCCAGGCCGACTCGACCAGCGCCGTCTCCGATCACCACCAGGGCAGTGAACGAGAACCGGCGACCGCCCTTGACCACCTTGGCCACGCGGTTGATATGGATTACTCGTGACTCCCGAAGGGAGGCGTCGTCGTTGGTGTGCGGTGCCACTAAAACTCCAGTCCAGCCTCGCGGGCGGCGTCGGCAAGCGCCGCCACCCGGCCGTGGTAGAGGTAACCGCCGCGGTCGAACACCACGGTGGCGATTCCGGCCTCGCGGGCCCGCTCGGCGACCAGACGACCGACCTCAGTGGCCGCGGCCACCCCGGTCGTCCCGTCAGCCACGCCGGCCTGCTGGGTCGAGGCGCTGGCCACCGTGCGACC
The DNA here is from genome assembly GCA_002717365.1 of Acidimicrobiaceae bacterium. Taxonomy (GTDB): domain Bacteria; phylum Actinomycetota; class Acidimicrobiia; order Acidimicrobiales; family MedAcidi-G1; genus UBA9410. The sequence continues at coordinate 1,663 of PBDJ01000044.1, read as the reverse complement.
GGTCTGGTCGTCGATGACCTGTGCCGAGATGTGCCGTGAGGAACGGAACACCGCCAGGCGAGGCCGTGCAGCGGTTCCCCGGACCGCCTTGCGAATCCGACGGTGACGCCGCTGACGCGCTTGGGACCGATCGACGGTGCTCACTTCGCCGCCTTTCCGGCCTTGCGGGGCACATGCTCGCCGAGGTAGCGCACGCCCTTGCCCTTGTAGGGCTCCGGCTTGCGGTGGGACCGGATGTCGGCGGCCACCTGGCCGACGACCTGCTTGTTGGTACCTGACACGATGATGCGAGTCGGCTCTGGCACATCGAACTCGATGCCGTCGGGGGCCTTCACGATCACCGGGTGGCTGAAGCCCAGTTGCAACTCAAGGTCGGAGCCTTTAGGGGCGGCGCGGTAGCCGACGCCGACGATCTGGAGTTCTTTGCTGAATCCCTCTGACACACCAACCACCATGTTGTTGACCAGCGAGCGGGTCAGGCCGTGCAAGGCACGGTTCTGACGTTCGTCGTCGGGGCGCTCAACGAGGATTTCTTCACCGTCTTGACGAACGGTGATCTCGCCGGGAACCTCGAGGTCTAGGGCGCCTTTGGGGCCCTTCACGGCGACCTGACGGCCGTTGATCGAAACCTCGACGCCCGACGGAACGGGGATGGGGGCCTTCCCGATTCGGGACATGTCCTCCTCCTCTACCAGACGTAGCAGAGGACCTCGCCGCCGATCCTCCGGCGGCGAGCCTCGCGGTCGCTCATTAGCCCGCGGCTGGTCGAGATCACGGCCACGCCGAGACCTCCGAGCACACGGGGGATCTTGTTCGAAGCGCTGTAGACCCGCAGGCCCGGGGTGGATACCCGCTGCACACCGCTGATGACGCGCTCCCGCTCCGAGGAGTACTTCATCTCGATAGTCAGCACCTTGCCGGGGCTAGTCGTGGAATCCGACACCTCGTAGCCACGGATGTAGCCCTCGGCTTTGAGGACGTCAGCTAACGCCACCTTCTGCCTGGACGACGGCATCTTCACGCCCTCGTGCATGGCCTGGTTGGCGTTTCGGATACGCGTCAACATGTCGGCAACGGGATCGGTCATAGTCATATCAGATCCTCCTCACCAGCTCGACTTCGTCAACCCGGGGATCTCCCCGGCGTGGGCCATGTTTCGTAAGCAGACCCGGCAGAGGTTGAAGGCACGGTAAACCGACCGCGGTCGGCCGCAACGGCGGCACCGCGTGTAGGCGCGAACCTTGAACTTTGGGGTCTTCTTTTGCTTATTGACCAGTGCTTTCTTGGCCACTACTGCCCTTCCTTCCGGAATGGGAAACCGAACGCCGTGAGCAGTGCCTGCCCACTGGCGTCGTCGGACGCGGATGTCACGATCGTGATGTCCATTCCCCGGGTTCGATCGACCTTGTCGTAGTCGACCTCCGGGAAGATGAGCTGCTCGGTCACTCCGAACGTGTAGTTCCCGTTTCCGTCGAACGACCGGGGGCTAAGGCCGCGGAAGTCACGGATCCGGGGGATAGCGAGGGTAATCAGACGGTCCAAGAACTCGTACATGCGGTCGCCCCGCAGCGTGACCTTGGCACCAATGGCCTGGCCCTCGCGGAGCTTGAAGTTCGAGACGGACTTGCGAGCGCGCGTGATAAGCGGTTTCTGGCCGGTGATG
>PBDJ01000009.1 GCA_002717365.1 Acidimicrobiaceae bacterium | reverse complement strand
CGGAAGGCTGTCGAGCCGATGACTTCCCGTCCTATTGCCGTCGCCCCGGACACCCGTCCGGCCATGTACGAGGCGATGTGCCGGGCCGTGGTGGCCGGCGGCGGTTGCCTCGTGGAGCCGGCCGACGCCGAGGGACTTATCTGGGCCGACCCGGCAGGCGTGGACAGTTTCCCGGAGGTGGTGGCCGACGCCCGAAACCTGGAGTGGATTCAGCTTCCCTACGCGGGTATCGAGCCCTTCGCCCACCACCTGGACGATCGTTGGACATGGACTTGCGGGAAGGGGGTCTACGCCCCGGCGGTAGCCGAGACGACGCTGGGCATGATCCTGGCCGGCCAAAAGCATCTCCACGGGTACTCCAGAGCCACTTCGTGGTCCAGTCCCGTGGGACGGGTGTTGGCCGGTAGCCGGATCACCGTCTTGGGTGGCGGCGGCATCACGGAACACCTTCTACCTCTGCTGGCACCGTTCGGCTGTGATGTGACCGTGGTGCGGCGTCAGGAAGAGGCGTTTCCTGGTGCCGACCGGACCATCACCACCGGCCGTCTGTTCGAAGTCCTGCCGCGGACCGATGTCCTGGTGGTCGCCCTGGCACTGACTGCTGAGACCGCGGGAATTGTCGGAGTGGCCGAGATGGCGGCCCTCCCCGACCACGCCTGGTTGGTGAACGTGGCCCGGGGGGGTCATGTGGTGACCGAGGACCTGGTGGAGGCGCTGCGATCCAACTCTCTCGGCGGTGCGGCGCTGGACGTGACCGACCCCGAGCCGCTCCCCGATGGACACCCACTTTGGTCGGAGCCACGCTGCCTCATCACCCCGCACGTAGCCAATACCCCGGAGATGGGCCTTCGGCTCCTTGAGCCCTTCGTGTCCGAAAACGTGAGTCGGTTTTGTTCCGGCAAGACGCTCTTAGCCCCGGTCGACGTGGCCCTCGGATACTGACGGGTGTCGAGTTCTCTGGCCGCCTTAGCCTCCTTCGCGCTGGCTGGCACGTTCACCGTCGCCGCCATCCTGAAGTTCCACAACCCGGCGGCCACCCGACGGTCGTTGGCCGGCTTCGGGTTGCCGAACCCCCGCCTGCTGGCCGTGGCCGTGCCGGTCACGGAATTGACCACCGCCCTGCTGCTTGTTGTGGACCGGCGGACCGGGGGGCCGTGTGCCGTGGCCTTGCTAGTGGCCTTTACCACGCTGATCGCCGGCCGCCTGATCGCTGGACGGCGGGACTCTTGCGGGTGCTTCGGGACCTGGTCGTCACGGCCGCTGTCCTGGAGAGATCTGGTCCGGAATGGGGCCCTGACGGCCCTCGGAGTGGTGGCCGCTCTCGGCTGAGAGTGGGTCCGAGCCGACTGGTACCGTCCGCGGTACCAGTTGTTCGATCTCACACGCGTCGAAGAGGAGGGAGCCCTGCTATGGACGGCCTGATGATGGACACGCCGCTGTCCCTAATTCACCTGTTCGACCGTGCCACCCGGCTGTTCGCCGACAAGCAGGTATTAACCGCCACCCCGACCGGGATCCAGCGGATCACGTACGGCGAGTGGGGTGAACGAACCCGCCGCCTGGGCGGCGTACTGGACGACCTGGGTGTCAGTGATGACGGCCGGGTAGCCACCTTCGCTTGGAACACGGCCCGCCACCTAGAGCTCTACTTTGCCCCGCCGTGCACCGGTCGGGTATCGCACACCCTCAACCTGCGGCTGTTCCCTGAGCAGCTCACCTACATCGTGAATCACGGCGAGGACGAGGTGATCTTCCTCGACCACTCAGTGGCTGGCCTCATCTGGCCACTCATGGAGACCTTCCAGACGGTCCGCCACGTGGTGCTCATGGACGATGGTGCCCCAGCACCCGACATCGACGCCATCTCTCAGGAGGTCCACGACTACGAGGACCTCCTGGGTGCCGCCTCACCGGTCGACTGGACCACCTTCGACGAGAACAAGGCCGGCTCGATGATGTACACATCGGGAACCACCGGGAACCCGAAGGGGGTCGTCTACTCCCACCGGTCGATGGTGCTGCACACCTTCGGGGTGATGATGTCTGACACTCTGGGGATCAACGAGCGGGATGTGATCCTTCCTGTGGTCCCCATGTTCCACGCCAACGCCTGGGGCCTGGCTCACGCCGGGGTGGCCACCGGGGCCACGCTGGTCATGCCGGGTGCTGACCTGTCGCCGGGCGCCCTGGCCGCTCTCATCGAGGATGAAGGGGTAACGGTGGCCGCCGGCGTGCCCACTATCTGGATGGGGGTGCTCCCCGAACTCGAGGGGCGAAACGTGTCAGCGCTGCGGGCCATCCCCTGTGGCGGCTCGGCCGTCCCTAAGGCCCTGTCTGAGGGCTACCGCAGGACCACTGGTCTGCCGATCCTCCAGGCATGGGGCATGACCGAGACCAGTCCGATAGGTGCCGTCTGTAGTATCAAATCCACGCTGGACGACCTGGACGACGAGGCCAAGGCCGACCTCCGAACCACCATCGGTCTGATCTCGCCGGCCGTCGACTTTCGGATCGCCGAACCGGAGACCGGCGAAGAGATCCCGTGGGATGGTGAGACCAGCGGCGAACTTCAAGTACGAGGGCCGTGGGTGGCCCGCACGTACTACAACGACGACCGGGCACCGGAGTCGTTCACCGACGACGGTTGGCTCAAGACCGGCGACGTGGCCACTGCCGATCCCGAGGGCTACATCCGCCTCGTCGACCGCACCAAGGACCTCATCAAGTCGGGCGGCGAGTGGATCAGCTCGGTGGAGTTGGAGAACGAAATCATGGCCCATCCCGACGTGGTCGAGGCAGCAGTCATCGGCGTGGCCTCCACCAAGTGGGGCGAGCGGGCTATGGCCTGTGTGGTCCCGGTCGAGGGGGCAAAGTTGACCGCCGACGAGGTTCTCAAGTGGCTGGAAGGCCGGGTTGTGAAGTGGTGGCTGCCAGACCGGGTGGAGTTCATCGAAGAGGTCCCCAAGACCTCGGTCGGGAAATTCTCCAAGAAGACCCTGCGGGACCGCTTCGCCGACGTGCTCGTGGACTGACGGACCTATCGTCCAATCGTGACTGCACCTCCCCGGTCGTTGTCGTCACGCGTGGTGCATGCCATGATCGGGGCCATAAGCCCACACCGAACCGAGGGAGACCTTCGTGGAACTGTTCAGTGACTGGATGGGGATGACCGGGGGCGGTCAGGCCGTCGGCCGGTATGCCCACTATCTGGGTGGGATCACCTGGATCGGCCTCCTGTACTTCTTTAACTTCATCCAAGGCGCGGCCTTCGGAGAGATGAGCGACGGGGCACGAGGCGAAGCACTGCGCAAGATCACCTGGCGGACCCTGTGGTGGTTCCGCTGGGCGGCTGCCCTTACCTGGGTATCGGGCATCTGGATCCTCGCCCACCAGGAGTTGATCCACGAGATGGACTACTGGAGGTCGGCTTCCGGTATGGGAATCGCCTTCGGTGCCGTGCTGGGCACGACCATGGCGGCCAACGTATGGATGGTCATCTGGCCGGCCCAGAAGATCGCCATCGGATCCTCGGTGCGAGTGTCCGAAGGCGGCGAGGCCGACTCGGAGGCCCCGGCGGCAGCCAAGCGGGCCGGACGGGCCAGCCGGGTCAACACACTGTTCTCGATCCCGCTGATCTTCTTCATGATGTGGCCCAGCCATTTCGGCATGAACTTCGGCAACCCGGACTCCGGTCCCCGCGCCACCATCTGGATCGTCTTCGCGGTGATCTGGATCGTGATGGAACTCTCGGCCCTCGGCAAGGTGGGCGGCTACGACAGCGCCATCAACAAGAAGGTGCTGGACAAGCACAAGGACACCATCGTGTACGGCCTGGTCATCACTGTCGTGCTGTACCTGCTCTTCGAGATCGTCGCCTGATCCCGGACGCTTGAACGCTGATCGGCCCGCCCTCCAGGGCGGGCCGTGACGGTTTTCGGGACTACTCGACGAGTAGCCGAGCCTCCATCCCACCTTCCCGGTGGCCAGCCACGTCGCAGTAGAGGATGTAGCGGCCGGGTTCCAGGATGATGGTCCCGGAGTCCGTCCCCCCGTTCTCGACCTCGAGACGCAGTTCGTCCTCCCGGCCCTCGACCACCAGCGTGTGGTTCTGGAACCCTGAGAGCTGGTACTCGACGGTGACCTCTCCGGCATCCACCCGATAGCCGTCGGCGTCAAAGTCCTGGGTGTCCAGGCCGACAACTCGCAGGACACCCTCCTCGGCCACGCTCGTAATTCCCGAACCGGCCCCACCTCCACCGCAGGCAGAGACCAGAAGGGCGGCGAAAACGGTGGCCCCGAGAATGGTCCGCGGCGGTGTCATGAGGTCGAGGCTATCGATGGACAATGATGGACCCATGTCGCAGGTGGCACTCCTGATCAACCCTGCAGCCCGCCACGGACGAGCCGCCAGCCAGGTCGACCGCGTGCTAGTCCGGCTCCGGGAGCACGGCGTTGAGCCGCTAGTCCTCGACTCGTCGTCGGCCGAAGTTGCCCGGACTGCCGCCCACAACGCGGTGACGGCGGGTGTCGAGCGGATGGTGGCCTTCGGCGGAGACGGCATCGTTCACCTGGCTGCCGGGGCGGTAGCCGGGACATCCACCGTGGTGGGCATCGTGGCCGGCGGGACCGGCAACGACGCCGCCGAGGCCCTCGGCCTGACTGGAGGGTCCCTGGAGGACCGCGTCGACCGCTCCCTGGAAGCCCCGACAGCGGTGGATGCGATCGTAAGGGTAGACAGCGACGAGTCGCTTTCTGGTCCGTCCCATGCGATAACCAGCTGCGTCGCTGGCTTCCCGGCAGCCGTCAATGCCCGGGCCGAGGCCATGACCGTCCCCCGGGGACCGTCCCGTTACACGGTGGCCACCCTCCTCGAGATTCCGACGATGCGATCGGGACTTTTCCGGCTAGTCCTCGACGGCGAGGAACGTGAGGAGCGTGCAGCCGTGCTGGTGGTGGCTAACACCGGCCTGTTCGGCGGCGGAATGCGAATCTGCCCTGATGCCATCCCCAACGACGGTCTCCTGGACGTGTGCCTCGTCGGCGACGTCGGCCGCTTTGATCTGCTGCGGTCCTTCGGGAAGGTCCGGACCGGAGCCCACCTCGATCATCCCGACGTTTCGGTCCACCAGGCGGCCGAGGTTCGCATGGAGGCCGTTGACGCTGACCCACTGGTGAGGGCCGACGGGGAGCCTTTCGGGTCAATGCCGTGCACCTTGGCTGCCCGTCCGGGAGCCCTTTGGGTGGCCGGTGCCATGACCCGACCGCCTGGTCGCGCCTAACGTCCAGGGCATGGTGAACCATCACGTCCAGATCACCTACTGCGTCCCCTGAGACTATTCCTCCCGTGCCGTGGGCGCGGCAGGGGATCTGCTAGCCAACTACCAGCACGTCATCGAGGACCTTCGACTGGTTACAGCGGAGAACGGTGTGTTCGACGTGACCGTCGACAACGTAATCCTCTTACTCCAAAGACGAAACCGGACGGCACGCTGAAACGGGTGAAGTCCTGGCCCTGTTCACCGCCCTGACGGGGCCCGACGTACCCCGCTACGGCGAGGAGTGACGAACAACCTTCGCTGAGATACGAGCGAGGCGTCCGCGGAGGCTACGGTGCCCGCGGTAGCCCCAACCGGCAATCCCACCCATCGAAGAGAAGACAGGAGCAACACCGTGAGCCTCGACGGTAGCCAGACGATCGAGAACCTAAAGGCCGCCTTTGCCGGCGAGTCCCAGGCCAACCGCCGCTACCTCTACTTCGCCAAGGTGGCCGACGTAGAGGGTTACCCGGACATTGCCGGCAATTTCCGCGATACAGCGGAAGGCGAGACCGGCCACGCCCACGGCCACCTCGACTACATCAAGACAGTTGGTGATCCGGCCACCGGACTGCCCATCGGCGACACCCTGGAGAACCTGGCCGCCGCAGTGTCCGGCGAAACCCACGAGTACACCGAGATGTACCCGGGGATGGCCAAAACGGCCCGCGAGGAGGGCCACGACGACATTGCCGACTGGTTTGAAACCCTGGCCAAGGCTGAGAAGTCACACGCCGGTCGCTTCCAGGCGCTACTCGACGGGATCAGCTGACCAACGGTCCGTCGACCGCCCTCTCCCGTGGTCAACCACGCCGGCCACTTCTCCCGAAGGTGTCAGGCATAGCGCGTCTGACCCTGTAGCCGGCGTCGGACGGAAGCCGGAGAGATCACCGCCCATGGCCGACCACATCCCGTACGCCCCTACCCCGGGCCTGTCCTACGACCCTGCGGAAGACGTCTACTGGGACCCCGACGCGCTTCAGGCAGAGGTCGACCGCACATTCGAGATCTGTCACGGCTGCCGGATGTGCTTCAAGTACTGCGATTCGTTCCCGTCGCTGTTTTCGTTCATCGACGACCACCACGACGGCGACGTGCGCTCCATCACCGCTACCGAGACAGCGCAGGTGATGGACGAGTGCTTCCAGTGCAAGCTGTGTGAGGTCCAGTGTCCCTACACGGTGCGCGACGGCCACGAGTTCCAGCTGGACTTCCCGAAGCTGGTCCACCGGTACAAGGCCCAACGGCGACGACGCTATGGACAGAGCCTTCGAGACCGGGTGCTCGGCGACCCCGACCGGACGGCCCGGCTGGCCCGATTATCCGGCGGGCTGGTCGACGTTTTGAACTCCCGCAGTCGACTGCACCGACGCTTTCTGGAGAAGGCAGTAGGCATCCACCGCGACAAGGACCTCCCACCGTTCGCCCGAACCCCGTTTACCCGGTGGGCCCGGCAAGTTGGCCTGGTTTCCGACAATCCCACAGTCGGCGAGGTGGTCCTCTTCCCCACCTGCTACGTCGAGCACAACGAACCCGACGTGGGCCGTGACACCGTTTCTGTTCTGCAGCGAAACAGTGTGGACGTCACCTGCGAGAAGGGCTTGGTCTGCTGTGGGATGCCGGCCTGGGAATCCGGTGACCTAGACACCCTGCGAGATAAGGCGACCACCAACTTGGACCGTCTGGAACCCCACGTGGCGGCCGGCAAGCAGGTCCTGGCCGTCAACCCGACCTGCTCGATGATGCTGCGTCGCGAGTACCCGGAACTGGTGGCCCCCGCTGATCGGGAACGGGCCCATCGCTTGGCCGAAGCCGTATCGGACCCGGCGGAGTTCCTGTGGTCCATCCGCGATGAGGAACGATTCGATGACCGGTTTGCCAGTACGCCGGGTGACGTGTCCTACCACGCTCCCTGTCATCTGCGGGCCCAAGCCGTGGGCTTCAAGGGCCGGGACCTGCTCCGAAAGATCCCGGGTGTGAAACCGTCAACCACCATGGAGTGCTGCGGGCACGACGGCACGCATGCCATGAAGGTGGAGGGCTTCGAGTCGTCAGTGCACATCGGGCGAAAGGCCTTCGATGAGATGGCGGCCGGAAGCGATAGGTCAGCCCAGGTGTGGGCCACCGACTGTCCGCTGGCCGCCCTGCAGTTCGCCCAGCACGCCGACCGTCGGCCTCTGCATCCAATGACCATCCTGGCCCGGGCCTACGACCCGGACGGTTTCCCGACCCCCGTGCCACCGTCCGGGTCGGGAGCGGCACCACCGGTGGAAGACCCACATGAGCAGTAGTCCGACGCCAGCCCCCCACCACGTCCGGCAGGAGGAGATTCTCGACTGGCAGACCTATACCGACGATCGGGACACCACCCGGGCAATGGTCATGCGACTCAAGAAGTCTCGACGGATCCACCTGGGCGAGAACCTGACGTTCCTATTCGAAAACCACGACACGATCTGGTACCAGATCCAGGAAATCATGCGAGCCGAGCGGATCGTCCGGGAGTCCGGAATTCGCGAGGAACTAGACGTCTACAACTCCATGCTCGGCGGACCGGGGCAACTGGGATGCGCTCTCCTGATCGAGATCGAGGACGAGGCGAAACGCCGCCCCCTGCTGGAGGCTTGGCTGGGGCTGCAGGAGTGCCTGTACGCCGAACTGGCCGACGGGACCCGGATCTACGCCGAGTTTGACCCCACTCAGGTGGGTCAGGACCGCCTGTCGGCCGTGCAATACCTGGTATTCACCCTCCCCGAGGGGCCGGTGAGACTGGGCAGCGACTTCGCCGCCCTCGAGTTGGCCGTCAACCTGAACGACGCCCAGCGGGCTGCCCTGGCCGCCGACCTGGCAGCCACCCTCTCCTAGAGCGAGGACATCACCTCGGCGTACCGGTCAAGAACCGGCAGAACTTCGTCCCGAGGAGCCGACGGCACGGCAAAGGCCACCCGTTCGATGCCGTGCTCGGCCAGGTTGGCCAGAACGGCCGGATCGGGCGGGGCGTAGTAGATCGAGACCTCCAGGGTGTTCGGATCACGCCCGACCGCCGCGCAGGCCTCATCCCGGAGAGCGGAGAGTTCCGCCCCATCGACCTTTGTTCGACCGCCAATGGGAATCCACCCGTCGCCGTAAGCCACAGCTCGACGTAGACCCCCGGGGGCCACGCCACCGACGTGGACAGGTGGGTGCGGCGACTGGACCGGTTTGGGATTCTGGTACATCGGGTCGAAGTTGACCTGATCACCGTGATACTCGGCAACCTCGGAAGTCCAGACAGCCTTCATGGCCTCGACCCGCTCTCGCATCAAACCGAACCGGCGATCGGGGTCGGTGCCATGGTCGGCCATCTCCTCCAGGTTCCAACCGGCTCCGACGCCAAACAGGACACGCCCTCCGGATAGCACGTCGAGACTGGCTACCTCCTTGGCGGTGTGGATGGGGTCCCGCTGAACGACGAGGGTGATGCCGGTACCCAACCTCAGGGTCGTCGTGGTTGCCGCCATGGCGCCCAGGGTCACGAACGGATCCAGGGTGTCGTAGTACATCTGCGGCAGGTCTGGTCCGCCGGGCCAGGGTGAGACGCGCGAAGCGGGGATATGGCTGTGCTCGGCTAGCCAGACCGACTCAAAACCGCGTTCCTCGAGAGCGGGTCCTAGCTCGAGGGGGCTGATGGCGTAAGCCGTAGGAAAGAAGCAGGCGCCGAGGTGCATAGGGCTGGCCCTTTCTTGCTCGGTGATTCGCCGGAAACTAGCCCTTAGGTCACGCCCCGTCCTTGACTCGTGGATAATCACCGTTATTATCGCCGAGGTGGCTGATCAGGAGACGATCCAGACTGACGAGGCCTGTCGCCCCGGCGACGGCCTGACCCACCGCCTGCTTCACGCGGCGGCCGAGGTGTTCGCCGAGAAGGGTTACGAGCGGGCCGGAGTGGCCGAGATCGCTCGTCGGGCCGGCGTCACCACCGGCGCCATCTACAGCCGGTATGGCGGCAAGGCCGAACTGCTCCTAGAGGCCGTGGACCATCACGTACCTGACTCCATCGACAACATCTTGAATGGCGGATCAGCCGCCAGTCCCCCCACCGAAGTCTTGTCCAGCCTCGGTGATCACCTCCTTGATCCGCTGGACGGCGGTCACGCCCTCTTCCTGGAGGCCGTAGTGGCAGCCCGCCGAGACCCCGATCTGGCCGACCGCCTGCGCCGCCGGGTCGAAGACGTGGACCGGCGCCTCGGCAAGTTGGCAGACGAGGCCACCACCGAGGGCCTGTTCGACCCGGAACTAGATGAGCAGTCCGTGGTCCGCCTGGCCCACGCCATCGGCTTCGGGATGCTGCTGACCCGCTCCATGGGCCTGGAACTCCCCGCTGCTGAGAACTGGCACGAGGTGATCAACCGTGTGATCACTGGTCTGGGCGCTCCACCCGCCGGGGAAGCGATGACCAGCGGAGATCCGACATGACCATCACTGAACTCCAGACCGCTGGGGGCAACAGCGAGAACCAGACCGGGCCCACTGAATTTGACCTCCTCATGGACTCGGTCCGAGCCGAGTTCGACACCCAGTTCACCTGGGATTACGAGCGAGGTCACGACGGCCTGAACCGTCTCTACGAAAAAGCCAAGCGCTCACAATGGAACGTCAGCGACGACCTCGACTGGTCGACCCCCGTCGACCCCGAGCACATGATTCGCCTCCAGGCCGAAGCGACCGGCATCCCGGCTGGCATGCCGGCTCGCAGCCTTCTCGACGTCAAGGGCTCCCCCGTCGCCTCGTGGAACGAAGACCAGTGGGTGGACTTCGCCGTCCACTCCCAAGCCGCCTCTCTCAGCCAGTTCCTCCACGGAGAGCAGGGAGCCCTGCTATGCACCGCCCGGCTCGTTGAGTCCGTGCCGTGGATCGAAGCCAAGTACTACGGAGCCACCCAGGTAGTCGACGAGGCCCGCCACGTCGAGGCATTCGCCCGGTACCTCGACGAGAAGATGCCGACCACCTACCCGGTTAACGAAAACCTGAAGTCCCTGCTCGACACGGTGCTCCGGGACGAACGATGGGACCTCGTCTACCTCGGAATGCAGGTGGTGATCGAAGGCCTCGCCCTGGCGGCGTTTGGGCTGATGCTCGGAACCACCCAGGAACCTCTGCTCAAGCAGATGCTGAAGTACGTCATGGCCGACGAGGCCCGACACGTGGCGTTTGGGATCCTCTCACTGCAGGAAATTTACGACGACCTACCGGCCGCCGATTTCCGGGAACGCCAGGAGTTCGCCTACGAGGCGTGCGACATGATGCGCCGACGCACCCTGAACGCCGAACTCTGGCCACGCTTCGGTATCGAAAACGCCGAGATCGAGACACTGCTCCCCAGACAGAGTTCCCAGCAGGCCCTCCAGCGCCTCCTGTTCTCCAAGATCGTCCCCAACTGCAAGAAGCTCGGCCTGCTCGACCACCGAGACGGCTGGCTGCGGGAACGCTTCCAGGAGATGGGCGTCATCCAATACGAGGACTGGGAGAACACCGCTGAGGCCCTAACCATCGGCGACGCCGTGGAGCCCATCTTCGCCAACTCGACCAACGACCGACCACCCCCGAACGAAGACTGAAGGCCACCCAAACCGGCCACCACTGGAGGGACTTCCACTATGACCACCACCGAGCCGATGCCCAGCGAGCAGACTGTCTACGGCGAGTTCGACTTCCGGGCTTACGCCAACGACCCGGACCGGATCAGCGACTTCTCCGTCTTCAACGACGATGTGACCTCACTCATCCACACCGTGGAAGACAACGCTGATGCCATCTTCACCTGGGGCTACGGAAAGGGCGAGCGGGCCAACCTCGACAAGCTCTACGAGAAGGCCAAGACCTCGCAGTGGAACGGCCAAACCGACTTGGACTGGTCGATCGACGTAGACCCGTACGCCGTCCTGGCTCCGGCTAACCCTGACGAAGTGGCCTACTTCGCCGAGAACCCCGACTCGCCTCTCCACAAGTTGACCGAAGACGAGTGGGCCGACCTGGGCGTTGAGTCCATGAACTGGAGCCTAAGCCAGTTCATGCACGGCGAACAGGGCGCCCTGCTGTGCACGGCCAAGATCGTTGAAACGGTGCCGTGGATCGATGCCAAGTACTACGCCGCCACCCAGGTAGTCGACGAGGCTCGGCACGTCGAGGTCTTCGCCCAATACCTGGACCAGAAGTTGGACGGCATCAAGTACCCGGTCAACACCCACCTAGGGACACTGCTCGACGACATCCTCCGGGACAACCGCTGGGACATGACCTATCTGGGGATGCAGATCATGGTGGAGGGACTAGCTCTGGCCGCATTCAGTTTCATGCACCAGACCACCGAGGAGCCGCTGCTGAAGAAGCTGCTGCGCTACGTCATGTCCGACGAAGCCCGGCACGTGGCCTTCGGGGTGCTCAGCCTCCAGGAGGTGTACCAGGAACTCACTGTGGCCGAGTTACGCGACCGGCAGGAGTTTGCCTTTGAAGCGGCTCTACGGATGCGGGACCGATTCATGCGCCAGGAGGTCTGGGAACGCATGGGGGTCGACGTCAAGGAGATGGTCGAATTCACCCTGGCCATGCCCGACGATTTGAGGCTCTTCCAGAGGTTGCTGTTCTCCAAGATCGTCCCCAACTGCAAGAAGTTGGGCCTACTGGACGCCGGAGACGGATGGCTACGGGACCGGTTCACCGACATCGGCGTAATCCAGTTCGAGGACTGGGTGGACACCGGCGAGGAATACGCCGACCTCGACGAGGTGGCCAAGGACCGGGAAATGGCCGGGGGCTGAGCCCCAGCCGGGGAGTCAGCCCCCGTTCCCTGCCCTCTCGTGGTGGCGGATCACTTCGTCGATCACGAACCGCAGAAACTTCTCGCTAAACACCGGATCCAGGCCCGCCGCCTCGCCCAAGTCTCGCATTCGTTGCACCTGCTCGGCCTCCCGGTCGGGATCAGCCGGCGCCATGCCGACCGACGCCTTGTGAGTCCCCACCATGCGGGTCACCTTGAACCGCTCGGCTAGCAGGTTGATCAGCGCGGCGTCAATGTTGTCGATACTCGTCCGGTACCCATCGAGAACCTCATCGTGTTGCACCGCCAAGAGCGTATGCCCTAGCGAGGGTGCCAAAGCCGGAATATCGGCCGTTTCGAAAATAGCCGAAAGCCCTGAGACGAGGTGCCCAAGAGACGAGAACTATTGTCAGCCGTTCCGCAGTCGATACGCCGCGAGAACCCGACAGGAGGCCGCCCCATGGAGATCCCGCTGACCGTCGCCGACCACCTGCGCCGAGCCGAGGTTGTCTACGGCGACCGGATCGCCATCGTCGACGAGCCCGATCAGGTTGCCCCGGCACTCCCCGACCTCACCTACGCACGGACCGCCGAGTTGGCACGGGCGATGGCCGCAGGCCTCGACGCCATGGGCCTCGATATCGGAGCGCGGGTGGCGATGGTCAGCCACAACTCAGCACGGATGCTGGTGTTCCTCTACGGAACCAGCGCATTCGGACGAGTCGGGGTACCGGTCAACTTTCGTCTCAACGCCGAAGAGGTTCAGTACATCGTGGACCACTCAGGAGCCGAAGTGCTTCTCATGGACCCAGAGCTAGAAGCCGACCTAGGTGGCGTAAAGGTGAAGCACCGTCTATTGACCGGCGAGGAGTCGGACTCACTGTTCCTCGAGGGAGTCGAACCTCGACCATGGACTCCAGACGAGAATGCCACCGCCACCATCAACTACACGAGTGGCACTACGGCCCGTCCGAAGGGTGTCGAGATGACCCACCGGAACCTGTGGCTGAACGCCGCCGTGTTCGGATGGCAAACGGGCGTGAACGACCGGGACGTCTACCTCCACACCCTGCCCATGTTCCACTGCAACGGCTGGGGTATGCCGTATGCGGTAACCGGGATGGGCGGGAAACACATCGTGCTCCGCAAGGTCGACGGGCCCGAAATCCTCCGACGCATCGAGCAGCACCAAGTGACCCTGCTGTGTGGCGCCCCGGCGGTCATCGCTACTGTGCTGGACGCGGCAGCTGACTGGGATGGTGAAATCCCCGGATCGGGACGCATGCGAATCGTGGTGGCCGGGGCACCACCCCCCACCCGAACCATCGAACGGGTCGAGGTCGAGTTGGGTTGGGAGTTCATCCAGATCTACGGACTGACCGAAACCGCCCCGCTGTTGACCATGAACCGCTCGCGGGCCGAGTGGGACGGCGACACCCCAGCCGAACGGGCGGCCCGCCTGTCACGGGCCGGGGCACCGGCCCTTGGCGTGTCCATGTCAACCTCGCCGGATGGTGAGTTGCTAGCCAGAACCAACCATGTGCTGAAGAGCTACTGGGACCAACCGGACGCCACCGCCGAAGCACTAGCCGACGACTGGTTTCACACCGGAGACGGCGGGACAATTGACGAGGCAGGGTACGCCACGATCACTGACCGTAAGAAAGACGTAATCATCTCGGGTGGTGAGAACGTGTCATCGATCGAGGTGGAGGACACCTTGTTTTCGCATCCGGCGGTCGCCGAGGTAGCAGTAATCGGTGTACCCGATGAAAAGTGGGGCGAGACGATCAAGGCCCTGGTCGTGCTGGCCGACGGGGAGTCAGTCAACGAGCGGGACCTCATCGACCACTGTCGGGAATCTTTGGCTCACTTCAAGTGCCCCACCTCGGTGGAGTTCCGAGACGAACTTTCCCGGACATCTACCGGCAAGTTGCAGAAATTTAAGCTGCGCGCCCCTTACTGGGTGGACATGGACAAGCAGATCAACTAGCCGGGTCCAGGCCGGTCGGGCCGGGGGGCACCAAGTGAACGAGCGGCGCCTTATGTGGGTGGTAAAGGTCGCCCTTGCGGCGACCCTCCTGGCCGGCCTGCTATTCCCTGACATTCCCGGGGTGGTCGGTAAGGGCTGGCCCGAGCGGTGCGTCGGTTACCCCATTT
The DNA here is from genome assembly GCA_002717365.1 of Acidimicrobiaceae bacterium. Taxonomy (GTDB): domain Bacteria; phylum Actinomycetota; class Acidimicrobiia; order Acidimicrobiales; family MedAcidi-G1; genus UBA9410. The sequence continues at coordinate 9,809 of PBDJ01000009.1, read as the reverse complement.
CGGCCCTGGTGGTACCGATTATCTGGATGCTCCGTGGCCGGCGAAGCCGATACCCCTATCTGGCCGACGCCCTGCTGGTCACTCCGTTCGTACTGGATCTGTCGGGAAATCTGGTGAACCTTTATGACACTTTCGAGCAATTCGACGACATCCTCCACTTCACCAACTGGACATTGCTGGTAGCCGCTCTGGTGCTCTTCGTGGCACCCCAAGGTCTGGCTCGTTGGAATCTGGTCCTGCTGGGCTCCGGATTCGGAGCCATGGCCATTATCGCCTGGGAGGCCGTGGAGTGGGTCGTCCAGGAAATGGGAACCACCGGTCTGCAGCTGACCTACGACGACACGGTGGGCGACCTGGTGCTCTCCGCGTCCGGGGGCGTCCTAGGCGCCACCGTGACGGCAGCAGTGTTGGACCAACGAAACTGACCCGTCCGTTTCGGGTGCCGACCATGGCATCCTTGGACCTCGGGCGACCGGCTGGAAACGGCTGGCTGGTGTTCGCCCACCCGACCCACGAAACATCTGCCATGACCGACCACTCCCCAATCGCCGACGAGTTCGTAACGGCGAACCGAGCGTTCGCCGTCGACTTTGACGACGCCGACCTCCAGGTTGAACCAACCCGTCACGTGACCGTCGTGGCCTGTATGGACTCCCGGATGGACATGTTCCAGCTACTGGGCCTCGGTCACGGCGAGGCTCACGTAATCCGCAATGCCGGTGGCGTGATCACCGACGACGTCATCCGGTCGCTGTGTCTGTCCCAACGGTTCCTGAAAACCCGCGAGGTTGTACTCGTACACCACACCGACTGCGGCCTGGCAAAGGTCGTCGAGGAGGAGTTCCGGGCCCAACTGGTCGACGAGGTCGGGGTGGCCCCCTCGTGGACGTTGGAGGCATTCACTGACCCCCACGACAGCGTCCGTCAATCGATGCAGCGGCTCCACCTGTCCCCGTTCCTGCTCCACAAGGACCACATCCGTGGCTTCGTCTACTGCGTATCCACCGGGCTGCTGGACGAGGTGATATTGGCTGGTTAGGCCCCATGGTCGAGCAAAATCNAAGTGGGGNATTTCAGGACCAGATTCCCGGACNGGCCAACCATCACTCGNCGAAATTGCTCGGGAGTAGCGCTCCATATCAGGGAACTGCATGTCTGGGTTGNCCGGATANCTNAAGNNAAATACCCTCNCGGNGCNGCCCAACGATNGGNAGCCCCCGTGGGCGGTGGGATCACGCCCCCTCGGGAANCATGAACCGGAGGGGGTTCAATTTATGAAGAGCAAGCTTCTCAGNCTTCTCGCCCTATTNCTGACCATCGGTGTCGTCGCCGCAGCCTGTGGTAGCGACAGCGACGACGCACCTGCTGCACCAGCCACTACGGCCGCAGAGGTCGAGGTTGTCGCAGACGGCAGTCTCCTTGACGCCGTCCAGGCCCGTGGCACCCTGAACTGCGGAGTCAGCGGCTCGGCCGTGGCGTTCTCCGAAACCCAGGCTGATGGTTCGGTAACCGGCATTGATGCCGACTTCTGCCGGGCGGTAGCCGCCGCTGTCCTTGGCGACGCTGGAGCCGTGAACTTCGTGGCCCTGACGGCTTCGGAGCGCTTCACCGCTGTTCAGACCGGCGACGTGGACGTCCTCATGCGTAACACCACGTGGACCCAGAGCCGTGACAGTTCTGTGGGCATGGACTTTGGTCCCACCACCTACTACGACGGCCAGCAGTTGATGGCCCGAGTCAGCGACGGTTTCTCGGGATCTAGCCAGGTCGCCGATATCGACGGTTCCGTGGTTTGCACCAACGTCGGAACGACCACGGAGAAGAACATCGCCGAGGCCGCCCTGTTGGCCGGTGCCGACATCACGTTGCTCGGCTTCGAGACAAGCGACGAGGTGTACGAGACCTTCATCGCCGGTGGCTGTGACATCACCACCACTGACGGTTCGGCGCTCGTGGGCCGCAAGGCTAAGCAGATGCCCGCCGATCAGGAGTGGGTAATCTTCCCGGCTACTCCGATCTCTAAGGAGCCGCTCGGCCCGACCTACGGCCAGAACGACTCGGCCTGGGCCGATGCCGTCAACTGGACCGTGTACGCCATGATCATCATGGATGAGTACGGCGTCACCTCTGCCAACGTGGACGCCAAGTGCGCCGAGGCCGAGGCAGAGGTCGCACGTCTGTGTGGCGGCGATGGTGAGCTCCAGACCGGTATGGGTCTAGCAGCCGACGCCTTCCACCAGGTAATCAGGCAGGTTGGGAGCTATGGCGAGGTCTACGACCGCAACCTGAACCCGGTCGGCCTGTACCGCGAGGGCAGCGCCAACGCCGGATGGCTGGATGGGGGCCTGATCTACTCCCCGCCGGCCCGCTAAGTAGGCGAACTGACGTAATCGATGATCCCGGGGTTCGGGGGCGCCAGCTCCCGGGCCCCGGGATCGTTCGCGTCAAGGGCCGCTCCGGCCCGCGGATACTCTCCAACCTCTGAGGCTCTTTCCGAAGATGTCTTCCTAATCCGCCAGCCCACGATCTGAGCCAAAGTCAACGATGACGGATACCACCACCCAAGAGCGGGTATCCCAGCGAGTGCCGCTGTGGCGAGACGTCGTCGTCCTCAAGTGGGTGACACAGATCGTCTTGCTGTTTGTGGTGCTCAGCGTCATGTGGTTCCTGGCCAGTCAGGCCGGGGACAACCTTCGGGCCCGAAACATCAACACCGACTTCGACTTCCTTGAACGCCCTGTCGACATTCAGATCAGTGAGGGAATCGACACCCATCCCGACACGGGTGGACGGGCCCTCTGGGCCGCCATGGTCAACACCCTGCGTCTGTCCATTGCCGGCATTTTCTTCGCCACGGTCTTAGGCGTGATCGTCGGCCTGGCCCGCCTGTCCGACAACTGGCTGGTACGCCGCATTGCCACCTCGTGGGTCGAAGTATTGCGGAACGTTCCGCTGCTGGTGCAGATGATCTTCTACTACTCAGCTATGACGGCCGCTTTTCCCAGGCTCGGCCTCGAAACCGGACCCATCAACGGCTGGCTCCACGTCTCCAACAAGGGCATCTCTATGCCCCGCGTCCACATCGCCGACGGTTTTTACCAGTGGATGGTCGTAGTGCTCGTCGGTGTGGTGGCCGCCTACTTCGTCCGCCGTCACCGTCAACGAATTCAGGACGTAACTGGCGCCAACACCTCGCCGATCCTGTGGGCGGTCGGAACGATCGGCCTGTTCGGGCTAATCGGCCTGTTCGTCCACCCTGTGTTCTCCTGGCTGGGCTCCGTCTTCAGTGCCGTCGCTGACCTGCTCGACTCGCTTCCCGTCGCTGTCCCACAGTTGCTGTTCTCCGCCATCGCTGTCGGTGGTGCCACCGTTTGGATCCGCCGTTTCGTTTCCGACCACCGCAGTGCCCGCGGACACCTCTCGCTCACCGACGACGACTGGTTCCGGATTGCCTTTGTCGCCGTGGCCTCACTGGTCGTCGTCTTCCTGGTGGTTCGATGGTCCGGTCTTTCGGCGTGGACTCTCAACAGCGGCCGCGACTTGTTCGAGGTCCTGGCTGACAAGTTCAACGTCGATGGTGCAGCCCGCCCATTCGACGCCATGCGGCCCGACATCGTCCAGCCGGGCAAGTTCCCGAACTACGGGAAGAACGGTCTGACCATGTCGGTCGGCTTCGCGTCGGTTTTCTTCGCTGTCGTGTTCTACACGTCTGCCTTCATCGGCGAGAACGTCCGAGGCGGCATCCTGGCCGTACCCAAGGGCCAGACCGAGGCGGCCAAGGCCGTCGGTCTCCGCCGCGGGCAGATCCTCCGCCACGTGGTACTCCCCCAAGCTCTCCGGGTCATCCTGCCCCCGACCGGCAACCAGTACTTGAACCTGACCAAGAACACCTCGCTGGCCGTCGCCGTCGGCATGAGCGACATGGTCCAGGTCGGTACCACGGTGTTCAATCAGACCGGCCGGACACTGCCCGTGGTGGCCATCTGGATGCTCTTCTACCTGAGTTGTTCGCTGACCATCTCGGTGGTCGTCAACTGGTTCAACGTCCGTATGCGACTGGTGGAGCGGTAGATGAGTGAGCTCTCGAGCCATACCGGCAACATCACCGTCCCGTACACCCCTCCACCTGAGACTCCGAAGTTGTCCCCGCGTGAGTGGGTGAAGGAGAACCTCTTCTCGAGCCCCTTCAACTCGGCGCTGACCGTCGTCACCACGATCATCCTGCTGGCTGTCTTCCGCGGCTTCCTGTCGTTCATTTTCAATCCGGTCCGCCAGTGGGACAGCACGGCCACCAACATGCAGCTGTTCATGACCCGGGCCTACCCCGATGAGCAGTACATCCGAGTCTGGTTCTGCGTCGCTGTCCTCCTCACCCTCACAGGCGTGTCGATGGCTGTATGGCAAGCCGGCTCGACGGTGCCGGTGGCGGGGCTCGGACGCAAGCTCCTGGCCACCGGCGCCCTCCTCGCCCTGCTCGCCCTCCTCGCTCCGTTCAGCGCCTCGGCCACCGTCCAGTGGCTGGCCGCCGCTCTGGCTGTGGCTGCTATCGGCGAGGCCATCCGCCGCTTTGCCGGTAGAGGCGAAAGCGAACGAACGGTCAGTTCGCTGACAGTGCTGGTGGTCACCCTGGCCGGGCTGGTGACCTCGTTGTGGGTGGTCCCCTACGGCCACCACTCCTACATCGCGAAGCGTGTACCAAGGGTGTTGGCCGAACCAGGAACAGTGGCGCTGACCACCAAGTTGCCATGGACGATCATGCTGCTCATCGTCGTTGCGGCGTACTTCGCGGGACGCCTGATGCGCAATCGCCTGCCGACCAATCCAACCCGGGCCACCCTCCTGATGCTGTGGCTCCTAGCACCGTTCTTCCTCACCTACCTGGTGCTGCGGGACCCGGATTTCGACATGGGCCACGTGCTCAGCACCGATCTGCCGATCTTCGCCGCCTACGCAGTCGGCGGAGCGGTCCTGCTCTCGTGGCTCACCCGCCCGTCGACCGGCGAAACCGGTCGAGTCGTCGCCGTGCTGATCCTGGTAGCCGGCTTCTGCACGTTCCTGACACCGATGCGACAGGTCGTGCGACTCGACATGCTCTTGCTGGCCACCTTCGCCCTGGCGGCACCAACATTCGCAGGCGGGCCCCGGGCCCGGAGGCGCTACATCTTCGGCTGGTTGGGCGTACTGGGCGTGATGTCGTGGCTGATCACATCTATCAACACCCCGTCGACCGTCACGGTCCCGGGGGGGTTCTTCATCGGTGGCTTCTCGATCACCCTGTTCATCGCGTTCATCGCCCTCGTAATCTCGTTCCCCCTCGGAATTGCCCTGGCCCTGGCTCGTACGTCGAGCATGCCCATCTTCCGGCAGTTGGCGACCGGGTTCATCGAAGTTGTGCGAGGCATACCGCTGATCACGGTCCTGATCTTCTTCTCGATCATGGTGCCGCTCTTCCTTCCCCGAGGGATGCACCTAGGCGAAGTCGCCGCTGTGGCCATCGGCTACGTCCTGTTTTCTTCGGCTTACCTAGCTGAGAACGTGCGGGGTGGCCTGCAGTCGATAACCCGGGGACAGCACGAGGCAGCCGAGGCAGTCGGCATGACCACCGCCCAAAAGACGGTGTTCATCGTCCTGCCTCAGGCGCTACGAGTTTCCATCCCACCGTTGGTGGGTCACTGCATCGGGGTGTTCAAGGAGACCTCGCTGCTGGCCATCATCGGAGTGTTCGACATTCTCTACATTGGCCGGATCGTGATTCCCGGCCAGACCGAGTTCATGGGTAGCACCAGGGAAAACGTCCTCTTCGTGTCCGTGATCTACTGGATCTTCGCTTACCAGATGTCCAAGGCCAGCCAGCGCCTCGAGCGGCGCACCGGGCTGGGCGAGCGCTAGCGGTCTCTCCGAGGCCTTCGAGGTGATGTCATGACCGATACAACAGCAGCCGAGCCGACCGGTGGCCAGACCAGGGACCTGTCCGGAGCCCGCGACATGATCGTGTGCGAGGACGTGTCGAAGTGGTACGGCGACTTCCAGGCCCTGGATGGGGTCTCGGCAACCATCAAGGAGCAGGAGGTCGTGGTGGTGCTCGGCCCGTCGGGCTCCGGAAAGTCGACATGGATCCGGTGCATTAACCGCCTTGAGATCCATCAGGAGGGCCGCATCGTCGTAGACGACGTGGAGCTCACCAATGACCTTCGCAACATCGAGAAGGTCCGATCTGAGGTTGGGATGGTGTTCCAGCAGTTCAACCTTTTCCCCCACCTGAACATCCTGGACAACGTGACCTTGGCACCCATCTGGGTGCGTAAGAAGCCGCGGGCCGAGGCCGAGGCCCAGGGCATGGCCCTGCTGGAACGCGTTGGTATCCCCGAGCAGGCCCAGAAGTATCCGGGACAGCTATCGGGCGGTCAGCAGCAGCGGGTGGCCATCGCCCGGGCGCTGGCCATGGAGCCTCGGATCATGCTGTTCGACGAACCCACGTCGGCACTCGATCCGGAGATGATCAAAGAGGTGCTGGACGTCATGAAGACACTGGCCCTCTCCGGGATGACCATGATGGTCGTGACCCACGAAATGGGGTTCGCCAAAGAGGTGGCCGACCGGCTCATCTTCATGGAGGGTGGACAGATCGTCGAACAGAACACGACGGAGCTGTTCTTCTCAAACCCGACCGAGGAACGCACCAAGTTGTTCCTGTCGCAGATCCTTTAGTGAAGGCGATTAGTTCAAACCCCCGATAGCAAGATCTGCGGCCAGTCCCCAACGAAAGATCTCTCGAGGGGAGCGAGTTGGGCTTGGTCGGTCTGCACGTATCTATACCTGGGGCCTAAGGTCGGGCGTTATCAGGAGGACAACAGAAAGTTGGACAGGTCACCATGGCCAGCAAAGACAAGGGAGGCAGGGCCAGCAAGACTCCTGCCTCCAAGAGCGCCAAAGAAAAACGGCAGGCAAAGAAGGCCAAGAAAGCAGGGAAGGACACCCTCTCAACCTGATGGGACAGGACGGGGATTAGTAGCCCCCGCTTCGGCGGGGGTCTTTGCGCGTTTGTGGATCTCACCTGGGCTCCGATATCGCCCCACTCTCTCCCGGAGAGAACTGGCAAACTCGATCCGTGAAGCAGTCCAAAGTCGCGGTCGCTGCGTTACTCGTGGCCTCGGCATGCTCCAGTAGTGCCGGAACCGTTGCACCAGCGGCAACCACCACTGTGCCTGCCTCGAATACGACCGCATCCGCGCCAACCACCACTCGTGTACCGACCACGACCGCGGCGTCAACGTCAACGTCAACGAGCGTCTCACCTTCAACGACTCCGCCAACAACCACGGTTGCCGTCGTGCAAAAAGACTCGATGGTGGACCTCCTAGGTGACCTGCAGATCAACGACACCACTCCGCAAGCGGACTACGACCGTGACGACTGGGGTTCAGGCTGGTCAGATGCAGACAGTGACTGCATCAACACCCGTCACGAAGTCCTCATCCTCGAGTCCCTGATCTCTGTGGAGATGGACCCTTCAGGGTGCAAAGTCATTGGCGGTCAGTGGTTTGACGCTTTTACCGGCACGTACGTGGATGATCCGGGGTCACTGGACATCGATCACTTCGTTCCGCTCGCCAACGCTCACGCCTCCGGCGGATGGGCATGGTCGGCGGCGAATAAACGCGACTACTACAACAACCTGGCGGACCCACAGCACCTGATCGCGGTAACCGCGTCAGCGAACCGTTCCAAGGGAGCTAGAGGACCCGACGAGTGGAAGCCCCCTGATTCTCGTTATTGGTGCCAGTACGCGTACTTCTGGGTAGGTATCAAAGCCCGATGGGGACTAACTGCCACAAGCAGCGAGACAAACGCTCTACAGACAATGTTGGAAGGGTGCGACGAGGCTCCCAGTGACGCCACGACAGCCACATCTATGGCTCCGGCAGTCCCTGCTTCCACCACGACGACACCTCGGGCAACTACCCCTCCCACCACCACTGGGGGAAACGGTGGTCAATCGAGCGGAGGAGGTGCCGGAAAGGGCCGGCCGGCAGACACATACGCCTGCAATATCGATTCCTTGGGTTACTGCATCTTCACAGGAACTCCGCATCAGACCGGGCTTGACCCGGGAACCGAAGCGATCGTCGATCGCGATGGGAACTTCCTCTTTGCGGCAAACGAGGCAGTGGCGGTGAATGTCCGGAGTGAAGCACTCCCGGCGAGAGGAACCCCCGCCTTTGACGGAGACGAACTTCAGAGGTCCTCACAAGACGGACTAAGCGAAGACGAGAAAGCCTTCCACAGGGTCATGGCGATCATGTTCCCAATCCGCAATGCCCTCATGTACGACATCGCGGTAGTCACCCAAACTGAGTGGGATCTCCTAGTCAGTGAACTTGAACAAAGAGAGATCAAAGAAACAACCTTCACCTCAGGGCCAACACCAAAAGACAACTACTACGGACGGCAAGGAATCTTCGATCTTGCGAAAAACCCGAGAGGTAAGGACATCCATCATGACGTCATGAAATTTCTGGAAGAAGCAGGTCTGTACTTGCTCTGCCATGTCACGACAAATGACTTCGGGGAGATGCTCCAAGAAACCCACCCCGAAGGACACGACCCCTGCAGAGAGGCGGAGATTTCCACGAGGATTCCCTTCTCCCATCTGACATCTACGACTACGGCGGGTACATCGCCGGCTACGACCTCCGGAGTGCCTGACAACCCAGGTAACACGAAAGACTGTTCAGACTTCTCCACCTACCCGGACGCGAAGGCGTGGTTTGATACCTACTTCCCGTACTTCGGCGACGTGGCACGTCTAGATGGTGACAACGACGGTGAGCCGTGCGAGTCCCTCCCCGGAGGTCCATAAACCGCCTGTACGTATCTACACCGAGAGACTCTGGCAGGATTTCTCGGTGCGGATCAGCGGCCGGATCTTCCTGACGGCGATACTCACCGGCCTCTTCACAGGCTTGTTCATTGCCTCAGCTGAGGAGTTCTTCTCGAGGGACAGAGTATTTGGCGGAACCGAGGCTCTAGCCACTTTCGTTCCGCTTCCCCCGCTTGCAGCGCTCCTCGTTTCCGTCGGGCTACGCCAACGTCGCCTCACTCCAAGGATGACGGGTGTTGCCTACCTCACACTTGCTATCCCGTTATTGGGAATCGGTATGGGAGGGGCCAATGTCCTTCAGCAGATGCTTGGCGGTGCCACCGGTGGCGGATTCTGGGGGCTTGTCTTCGCCATCCGTTCATCTCGCGCAGGTGCCATTTCGAAATGAGGTCGTATACAGGGCCTCAGGTTCTCCTTCCTGCGCGTATCTAAAGCCGAGGCTCCAAGTCGTATCGAGTGTGGTTTAAGAGGCAGGATTCCCTGCTACTTGACAACTCCAACAGAGGTGAACACCGATGGCTCGAATCCAAATTTGCGGAAAATACAGCCCAGAGGCGTGGGAGGGAGTCAACGCTGAAGGTGCTGTCTCTCGCGAGGCCAACATGCACGCGATGTTCGAATCCTTGGGTGCCGAAGTGGTCCCGTTCGCCAAGGTAGGAACTTGACTGTGTCACTCCACCCCGTAGGGGGCGGGGGCGACATCGGAGCCCCAAGGTGTCTCTCAGTGATGGTTGTGGATTAGTTCCACTTCCCATCACTGAAGGGTTTTGCACAATGTGGCCTGCTCTAGGGCGTCAGAGACACCCCCCGGATTCATCCCCTTTCGCCTACCGGCAGTTGAAATGTCACACTGTGACCATGACTCGTCTCAGGCTCCTCTTGGCTGTTCTACTGATCGCTTCAGGATGCGGGGGTAGCTCCGAAACTG
>PBDJ01000023.1 GCA_002717365.1 Acidimicrobiaceae bacterium | reverse complement strand
TGCTTTTTCTTGCGCATGCGCTTGCGGCGCTTTTTGATCAAAGATCCCATGACGGGCGGCAGGCTAACCGGGTACCGGCCTGTTGCCCCCGTTTAGAACGGAAGACGGGAGACAGGCTTCCAGAAGGTCTCGACGGTACGGCCACTACGCTCGGTCGGGTATGCACAGTGTCCGGTAGTTCAACTGGCAGAACGCCTGACTTTGGATCAGGAGGTTGGAGGTTCGAGCCCTCCCCGGACAGCGAGTCACGCTTGCCCGGGTGTCGCTTCATCCTTTGGAGTCCTTGACTAGCGCTGTCGCTAGGAGTCTCTGAGCAGTAGTTGCTATTCAAGATTCGACTATGCCCAGCGACCCAAGACCCTTCCAAGACGACCTTGGAACTAGCGTTTGCCAGTGCCAAAGTTTTCTTCTGAAACGTTCCCCCGACCGGTCAACTCGCAGATCCTCTCTGCCTTCGAGACCGTGTGGGACGGATTGGCAGTCGCCGGAACGTGGTGGACGGCCACGGAGCGGGTGGCCATCGTGGCAGCGACCCGAAGGTCACTGCCGCTTCCCCTAGGAGAAGCTGCTCCCGATATTGCTGGACTCTCCGACGCTGCTGGTTCCGACGGCCTATCACCGTTGACCCGTGAGGTCGTCCGGCGTCTAACTGTTGACGCGGGACGCATCACCCGGGATTGGGCTACCGCAGCCATTGACCGGATGGGCCCAGGCCGTTACGTAGAGACGGTCGCGCTGGTCGTCCAGACGATCCCCATCGACTTGCTCTGCGACCTATTAGGCAGGCCACGCCAAGATCTGCCGGTTCCCGGAACAGGCGAACCCTCCCGCCGCGTGCCTGACGGTCTCGGCCAGGAGGGAGCCTTCGTGCCCTGGACCGTCGATGGTTGGTTAGGACCCAATGTGGCCCGCGCGTTGTCGTTCGTACCAGAAGACAACGCACGGCGTATGGGAATCGTCATGAGCATGTACAGCGGCGAACACTTCGAGGAGATGGTTTGGCGCCACCGGGCCCTCAGCCGCCCGCAGGTCGAATTGGTCGCCGCCCGGACGTCGGCTGTCAACGAATGCTTCTACTGAACATCGGCCCACGTGATGCTGCTCCGTGCGAGCAGCGACGCGATTGACGCCGGCGCCGACCTCCGCGGGGCGGTCGGCGGGGCAACGGGGAGCGTCCCCCACGGAGGGCTACTCATGGCGTATGCCGAGGCAGCTAACCGTGACCCTGAAGCAGCTCGGGCCTTGGACGGCGAAGTGATTGCTGCCATAGAGGAGGCTGGCCTAGTTGACGCCGCTGTGACCGTGGCCGTCTTCAACGGCCTAGTCCGATCGGCTGATGGCATCGGGATACCGCTAGATGACAGCATGCTGGCCGCTACCGCTGAAGCACGGGTCGTACTTGGACTTGACGCATTTGTCGGAGCGGCCAACAACCTCTGCTAACAGCCGGAGAACTCCACGGGGCATCTAGGCCTCTCTCCGAAGTGGCATTCCCACAGGTCAGCGGACACCGTCGTACACCGCCGAGATCTGTCCGGTACGACGGAAGACGATCTGGAAGAGCTGCAGGTTCCGGATTCGGAATGACGCTGCCGATGACAGCAGGTAGTAGCGCCAGGTCCGGCGGAACCGCTCGTCGTAGCGGGGGATCTCCTCCCAGCGGGCCTCGATGTTGGCGTGCCAGGCCAGGAGCGTCCGGTCGTAGTCGGGACCCAGGTTCTGGACGTCCTCAACAGCCCACCGCGGCTGGGACGCCCCGGCAATCTGGTGGAGAGAAGGTACCACGCCCCCGGGGAAGATGTACCGGTCAAACCATGCGTCAACCGACTGCGTCGACTCGTTTGATCCGATGGTGTGGTGCAGCATTAGGCCTTCGGGCTCCAGCAGGTCCTCACACCGCTCGAAGAACTCCCCATAGTTTTTGGGGCCCACGTGCTCCATCATTCCGATACTTACGATCCGGTCGTAGGTGCCGGCCACTTCCCGATAGTCCTGCTGGCGAAACTCAATTGGGAGATCTCCGGCCCGTTTCCGGGCCTCGTCTACCTGCTCGGCCGCCGGGCTAACGCCGACGACAATCGCCCCGTAGTGGGTGGCGGCATGGCGGGCGAAACCGCCCCAACCACAACCGATGTCCAGGACTCGCATCCCCGCCTCCAGGTGCAGTTTCTGGCAGACCAGGTCCAACTTCGCCGCCTGGGCGGCTTCAAGGCCGTCGGCCCCGTCCCACCGAGCGCAGCTATAGACCATCTCCGGTCCGAGCATCCGCAGGTACAGGTCGTTGCCGATGTCGTAGTGGGCCCGGGCGTTGTGTCTCGCCCGGCGGACCGTCTGGCGGTTCACGAGATTCGAACGCAATACGTTCAGGAGTAGCGCCGGACTAGTTCGGATGGCAGATCGCAGGTCGGCGGTCAGCACCCGGACCAAGAACTCGTCGACCCGGATGGCATCCCACCAGCCCTCCTGGTAGGTCTCGCCGAGGCCTAGTTCCCGATCCCGCAGGACGCGACGCCAGAACCGGTCGTCGTGGATCTGGATGTCGTAGGGCTGGTTGCCGCCGACGGTTACTCCGGCGCCGGCGAGCAGCACCCTGCCCTGCTCGGTGAGGCTGGCCAAGGGTCCCCCGATGCGGTTTGTGTGGCGGCCGAATGGTAGTCGGGTCGATACATGAGATAGTTCGTGGAGGACGAAGGGTAGGAGTAGCCCGAGAGGAGGGCCAGATGACGCCGGATGAACTGAAGGGGCGGATCGCTGAGGACGGCGTGGAGTTCCTCTACGCCATGTTCGTGGAGATGCACGGTAAGCCGTGCGCCAAACTGGTGCCGGTCAGCGCAATTGACGACCTGCTCGAGGTGGGAGCGGGGTTCGCCGGATTCGCTGCGGGACCCATGAGTCAGACCCCGGCCGACCCGGACATCCTGGCTATTCCCGATCCGGCCTCCTACACGCGGCTTCCCTGGCAGCCCAACGTTGCTGCCCTGCAGTGCGATGCCACGGTGGAAGGAGAGCTCTGGCCGTACGCCCCCCGGGTGATCCTCCGGCGGGCCATGGAACGGGCTGCTGAGCAGAACCTTGTCCTCAAGGCGGGCGTCGAGGTGGAGTACTCGTTGCTTCACCGCAACGAGGACGGATCCTTGCGGCCGGCCGACGAGCGGGACACCTCGACCCTGCCGTGCTACGACGCCCGGGGCCTGACCACGGCGCTGGATCACCTGACCACGGTGTCGCGCCACATGGATGCCATGGGGTGGGGCAACTACGCCAATGACCACGAGGACGCCAATGGCCAGTTCGAGCAGAATTTCCAGTACGCCGATGCCCTCACCACCTCGGATCGCCTCATCCTGCTCCGCCTCATGCTCCACACCCTGGCTCGCCGCCAGGGCCTGTATGCCACGGTCATGCCGAAGCCGTTCGCTGACAAGACTGGAAACGGGCTCCACACCCACCTCAGCCTCTGGACGGCCGACTCTGACGAGCCGCTGTTTCACGACGACGAAGATGCCCGCGGACTTGGACTAAGTGAGATGGCCTACCGGTTCATCGCCGGCATCCTCGACCACGCTCAGGGCCTGACGGCCATCGTCTGCCCAACCGTCAACTCGTTCAAGCGGATCGGCGTCGGGCCACCTGACTCAGGAGCCACCTGGGCGCCCGCCTACGTGGCTTACGGCGGAAACAACCGGACGCAGATGATCCGCGTTCCGGAAGGCGGCCGTATCGAAGTTCGGGCCCCCGACGGATCGGCCAACCCGTACCTGGCCTTCACCGCACTGTTGAGCGCAGGCCTGGATGGCGTGGCCCGTCAAGCCGACCCCGGTGACCCGAACGGCGACAACCTTTTCTCTCTGGGGCTCGACGAGATCGCCGCCCGGGGCATCAGCGCCCTGCCGCCGACGCTGCTGCACGCCTGCGATGACCTGGTCGCCGACGACGTGCTGCGGGCCGGATTTGGTACGGGCCGGGACGGCGACTACGTGGACTATTTCGCTTCGGTGAAGCGGACCGAGTTTCGGACGATCACCGACCGGGTGACGGAGGCCGAACTCGACGCCTATCTGACGCTCATGTAACAGGCCCGTCGGTCAGGCCATTTCGGCCCACTGGCCGTCGATCCACTGGTCGCGCAGCACGAACTTCTGAATTTTGCCGCTGCCGGTCAGCGGGAACTCGTTTACCTCGAACCAGAGTTTCGGTGTCTTGTGGGGTGCCAGGTGCTCCCGCAGGTATGCGAAGAGTTCGCCCTTGTCGATGGTTTGACGGGGGGCTGGCCGGACGAAGGCGGCTACCACCTCGCCCCACCGGTCGTCGGGCAGCCCAACCACGGCCGCCTCGGCCACCGTGTCGTGGGCGAACAGAAGCTCCTCCAACTCCCGGGGATAGATGTTTTCCCCACCCCGGATGATCATGTCCTTGAGCCGACCTTCGATGGAGAGATAACCCCGCTCATCCATGGCCGCCAGGTCGCCGGTATGGAGCCACCCGTCGGCGTCGATGGTTTCGGCAGTGGCGTCCGGCATTTCGTAGTAACCGTGCATCACCAGGTAGCCACGGGCGCAGTATTCGCCGGTAGTGCCCACCGGCACTATCTCGCCAGTATCCGGGTCGATGATCTTGACCTCCACGTGAGGCATCGGGGTTCCGATGGTGGTGGCCTTGTCCACGATGGTGTCGGTGGCGTGGGTCATCGACGAAACCGGCGAGAGCTCGGTCTGGCCGAACACGATGGTGAAAGGCGCTCCGAGTTCCTTCTCGAACCGTTCGACCAGCGGGGCCGGGATAGTCGAGCCGCCGGAGCAGATGGCCTCCACGTGAGACAGGTCCCGGGAGGCGAAATCGGGATGCTCGAGCATGGCCACCAGCATCGTGGGGACCCCCAGCATGGCCATTCCGCCGTAGGTGTCGAACAGTTCCAGCACCAGCCCGGGGTCGAAGGCCTCCACAAGGACCATGGTCACACGCTTCGAGACACCGCTCAGGACGCCGAGCACGCAACCGCCGGTGTGGAAAAGCGGCATAGTGCAGACCCACACCGCGCCGTCGCTGACACCCATTCGGTCTGCCGTATGGGCTCCGTTGTTGACCAACCCCCGGTGGAACAGGAGGGCTCCCTTCGGGAAGCCGGTGGTGCCCGAGGTGTACTGGATCATGCACGGATCCAAGGGGTCGGGATCCACGAGTTCGCCGTTCCAGGTGTCCCCGTCGGACAGGAAGTCCTCCCACTGGTCAAGGCGGATGATCTCACGCAGGTCGGGGCACTCGGGCTGCACCTCGGTGGCCGTGGCCAGCATGGGGTTGCCTCGAAACTCGGGGAGCACCATGAGTCCCGCCGAGCGCGACTGGGTCAGCACATACTGGAGTTCGCGGGCCTGGAAGGCCGGGTTGACAGTCACCAGGATTACCCCGGCCATGGCACAGCCGAACTCCAGGATCATCCACTCGGGGAGATTTGGCGCCCACACGGCTAGCCGTTCACCTGGTCCGAAGTGGGCCCGAATAGCCCGGGCGGCACGCTCGGCGTCGACCACCAGCTCGGCGTAGGTCCACTCCCGGCGGTCGGCCGGATCAGGAGTTCCAGCGATCAGGGCGACCCGTTCGGGGACCTGGTCAGCCACCTCGCGTAGCAGGCCGCCGATGGTGAGGTCGCGGAGCTGAGGATCATCCGGCCCACCGCTGTAGGACAGGGTGAGGGCCATGGGGCCCGACGGTACCGCTCCTCGGGGACGCCTCGGGGGTTGAGGTTTGGCACGGGGAATTGCACAAGAGGTACCGGGGCGGGGATGCTGCGCGTCATGGCCCAACTAACCACCCTGGACCGGGAAACTCCGGTCGACGACCTGCTGGCTGTCCTGCACCGTGACGGTGGGGTGATTGTCCGAGATCTTCTAACCGACGATCAGCGTCAGGCCATCGTTGACGACCTCGCTCCGTCACTCGAGGCGACTGCCCCGGGCTCCCGGAGCGGACTCGAGCAATGGGAGTTGTTTCACGGATCCCAAACCATCCGGTTCTGCGGTCTGGCCGCCCGTAGCCGAGCCTTCGTAGATCACGCCCTCCTTCACCCTCTGCTGTCCGAGGTGGTTGGCCGTGAGTTGTTGTCTGGTTGTGCCGACTACTGGCTGAACACCGGTCAGGTCATGGCCGTCGGTCCCGGGGAGCGGGCCCAGTACCTGCACCGGGACGAGAACAACTGGCCTGAGGCCGTCAACCCTGAACGGGAGATCACCATCAGCTGCATGTTCGCCCTCTCGGACTTCACCCAAGACAACGGTGCCACGGTCGTGGTGCCGGGCACGCAGGACCTGCCGCCCGGTCTGGTCCGGGGCTATGACGTTGTCGAAGCCGACCTGGCTTACGCCGAGATGCCAGCCGGTGCAGGGATGTTGTACTCGGGAAAGGTGATTCACGGCGCCGGGTCCAACGCCACCGAGACGTGGCGTTATGGCATGCATGTCAGTTTCGTGGTCGGATGGTTGCGGCCTGAGGAGGCCAGCCCCCTACAGGTGGATCGGGAACGGGCCGCCGACCTACCCGAGCGAGCCCGCCAACTACTGGGTTGGTCGTCCTACCACTCCGATGCTGGAGGTCGGACGTGGTTGGTCGACTTCGAGGACGCGTCTCGTCTCTTCTCCTGAGCCGTCACTCCAGGGTGGCGTACGAACCGTCGTCTGCCGGGTCGATGTTGCCGCGCTCCCGGGCCTCGACAACGGCGTCGGAGAGGTCGGCCAGCCACTCGTTCACGGTCGGAACATTGCCCGCGCTGACCGTCAGGTGCAGGCCGTCCGGCGGGCCCTGCCTGTCTAGGTGCCAATGCCGGGCCGCTAGAGCTTCACCCAGGGCCGGGATACTGACTGGCACATCCGCCGCCGGGTCGGCGGTAATCGAGAGCAGGTGGTGTCGGGGGTCTCCGGGGACCGAGAGGCCGTCGATGGCCCGTACCCCGGCCCGGATGCGGTCAGCGGCCTCCAAGGTGGCTCGAACCAGCCGGCGGTAACCGTCGCGTCCCAGGTGGCGGACCACCGCCCAGGCGGCAGCCATGGGTAAGCCCGAGCGGGTGCCCTGCAGGTTCGGGGTGGCATAGCGGCCTCCCAGCCAATCATCAAAGACGAACGTCTGGTACCGGCGCAGTTCCCGTGACCGGTGGAGGAGGATCGAGACGCCCTTGGGGGCGTATCCGAGCTTGTGGACGTCAGCCGAGATAGAAGTCACGCCGTTGACGCCGAGATCCCACGGCGGACTACCCCACGCATCGGGGTCCTCATCGGTGGCGAAGGGGAGAACAAACCCACCCATACAGGCGTCCACATGGCAGTTAGCGCCAACCGAATCGGCCAATCCCGCCATCTCGGCCACCGGATCGACCACCCCCTGCGGATACTGGGGGGCCGACGCCACAACCAGCGCGGTAGATGGTCCAACCGCGTCGGCTACTGCGTCTACGTCGGCTGTCCAGTCGTCGGTTACTGGGACGACCCGGGTCCGCAGCCCGAACAGGTGGGCGGCCTTGTGGAACGCCGCGTGGGCGCTTCGTGCCAGCACGATCTCCGGGTCGACCACACCCCGCTCGACCGCAGCACGTTCACGGGCCGCCTCTACGGCACACAGGATGCTCTCGGTGCCACCACTGGTCAGGAACCCGGCCGCCTCCGGTGGGCCGTGGAGGAGGTCAGCTGTCCAGGCGCAGAGTTCAGTCTGGATCTCGCCCAGCGAGGGGAAGGCAGAGGTGTTGAGAGCGTTTTCGTGGAGGAAGAGCCGTGCTGCCTCCTCAGCGACCTGGCGTACCTCCGGACCACCGTCGAACACCAGGCCGAACGTGCGTCCCTCAGCCCACCGCACGTCTCCACTCCGACGAGCGTCCAGGTCCCGGACCACCTCATCAACCGGGGTTCCAGCAACCGGGAACGGTTGAATCGTGGAGGACGACATCACCCGACAATAGGGTTTGTCCCGTGGGGAACCGAAAGACCGAGATTGGGGCTACCGACCTGTTCTCATTTCCGCATCCGGTGGACGAGGTCTCGGCCCGACTGGTGGCCACTGGGGTGGTGCTCCAGTGCGTGAGTATCCTGGTCACCGGGTGGACACTGCTGGTCGTCGTCCTGGCCTGGGGATTCGTGGCCCGAGTGGCGACCGGTCCGACACTTAGCCCGCTAGGCATCCTGATCACCCGGGTGGTGCGGCCCCGCCTGTCGTGGGACATGCAGGAGACCCCGGGTCCACCCAAGCGATTCGCCCAAGGCATCGGGGCGACCCTGTCTACCGGGGCGCTGATCGCCGCTCTCACCGGAGCCGGGACGGTGTCCTACCTGTTGGTGACGGTTGTCCTAGTCGCTGCCTCGCTGGAAGCGTTCGCGGGGTTCTGTCTGGGATGCTGGCTCTTCCGGATCCTGATGACGACCGGGGTGGTTCCCGAAGAGACCTGCGAGGCCTGTAGGGATCTGTGGGGAACCCGCTGAGCCGAACCAGGCAACTTCTGGCCCTAGTGGCCGGCACCGGGACGATGGCTCTGTTCGCACTCGGGGTTGCGGCGGTGTCGGCCCAGTCTGACGTGGTTCCCGGACCACCCACCTCTGTGGCCACCACTTCGTCGAACGCCGAGGCCACCGTTACGTGGTCGGTTCCGACCGCGAACGGAGGTACGGCGGTCACCGGATATTCCGTGACATGGACCAACCCCACCGGGTCGAAGTCCGGTTGGTCGAACGTCACAGCCTCTGTCACTTCGTACCGCTTGACGGGCCTTCAGAACGGAGTTACCTACACGTTTACAGTCTCGGCGACCAACGCTGCCGGTACCGGTGCCACTTCATCCCCGGTTGCCGCCACGCCTTACGAGCAGGCCGGTGCACCGGTCAACCTGACGGCCACTGCCTTATTCGGGGGGCAGATCCACCTGAGCTGGGTGCCTCCCGGCGACAACGGGGGTGCGGCAGTCACCGGCTACCGGATCGAACGACGAGTGGACGGAGGCGAGTGGGCCGTCCTGGTTTCCAACACCGGGACAACGTTCACCTCTCACGTGGCGATCGGCCTCGATTCCGCCCTTTCGTATGAGTTCCAGGTCTCGGCCTGGAACGCGGCCGGAATAGGCGCTATGTCCACCCCATCGCCAGCGGTTCAGCCGGTGGCTCCGACGACCACGACCACGACCACGGCCACGACGACCGTGGTGCCGGCCACGACGACCGTGGTGCCGGCCACGACGACCGTGGCACCGACCACGACGACCGTGGCACCGACCACGACGACCGTGGCACCGACCACGACCACCGTGGCACCGACCACGACGACCACCCGAACCCCGGCACGCGGAATGGTCCCTCCTCGGCCGGTCTATATCGGCTGAACCGCGACCGGGGGAGTCGACCTATGCTCCACTCCCGGAACTTTCACCGCCAACGAGAGCACCCACGCCACTCATGGAACTGGTCACCCACAAGAAGTTGTACCTCGTCGCTGGTCGGATCAGCTGGCCGCTAGCCGAGTCGATCGCCGCCGAACTGGGCGAGTCGCTTGGTGAGCCAAACCTGGCTGATTTCTCGAACGGCGAGATCCACTGCCGGTTCTCGGAGTCCATCCGAGGGTCCGACGCCTTCATCATTCAGACCCATTGCCACACCGATGGCATGTCCATTAATGACGCCCTGATGGAGCACCTGATCATGGTGGATGCAGCCCGCCGGGCTTCGGCCAAACGAATTACCGTGGTTTGTCCCCACTATGGCTATGCCCGCCAGGACCGCAAGGCCTCAGGGCGCGAGCCCATCACGGCCAAACTGGTGGCCAACCTGTTCAAGGAGGCAGGGGCCAGTCGCCTGGTTAGCGTCGACCTCCACTCCGGCCAGATCCAGGGCTTCTTTGACGGTCCTGTCGACCACCTGACCGCCATGCCGGTGCTGGTCGACCACCTGCGGTCCCTGGAGGGAGACCTGACCATCGTTTCACCCGACGCCGGCCGCGTGAAGGTGGCTGAGCGCTACGCCATAAAGCTCGGGGCCGACCTGGCCATCGTGCACAAGCGGCGCAACCACTCGGCGTTCCACGCTGTGGAAGCCAAGGAGGTCGTCGGTGAAGTGGACGGCAAGGTGTGCGTCCTCGTCGACGACATGATCGACACGGCGGGTACCATCTGCGCGGCAGCCGACCAACTCACGGAACGTGGTGCGGCCAGGGTTGTCGCTGCCACCACCCACGGAGTGTTCTCCGGGCAGGCCATGGAACGTCTGGTCGCCTCGTCGATCGAAAAGATCATCGTGACCGACACCGTGCCGTTGCCCGAGGACGCCGACCATGATCTGATCGAGGTGCTGTCGGTGGCACCCCTGATTGCCAGGGCCATCGACGCCGTATTCGAGGACACCTCGGTCAGCGAGATCTTCGGCGGCAACAACCTGGCCTGAGTAGGGGCCCGATCATTGGGCGCCGGCCATTGCCAAGTTCACCTGACCGGCCCGCGAGATCCACCGGTAGACTCGCCCGTCGGTTCCCACGGGACCGGCCATGTGCCTCCCCTCCGCCCCAGAAAGCCTTTCCATGAGCGAGATCGTCCTCTCCGCCGAGACCACCCGGGTTACCGGAACCCGATCCAGCCGCCGCCTCCGGCGGGCCGGGCGCATTCCCGCAGTGGTCTACGGCCTCTCCCAGGATCCGATCAGCATCGACGTGGCGTGGACTGACCTCCGCCTCGCCCTAACCACCGATGCCGGTGTCAATGCCGTCATCCACCTCGAGTTCAGTGGCGAGAAGCAGATGTCAATCGTTAAAGACATCCAACGCCACCCGGTGCGGCGCGACGTGACTCACGTGGACTTCCTTCGGATCGATCCCAAGCAGGATGTGACCGTGGACGTGCCGATCGTCATGATCGGCGAGGCCAAGGAGGTCACTGACGCTGACGGCATGGTCGACCAGAACCTGTTCAGCCTGACCGTGAACGCCGCTCCGGACAGCATCCCCAACGAGTTCGAAGTGGACATCTCGGGTCTGACAATCGGGGACTCTCTGCGCGTTGGCGACATTGTCCTCCCGTCCGGCGTCACCACCGACGTCGACGTCGAGGAGACGGTGGCCGTCGGCATGATCACCCGCTCGACGCTCGAGGCCATGGCGGCCGACGAGGCTGCGGAGGCCGAGGCCCTGGCAGCGGCGGAGGCCGAGGGTGCCGAGGGTGAAGACGGCGAGGCTTCTGCCGACGACGCTGGCACCGCCGCCGACGAGGCCGCCGACGACGAGTAGCGGCTAGGGCCGACCCGTGTTGTGGCGGTCCCGAGCCGGACGAACCGGCGAGCCAGCGGCCTGGATGGTCGTCGGCCTGGGAAACCCTGGTGACCGATATGCCGGCACGCGCCACAACGTGGGCGCCGACGTGATCGGCCTACTGGCCGGTCGCCACGGCGGGACGTTGAAACGCTCCAAGGAACTCGCCCTGTCGTGTGAGGTCCGCGTAGATGGCGAACGGGTGGCTCTGGCCTTCCCGCAGACGTTTATGAACGAATCTGGTCAGTCCGTCGGCCACCTGGTCCGTCGCTACGGAATCGAAGATCCCGGGCGGATCGTGGTTATCCACGACGAGCTGGACCTTCCGGTCGGCGGGCTGCGGATCAAGGCTGGAGGCGGTTTGGCAGGCCACAATGGCCTGCGGTCCATCACCACCCACCTGAAGACCCAGGACTACCTCAGGGTTCGTATCGGAGTTGGTCGCCCGCCGGGCCGCCGGTCAGGTGCCGACCATGTGTTGCGCCGACCTGGCCGGGCTGAAGCCGACGAGTTGGGCATCGTGGTGCAAGAGGCGGCAGACGCCGTGGAGGCCGTTCTAACTGACGGCGTGGATGCTGCCATGTGCCGTTTCAACGACCGTTCGTGAACCGGTTGGCAACCAACTACCACCGATGACCGCCATCCTGGGAGGCCTTCCGGCCATCCTCGACGACGAGCCGGCCCTCGCCTCGGTCCTTGGACGTCGGTCAGCCTCCCTGGCCGTGGCCGAACCGGCTCGGGCCATGGTGCTGGCCGCCCTAGTGCGACGTGCCGGACGCCTCCCGCTGATTGTCGTCGTCCCGACCGGCCTGGAGGCCGAGCGCCTAGCCAACGACCTTCGCCTGTATCTCGGCGACAGCGCTGTCGAATCCTTCCCCGCCTGGGAAACCCTGCCCTTCGAACGGGTCAGTCCGGGCGTTGAGACCATGGGCCGGCGCCTCCGAGTCCTGCACCGGCTTGGCGATCTGGGGGATCCTCCGGCGGTAGTCGTGGCCTCCGGGCGGGCCCTGGTGCAGCGCCTCGGCCCTGGGGCGGGCCGGACGCCGCCCCAAAGGATCGGCCCGGGCGACCTGGTGGACCAGACCGACCTGGTAGCCGACTTGGTAGCCATCGGCTACCGCCGCGAGTACCAGGTCGAGCACCGGGGGGAGATAGCGGTGCGGGGGTCCATCGTCGACGTTTGGCCGTCTACGGCCGACGCCCCGGTCCGTATCGACCTCTGGGGTGACGAGGTCGAACGGCTGACCGAATTTGGGGTGGCCGACCAGCGGGCCACCGTGCATCGGGCCGAGGTGGAGATCTACCCGTGCCGTGAGTTGATCCCCGATCAGGAGGTGCAGGAGCGGGCTACCGCCCTGTTGGCCGAGCAGCCCTGGGGGCGCGAGCAGTGGGACCGCCTGGTCGACGGTGAGCTGTTCGATGGCATGGAGTCCTGGCTGCCCTGGCTTTCGGGCGACGAGCGGGTGCTCTTCGACCTGGTCGACAATGACGCCTTGGTGGTAGCCGTAGAACCCCGCCGCCTTCGGGATCGGATTGCCGACCTGCGGGCCGAGGAGGCTGAGTTGGCCACCACGCTGGCCGCCACCTGGGGGGCCGACGGTACGACCTTCCCTCGCCTCCACACCGAATGGGAACGCCTGCTGGTCCATACCGGAGCACCGGTCTGGACGATTGATGCCGTTCCGGACGGTCCGGGGGTAGAGACCGTGGTTGCCTCCGGATGGGGAAGTGACGTTCTGGTAGACAAGGCCGAAGGTGTGCTGGGCCGTCTCCGCCGCCTCCTGGCCGACGAATACCGGGTGGTGGTGGCCGCCGACGGACGCGGCTCGGTCGATCAGTTGACCCGACGCCTCCGCGACGCCGGGATAGAGGTCGCCCCGATGGCCGGCGTCGAGATGGGGGAGGGTCCAGGTGCCTCAATGGTCGTGGCCGCCGTGGAAAGTGGCTTTGTCCTCCCGGAATCCCGGCTGGCTGTGATCACCGAGTCCGAACTGACCGGGCGCCGGCGGACCCGACGTCGGACTCGTCCCCGACGCACGGCAGCTGTTCGGGTTTTTGAAGATCTTTCGCCAGGTGACCACGTCGTCCACGAGCAGCACGGTGTGGCTCGCTTCGGTGGTCTGGTGACCCGGACCCTGAGTGGTGTCGAGCGCGACTACCTGCTGTTGGAGTACCGGGGTGATGACCGGCTCTACTTGCCGACCGATCAGATCGATGCCATTAGGCCCCACACCGGAGGCGAAACACCCAGTCTCAGTCGGATGGGAGGCGCCGACTGGCAGAAGACCAAGGCCCGGGTTCGCTCTGAGGTGGCCGAGATCGCCCAGGAGCTCGTGGCCCTCTACCAGGCCCGAATCACCGCCGTCGGTCACGCTTTCGCTGAAGACACGCCGTGGCAGCGTGAGCTGGAGCAGTCCTTCAACTTCCAGGAGACGCCAGACCAGTTCCAGGCCGTTGAGGACGTCAAGGCCGACATGGAACGGCCGGTGCCTATGGACCGGCTGGTGTGTGGCGACGTGGGATTCGGTAAGACCGAGGTGGCGGTTCGGGCTGTCTTCAAGGCCGTTCAGGACAGTCGGCAGGCCGCCGTGCTGGTTCCAACCACCCTCCTAGCCCAACAACACGGCCAGACCTTCCGCGACCGTTTCGCCCCGTACCCCATCCGAGTTGAGGTTCTCAGTCGGTTTCTCACCACCGCCGAGGCCCGGCAAGTGTCCGCTGGGCTGGCCGACGGTTCGGTGGACGTGGTG
This sequence comes from Acidimicrobiaceae bacterium, assembly GCA_002717365.1. GTDB lineage: Bacteria > Actinomycetota > Acidimicrobiia > Acidimicrobiales > MedAcidi-G1 > UBA9410. The sequence continues at coordinate 13,767 of PBDJ01000023.1, read as the reverse complement.
ATCGGTACCCACCGTCTCCTCTCCGACGACATCCGGTTCGAGAATCTAGGCCTGCTAGTCATCGACGAAGAACAGCGCTTCGGGGTTGCCCACAAGGAGTCGATCAAGAAAATTCGAACTGACGTGGATGTCCTGACCTTGACCGCCACTCCGATTCCGCGGACGCTGGAAATGTCGCTGACCGGCATCCGCGACCTCAGCCTCCTGAACACCCCACCCGCCGACCGTCAGCCGATCCTGACCTACGTTGGCGACTATGACGAGCGGCCGGTGGCCGAGGCCATCCGCCGAGAACTGCTCCGAGAAGGTCAGGTCTTCTTCGTGCACAACCGGGTGCACGACATCGACCAGGTGGCGGGCGGGGTCCGCGAGTTGGTGCCGGAGGCCCGGGTAGCCGTGGCTCACGGCCAGATGGACGAGGCCTCCCTGGAATCAGTGGTCATGGACTTCTGGGACGGCGGGTACGACGTCCTGGTGTGCACCACCATCATCGAGTCGGGCATCGACATGCCAACCGTTAACACGCTGGTGGTGGACCGAGCCGACCTGTTGGGCCTCGGGCAACTTCATCAGCTGCGGGGTCGGGTGGGTCGCGCCGGCCAGCGGGCCTACGCCTACCTGTTCACCCCTCCGGATCGGGCTCTCAGCGAGGAGGCCCACGAGCGACTTCGCACCATCGGCGAGACCACTGAACTGGGATCGGGATTTCGGATCGCCATGCGAGACCTGGAGATCCGGGGGGCCGGGAACCTGCTGGGCACCGGCCAGAGCGGTCACATCGCCGCGGTCGGCTACGACCTCTACTGCCAGATGGTTACCGAGGCGGTGGCTGAGTTAGCTGGGATCACGACACCCGACGTGCCGGAGATCCGCGTCGAACTCCCGATCGACGCCCACCTGCCCGACGACTACGTGTCGCGTAGCGACCTCCGACTGGAGGCCTACCGGCGTCTGGCTGCCGCCGGGACCAGCCCGGACCCGGCCGACGTGGATGCTGTGCAAGCCGAGTGGGAGGACCGGTACGGTCCGGTGCCAGAGCCCGCCCAGGCTCTGCTGGCCGTGTCCCGCCTGCGGACGGCTTGCGTGGCTCGGGGCATCACCTCCGTAGTAGCCACCCGGGGCCCAGGGCTGGGTGGACCCGATCTTCTGGCCCGCTGTGCCCCAGTGGTCTTGCCTCTGAGTCGCCAGACCCGGCTAGCTCGGCTTCACGGCGACGCCCGTTACAAGGAAGGGCCTAGACAACTCCTCCTGCCGGTAGGCAAAGACGACCCGGCCGGTGCACTTACCCAGATGCTGGAAGACCTCGTGCCGGTAGTCGCCGAGGCGGTCCCGACCAACCAGACCGACGACCCGGCCTGACCGTCCCCTAGCATCCACTTATCGTGGTACCCACTTTCCGTCCTCTGTCGTTTAGCCGCCTTCTGATGGTCGCGCTGCTCCTACTGGTGGTCACGGCATGCGGATCGACGACCGTCGCCGTCCGGGTGGGGGCCTCCACGCTGGACCGAGACGCCGTAGCCACCCTGGTGTCGGAGGTCACCGGCCAACCGGCCGGCGAGAACCTCGACTCCGTTGTGACAGCCGGCGTGGTGGACCGATACGTCCGTTACGAGGCCCTGGTCGACCTACTGGCCGAGAACGGCGTAGTAGTCACCGACGACGACCGGGCGGCCGCCCGGGACCGGCTGCTGGCCGCCGGAATCGATCCCGGAGACCCAACCCTTCCCCGGATCAGTAGATGGCAGGCCGCCCTGGACCTGGTGGAGGTCGGCGTTCCCGGCGTACAGGCTGCCTACGACGGCAATGCTGCCTTACTCGGCCACGACCTGTGTACCAGCCACATCCTGGTTTCAGAAGAGGACGACGCCCACGCCGTCCTCCACCTGCTCGGACAGGGCGAGGACTTCGCCATTTTGGCCGGCAACGTGTCCCAGGACCCGGGGTCTGGACAGAACGGCGGCGTCCTGGGTTGTGTGCCACTAGGTGCCTTCGTCCCGACCTTTGAACGTGCCGCCCTCGGGGCGTTAGCCGAGGGTCGGACCCTGGTCGGCCCGGTGCCCAGCCAGTTCGGTTTCCACGTGATCCGCATCGACGAGGTTCAGCGAGTCGACCCGGTTCCGTTTGCAGAGTTGGGTCAGCGCCGTTCAGCTGCCCTTCTCCAGGTCGCCGGGCTGACCCGTACGATCGAAGTCGAATCCCGCTACGGCACCTGGGACGCCGCCGTGGGCCGAGTTGCACCGCCGCCGGGACCTTTGGCTCCCGCCCTGGCCCGGCTGGGGTCGTGACCAAGCGACAGCCCGTCGTCACCGACGATCTTCAGCGCTTTGTCGAACTGGTGGCCACCCTCCGCCGGGATTGCCCTTGGGACGCCGAGCAGACCCACTCGTCGCTGCGCCCCTACCTCCTGGAGGAGGCCCACGAGCTGCTGGAAGCGCTCGACGCCTACGACGAGGCGACAGGTCGAGGATCTGAGGACCTGAAGGAAGAGTTAGGAGACCTGCTTTTTCAGGTGGTGTTCCACGCCCGGATCGCCAATGACGACGGGCGTTTCGACCTAGCCGACGTGGCTCGAGGCATCCACGACAAACTTCGCCATCGCCATCCCCACGTATTCGGGGACGTGGTGGCCGAAGACTCCGGCCAGGTCCTGACCAACTGGGACCGGATCAAGCAGGCGGAGAAGGGCCGTGAGTCGGCCCTGGACGGGATTCCGCCAACCCTTCCCTCCCTGGCTGCGGCCCAGAAGGTGTTACGGCGGGCCGGCGGGCTGGGCCTGGAGCCCGACGGACCGGTCGGCGACCCATCGACCGATCCCGACGCCCTCGGCGACCTGCTGCTGTCTCTGGCCGCTACGGCCCACGACGACGGCCTAGACGCCGAGGACGCCCTACGGGGGGCGGTGGCTCGGTTCACCCGTCTGGTGCGGCGGGCCGAGGCCCTGGCCGCCATCGACGGCATTGACCTCCGTGAGGTGGAGTCCACGGTGGCGGCCCACTACCAAAAGCGAGCCCTGGCTGAGCCTGGACACGGCTAGCGTTGTCAGTGTCGACCGTGGCGGCCAAGGACGTCCCGAGCGGTCCGACCGCACGGTTTTCCGGGCGTGCGTCGGAGCGAAAGGCCGGAGGAGACGGATCGTGAGCAGCATCGAGGTTGTCGTCGGACGGCAGGTCCTAGACAGCCGGGGGAACCCGACGGTCGAGGTGGACGTGGTTCTGGCCGGAGGGGCGTCAGGCCGGGCCATGGTCCCCAGCGGCGCGTCGACCGGCAAGTTCGAGGCAGTGGAACTCCGCGATGACGGTCCGACATGGGCCGGGAAGGGTGTATCGACAGCGGTGGGCAACGTGAACGGTGAGCTGGCGGCCGCCGTCCACGGCCTGGACGCCTACGACCAACGGTCCGTCGACCAGACGCTCTGTGACGTAGACGGAACCGACGACAAGGGTCGCCTAGGTGCCAACGCCATCCTGGGGGTGTCCCTCGCCGTGGCCCGAGCCGCGGCAGCCGACGCCGAGGCGCCGCTGTTCCGTTACGTCGGCGGGGCCAACGCCCACGTGCTTCCGGTGCCCATGCTCAACGTGCTCAACGGTGGGGAGCACGCCGACAACAACGTTGACCTCCAGGAGTTCATGCTGATGCCGGTAGGCGCCGCCTCATTTTCCGAGGGTCTGCGCTGGGGGGTCGAGTGCTACCACATACTCAGGAAGGTGCTCTCCGAGCGCGGCCTAGCCACGGCTATCGGCGACGAGGGTGGGTTCGCTCCCGACCTGGGGTCCAACGAGGAGGCGGTACAGCTACTGGTTGAAGCGATAGAGAAGGCCGGGCTGGTCCCGGGCGACGACGTGGCCTTGGCTCTGGACGCCGCCTCTACCGAGTTTTTCCGGGACGGTGCCTACCACCTCTCAGGAGAGGGGCGGAGCCTGTCGCCCGACGAGATGGCTGCCTACCTAGCCGACCTCTCAACCCGCTACCCGATCGTGTCCATCGAGGATGGGATGGCCGAGGACGATTGGAACGGATGGTCTGCCCTGAACGCCGCCATCGGGGACCGTGTCCAGTTGGTGGGTGACGATCTGTTCGTGACCAACGTACAGCGGCTGCAACGGGGTATAGACGCTGGTGTGGCCAACTCCATCCTGGTGAAGGTCAACCAGATCGGCACGCTCACTGAGACTCTGGAAGCCGTAGAGCTGGCCAACGCCAACGGGTGGACGGTCGTGATGTCGCATCGCTCCGGCGAAACCGAAGACACCATCATCGCCGACCTGGCTGTGGCCACCAACTGCGGCCAGATCAAGACCGGTGCGCCAGCCCGCAGCGACCGTGTGGCCAAGTACAACCAGCTCCTACGCATCGAAGAGATGTTGGGCGAAGCGGCCGCCTTCCGCGGTCGGGCCGCCTTGGCCGGCGGCTGATCCCCGTGCGGTCCGCCGTCACCCGCCGCCTGGCCTTTCTGGGGGTGACCGTGGCCGCTGTGCTGGCCGCCCTAACGCTGGGCGTGGTGCCGTTTCGCGACTGGCTGGAGCAGAGAGAGCGCACGGCCGAACTCCGAGTCGAGGTGGCCGAGGTGGAGGCTGTCAACCGGTTGTACGAAGAGCGGATTGACGCTCTCAAAACCGACGAGGAGATCGAGCGTCGGGCCCGTAGCGAGTACAACCTGATCCGACCGGACGAGGAGGCCTACGCTGTACTTCCGCCCCCCCGGTCCGAGTACTTGGTACCCGGGATCTGGCCCTTCGCCGACTGAGCGGTCCGGTGGCGGGTGTCGTCCCACCCAACGACCACCGGTAGTGTGCGCTGTCTCAGACCGAAGCCAAGCGGCTCGAAGGAGGGGGGGCCGATGCAGGTATCGATGACTGTCAACGGGTCCAACGTCTCCCACGACGTCGAACCTCGGACGCTCCTGGTCCACTACCTGCGTGAGCAGGCCGGCCTGACCGGCACCAACATTGGTTGCGATTCGTCGTCCTGCGGGGCCTGCACTATCCACCTGAATGGCGAGGCCGTGAAGTCGTGCACGATGCTGGCCGTCCAGGCCGACGGGCAGGACCTGACCACTATCGAAGGCCTAGCCGATGACGACACGCTGCACCCCATGCAGCAGGCCTTCCATGAGTGCCACGCCCTGCAGTGCGGCTACTGCACCCCCGGCATGGTTATGGCTGCCATCTCGCTGCTCGACGAGGTGTCCGACCCGACCGAGGCCCAGGTGCGCGAAGGCTTGGAGGGGAATCTCTGCCGGTGCACCGGCTACCACAACATCGTGGCCGCCGTCCTGAAAGCCGCCGGGTCGTCGCAGTGATCCCGGTCGCTTTCGACTACGAGCGGGCCACCTCAGCCGAGCACGCTCTGGCTCTGCTGGCCGAGCATGGAGATGACGCCAAACTCCTGGCTGGTGGCCACTCGCTTCTGCCGCTCATGAAGTACCGGCTGGCCGCCCCGGCCCTGGTGGTCGACATCGGCCGGCTGTCCGACCTGTCGTACGTTCGAGAGGACGGCGACGTGCTGGCTATCGGGGCGTTGACTCGCCACCGAGACGTAGAGACCAGCGAACTCGTACGGGCACAGGCTGGCCTGCTGGCAGCAGCTACGTCCAAGGTTGGAGATCCTCAGGTACGTCACCGGGGCACCCTCGGGGGCTCGTTGGCCCACGGCGACCCAGCGTCCGATCTTCCGGCCGCCCTGATCGCCCTGCGGGGTTCGCTAGTCGTTCTGGGACCGGCCGGACGCCGAGAGGTAGCCGTCGACGACTTCTTTACCGGGTTTCTGGAAACCGATCTGGCCCCCGACGAGCTCCTAGTCGAGGTTCGGATTCCCCGTATGCCCGACGCTCGCTGGTCGTTCCAGAAGTTCAACCGACGTGCTCAGGACTGGGCCATCGTGGGAGCCGCCGTGGTGGTCGACGGCGGTTCGTGTGGGGTGGGCTTGGTCAACATGGACTCCCGACCCGTCCGGGCCGCCGGGGTGGAGGCAGCCGTGGACTCCGGAACGTCGGCTGCCGACGCAGCTGGTGTGGCCGCCGACGGTCTGGAGCCGCCCAGTGACCTCAACGCCGGGGTCGAGTACCGGTGTCACCTGGCCCGGGTCCTCACCCGCCGAGGCCTGGAAGAAGCAGGCTGCTGATCGCTCCGGGCGTCGGACGGCTGACNNCGNNCNTCATCGCCCTAGCCTGANNGGCATGGTTCNGGCTTCNNCAGCAAACGAGGTCGCNTCGGTCNACGAGGTNNTCTCTGCCCTATACGACCAGGACTACCTGGCTGATGAGGGCCTNGCNACCGCCATCTANCTGGCTCTGCGTCTCCACCGCCCCCTGCTTCTGGAGGGCGAGGCCGGCGTGGGAAAAACCGAGGTNGCCCGGGCACTGGCATCTTGGACGGGAGGTGAGNTGATCCGCCTCCAGTGCTACGAGGGNCTTGACGCATCCCAAGCCGTCTACGAGTGGGACTACTCCCGCCAACTTCTACACCTACGAGCCGCCGAGGCGGCAGGCGCCACGGACCAGGCCGAGGTGGCCGACTTGGAAGACGAGCTCTACGACGAACGCTTCCTGGTCCGACGACCGCTGCTGCGTTCGCTGGTTGCCTCGTCTGGAGTTCCGCCGGTGCTACTGATCGACGAGGTGGACCGAGCCGACGACGAGTTTGAGGCCTTCCTGCTGGAGATCTTGTCCGACTACGCCGTCACCGTTCCCGAGGTGGGGACCTTTCGGGCCGAGATCCCGCCGGTGGTGGTGATTACCTCAAACCGCACCCGCGACGTCCACGACGCCCTCAAACGCCGGTGCCTCTACCACTGGGTCCAGCACCCAGACGTGGACCGCGAGGTGGAGATCCTGCGGGTCCGGGCTCCCCATGTGCCGGCCGCCCTAGCCCGGGATGTGGCGACGGTGGCCGCCGAACTTCGGGACATGGGTCTTTACAAGCCACCTGGTGTGGCCGAGACCCTGGACTGGGCCGAGGCCCTGGTGCTGGTGGGGGTGGATGACCTCGACGAGACGGCCATGGAGTTCACCATTGGGACCCTCCTCAAATACCGCGAGGACCAAGACCGTCTGCGGTCCCGCGGCTTCGGTGAGGTGGTTGGTCTGCTGCGCGAGGCCTGAGCGGTGGCTGTTGAGGTTGGGCTCACCCTGGACCGTCACCTAGTTCGCTTTGTCAACGAGCTCCGTCGGGCCGGGTTGGATGTTCCCCCCGGATGCACCTTGGAGTTCGGACGGGCCGTGGCTGAAGTCGGTGCCACCACCCGGTCCGGTGTCTACTGGTCGGGCCGGGCCACCTTGGTCCGCCGACCGGAGGACGTGGAGCGGTTCGACGCGATCTTCGCGCACCACTGGACGGGGGCACCGACCAGTGGTCAGGTCCCAGTAGAGCACTCACCGGTCACCCTGGTCCTCGACACTGCCGACGATTCCCCAGACTCCACCGAGGAGGTGGAGGACCGGGGCAACGATCACCTGAGTGTGCGCTGGTCCCGAGCTGAGGTGCTCGGATCTCGAGACTTCGCCGAATGCACTGACGGGGAGCTGGCCGAGCTCCACGACCTCATGTCCCGGCTGCGGCTGTTCGGGGCCACCCGGCGCTGTCGTCGGCTCCGACCCACCTCTCGTCGGGGTCGCCCCGATCTCCGCCGGACCGTGCGAGAAGCGTTGCGAACCGGGGGAGAGCCCATGCGCCGGGTGTTCGCCGAACCCGGGGAGCGGCCCCGCCGCCTTGTGTTGCTCCTGGACGTCTCGGGGTCGATGGAGCCCTATGCCCGGGCCCTCGTCCGGTTCCTCCACGCAGCCATGGTCGGCCGTCGCGACGTGGAGGCTTTTGCCCTAGGAACACGCCTGACCCGTCTGACCCGCGAGTTGTCGACCCGTGACCCCGACGCCGCCCTGGCTCGGGCCGCCGAGGCCGTTACCGACTGGTCGGGTGGGACCCGGCTGGGTGAAGGACTGCGTTCCTTCAACGACCGTTGGGGGGTCCCGGGTATGGCCCGGGGAGCCGTCGTCGTGGTGCTGTCCGACGGCTGGGATCGCGGTCAGCCCGAGGCCCTGGGTGAGCAGATGGCCCGCCTGCAACGGGTGGCCCACCGGGTGGTGTGGGTGAATCCGCTGAAGGCCAGCCCGGGGTATGCCCCGCTGGCCCGGGGCATGGCTGCTGCTCTACCCCACGTGGATAGCTTCGTGGAGGGCCACTCCTTGGACTCGCTCCGTGAGCTGGCCCTCGTACTTTCCGAGCCCGGCTAGCCCGGACCCGCTCAGCCGGTGTTGCGCATTCCGGCGGCGATGCCGTTGATGGTCAGCAATAGACCCCGCTGGAGCTCCTCGGAGACTTCACCGGCTCGGGATCGGTGGAGCATCTCGACCTGCAAGACGTTAATGGGATCCAGGTAGGCGTCCCGGACAGCCAGCGTTCGGCGCAGCATTGGCTTCTCGGCCAGCAGGCTCTCGCCGGTGATAGCCCTGATCTCGTCGACCGTTCGGTGGTATTCATCGACCACGGTGGCGAACAAGTGGTGGAGCGAGGGGTCCACGAGGCGTTCCACATAGTGCCGGGCGATGGTCAGGTCAGTCTTGGTCAGGGTCATCTCCACATTGGAGATGAACGTACGAAAGAATTGCCAGTTCTCGAACATCCCGCGCATCTCGTCGCCGTGGCCGGCAGCCCGGCAGGCGCCGAGCCCGCTTCCGGCCCCAAACCAGCCGGGAATGATCTGGCGGGACTGAGTCCAACCAAACACCCACGGGATGGCCCGAAGGTCGGCGATACCTGCGGTAGCGCCCCGACGTCGAGCTGGCCGAGAGCCGATGTTCATCTCCCCCAACTCCTCGACCGGAGTCGAGGTGGTGAAGTACTCGACCAAACCCGGGGTCTCCACGAACCGGCGATAGGCGGCGTAGGCATCGTTGGCCATGCCATCCATGATCGAATACCAACGCGTGACGGTGTCCTCGTCGTGGCGGGGGGACTTGTGGGCCAGGGAGGCCTCCAGTACCGCGGTGAACGCCAGGTCCAAGTTCCGGCGGGCGATTTCCGGGTGGCCGTACTTGTCCGCGATCACCTCGCCCTGCTCGGTGAATTTGACCTCTCCATCTAGGACCCCGTTGGGCTGGGAGAGAATTGAGGCGTGGGTCGGCCCACCCCCCCGGCCGATGGTCCCGCCCCGACCGTGGAACACCCGGATGGGGATCCCGGTTTCCGTCGAGACATCCCGGATGACTCGCAGGGCCTTGTGGATCTCCCACTGGGAGGTAGTGATCCCGCCGTCCTTGTTGGAATCGGAGTAGCCGACCATGACCTCTTGGGTGCCGCCCCGCATGTCGACGATCTGCCGGTAGGGCTTGACGGCAAACAGGGATCGCAGGGTGGGGCCGATGGAACGCAGGTCGTCGATGGTCTCGAACAGGGGGACGAAACCCAGGCGGGCCGTGTCATGAGCAAGGTCGACCAGCCCGACCTCGCGGGCCAGGACCACAGGAGCCAGCACGTCCTCGACTCCCTGGGTCATGGAGACGATGTAGCTCTCGATGACGTCATCGCCGTCCCGGTCCATGATCGTGCGCAGGGTGCGAAACAGGGCCAGTGCCCCGGTGTCGTCTGGGGTGCTGGGTGGTGCCAGCGGTCGGCGGCTGGCCAGTTCGGTGGCCAGAAGATCGGCTCGATCGGCGCCGGAGGTCCCGGCGTAGTCGAGATTGGTAGCGGCGAAGAGAGTGGCCAGTGCCTCGTGGTGCCGGTCCGAATGCTCTCGGATATCCAGCGTGGCGAAGTGGAAGCCGACCACCCGAAGGATCCGGCGTACCCGGGACAGGACGCCGTCTGCCAGGAGGTCGCCACTGTTCTCACGCAGGGATCGCTCGATTACCTCCAGGTCAGCGTCAAGGTGAGCCGGCGTCTGGTAGCCGCGCCGGCTGGTGTCGCCGTCGGCGCTGGCCACGAGCCGTCGTCGGATGGCCTCACATCGGATCCGGTAGGGCTCCGACCAGTCGACCCGGCCTTGCACGTCCTTGAGTGCCGGACGATCAGCGTCGACAGCTTCCTGGAGCTCGTCGGACACCCCGTGGACGCGGGTACTGACACTCAACTCGTGGCCAAGTGCCCCCACCTCGTCCACGAGGATCTCCAAGGCTCGCCGCCGCTGGAGGCTCAGAACTAGGTCGGTGGTGGCTGGGGACACGTTCGGGTTGCCGTCCCGGTCGCCGCCCACCCAGGAGCCGAAGCGTATGGGGGCGCGATCCGTGGGAAGAGCTTGGCCGATAGACCGCAGAGCGGCTTGCATCTCGTCCAGAAGCTCGGGTACAGCCTCACGGACGGTCAGGTCAAGGTAGTACAGGACGGCCCGGGCCTCGTCTAGGGGTTCAGGTCGGACGTGACGTAACTCGTCGGTCTGCCAGATGGCCTCGACCAGCTCCTCGATGCGCCGGTCGATGCGACGACGGTCGGCTTTGGTCCGGCGACTCTCGCCGCGCTGTTCGATAAGACGACTGACCATGGCCAGCTTGTCCAGAATGGCTCGGCGAGACGCCTCGGTGGGATGGGCGGTGAACACCGGCCGTAATTCGGCCCGGGCAACCAGCTGGGAGATCTCCTGTGGAGCGATACCTGAATCGGTCAGGACCTGGATGGTCTCTTCGAACTGGTTGGCGAAGTTTGGCGAGCCAGAGTTCAGGTCCTCGATCCGGTGGACCTGTTCGGCCACGTTGGCCAGGTGGAAGTACACGGTGAAGGCACGGATCAGCAGGATGGCGTGGGCGACGTCGGTGTCGTCGAACAGGTCGTGGAGTTCTGCCGTTACGTCCTCGTTGGATCCCCGGTCCCGAAGGTTTCGAGTCAATGTCCGGACCCGCTCTACGGCGTCGAGCAGGGGCTCGCCGTGCTGGCGGACGAGAGTGTTGCCGAGCTGGTTTCCGAGGCGCCGAATGTCGGATCGCAGGGCAGCGTCGGAGGGTTCCGGACCACGGTCCGGCGTCACGGGGGGTGCCAACGACATTTGGAAAAACTACCCCAAATCGCCCTTCTAGTTCCACCTACTTGAATATGAGGAAAAACTCGGGCAGGATATAGGCAACATGAGGGGAGGTCGGCTTCAAAGGGGCAGCCGACGGGAGCTGGTTACCGGACCGTGCACCGGAAACCGGTCCGTCCTTCGTCCCGAATCCGCCACTTTCCACCGGAGTACCGATGAGCCACACCCGTTATGCGCCAGCCCGCCAGCGGCTCCAGCGAAGCGAGCTGGCCGTTCCTGGATCCACCCCTGCTCTGTTTGAGAAGGCGGCGGCCAGCGACGTCGACTACGTCTTCCTGGACCTAGAGGACGCGGTGGCTCCGGGTGACAAGGTCCAAGCCCGCCTAAATGTCATCGAGGGCCTCCGGGACATCGACTGGCGGGGTCTGGGCAAGACGATTTCGGTCCGCATCAACGGTATCGACACTCACTACATGTACCGCGACGTCGTCGACGTGGTGGAGCAGGCCGGCGAGCACCTGGACACCATCCTGATCCCCAAGGTGGGTGTGGCCGCCGACGTCTACATGGTGGACGCCATGGTTAGCCAGATCGAAGAGGCCTGTGGCCTCACGGAGAAGATCGGCATCGAGGCCCTCATCGAGACCACCCTCGGCATGGCCAACGTGGAGTCCATCGCCGTCTCCAGTCCGCGGTTGGAGGCCATGCACTTCGGGGTGGCTGACTACGCGGCCAGTTGCCGGGCCAGGACCACCAACGCCGGCGGGCTTCACCCGGACTATCCGGGGGACCAGTGGCACCAGGCCCTCTCCCGGATGCTGGTGGCCTGTCGGGCCTACGGTCTCCGCCCCATTGACGGTCCGTTCGGTGACTTCAATGACCCGGACGGGTACATAGACGGCGCCCGTCGAGCGGCCGCCCTTGGCTACGAGGGCAAGTGGGCCATTCACCCATCCCAGGTCGCCCTGGCCAACGAGGTCTTCTCGCCGCCGGTTGCCGAGGTGGACCGGGCCCATCGGATCCTGGTCGCGCTCGAGGAGGCAGCGGCCGAGGGTCGTGGCGCTGCCCAACTAGACGGTCGGATGATCGACGCCGCGTCGGCCCGCATGGCTGAGAACGTCGTGGCCCAGGCCGCGGCTATCGAGAACAAGTAGTCGTGACGAGGGGACGGGGGACCTGCACCCATGGACATTCACGAGTAACAGGCCAAGGCCCTGCTAGCGGAGTACGACGTACCGATCGCAAACGGCGGCCTCGCCTATAGCCCGGAACAGGCGGCCTACCGGGCCAAGGAGATCGGTGGCGGGCAGTGGGTCGTGAAGGCCCAGGTGCACTCCGGGGCCCGCGGTAAGGCCGGTGGCATCAGGATGTGCGACAGCGAGGACGAGGTGTGGGAGGCCGCCGACGACCTACTGGGACGTCGGCTGGTCACCAACTAGACCGGTCCTGCCGGAAAGGGCATCTATCGCCTGTACGTCGAACCGGTGGTGTCCTTCGGTAGTGAGATCTACCTGAGCATGGTCCTGGATAGGCAGTCCGAACGGATCATGCTTGTGATGTCCGGTTCCGGCGGCATGGAGATCGAAGAAATAGCCGAGACCGACCCCGACGCCATCGTGCGGATCTCCATCGAGCCAGCCGTCGGCCTGCAGGCCTTTCAGGCTCGAGAGATGGCGTTTGCTTGCGGCCTTGAAGCCGGACTCGTATCCCAGGCCGAACATCTACTGCTGGGTGCCTATCGGGCCTTCCGGGACCTGGACGCCACAATGTTGGAGATCAACCCGTTGGTGGTGACCGAAGAGGGCCGTCTACTGGCCCTCGACGCCAAGATGAGCTTCGACGACAACGCCCTGTTCCGGCACCAGAACGTGTCAGAACTTCGGGACAAATCCCAAGAGGACCCCCGGGAGATGAACGCCTCTGACCGCGGACTTAGCTACGTGGGTCTCGACGGGAACATTGGTTGCATCATCAACGGTGCCGGCCTGGCCATGGCCACCATGGACATGATCAAGCATTCGGGTGGGGAACCGGCCAACTTCCTGGATATCGGTGGTGGCGCCTCCCCGGACCGGGTGGTCAAGGCGTTCAAGGTGGTGCTGTCCGATGAGCGGGTGGAAGCGGTCCTTGTCAACATCTTCGCCGGCATCAACCGTTGCGACTGGGTGGCCGAGGGAGTGGTCAAGGCGATGACCGACCTTGAGGTGAAGGTCCCGGTGGTTGTTCGGCTGTCGGGGACCAACGTCGAGGAGGGACACCGAATCCTCACCGAGAGCGACGTCGAACTGATCACGGCTGAAACCCTGGCTGAGGCCGGTGAAAAAGCCGTGGCCGCGGTTTCATGGGAGGCGAACTGACATGAGCATCATCGTTGATGAGAAAACCCCGGTCATTGTTCAGGGGTTCACCGGTCGCATGGGAACCTTTCACGCCGAGGAGATGATCGAGTACGGGACCAACCTTGTGGGTGGTACGGCTCCCGGTAAAAGCAGCAGCGACCACCTTGGGCTACCGGTCTTTGACACCGTACGCGACGCCGTCAACGAAACGGGCGCCGAGGCCAGCATCGTGTTTGTGCCACCACCCTTCGCTGCCGACGCCATCATGGAGGCGGCCAACGCCGGTATCAGGCACTGCGTGTGCATTACGGACGGAATCCCGGCCCAGGACATGATGAAGGTCAAGCGCTACATGAGGACCAAGAGGGTCGAAAAACGTATGACGCGCAGGGGGTCGGGGGTTCGAGTCCCTCACGGCCCACCATGGTGACCAGCGGAAACGTTGGTCTCTTGTGCGTTTTGGGTGGTGCCCGAAACGCTGCTG
>PBDJ01000008.1 GCA_002717365.1 Acidimicrobiaceae bacterium | reverse complement strand
TCGTTGTCGGGCACCCGTTCTGGAGTGTGGCGGTCGGGTCCTGTGCGACCGGAGCCCGTGAACCGAGTCAGGGCCGGAAGGCAGCAGCTCTCAGCGGAACTCCCGGGGTGCCGCAGATCACCTGGCCGCCACGCTCGAGGACGGGTGCCTCCGCGCCTGGGCCTATCGTCGACCGGGTGGACCAGCACCAAGCTTCCTCGATTGACCCCGGGTCGACTGACCATGACCTCATGGGCATAGCCCTGGTTGAGGCGGAGGCCGCAGCAAAAGCCGGTGAGGTGCCAATCGGCGCCGTGGTGGCAGTGGGCGGTCGGGTGGTGGCCCGGCGCCACAACGAGCGTGAGGGAACCGGCGACCCCACAGCCCACGCCGAGGTCCTAGCCCTCCGGGATGCCGCAACGGCCGTCGGATCGTGGCGCCTGGAAGACGCCACGCTGGTCGTGACGCTGGAACCCTGCCCCATGTGTGCTGGCGCCGCCTGGGCGGCCCGAGTCGGTCGGGTGGTTTGGGGGACGGCTAACGAGGAGGCAGGGGCGGCCGGCTCCCTTTACCACTTTGGGGTGGACCCCCGCCTCAACCACGAATTCGCCGTCGTTCCCGGTGTCCGGGCAGACGAGGGCGCGGCTCTCCTCACCCGGTTCTTCGCCAGCCGTCGCTGAAGCGATGCTCGGTTGGCCGCCCAGCGGCACCTCAGTAGTCTCGGCGGCGGAAGGTTGCCAGAGCGGACGAATGGGGCGGCCTCGAAAGCCGTTGTGGCCTCCGGGTCACCGTGGGTTCGAATCCCACACCTTCCGCCATACCGGTGACCGGGTCCCCGACCCGGTCACCGTCGTGTCCGAATCCGCCTCGCCTAGGACCCGCTAGTCGCCGGTAGGCCGGTACCGACCATGGCGTCTAGGTGCCCGAGCAGCATGGCTACCAGATGTTCCACCGTGTCGTCGACTCCGGGAGCCAGGGTCAGCTGTTCACCGTGGACCAGAGAGGCGAATCCAGCAGTGACGGCCAACTGCAGGCGCGTCCAGTGCACTCGGGACCCATCGTCCAGGCCCAGGGACTGCAGGACGGTCTGCAATGGGCGACTGACCCGGTTAATAGCGGCCTCCAGGTCGGGATCCCCTCCGGGTGGGTGAATAGCCGCGCTGAACCGGCCCGGGTGGGCCAGAGAGAACGACAGGTGGGCCCGGACTACGCCTTCGGCGGCGTCCCGACCGGACCGTCCTACGGCAGCTGTAGTCACTGCCTCGGCCAAGTCATCGAGCGACCGCAGGGCTAGCAGGCGGCGAAGCCCTGCCGCTCCGTCTACGTGGGCATAGAGGGACTGACTCCGGATTCCCAGGCGTTTGGCCACCGCCGACGGTCGCACGTCGATCACCCTCTCGGCCTCGTCCAGAGCAGCCAGTGCCGCCGCGGCAACCCGGTCGGCAGTCACCCCTCGTCGTGCAGCCATTTCACGCGCCCCTCCTGGCGTACTTGCCAACCTAGTCGATATCAGTAAGACTTATGTCTAATGTCTGTAGACACTGCTGACCTGCTGGAAATCCCCGACGACGGGGACGTGACAGCCTCGCTGGCCGTCCATGGCTGGGGCGACGGCCTCCCGGTTATCGCCCCCACCCCGGAACGGGTTGCTGAAATGCTGTCCGGATGTGGCGGCACTGACCCCGACGAGGTGGTAGCCGTCCTGCCCCCCAGGTTCGGTGAGGCCTCCCGACAGACCATCGCCGTCAGCGCCGTGATGGCTGGATGCCGACCTGAACACCTTCCGGTCGTGGTGTCGGCTGTCAGGGCCCTGGCCCGACCCGAGCTCAACCTGCGGGGCGTCAACGCCACCACCCACTGCGTAGCCCCCCTGCTGGTAGTCCATGGCGAGGTTGCCCGGACCGCCGGCTACAACAGCGGGCTCGGAGCCTTCGGACCCGGGAACCGAGCCAACGCCGCCACCGGCCGGGCCGTGCGACTGATCCTCCTCCACGTCGCCGGTGCCACACCGGGCGACGGCGACGCTTCCACCCAGGGTGGGCCGGCTAAATACGGGTACTGCGTGGCTGAGAACCTCGACGCTTCGCCGTGGGCAGGCTACGCCCCCAGTGTCGGGGTGGATTCACCGTCAGCGATAACCGTCCACTGCGGGGAGGCCCCCCACAACGTCCACGACATGGAGTCTGACCACCCGGCCCGGATCCTGGACAAGGTGGCCTCGGCCATGGCCACCACAGCCCAGAACAACGCTTGCATCAGCCAGGGGGAGTACCTGGTCGCCCTGTGCCCGGAGCACGCCGCTACCTGTGCCCGGGCCGGCTGGTCCCGGCGCGACGTTTCGTCCTATCTGTTCCAGCAGGCCCGGCTGCCGGCCGGCGAGCTGACCCGGGCCTTCGGCCTCCGGGCCTGGGCACCGTGGATGGAATACCTGGACGACGACACCCCCACGCCGATGACCGCACATCCGGGCAATATCCGGATCCTGGTCGTGGGGGGGGCCGGCAAGCACAGTTCAGTCATCCCCAGTTGGGGCATGACCCGTAGCGTGACCCTCCCCGTCGAGCCCTAGGAGACCCCATGTACGTACACCGACCCGACGGTCCGACGTGTGCCCCGCCGGCCGCCCTGGCTCCCTCACCCCCGGTGCTGGCCGGTCGACGCATCGGGATCTTGGACAACCGGAAGCCCAATGCCAACGTCCTGCTGAACCGTCTAGCTGACCGCCTGGCCCGGCGTACCGGGGCCGAGGTGACCCTTGTGGAGGTCAAGAACGCCGCCGTCCCGTGTGAGGATCAGGTTCTGGGACGCCTCGTCGAGGAGGTGGAACTGGTTCTCACCGGCACTGCCGATTGAGGCAGTTGCACGTCGTGGAGTGTCCACGACACCGTGAACCTGGAGGCCGCTGGACTGCCTACCGTCCTGGTGGCCACCGGGGAACTACGTCCGCTGGCCGACCGGACGGCAGCCGACCTGGGGCTACCCGACCTTCGGGTGGTCTCCGTCCAGCATCCAATCGGCGGGGTGGACCAGACGACTATCGAAGCTCGGGCTGATGGGGCGGTGGACGAGGTCCTAGCCCTGCTTACCGGCTCAGCCCACCGTCCGGACACCGACGCCCGAGAAGGAACAACCCCGACATGACCATCGCAATCGACCACACCGGACGCAACGCTCTGGTAACCGGAGCTGGAGCCGGTATCGGGCGGGAGATCGCCCGCTGGCTGGCTCGGGCTGGAGCCGCGGTGGCCGTCAACGACCTTCTCAGCGGCCGGGCCGAGGCCGTGGTAGCCGAGATCATCGACGAGGGCGGGCGAGCCGTGGCGCTGCCCGCCGACTGCCGGGACGACGAAGCGGTCGACGCCCTGGTCGATGCGACCGTTGACCAGCTAGGTGGCCTAGACCTAGCCGTCAACAACGTCGGGATGCTCCCCCCGGGACGACGGCCCCGGCCGTTCGTTGAGTACGGAGGCGACGACTGGCGGGACATCGTCGAACAGAACCTGGTCCAGGCCGCACTGTGCGGGCGGGCCGAGGCGGCGGTGATGGCCGGGGCGGGCGGGGGATCCATCCTGTTTGTCACGTCCGGAGAGACCACCCGTCCGGCGGCCTACAACGCGGCCTATGCAGCGGCCAAGGCAGCAGTGAACCACCTGGTGACCACCATGGCTGTCGAGTTGGGCCCCGAAGAAATCCGGGTGAACGCCATCGCCCCAGGGACCACCCTCACGGAAACGGTAGCCGCCGCCTTCACTGAGGAACGTATGGCGGCCCTGGTGGCTGCTACCCCGCTGCGGCGCATGGTCGAGCACGACGAACTGGCCCGCCTGGCTGTGTTCTTGTGCAGTGACCTGGCCCGGTGCATCACCGGCCAGTTTCTGCTAGCCGATGCTGGGGCGTTCCTGTCTCGAAGCCGCCCAGCCAACAACGAGGGACTGACCGTCTCGTTAAAGGGCGCACACGCCCGCTGACCGACGGCGGTCAGAGACCCATGTCGTGAGGTGGGGGCATCTCGAAGCGGCCAATGGCATCGGCCCGGGTGTGGAGCAACTCGACCGTCCGATCTAGCTCACGACCGATCACATACTGGCGTCGAGCCACGCACTCCACGACAAAGCGGCCGAGTTCATCTAGATCGGCAACCTTCACGATCCGACCAGCCTTCTCCAAACGGTCCTTCATCTCGGCGAACGTCATACTTGCCCGACCGGTGCCCCCCCGGACCCGCTCCAACTCCAACGGCCGGTTCCTCTGGGAGGTGAACAGGCCGGTATCCATGAGCCCACCCGACGGATAGAGGACAGACGCCCCCATAACCTCGGAATCCTGCCGGAGCTGGTGGTCCAGCGACTCGGTCATGCAGCTCACTGCGGCCTTGCTGGAGGCGTAGAGGGCTGCCGTCGGTACTGGGGCGAAGCCCCCGTCACCTGACGAGGTGTTCACGATGTGCCCCGGCTCGCCCGACTCCAGCATTCGGGGCACAAAGGCCATGATGCCGTGGGCCACCCCGAACACGTTGACGCCGTAGCACCAGCGCCAGTCGTTGGGCTCGTGCATCCAGACACGACCGCCGCCACCAGATCCGACGCCAGCGTTGTTGAACAACAGGTTGCACCGGCCGTGCACGGCGAATACCTGGTCGGCTAGCGCCTCCACAGAAGAGTCATCGGACACGTCAGTGCGGATCCCCGACACCCGCCCCGAGTGGGACTCTGACAGGGCGGCCACCGTGGCGTCCATCACGTCTTGCTCGACGTCGGCCACAACCACCGTGGCGTCGGCCTCCAGCAGGGCCCGGACGATCCCCCGCCCAATGCCGTTGGCCCCACCGGTGACAACGGCGATCGAGTCGGCGACCTCGAGTGGTGGGGGGCCGCTCAAGCGTCTACCTCCTGAGTCTGGTTCTGCGGAGCCATGCCCGGACAGCCCTTGGCCGTCTCGGGGATCTCCGAGTATGCGATGCCACTGGCCACGTGGGCCTTGGTCGGGCAGTGCAGCTCGGCCAGGGGTCGCAGTTTCTCGACATCGAACTTGTAGAGCTTCGCCACGTTGGTGGTCAACATCATGGTGGCCTCCTCCTCCGTCATCTGGCCGAAGGTCAGCCGCAGGTGCTCGTCGGTGTAGGGGTGGGAGCCTTCGATATGCGGGTAGTCCGATCCCCACATGATGTTCTCCACGCCGATCTGGCGGGCCGTCTCGGTCTCGGACGGCCGCAGGAAGCTGGCCCCCACATGACACTGCCGCTGCCAGTACTCCGACGGTCGGAGTGACATCTCCGCCACCGCCATCCCCCCGAAGATGGACTCCGATCCGTAGGTCGAGTACTTCATCCGGTCGTAGAAGGAGTCCAACTTCTCAAGCGTGTCGGGCACCCAAGCCGTTCCTGTCTCGGTGTTCACCCACTGCAGGTCGGGATGGCGTTCGAACACCCCAGAGAACATGAGGTGCCACAGCCCACGGTGGCTCCACCACGAGACCTCCAGCAGGAAGATGGCCAGGGAGGCTGGGAAGTGCTGGCCAAAACTGGGCGTGGCCCCACCCGAATGGTGGTTCAGGGGCATGTCGTTGGCCGCCGCAGCCTCCCAAATCGGTCGGTAGGTCGCCGAGTAGAGAGGCTCGAACGGAGAGTCGGGCGGAGCTCCGGGCACCAGGATCCCGCCCCGGAGCCCGTTCTCGGCCGCCCACTCGATCTCGGCCACCGAGCCCTCCACGTCGCCCAAGAAGATCTGGGCGATACCGGCTCGCCGCTCCGGTGCCTCGGACACCAGGTCCAGCAGCCAGCGGTTGTGGGCCCGCAGCCCGGCCCAGCGGTGCTCCATGTCCTCGGTGTAGGGCGGAGCCTCGAACTGACTGGCCGCCGACGGGGCGAACGGCGGCTGGGTGTTGGGAAACAGCACTGTGGCCACCACCCCGTCGGCCTCCTGCTCCCGGAGGCGGCGGTCGCTGTCGTAGTTACGGTTCCCGTCCACCTCTGGATCGCCGTCGACGCCCACGTTCAGGGTGGACCGGGGAGCGTCCTTGAACCGCTCGGCGGTTCGGGCCTGGGCGGCCTCGATCGACCGGGCCCAGTCGTCGAACTCCGGGTGGTACTTGGACTCCAAGTAGTTCCGGTAGTCCCAGAGGTCGGCGCCGCAGTGGCTGTCGGCCGAGATGACGATGTGGTGCTCGCTCATGGCTAGTCCTCGCTAGTGGTCGTTCTTTCCGGTCAGGCGTACTGCATCTCGCAGCCGTACTCGTCCAGCCACCACCGGGCGTGGCGGCTGGCGTCGGGCGGTGTGCGCTGGTCCAGGTCCTGGCCCAGGTCCTCCGGCGTGGGACCAATCCGGTCGGCCACGACCCGCAGGCCCGACTCGTCCAGCCCGTAGCAGTCGATGGCGTTGAGGCCTAGCAGCCGACGGGTGTCCTCGACGGTGGCGTCCTGGAAGTCGGTCCTGAGCCGCTCCCGGGTGTTCGGCCACGAGCCCTCGGGATGCGGGTAGTCGGTGCCCCACATCAGGGCGTCGATGCCATTGACGTGTCGGCGCCGGACCTCCTCGCGCGACATGGTCGAGGCCCCGATGAACACGTTGGTGCCGAAGTACTCGGACGGCAAGCGGGAGATGAGCCCCTTCATGCGGGAGCCCATCTTCTTGACCTTGAAGCTGGCCCCGAAGTTGACGTCGGCCTTCCAGAGCAGGTCGCCCACCCAATAGGAGCCGCACTCCACGACGGCGTACCGGAGGTTTGGGTATTTGTCGAACTTCCCGGAGAAGAGGAGCTGCCAGAGGATCCGGTGGGTCCAGAACGGGACCTCGCTGATGTACATAGCCACGTTGTTGTCGTAACTTCGGAAGTCGGATTCACCGGAGTGGGTGTGCACGACCAGACCGGCATCAGCACACGCCGCCCAGAAACGGTCGTAGTGATCGGACCCGTAGGCCGGGAAACCGTGCCACATGGTCGGAACCATCACCCCCTTAATGCCCGGACGGCCGGCCAAAGACTCGACTTCGGCCACAGCCAGATCCACATCATGGGTAACCGGCACCAATGCCACCCCGGCACGGCGTACCGGTTCGGTGGCGCAGAACTCCTCCAACCATCGATTGTGTGCTCGGGCCCCCCCAAAAGCCAGCCGGGAGTCAGTGATCATGCCGGCAGCCAGGCCCGCGCCGAAAGGTGGCGACTCCTGGCCGGTGACGGCATCGCCGTCGGCGAAGATGATCTCGCCAGCCACGCCGTCGGCATCCAGCACCGGATCGCGGACCTCCGGGTCATAGGCGCCCCGCAGGCCCCACTCGTTCTCGCCTTCCCACTCGGCAAGAAACTCGGCGTTTACCTCCTCAGCAATTTGACGATGCTTGTGGCGCTCGGCCACGTAGTCATCGAATTCGTCGTGGAGGGCGGAATCCAGGTACGGACGGTATTCCTCGCACTGCAGCCCAGCGTGGGTGTCGGACGAGACAACGATGTACGGCTCGTCGCCTGTACTGACCTGGCGGTTCATGGATTCCTCCGGTTTCTCAGTCCTCGGGCAGCAACCGCCTCTTGGACAGTGTCCTATTCGATCTTGTACACTGTTGCAGAGATCACCCATGGAACACAACCCCAAAGCACCGGAAATGCCACCACCTGAACCCACCGACGGGGATTCCCGACACCCTGGACGCCGGGCTGGCATCGGAGCCACAGAAATCCTGGACCGAGCTATCACCTTGGTCGAGACCGACGGGGCCGACGCCCTGACTATGCGACGCCTGGCCAACGAGCTTGACGTGGCCACAACCACCATCTACTGGCATGTGGGCAACCGCTCCGAGTTGATCACCGCCCTGGTCCGTCGCCACGGTGCCCGACTGGCTGAGGCCCCTGTGGAGGGCGCAACGGCGCGCGACCGCGTCCTGGCTGTGGCTCGCCTCATCTGGGAGAGCGCCATTACCCACCGGGAGATCAGCCGGTTAGCCAGCGCCCACGGGGCTGCGTCACTCCACGCCCAGCATCTGGAGTTGGCCATGGCACGCGAGTTACAAGAGTCCGGGGTGGTAGGCGAGGCGGCCCGCGACGCCCTACGAGCCATCACGGCGTGCGTGGGTGGCTTCATCGTGATCACCATGCTGGACGACCTCGTCCCAGCCGACCATCGCCGCACCTCGGTGCTGGCCGACCTTGACGACCCGGACCTAGATCCGGTAACCCGTGAAGCCCTAGCCACCAGCAGTGACCTGCCATCGCTCTTCGAGTCCACGCTGCGAACCGTGATCGACTCAGTAGTCCCCGCCGACCTAACAGCTAACGCTTACCTGTAATCCAGCCGATACGGAAACCCGTTCGACACCAACGGTCAATCGCCGTAGCCGTAGGCGGTGGCCTTTGGCTTGAACGGCCGGGCCATCCACAGAGGTCGGCGCAGCCCACCGGGCCCAGGACCGGGCCGGGTTTTGGCAAGCCACTCCTCAAAGATGCGGTGGGATACCTCTGTGTCGACCACCACGTCACCGTAGGCGTCACCGGCCTCTGCCGGGGCCACAGTGACTCGCTGAAGCCAGCAGTGCATACCGCTGATCGGATCAGGCTGTACGGGAAAGGTCAGGTTCTGGTGCACGCCGGTGTCGGTCCACCAGATCAGCTCGGTGTCCGGGTCGTCGCTCCCATAGGGCTCCTGGCCGTGCTCCCGGCGGAGCCGCCATCGGCCGTCGTCGTCCTGATCGATCGAGGCCTTACCCGCCCCCCAGGAGCGGGCCGCCTCTTCTTCCAATCGCCAACGGCCCATGTGGTGACTAGCCGCCACCACACCGGGACGGATCCCCTCCGTGCGCCATGCCGAGATGACGAAGTGGCCGGTCCGGGTCGTGATACGAACTAGGCCGTTCTCTTCAATACCCAACTTCTCGGCGTCCGACGGATGCAACCACAGCGGATGACGGTGGCTGATCTCGTTCAGCCACTGGCTGTTGGCCGAGCGGGTATGGATCAGGGTCGGAATCCGGAATGTCGGCACGAGGATCCGCTCACCAGCTGACAGGTCCAGATCCTCCCAGTGAACCTGACTCCGGATGAAGGCCGGAAGTGTGTATTCGGGCCACCCCCAGTCGCGCATCGTCTCCGAGAAGAACTCCAGTTTCTTGGACGGTGTCGGAAAGCCGAGCTTGGCCTGGCCGTTGATGTCCACGGCCGGTGACCCGTCGCCAATAAACGGCATGTGGCCGACGATGTCCTCCAGCGACTGATAGGAGCCGGCCGTGCCCGGCCGACGCCACACCCCGTTTTCGTCGCGGTCGGCGCCGACCAGGTCGGCCTCCGGTACGTCCCGCTCGTACACCTTTACCTGGTCTCCGGGGAGGGCAAACGAGCCCTTGCGCCGCATGTACTCCAAAGGCGTAAGGCCCTCGGCTTCGGCCGCTGCAGGAAGGCCCGGAACCGACCCATCAAACAGCATCGTGTAGTACTCGTCGAGGGTCAACGGGGTCCCCGGGTTCTCCCAGCTCTCGAACTGGGACCGGATGCCCAGTGAGCCGTCCGGATCGATGCGCCATGACAGATCGATCCAGAACTCCTGCTCCTCCCATACCTCGCCCGGGTTGGCCTCGTAGGTGCGCTCGAATACCTCGCCGTCTAACTCGCGGTGGCGCCGGGCAACCGGCTGGCGAAACCCAATCCACCGGCCGTTGTGGGTCTCGAAACTAGACACGTCGTGGCGCTCAGAGGCGACCCCCATGGGGAGCACATAGTCGGCGAACCACGCCGATTCGTTCCAGGTCGGCGTCAGCGCCACATGGCAACCAATTTTCTCCGGATCCCGGAGCACCTCCATCCAAGTAAAGCCGTCTGGGTTGGTCCACAGCGGGTTGTAGACCCGGGTGAAGTAGGTATCCAGCGTGGCCCGTCCGGCTTTCAAGAAGTGGGGCAGCAGGATCGACAACTCGTGGTGGGAGAGCGGGTACTCGATAGGCCACTGGAGTTCGTTCCAACGATCCTGGGGTTCTGGGTGGACCGGAGTAACGGGAATGAACTTGTTCCAGCCGTTGGCGTTGGTCCCTCCCTCGGTCCCCACCGAGCCGGTCAGAACGTTCAGGAATTGGAGGCACCGGGCCACCATCCAGCCACCTTCATTGCCCGCTGACGAAGCCCGCCAGGTGTGCGATGCGAAGGCCCCTAGACCGTCGCCGATGACATCAGCCACGGTCCTGATGCGGTCCTCGTCGACTCCGCACATCCTGGCCGCAGCAGCCGGTGTGTAGTCGGCGTAGTGGTCAAGCAGAGCTGGACCCACGTTGTTGAACACTGGATCCAGGTCGGGTCGGGCCTCCCGAAGGAAAGTCTCCCAGTTGACCCAGCGCTCGAAGAAGGTCCGATCCCAGGTTTCGTTCTCAACCAGCAGGCGAGCAATGGCCAACAGCAGGAATGCTTCGGTTCCCGGCCACGCTGAAAACCAGTGGTCGGCCTTGGAAGCTGTGTTGGACAGGCGCGGGTCTACGCAAATGACGGTCGCTCCGTTCTGCTGCCCCTCGATGATCCGCTGGGCGTGAGGGTTGAAGTAGTGGCCAGCCTCCAGGTGTGACGAGATGAGGAAAATCACCTTGGCGTTGGCAAAGTCGGCTGACGGTCGGTCAAAGCCCATCCAGGAGGCGTAGCCCACCCGAGCACCGCTAGAGCAGATGTTGGTGTGGCTGTTGTGGCCGTCTATCCCCCAAGAGTGGAGCACCCGTTCCATATAGCTGTCGTCGCCCATCCGACCAACGTGGTACATGACCTCGTGGTGGCGATCCTCGCGGAACGCCTGGCCGATCCGACCACCGATGTCCTCGAGGGCCTGGTCCCAACTGATGCGCTCCCAGAGGCCCTCTCCTCGCTCGCCGACCCGCTTCATCGGGTACAAGATCCGCTCGGGGTCCTCGACCTGGTTGATGGTGGCCGGGCCTTTGGCACAGTTCCGACCCCGGCTGGCCGGGTGAACCGGGTTGCCCTCGAACTTGGTGATCCGACCCGTCTCCTTGTCCACCCAGGCCAGTAGGCCGCAGTTGGCCTCGCAGTTGAAACAGGTGGTGGGAACGAGGCGATGGGCCCGACGGACCTTCGTGGGCCAGGCGGCAGCGTCCAGGGACTCCACGTGGTCCCAGGTCTCCTCGGGTGGATAGCCGGAGAGTCCGGTGGTGGTCCCGTCAGTGGTCATCGTCGTGCCCCGGATCGCGGCCTAGGAGAGCGGGACCGACTGGCCGGCCCGCACGTAGGCGTCCTCGTAGGCGAACAGGCCGTATAGGGCGGCCAGGGGGACGAGCGGCTGGACCGGACCGGACCAGTCGAAGACGATTTCGCCGAACACGACGTCCAGGCCAAGGAACACCAGCGAGAAGGCCGTGCAAAAAACGAACTCGCGGTAACGCTTCCGCTGGCCGCCCCACCGCAACTCGGCCAGGGCCATAGTCACGTGGCGGGAGTGCACGCTAGTTAGTTCGGCGGCCACGAGGCCGGTGTTGGCCACTAGGCCGGCTAGGAAAGCCCACTTGATAGCCCCATGGGACGGGACGTCCAGGAACAGGTCGAGCAGCGAATAGGTAGCCCCACCGGCCATGACGGCCTGGCTCACCAGCACCGGCAGCAGCAGCGGTTCCTGCCACAGGTCCCGGCCCTCGCACTGGCTGAATAGGAATGCCGTGTACCCGGCCGTTCCCAGGGCCAGTAGGGCGGTCGGCACCGCCAGCGCTGCGAGCGCTCCCCCGGCGCCGGTCAGGCTGGCGATCCACCAGGCGGCCAGACAGGCCGCAAAGGCACCAAGGACCCAGGCTCCCTTGACCAACCAGGATGTTCGGTTGCCCCGGGTGAACAGGTAGACGAATCGCTTCGGCTGCTTGAGGTCACCGACCAGCAGCACCCCGGTGAGAGCCAGGAATACACCGGCCACCACGGGGGGGACCACACCGACGGCCATTCGGTCGTCTCCGTGCCCGAGGAGGACTAGAAGGGCGGCCATCAGCATCACGCCGGCGGCGATGGCCTTGGTGACCAGGTACCCCGACACCATCGATCCCCAGGTCGGCGGATGCTGGGTGGTGTAAGTGGTGCGGGCCATGTCCTGTCCGTCGTCCCGTACGGGGGCGGCGGTTAACGCGACCGACGTGGGCGTGGAGTGGGCGGGTGTTGTGTCTGCCCAGATCATCCCATCGCCGGCGATGGCCGAGGCCAGAGGGTCCAGCGATGCCGACGAGACACCCGTGTAGACGACCTTAGGCCGGGTGTTCTGCTCCGGTGACCGGACCATCCCGCCGCCGGCGTGGAGTCGGGAGATCTCCGACGACGGATCGTCTAGGTCCCCGACCCTGATGGCCTGGGTGGGGCACACCACGACGCACGACGGCTCCAGACCGTCCTCCACCCGGTGGTTGCAAAAATTGCACTTGTGAGCAGTCTTCGTCTGCGGGTTGAGGTAGATGGCGTCGTATGGACAGGCGTTCATGCACGCCTTGCAGCCAATGCAGTTGTCATCGTTGAAGTCGACAACTCCGTTGTCGGAGCGAAAGAGGGCCGACGTCGGACAGATGGTCATGCATGGGGCGTCGTCACAGTGGTTACACCGCATGACCGAAAAGTGGCGTTCGGTATCCGGATGGGTTCCGGTCTCCACGTACTTGAGCCACGTGCGATTGACGCCCAGCGGAACATCGTGCTCGCTCTTGCAGGCCACCGTGCAGGCATGGCAACCGATGCAGCTCCCGGAGTCCAGGACGAAGCCAAGGCGGGTCATGGCAAAATCACTCGTCGAGCCGTCGGAATGTTCGGTCGGATCAAACGGGCACAGTTGCCATCTGCCGGATGCCGGCACACAGCAGGTTGACCAGGCGGTTGAAGCTGTCGTCCAGATCGAGGGCGTAAGGGTGTCCGTCACCCGACTCGAGGTGGGCAAAACCGTGAAAGACACTCCGCATGGAGCGAGCGGCGTGGACGCGGTCGACGTCGCTCAGCCCGTAGGCGGTTAGGGCTTGACCCAGCACCTCGACCACTCGCTCCACCGCTTCCTCCAGTTCCGGGTCTGTGGCGCACGGATAGCGGTCGGTTGCCGCATAGAGGCCCGGGTGGTCGGCCACCATGGACCGCCACGCCACGCCCATGGCCCACACGGCATCGTCTCCGGCCATTCCCACGGCAGCCGCCCCCAAGCGGTCGGCCAGGATTCCGCGACCCCGGAGGCCGAGAGCTCGGATAAGGGCGTCGAAGCTGTCAACGTGGCGGTACAGGGCCGGCTGGCGAACGCCCAGATGCTCGGCCACCCGGGTAAGGGTCACGGCGTCCAGCCCCTCGGCGTCGGCCAAAGCTGCCGCGCTCTCCACCACCTGCTGCGTATCCAGGGTTCTTCGGCTCACCCCCGGATCCTAGTGTTAGATACTCTTACCTTCCAGTTAGGGGTAATCTTGTTTTCGTGAGTCAACCCTGATTTGACCATCGGTCGCCTACCAGATGACCAGGGTGGCTCCGGCAGCCACCAGCAAAGAACCCCAGAGTGACCGGGGCCCGAGGGCCTCTCGCGCCAACAGCACTCCGAGCACCACGGAGATCTGGCGTAGCCCGGCCACCTGCCCAGCTTGGGCCTGCTGAAAAGCCAACAGGACGAGGGCATACGCCCCTCCCTGGCCGGCACCTACGATCGCCGAACTACCCAGTACGAACCGCATCCGGGCCCACCCCGGTCGTCGACCCAAGAGTACGGACCCTGAACTGAGGATCATGATCACCGACAGGTAGCCCAGCGATCCCGTCAGGTCCACCGACCGGGCATCAATGAGCGAGTAGGCCACCGTGCACAGGCCGGTGACCGCAGCCAGCACCACAGCACGTCTTTCCTGGAGTTGGTTGCCCAACCCGGCCAGAACCAGAAGTCCTCCCACCAACACCACCAGTCCGGTGGCCGTAGCCGCCGTCGGCGTCTCGTCCAGCAGCAACCACCCACCAAGGCCAACCAGCAGGGGGGCGGTACCCCGAGAAATCGGGTAGGCGACACTCAGGCTGCCCGTCCGGTAGGCCGTCCCAAGCAAAGCCATGTACACCCCTTGGGCCGCTGCGGAGGCCACCACCCAACCCAGGACCTCGGATGGTGGATCAAACCAGACTGCCGGGAGCAGGACGATGCCCACCAGGAGATAAGACAGGGCCGCAGTCGTCTCCGGATCAGCCGACCGGTGGAGGCGGGTGTTCCAGCCCGCGTGGAGGACGGTCGAGATGAGAACTAGGAGGACAGCGGTAGCTGGCACGAGGTGGCGTCGGTCAGGCTGTGGCGCGGGCCTGCAGCCCAGCGATCACCGCCACGTCTACGACGTCATCAGCCGAACAGCCTCGTGACAGATCGTGAAGAACCCCGCCGAGACCCTGGAGCAGTGGCCCGAAGGCTCGGGCTCCGCCCAGCCTCTCAGTGATCTTGTAGGCAATGTTTCCACTGTCCAGGTCTGGGAACACAAATACGTTGGCCGATCCGGCTACCGGCGAACCCGGGGCCTTGGCCGCCGCTACCTCAGGCACCCATGCCGTGTCGAACTGAAGCTCGCCGTCCACAGCTAGCCCGGGACACCGGTCGGCAACCAGTGCTGTGGCCTCCCGGACCTTGTCAACCCTTGGGTGTTCGGCACTTCCCCGGGTCGAAAACGACAACAGGGCTACCCGTGGTTCTTTACCAACCAGCGCAGCGAACGTAGCGGCAGTGGCCAATGCGATAGAGGCCAACTGGGCGGCATCCGGGTCAGGTATCACGCCGCAGTCTCCGTAGGCCACCGGACGGCCGTCGGGCAGGACCAGGAGAAAACAGCTGGACACCACGTCGGCATCCGACACCGTCCCGATCACCCGCAGGCCAGCGCGGACTACGTCGGCTGTGGGCCGGGTCGCCCCGGCCACCGCGGCGTCAGCTACTCCGGACCGGACCAGCACGGTGGCCGCCACCACCGGGTCGTCGGGATCCAGGCCCGCCTCGATCGCCCGGGCCACGGCCTCGTCCTGACGGACGTCGGTGGGGTCCACTTCCGGGGGAACCGGCACGGCTAGACCCTCGTCGATAAGGCGGGCCGTCGCCTCGTCGGCTCGCGGATCTCCAGCATCGGCCAGAACCACCCGGGCCGGATCGGCAGCCGCTCGGGCGTACCAGTCGGCGACAATCGGGGTGGGACGGATCATCCGGGAGGACGTCAGCCCTTACCACGCCAGGGGATGAGGCGTCGTTCCAAGAACCGCATGACGAGGTCCATGGCCACGCCGATGACCCCGATGATGATGATTGACACCACCACGATGTCCATCCGGAAAAATTTCGAGGCAGCAAAGATCATGGCTCCCAGGCCGGTGGTAGTTCCGGTGAGCTCTGCGGCCACCAGGGTCCCCCAGCACACGCCGAGAGCCACCCGCATCCCGGTAAAGATGTCGGGAAGGGCGTTCGGGAGGATCACGTAGCGCAGGATCTGCCACCTGCTGGCCCCCAGCGAGTAGGCAGCGTGGACCTTGGAGCCGTGCACGCCCAGTACTCCGGCCCTCGCCGCGATGACCATGATCCACACTGCAGCGAAGAACAGGAGGTTGACCTTCGAGCCCTCACCAATGCCAAACCACACGATAAACAGCGGCAGAAGAGCCAGGGGCGGCACGGGGCGGAGGAGTTCCACAACGGGGTCGAAGATGCCTCGGAGCCGGTTGGAAAGTCCCATGGCAAAGCCCACAGGCACGCCCACCACTACTCCGTAGATGAGGCCCTTGAGCACCCGCCACAGGCTGGCCCAGGTGTGGTCCCACAACCCGACCCGCCGGTAGCCGATGTCCACGAGTTCGAAGAAGGCGTCCCAACTCTGGCGAAGTGATGGGAAGGTGCGGTCGTTGATCATGGGGTCCGGTCCCCGTTTGATCCACCACCAGACGAAGAACAGGAAGATCAACGATGCGACACTCCACGACGGTGAGCCTTTGACCTCTGAGGCGTCTCCAAAGGTCACCGTCTTACGGGCACCGGCACTCCTGTTGCGGCCAGCGGGTCGGAAGCGGGACAGGACGGTCATGACATCGCCCCCTCGTGGCCCATGATCTGCTCCTCCATCTCCCAGATGAGGGACAGCAACTCCTCCCGCTTGGCGATGAACTCGGGAGAGGCCTTCATCGCACGCGGGTCCACGTCCAGGCCCTCCTTGGCGAAGGGAAGCTCATACTCCCGCTCGATCCGGCCTGGCCGGGGGGCCATCACGAACAGGCGGTCCCCCAGGTAGAGGGCCTCCTCCACGCTATGGGTGACCAGGATGATTGTCTTTCCGGTCTCCTGCCAGAGTTTGAGGATGAGCCCTTGCATCTTCTCCCGAGTGAGGGCATCCAGGGCACCGAGCGGCTCGTCCATGAGGATGACTTCGGGGTCGTTGGCCAGACAGCGGGCTAGGGCAACGCGCTGCTGCATCCCGCCTGACAGCTCATAGACCGCCTTGTCGCCAAAGCCCTGGAGCCCAACCGTGGACAGTAGGTCGCGGACCAGGGTCTCGGTCTCCGAACGCTTCTTCCGGTTCATTCGGGGTCCGAAGGCCACGTTCTGGGAAACCGTCTGCCACTCGAACAGGGCTCCCTGCTGGAACACCATGCCTCGTTCCTGTCCGGGACCGGTGATGGAGTCTCCTCCAAGGGTGACCGAACCGGAGGTCGGCGCCAGGAAGCCGGCAATGATGTTGAGCAGCGTGGTCTTCCCACACCCCGAGGGCCCGAGCAGCGTCAGGAGCCGTCCTGCCCTGAGGTCGAAAGAGACGTTTTGCAGGGCCTCGACCGAACCGCCCTTCGGCAGCTCGTAGACCATGCCTAGCTCACCTACTGAGAGATCCTTCACCTGGTCACTCCCCTTGCCCCACCGCGTTGGGTGGAGCCTCGCAGATCGTAGAGCAGGCCGGTCAGCCTGTTACCCAAAGACCGGTCAGTCGTTCCCGGTCAGCCAGGTATCAACCCGGTCGGCCACCCGGTCGACCCGGGCCACCAAGTCGTCGATCACCGCCCGGTCGGCGACCAGGGGCGGCGAGATGCTCAAGCCTGTGTAACCACGGTCGTCAGGACGGACCGTCATGCGCTCCTCGCGGACCATGCCTCCCAGGACGCCACCCCGTAGGCCAGCCTCCTGGGTCGTGCTGAGGTCTCGGTTGGTGTCCGAGTCCGCGCACAGGTCGACGGCGTAGAAGAAGCCTGTACCCCGGACCTCCCGGACACAGGCATGGGCTTCACCCATGGCCCGGAGTTGGTCGGTGAAGTAGTCCTCAGTGTCCAGAACGTGCTGCATGACGCCCTCGTCGCTCATAGCGGTCATGTTGGCCACGGCCACTGCGGTAGCCACCGGATGACCCCCGAAGGTGGAACCGTGCACGTACGAACCAATAGACGAGTCGAAAACCTCGTCGACCAGCGGGCCCCTGATGACCATGCCACCCAAGGGCTGGTAAGCCGATGTGACGCCTTTGGCGAAGGTAATCATGTCGGGCACCACGCCGTTGCGCTCGCTGGCGAACCAGTGGCCGAACCGGCCGAATGAGCAGATGACCTCGTCGGCAACCAGTAGCACGCCATACCGATCGCAGATGCGGCGGAGTTCCTGCCAGTACCCGTCGGGTGGGACCAGGGCACCACCACCGTTCTGGATTGGCTCGGCAATGACCATGGAAACCGTCTCCGGGCCCTCAGCCAGAATGGTCTCCTCGACGGCCTGCACGCAGGACAACTCGGCAACCGGAGTACCGTCCGGTGAGGTGCACTGCCGGGTGTTGGGCACGTGGCGGGTACCGTCCCACAGGATCGGCAGGTAAGGGTCCCGGAACTTGGGGATGCCGGTCACCGAGAGCGCTCCCAGGGTGGTTCCGTGGTAGGCCCAGTTGCGAGAGATGACCTTGTACCGGCTCTCGTCTCCCCGTGCCAAATGGTAGTTGCGGGCAAATTTGATGGCTGACTCCACGGCCTCGGACCCTGAGCTCACGAAGAAGGTCTCGCTCAAATCCCCAGGAGCGAAACCGGCGATCATGGTCGCCGCTTCGATGGATGGCGGGTGTGCGAAACCCCAGTTGGTGGAGTAGGACAGCGTGTCCATCTGCTTAGCTGCGGCAGCCGACAGATCTGGTCGCCCGTGACCGATGTTGACGCAGAACAAGCCGGCTAATCCGTCCAAGTACTCGTTGCCGTCGACGTCGTAGAGGTAGCAGCCTTCGCCGCGTTCGATGACGGGCAGGCTGTCGCTGTGCCATGCCGCCTTCGGGGTGAAGTGGGGTACGAGGTGCTTCCTGGCCAGTTCCCGATGGGTGCTCATGGAATCTCCCGGGGTTTCGGGTCGTACACTCCTGCGGACTTGATGTCGACCGTCGGCCTCGCTGGAGTTAGAGTTCGTAACCTATTAGCGATTCGATCTAACGGCAAGGTCCCGTCGGAACCACCGTCGACAACACGAAAGAGTCGCCGTCTATGGCCAAGCAAGTCCCCGATCGGGCCCAGGTTGTCATCATCGGTGGTGGCATCGTCGGCGCCAGCGTGGCCTACCACCTTGCTGAACTGGGCTGGAACGACGTGGTCCTGCTGGAGCGCAACACGCTGACCAGCGGCACCACCTGGCACGCGGCTGGCCTCGTTGGCTGCCTCCGGGCCACCCACAACATGACCCGTTTGGCCGCCTACTCGGCCGAGCTTTACGACGCCCTTGAGCATGAGATGGGTCACCCCACCGGTTTCAGGAAGGTCGGATCGCTCAGCGTGGCCGACAACTCGGAACGAATGGAAGAACTCGTCCGGGGCGCCGGTATGGCCAACGCCTTTGACGTGGACGTCGAGGTAATCACCGCCGAGGACCTCTGTGGGCGCTACCCGCTACTCAACCCCGAGGGGATCGTCGGTGGCGTGTGGCTGCCCGGCGATGGCCAGGCCTCCCCGGTCGACACCACGATGGCCCTGGCCGCCGTAGCCAAGGAGAAGGGCGTCCGGATCCTTGAGGGCGTATCGGTCGAGCGTATCCGCACCGCCGATGGCCGAGCTGTCGGCGTAGACACCGACCAGGGTCTGATTGATGCCGAGCATGTCATCACGGCAGCCGGTATGTGGTCACACCAGTTGGGCCGCGACATCGGTGTCAATATCCCGCTGCACGCCTGCGAGCACTTCTATCTGGTTACTGAACCGATCCCGGACCTGCCGTCGGGTCTACCGGTGTTGCGCGACACCGACAACTGCATTTATGTGAAGGAGGAGGCTGGCCGCTTGATGGTTGGTGCCTTTGAGCCGGTGGCCAAGCCGTTCGGTATGGATGGCATCCCCACCGACCGGCCGTTTATGCAGCTCGACGAAGACTGGGAGCACCTGGCTCCGGTGTGGGAAGCGGCGTGCAAGCGCATCCCCGCCTTGGTCGATGTGGGCATCCGTCTGTTTTTCAACGGTCCTGAGTCGTTCACCCCCGACGACCGGTACCTGCTGGGCGAGACCCCGGAACTACGCAACCACTGGGTGGCTACCGGCTTCAACTCCATCGGCATGCAATCAGCCGGAGGCGCCGGCAAGGTGCTTGCCGAGTGGATCGTCAACGGCCGGCCCCCCATGGACCTGTGGGACGTCGACATCCGTCGCATGCAGTCCTTCCAGACCAACCGCCGGTACCTCCACGACCGATCGGTCGAGGCCCTCGGTCTGTTGTACGCCATGCACTGGCCGTTTCGCCAGGTCGAGACGGCCCGTGGCGTGCGCCGATCCCCGGTCCATGACCGTCTTGTGGACCTTGGGGCCTGCCACGGTGAGAACGGCGGCTGGGAGCGGCCGAACTGGTACGCCCCTGATGGCATGGAGCCGGTCTACGAGTACACCTACGGACGCCAGAACTGGTTCGAACACTCGGCGGCCGAGCACCGGGCCTGCCGGGAGGGTGCGGCCCTTTTCGACCAGACCTCGCTGGCCAAGCTGCTCGTCCAAGGTCCCGACGCTTGCGCCGTGCTGAACCGGATCTCGTCGGCTGACATCGACGTCGAACCGGGCACCTCGGTGTACACCACGTGGCTGAATGATCGGGGCGGGATCGAAGCCGACCTGACCGTCAACCGCCTAGACGAGGAAAGGTTCCTGGTGGTCACCGCCTACACCACCCAGGTCAAGGACGCCGACTGGATCGCCCGCAATACTCCGGACGACGCCCGCATAACGGTCACCGACGTGACCTCCGGCTACGCCGTGCTGGGCGTGTTCGGACCCCGGGCCCGCGACATCGTGGCACCGCTGACCGACGCCGACCTGTCTAACGAGGCCTTCCCGTTCGGCACCCTGCAAGAGATCGACCTGGCGTATGCCCGGGCTATCGCTGTGCGCCGGACCTATATGGGCGAGCTGGGCTGGGAGTTGTACGTACCTGCCGAGTTCGCCGTCGGCGCCTTTGACTCCCTCTGGGAGTCCGGCGCCTCAGCCGGCCTCAAACCGGCCGGCTACCACGCCATGAACTCCCTGCGGATGGAGAAGGCCTACCGCCACTGGGGCGACGACATCGCCGAGGAGGACACGCCGCTGGAGGCTGGCCTCTCATGGGGGGTGGCCTTCGACAAGCCCGGGGGCTTCCTCGGTCGGGAGGCCCTGTTAACCCAGAAGGAGGCCGGGGTGACGCGGAGGCTGGTCCAGTTCCGCCTCGACGACCCGGAGCCGTTGCTCTACCACGACGAACCGGTGTTCCGGGATGGTGCTCTGGTGGGTCGCATCACCTCGGGCATGTATGGCCACACGGTGGGCGGGGCCTTGGGCATGGCCTACGTGGGCTGCGAGCCGGATACCCCGAGGGCCGCTGTCATCGAGGGCGCCTTCGAGGTGTCGGTGAACGGTGTACTGGTTCCGGCGACGGCCTCTTACCGACCGTTCTATGACCCGGACAGCCTGCAGGTCCGCCTCTAGGCCGTTCCGGTGCGGGAACCGTCTCGTTCGCCCGAACCGATCAGTCCAGTGGAACGTCGAGCAGTGACTCTAGAAGGCGAGCCAGGACCTCTCGGTCTCCTGTCCCGAGGGCAGCGTAGAGGTCGCGTTCTACCTCGTGTTGACCCGCGTAGGCATCGCTCACCGCGTCCTCCCCGGTCGGGGTCAGCGACACGGTCACTAGCCGGCGGTCGTCGTGCCCCCTGGAACGCACCACGTGTCCATCGCGTTCCAAGATGTTGACCGCGCTGGACACCGAGGCTCGAGACAGGCCGGCCAGCACGGCGATCCGGTGGGCGGCCAGCGGACCACAGGCCCAGACGGTGAAAAGGATACGAAACCTCGCCGTG
This sequence comes from Acidimicrobiaceae bacterium, assembly GCA_002717365.1. GTDB lineage: Bacteria > Actinomycetota > Acidimicrobiia > Acidimicrobiales > MedAcidi-G1 > UBA9410. The sequence goes on along the minus strand of PBDJ01000008.1, from coordinate 47,836 downwards.
GACAGGTTGCGCGGCCGGTGGACCGCTGATTCCACATGTCGGGTAAACCGGTTGGCGGCCCGGGTCAGGGCAAACGACAGGCGAAAAAGATCGAGGTCGATACCGGGATCCGACCCGGCCACCCGGTCGGTGGCCTGCTTTAGGAACGGGTCGGAACGCGGCCCGTCGGTCATTGGTCGGTAGTGGCCAAGCCCGCCTCATCACCCAGATAGGCAGCAATCACTGCCGGGTCTCGCTGCACGTCGGCCGGTATGCCTTCGGCGATCTTTTGTCCGAAGTCCAGCACCAGCACCCGGTCGGCGATGTCCATGACCAGACCCATGTCGTGCTCTACCAGGACGATCGAGATGCCAAGTTCCTCCCGGATGTCGAGGATGAACCGGGCCATGTCCTCGGTCTCCTCCAGGTTCATGCCGGCCACTGGCTCGTCCAGAAGGAGTAGTTCCGGCTCCATGGCCAGGGCCCGGCCCAGTTCCACGCGTTTTTGAAAGCCATAGGGCAGTAGCGCCACCGGGTGCTTCCGCCACTGTTCGATCTCCAGGAAGTCGATGATGTCCTCTACGACCCGCCGGTGTTCCATCTCCTCGCGCTTGGCTGGCCCGAACCACAGGGCACCGGCCAACCAGGACCGTTTCATACGAATGTGGCGACCCAGCAGCAGGTTCTCCAGCACCGTCATATGCGGAAAGAGTTCGATGTTCTGGAACGTGCGGGCAATGCCCCGTTCGGCAACCCGATCTGGACGATTGCCCATGATGGACTCGCCCTTCCACCGGATGTCCCCCTCCTGCGGGTGGTACACCTGGCTGATGCTGTTGAAGATCGAGGTCTTGCCAGCACCGTTGGGACCGATGATGGCGAACAACTCTTCGGTCCCTACCTGAAAGGACACGTCGTTGATGGCCTTGACGCCCTTGAATGACAGGCTGATGCCGTCAACCTCAAGCAGCGGCTCGTTCTGCTGGGGACCGTTCATGACAGCCACCGTTTCCGTCGCTTGTAGTGCTTCACCTCGCGGAACGACTTTCGGTCGCCCCCATCACCGTGGAGGCCGAGGTAGAACTCCTGGACGTCCTCGTCCTTGAGGAGCTTGGCAGCCTCGCCGTCCATGACGATCTTGCCGGTCTCCATGATGTAGCCGTAGTCGGCGATGGACAGGGCCATATTGGCGTTCTGCTCGATGAGCAGGACGCTGGTCCCTGACTGGTTGATCTCGACGATGGTGTCGCGGATTTGGGCCACCAGTTTGGGAGCCAGGCCTAGGGACGGCTCGTCAAGGATTAGCAACTTCGGGTTCGACATCAGCGCTCGCCCAATAGCGAGCATCTGCTGCTCACCGCCTGACAAATAGCCCGCCGTAGCGGTCCGTCGGTCGGCCAACACTGGGAACATTGTCATGACCCGGTCGTGGGCTTCGGAGATCGAGACCCGGTCGGTGTTGGTAATCCCACCCGTAACCAGGTTCTCGTCAACGGTGAGCTCGGCGAACACCCGGCGGCCCTCCATCACCTGGGTGATACCCGACCGCACAATTTGTGACGGTTCTAGATTTTCGATGCGCTCACCAGCAAGGGTGACGGTCCCCTTGGTGATCTTGCCCTCGTGAACGTCCAACAGCCCGGTTATGGCACGTGTTGTCGTTGTCTTACCGGCACCGTTGGCCCCCAGCAGGGCCACAATCTGCCCATCTGGCACCTCAATGGACAGGCCGCGCAGGACGAGGATGACCTCGTTATAAACCACTTCTAGGTTGGCCACTTCAAGCATCAATGACCCCTAATGACCAATCGGTCCCGGTGCAACGAACAGAGGGGGCGACCGGCGAGCCGGCCGCCCCCTCGTTCCATCAATTTCGGTCCTTCGTCAGACGATCAGCCAGCAGAGAAGCAGGCACTCTCATAGACGTGATCGCGGGCCAGGTCCGACATGATCGGACCGCCGGCCAGCAATACCGAACCTGTGCTTCCGCCACCAGCGACCGTGGCTTCGACGTCAAACAGGTCGGCCTGGATGTCGAAGATGTACGACTCCCTCACGATGAAGTCGTTGATATCGCCGCCGTAACCCTGGTTGGGAGCAAGGCCCTGATAGTCCACGACCGTCTCGTTAGCCGCCGCAATCACACCGGCACGGGTCATGTCCTTGTTCTTGGCTGCCGTCTCGAGGATCTGGTGCGTAGCCATGGCCTCGGTCCAGCCCACTGCGTAGACATCCGAGAGAGGCTTGTCCGGGATTCGATCCTGGAGCTCCGCCACCATGTGCTTCATGCCTGGTGCATCACTGGTGTTCCACGCCAGTACATAACTCGACTGGTAGTAGACCGCATCAAGCGCCGGTGCCAGCGGCGTGGCCAGCAGCATGTAGTTGTAGGTCGGCGAGTTACCCGACCAGATCGGCAGAAAGCCCTGAGCGGCAGCTCCACCGAAGATCTCGGCAAACACCGATGGCCCCACGGTTGCCCATACCAAGTTGGCACCGGACTCGATCAGACCGGCAATAACCGGCGTCTGATCGGCACCGGGAATAGCTGCTCCCTCTCCGTCATAGACGACTTCAATGCCCAGGGCCTCCGCGGCCATCTTGGCACCGGTCGCACCATCCTGCCCGTACTCACCCGGGTAGGAAATAACAGCGAGTTTGGCATCCCCCTCGACAACGTTGCTGGCCAGCCAGTCCACACCGTTCATCGACTCGTAGCAGTAGTTCGTATACGACTCGAAGACGTTCTTGCCGAACGACGGATCAGGCCAACCCGAATACCACGACAACGGGATGGCTCCTAGGCCGTCCGCAACCAGATCCTCGGCGATTGCTGCCGTGTGTGGCGAGCCCGTCGACTGGCTGAGGAATACGACACCAGAATCTTTGTCCTTCATCGCCTCGTAGCGTTCAAGGTGAGTCGGCACGTCGTAGGCGTTGTCCATCACAACGAAGTCAACCTGCTTGCCGTCGATACCGCCGTGGTCGTTGACCATGTTCCAGTACGAGGTCTGGGCATCGATGATCTGGATGACTAGCGGAGCGAAGATGCCAGTGAGGTCGGCAATAGCGCCGATCCGGATGGTGTCATCTGTGACCCCATAGTCGTAGGCGGTAGGAACGACTACGACTTCGACGTCGTCGATTGCCTCGAGGAACGTGGTGTTGACGAAGGCGTCGTAGGAGTCCAGCGCCTTGGGGATCTCTCCCTGCTCGACGAAGAAGTCCATCTGCTGCTTCATCACGTCCTGGACGGTTCCGCCCAGCCAAGCGTCGGACAACTGGGTCGCCCGGTCCGGGAACGAGAACATGTCCAGCAGAGCGTTCGAACCCTCGACGGTCATACCCGCCGCCTCAGCAATCGTGTCCTCGAGAGGACCGCGGTGACTCGCGTAGGCCGCGTTGGCATCCTCGGTGACCTGTAGGAACGTCTCGACGACGTCCGGATGGTCGATACCGAACTGGGTCGGGATCGAGATGATGTCAAACACCCGGATACCGATGGCCTCCTGCTCCGAACCGGTCATGACCAGGTTCCCGCCGGCGGCCAGCATTGACAGCACACCGCCACCGAACGCACAAGCCATGGCCACGTCACCGCTCTCAAAAGCGGCCACTGCAGCAGCGCCACCATCAGACGGCACATGCTCGAAACTGTCCAACGCCACACCCAGGTGCCCCAACATCTTGAGGAGCTTGTAGTGCGTCACATTGCCGACCGGGGCATAAACCTTCTGGCCGGCCAACGTCTCAGCCGCGTTGTCCGCCGTCACCCCGTAGTCGGGATGGGCCACACAGTTATCAGCGTCCGCATAACTCACCGCCACGCCGACAATCTCCAACTCGGACCCCGATGTCACGAAGTTCGCGAACGGCGTCAGACCCTGCGAATAGGCGATGTCAATGTCGCCGGCCTCCATGGCCAACGCCATGTCGCCCCCGGAACCGAACGGCAACCAATTCACCGTCATGCCCAGGGCATCGTCATAGGTCTGTTCGACCTGGGCTACCTGGTTGGCCGTCGGCCATTCCAGGAAATAGGCCACGTTCAACTCCGACAAAGACTCCACAGGAGCCTCTGTCGTTGGAGCAGCTGTCGTCGCCGGAGCAGCTGTCGTCGCCGGAGCAGCTGTCGTCGCCGGAGCAGCTGTCGTCGCCGGAGCAACGTCCCCGTCGTCGTCGCTGCCACAAGCCGCGGCGATCATTGTCAGCGTCAGCAACAGAGCCAACACCCTCGTCAAACGCTTCATGTTGAGTTTCCCCTCATTTGTCGGTTCCCGTCGGACCCAGATGGAGTCCCGAGATCTATTTGTATTGGGCGGCGGTTCAGTAACTGAACGGCCATCCCTTCCAGTAGTTGCGGATCTTGATCCAGATGCCATAAAGGCCTAACGGTTCGAATAGCAAAAAGAAGATGATTAGGAGGCCATAGATGATCTCATCAAGGGCGCTCACTGGCAACGGGTAGCCCAGGGCAGTCTCCATAACGGAAACGAAACCGCCGTCTCCTTGTCCCGTGCTGATCAGGAAATCGAAGAAACCTGAGAACACGCCTCCCTCCTCAGCCTGGTGTTTCATCCAGTCCACGATCTCCTCAACGAAACGGTGAGATGTCACGACGAAGAATGAGCCCATCAGAACTCCTGACACGCGTCCCATTCCTCCGATGAGTAGCGCTGCGATGAACGTGACCGCGCCGATGAGGCTCCATTGTTCCGGGGGTAGCTGCACAGACAGGGAGGCGAACAGGGCCCCGCCAATCCCGGCATAGAAGGATGAGATAGCGAACGCGGTGGTCTTGTAACGGTATTCGGGGACACCCATGATCTCAGCGGCAACATCACGATCGCGAATGGCCTGAAGTGCTCTACCGGTTCTGCTACGAGCAAGGTTGGCGGCCATCCAGGCCATGACGATGACGACGACCAGAAGAAACAGGTAGGTCTTCTGGTTCTTGTTGATGTCGAACCACAGCCAATGCCCATCTCGGGAAAAGTCGAGGAATGGTTCATCCTCCTTCCAGAGCCGGAGTTCCATCCGAGGCCACTTGCGACCTAGTGCGCCCGGGCCTGCTATTTCCGGAAATACCCGTGAGAGGTGAAGTCCGATGAAAACGAGACCAAGGGTGACGATGCCGAGGTACAGGCCACGGACTCGAACCGCCGCGGGGGCGACTGCGATGCCCACTGCTGCAGCAACGACTCCGGCAGCCGGAAGCCACAACCACATGGGAAGACCCCAACCCCACAAATTCGAAGATGCCTTTCCCCCCATCAGCACTGCCGTGTAGGCACCAACGCCTCCAAAGAACGTATGACCCAATGAGATCTGACCGGCTAGGCCCGACAAAATGTTCAAGCCGAGTGCAGCAATCATGAAGCAGAGCGCCCTATTGACGAGGCGGAGCCACACGTTGTCGCCTAGAAAGCGAACGACCGGGAGTTGGTCAATTATCGGCAGGTCAAACGGCATCAGCACGGCCACGACCAGAAAGAGGCCGAGAACGACTTTCTTGGTACGCGTGGGCATAAGTTGTGACTCAGCCTCGTAGGACGTGTAAAGGTTCGGCCGACCCCTCATACCCGGCGAACCTCTGCTGTCCCGAATATGCCGTAGGGCCTCACCAGAAGACCAACGAGCATGACCACGTAGGGCACTACCTGTTGGTAGCCCGTGCCAATGACACCTGTGTAACTCGCGAGGTACTGACCAGCGAATACTTCGGCAAATCCGATAATTAGGCCACCGATCAGTGCCCCCACAACTGAATCAAGACCGCCGAGAATCACCGCTGGCAGTGCACGAAAGGCAAAGAAGGCACCGTCCCGACTGGCTAAGCCAGCCGGGCCCCAGGGAGGCATTGAGGCGAAGATCCCGGAGATTGCAGCCAAGGCGGCTCCAGCCGCCCAGGCGATAGCGAAGACCCGACCGACGTTGATGCCCTGGGCGAGCGCTGCTTCCTGGTCGAAGGCGGTAGCCCTCATGGCCACACCGGTCCGGGTTTTGAAGAACCGCCAGGTGCCGAGGAAGGCGACACCGGCCATCCCAATGGCTGCGATGTAGGACCAGGCAACCATTGCGCCGCCGATTTTGAATGTCTCCGCTCCCCATGGGATACCAAGTATCCGCGGGGTGGTGTTGACAGCGTCGAAGGCGACAACTCGAATCACGACTTCCAGCCCGAGGGTGATGACAGCCATCGAGAAGAGGGGTTCGCCAATCATCGGGCGAATAGTTAGACGTTCGACAATCAGGCCAAGCACCGCCGTGGCAGTCGCAGCCAACAAAAGTGCGATGAACCAGTGGACCCAACCCGGTCCACCAATCCAACGACCGGGTATTTCCCAGTCCATGAAGATGATCGACAGAAACCAGGTCCCAGCGAGAGCTAGCGCTCCTTGGGCAAAGTTGATCGTCTGGGTGGCTTTGTAGATGAGTACGAAGCCGAGTGCCAGAAGCGCATAGAGCGACCCGAGTGCGAGAGCCTTGAAGAGCGTCTGGACAAAGGTGTCCAAAGCGTTGGCAGCCAGCACCAGCGGGAGGCCGCTCACACGTACATCTCTTCAATGAGTTCGTTGAACATTTCCTCCATAGAAGACCTCTTGATCTTCTGGGTAGCTGTGAGCTCGCCGTCCTCGTGGTCTAGTTCCTTGGGAATCATCCGGAACCGTTTGACTTCCTCGACCCGGGCGAACTTCTCGTTGGTTTCCTTGATCACACCCTGGATGAGTTCCAAGACCTCAGGCTTTTCGGATAGGTCGCGGTACGTGGTGTACGGGATATTTTTCCGCAGGGCCCAGTCGCCGACGGTGTCCAACTCGATACCGATAAGCGCTGACAGGAACTTGCGTCGGTCCCCGATGACCATGGCCTCCTTGACGTAGGGCGACGTCTTGAGGCTGTTTTCGATCTCCGAGGGCGAGATGTTCTTGCCCCCCGAGGTGATGATGATGTGCTTGATCCGGTCCACAAGCCGGACATGGGTGCCTTCCACCCACTCGCCGACGTCGCCAGTCATGAGCCAACCGTCATCAGTGAAAGTCTCAGCCGTCTGCTCGGGCTTGTTCCAGTAGCCGGCAAATACCCCCGGGTGCTTTACCTGGATCTCACCCGTTTCCTCATCGATCCGAAAGCCGAACTCCGGCCGGTTCTGGCCAAGGGGCTCTCCAACCGTGCCCAACTTCAGGCGCCCTGGAAAATTCGCGGTGGCAATGGCCGAGTTCTCAGTCATTCCGTACAGTTCGTAGACCGGCACACCGATCCCCATGAAGAACTCCAGAATCTCCGGGGCAATGGGGGCTGCACCGGATCCTGCGTACCAGCAGCGTCGCAGACCGAGCCTTTCCTTCAGGGCCCGGAACACCAGTGGGTAGCCGATAGCGGCCAGTAGCCGGCTTCGGAAGGTGTGCAGGCCGCCGTTGGCCACTTTGTCCCGACCGATCACCCCGGCGAGAAAGAACCCGAACCCCAGCCACAGGCGCTTGAACGCACTGGCGTCTGCACCTTTGATCATGACCCCAGCGTGGAGTTTCTCCCAGATCCGGGGCACAGCGAAGAACAGGGTGGGCTGGACCTCTCGGAGGTTTTCCTGGACGGTGTCGATGGACTCAGCGAAGTTGAGGGTCAGGCCAATATGGGCTGCGTGGAATGTGGAAAAAATACGCTCGGCCACGTGACACAGCGGCAGGTAGCAGACCTGAACGTCGTCGTTACTCGGCGCGCGTCCGCCTCGAAGGCCAGCGTCGTCGAAGTACGACATGCAGTAGGCCACGTTGGCGTGGGTGAGCATCGCTCCCTTCGGCGGACCCGTCGTCCCTGACGTGTAGACGAGTGTCATCACGTCGTCGACATGCGCCTGGTCCATGCGGTCCTCGACGGCATGCTCATGGGCCAACCGATGCTCCAGTCCGATGGCTAGGAAGTCATCCCAGGCCAGGAGCCGCTCGTCGTCGTATTGCTGCACACCCCGGGGTTCGCAGTAGAGGATTTTTCGGACACCGGCGATTTTTGAACTATCGATCTCGAGCACCCGGTCGACCTGTTCCTGGTCCTCGGCCAGGTGGAGTATCGACCCGCAGTCGGTCAACAGGTACTCGACCTCTGCCGTGGGGTTAGTGGGGTAAAAGCCAACGGTGATACCGCGCACAGCCACTGTGGCGAAGTCCAGGATCAGCCACTCAGGCCGGTTCTCTGATTGGATCGAGACTCGGTCGCCGACGTCGACACCGAGGGCCAGCAGACCGTGAGCTGCCGTGTGGACGAGATCCCAAGTCTTCTCCCAGGTGTACTCCTGCCAGATACCGAAGTCCTTCTCCCGCATCGCCACCTTCTCGGGGCGGAGTAAGGACATTGTGCGAATCTGGTGAGCAATCGTGACAGCCCGTGACGACTCCTCAACGACCAGGGTTTCACCATCGGTCAGCGCCATGGTCTGTCCATTCGTCTTCGACTGCGAGTCGCACAAATCCAGGACGTCCAAACTAATTAAAGCCAGTGGTTGGACCACCAGAACTTGAAATCACTGAGTCTGTGGGCCGAACGGTATCCCCGACCGCAGCTTTCCGACTAGCCAGCGCTGTAACAACTCCGTGATGCCGTAGGGCTCCTCGGGGTCGGCAAGTTATCCCCTCCTATCGGTAGGGTCGCTGACGTGGACCCCTCATCGTCCCGCTTAGTCAACTTCCCGGCCGGAGACCTGCCCGTCCTAACCGTAGGCGCCCTTGGTGTCCTGGTGAAGGACGGACTGGATGGGCTGTTCCCCGAGGACCTCTGGGTGGAGGGACAGGTCTCCAACTACCGTGAGGCGCGATCGGGCCATGCCTACTTCGATCTCGTCGAGCCGTCAGAGGTACCCGGGAAGGCCGTGGCGGCAAAGTTCAGCGTGGCGCTGTTTAAGAATTCCCGGGCCGTAGTTGATCGGACCTTGGCTGAGGCAGGTGGCCTTTCCCTAGTCGACGACCTCCAACTCCGGATCCGGGCCCGGCTGGACTTCTACCCACCCAACGGTCGTCTGCAACTGATCATGAATGGGGTAGACCCGACCTTCACTTTGGGGCGTTTGGCCGCTGAGCGGGAACGGCTACTGCGCCAACTCGCCAAAGATGACCTCCTCACCGCCAACCGGGCGAACCCCATTCCCGTTCCCCCGTTGTGCATCGGTCTCGTGACCAGCGTGGGTTCAGCAGCCCATGCCGACTTCATCCAGGAACTGGTCCGTAGTGGATTACCGTTCACCGTTTTGGAACACGACACCCGGGTCCAGGGTGATGGCGCAGCCGCTGACCTTTCTGAGGCCCTACATGTATTGGCTACCCACCGACCCGATGTCATCGCCTTGGTCCGAGGCGGGGGATCGGCCTCCGACCTGGCAGCTTTCGACGCTGAGGTCCTGGCCCGCACCATCGCCACATTGGATGTGCCTGTGGTGACCGGTATCGGCCACGAGGTGGATCGCGCGGTGGCCGATGAGGTGGCCCACACAGTCCTCAAGACTCCAACAGCCTGTGCAACGGCCATCGTCGAACAGGTCCGGGCCTTCGCCGACGCTGTGGCCGGGCTACAGGTTGCCATCGCCGAACGGGTAACCGGAGTCGTCGACCGGGCCGGGCTGTTGGTCGATGACCTAGCCCGCCGAACGGCGGCGGCAGCCAACACCGTGTTGGACCGCCGGGCCGACCGGTTGGTCGACCTCGGGGGGCGCCTGCGGCGGGAGCCACTGGGGGTCCTCGACCGCCAGGTGGAAAGGCTGGACGGTATGGCGGGTCGGCTCCGGGCCCTGGACCCGGCTCGGATCGTGGCCCGCGGCTGGTCAATCACCCGACGGGCCGACGGCAGCCTGGTCCGGTCGGTGTCCGATGTCTCGCCCGGTGACCCACTAGTCACCCGGGTTGCCGGAGGTACGGTCACCAGCACGGTCGACACCACGTCGGCTGACGATCCTGGGGGGACACGGTGACCAACGACCAGCCAACGGACATCGGCGGTTACGCCGCAGCCCTCGATGAGTTGCAGGAGATCCTGGCCGCCCTGGAGTCCGACACCACCGACGTCGACCAACTAGCCGTTCGGGTCGAACGTGCCGACGCCCTCATCCGCCACTGCCGGTCCCGGCTGGACGACGCTCGCTTCCAGATCGACCAGGTGGTCGGCTCCCTCGACGACGTCTGACCGACGAGGCCGCTACCCCATCGCCATGTTCATCCGCAAACTGACCACCACCGATGCTTTCCTGGCCGTAGACCTGGCTGACGTATCCGGCCATGGCGTGGCTCGGCTCGCTCCCAAAGTCCTCCAGGGCGGCGCCCGGGATCTGGCCCGATCGGTTACCTACGCCCTGGCGATCCTGGAGCGCCGGGAGACCGGCATCTCCGCCGGCATCAACTCCACCCCCGAGGGCCGGGCAGTGGCCCTCACCGCCTTCGCCGGGGAGGTCGCCGGCTGGGAGGCTGGCTACCGGCTGGCCGCTGCCAAGGGGGTGGAAGCTGGTGAGCTCGGTGCCGTGGAGGCCCCGGCCGATGCGGTTCTGGTAGCCGCCGGAGCGGTAGCCGCCGCGATAGCTGCCTTCCCCACGGCCGAGACGGCGGTAGTCGACGGCTCAGGTGGGCAGGCGCTGACCGAAGCTCTAGTCGACCGGGGACTTTCGGTGTTGGAGGTCGAGGACCCGTTCACCGCCCCGGCCGACCTGCTGTTCGCCGGGGTCCGGGTAGGGGCCATCGACCACCGGGTAGCCGACCAACTCGGCGTACGGGTGGTGGTCCCGACCGGGCCACTGCCTCTGACCGCCAAAGCCATCGCCCACTGTCAACGCAATGACATCCTGGCCTTGCCCGACTTCGTCACTACCTGCGGGCCACTGGTTGGTGACGCTGATCGAACCCGAGCTCTGGTGAGCGAGGTCGTCGCCGACGTGGTGGGTCACGGCGACGGACCCATAATCGGTGCCTGTGAGCGAGCCGAAGCATTTCTGACCGGCTGGCTGGGCGAACTTCCCTTTGGCCGCCCCATGGCCACCTGAAGGCCACCACCTAACACGACTGTTAGCACCTCGTCGGCAGTCTGAAGAACGGTCCTTAGCCGGCATCTAACCGGTTGCTGGTGAACCGTGCTGCCATATTCCGGATCAAGGAGCGCTCCCCGGCCACCACTAGGTACTCCTGGTTCCTGAGGTGGGAGACCTTGCCGACCCGTTCGCCGGACGGCGAGTGGATGCCGATCTGGGCTCCTACGTACCGCTTCGAATCGAAGGCCAGCAGGCAGACCTCACCTCGGATCCGGCACAAGTCAACTAGGTCGTCTCGACTAATCCACGCCTCGTCGTTGTAGGAGACCACCACCACCTCGGCGTCCACAGCGCCCACGACCTCGGCCAGAGCGACAGGCATCTCCCGCTTCCGGTTGAACGAGCTCCTTGTGGAGTCATCGCGCACGTCGACGCGCTTGCACGCCACTCCGTAGTGCTTAGGGGCGTCCCACGCCACCAAGGTCTCCCACACGTGGTAGTTGGCAATGTACCGGTGCTGGTTGTATGGGGGATCTAGGTAGGCAAGATCGAACGGGCCGAGCGTCCCGACCAGGTCCAAGGCGTCGCCTCTCACCGCGGTCCCCGCTCCGGCCAGCAAGGTGGGAGGTCGTAGTTCTAGCGGGTTGAACGACCGGGGTGCCCATGACTTGAGGTAGGCCATCTGCTGGCCGGTGGTGGAGTCCACCCGGTCGGCCGCCTCCAACAGGCTGGTTAGCAAAATAGGGAACAAGGGGGTACCGGTGAAATCGGTATCCAGCGCGTTACGGATGGCGTCGATCCGTGCCCCGTTGAACGGTTGAAAGAAGCGGGACTGTTCACAAAACACCTCGGTGACGTAGCCGGGTTCTCCCGGGAGGTGAGACAGGTACTCCAACGCCCCAGCAACCTCCCCGGCGTCGACTAAGTCGGCGTCGATCTCCACATAGCACCGGGCGAAAGCCTCCGAATAGCGGGCCGAGTCCACGGCGGTAACCAGACCGCTCCGGCGTTTGAACTCCTGGGCCACCCGGGTCGTCCCGGTAAACAGGTCGAGGGCCGTCCGGGCCCCTGAGGCGGTGAACATTTCACCGAGTACCGGCACCAACCGTCGCTTGGACCCCAGGTACTTGATCACGAGGTCGGCCCGGTGAACCGCAGTGGAGAGACAAATGGCATCCCGACATCGTGCCTCATCGCCCTACGATGATTGGCATCCTCTTGGGACGCCTCGGGGCTGTAGCTCAGTTGGCTAGAGCACCTGCTTTGCAAGCAGGGGGTCGTGGGTTCGATTCCCATCAGCTCCACCATGGACCATCCACCCCGTGGGCCATCGGTCGACGACCTGGTCGACCGGTTTCGTGATATCTGCCTCGCCCTCCCCGGCGTGGAGGAACGCCTCAACCACGGGATGCCGACGTTCGGCGTGGCTAAACGCCCGGCCTTCTGCAATCTCCACGAAAGTCCGACCGACGGGCGACCCAACCTCTGGTTCAAGGCGGCTCCCGGGGTGCAAGCCGAACTGGTGGAACAAGAGCCGGACCGGTTCTTCGTCCCGCCCTACGTCGGCCCGCGGGGCTGGGTGGGCCTCCGATTGGACGTGGACCTCGATTGGGACGAGGTAGCCGGCGTGGTAGAGGAGTGTTGGCGGCTCACCGCCCCCCGGCGCCTTGTCGCCAAACACGATGGGATCGCCGCGAAACTTCAATCCCCCGATGACACGCTGGACGGCCGGTAGAAGACCAGCATCTGGGCGATACCGCCCCCCACACCAATCACTAAGGCAATCCAGAAACCGGCCATGCCATCCATGTCGCCGGCGATACCCAGGGCGTCGTCTACCGACCAGGATCCGGGGCCGAGGGTGGCCACCGCCAGGGATACGGAGGCCAGCACGAACACGTACTCCCAACCTTCTTTGATGATGAAAAAACCGTTGGTCCGATGCGATGTCCAGCCAGCCACTGTCATAACGCCGATCACGCCTGCCGCGGCCAGCGAAGTGAGCAGTCCCACGGCCAGCAGCAGGCCGGCACCCACCTCGGTGGAAGCGGCCAAATAGGCGTTGAACCGCCCTGGCCGCATACCGATGCTGTCAAACCACCGCCCAGTGCCGGGGATCTTCCCACCCCCTGTGAACTTGTTCCAGCCGTGGGCGGCCAGGGTTAGGCCGACGACGGCCCGGACCACCAGAAGGGCCAGGTCGGTGGCAGTGGTCGGCTCCATGGGGTGTCCTCCGGCGAGGCGGTCGACCGAACGAGCCGGTCGGGGCGAACCGGACCCTACCGGCCGAATCAGAACCGGTGGTCGCCACGAGCCCACGGGCACCCACTGGAGGCGGCCCGTAGGCTGAACAGGTGCTGGTTCTCAAGATCCTCATGGCCGTAGCGGTGGCCATGGTCCTCCTCCGTATGGGCCTCGCCGTCCTCCGGACACTGGCCACGCCGCTTCCCGAACCACCACCCGCAGGTGAGCTCCGGAAGGTCAAGTTGCAATATCGGTGCAGCCTCTGCGGAACCGAGGTCCGTATGACGGTCGCCACTGACGAGAGCCCAAATCCGCCCCGCCACTGCATGGACGACATGGAGTTGATAGCCACCGAGGAGTAACCCGGACGCGTTGTCCACAGGCTGTGGGAAAGTTTGTGGGCAAATCACATTGCTGTGGTTTGCCACCTTCGGCCCAAAAGCAACTGGTTAGTGGTATTGGGTAGCGGTGATGATGCCGCCCAGGATGGAACCCAAGCCCAGAAGCAAGAATCCGTTACTCGTCCCACCCGGCATCCAGCCCACGTAGTTGAAGAAGATGATGAGGATGCCAAGACCCAGTAAACCGAACATCAGCACCGCCACCCAGGTCGGGGATGGCTCATGACCCGCCGACAACGAGTTACTGGGGGGAGCGCCAGCCCGGGTTCCCTTGGGGGTGACTCGACCGCCCTGGACCCTGCGCTTGGCCGGGGTGGGCCGCACCGGAACGTTTTGCGGTTCGATGTCCTCGCTACTCGACATGACCCGGAGGATAGGGCAACGGGTGGCTGACCCGTGTAGTCCAAGGTGATTCTCCGACGACTCAACGAGCAGCGTTAGCTAGCGTGGCCGGATGGGCGCCCGGGTTCTGGTCATCGACAATTACGATTCGTTCGTCTACAACCTCGTCCAGTACCTCGGTGAGCTAGGTGCCGACCCGCAGGTCCACCGCCACGATGCAGTCACCCTCAACGAGGTCGAGGCCCTGGAGCCCGACGCAGTGCTAATCAGTCCGGGACCAGGTCGACCCGAGGACGCCGGCGTTTCCATAGCAGTCATCCGCTGGGCTGCCGGCCGGGTCCCCGTACTGGGCGTCTGCCTCGGCCACCAAGCCATTGGGGCAGCATGGGGCGGCGAGGTGGTCCGAGCCCCGGAGGTCATGCATGGCAAGACATCTCGAATCCACCACGAGGGCACTGGCGTGTTCGCCGGACTCCCCGCCCCCCTGGAGGCCACCCGCTACCACTCCCTGATCGTGGACCGCGAATCGGTCCCCGAAGAGCTGGAGATCACGGCGACCAGTGAAGACGGCCTCGTCATGGGGCTCCGCCACCGACATCTAGATGTCGAAGGTGTGCAGTTCCACCCCGAGTCGATCCTGACGGCCAGCGGCCACGACCTGCTTACCAACTTCCTGGCCCGAGTCTCCTAACTGGGCCCGGTCCGGATCAGCCGGACGGATCCTCGATGTCGGCCCCTTCTAGATCCTCGGCCTGCCCGACCACGATGGTCACCGTGGTGCCCAAATCGATCTCCAGATCAGCGACTGGACTCTGGCTAATAACCCGTCCGTCGTTCGGGCTAAAGGCGGGCAGGGTCTCGTAGCGCACGTTCACCGCGAGGTCGATCGACTCGAGAGCCAGGACGGCTGTCGACTCCCTCATACCCTCAACCGGCGGCACCGATACCAACGGAAGGCCAGAAGACACCACGATCAGGAGGGTGCTTCCAGGTGCCAGCTCACTGTGGGCAGGCGGCTCGGTGCGAACCACCTGTCCAATGGGTACCGTCCGGCTCCGCTCCTCCATGGTGCTGGCCTGCCAGCCCAACTTCGAGACGATGTTCATGGCGTCTAGTGCCGGCCGGTTGGAGAGATCGGGGACCTCCTCGACGGCCGGCCCGGTCGATACGAACAAGATCACCCGGGCACCCACGGCCACTTCGACCCCCGGGTCGGGTGACTGGTCAATGACCTCACCGTCGGACACCACCGGATGCTCTTGGCCGACCGTCTCCACCTTGAGGCCCATGGCCTGAAGGTCGCGGGTGGCATCGGCCGCCTGGTCACCAAGCACGTCCAGAAGAACCATGGGTCCTGTCCCCTGACTAACCCACAACCGGACTGTCTCGGCTGGTTCGATCTTGGTCCCCGCCCGCGGCTCCTGACCGAAGACCGTGTTCTCCGGGTAATCCGAGTTGGCCTCATAATCCATCTGCACGCTCAACCGGGCGTCCCGCAGGGTCGCCCGTGCCTGATCCACCGGACGGCCGATGAGCGTCGGTACCTCCACCAGGGCTACCTCCGTCGGAGCAAGATCATCGCCACCGTCGACCCCCAGCGTGTCGAAGAATTCCAACACCAGGTAGCCGAATACCACCAGTAGGCCGACCAGCACAACGGTGAATAAGGCCGTCCGGCGTAGGCCGTCATCACGCCGGTGCCTGGTTCCCTTGCCGAAGTCCACACCCGGTGCCGGCAGGGGAACCGTCGGGCTGGTCGGGGAAGGAATCCCCTGATTAGCCCGAAGATCGTGGGCCCCTTCGCGGTAGCGGCGGAGATCACCACGGAGGTCCTCGGCGGTGGGATACCGGTTGACGGGGTTCTTGGCCAGCAATTTGAGAGTGATGGCCTCCAGGGACTCAGCCACCGCCGCCCCAGCAGCCCGTAGCGACTGGGGGCTGTCCTGGACATGCCGGTAGGCAATGGCCACCGGGGTCTCACCGGTGAACGGTGGACGCCCCAGGAGCATCTCGTAGAGCACGACACCCAACGAGTAAAGGTCGCTCCGCGGGTCAACCGGCCGACCCTGAGCCTGCTCGGGTGAGAAGTAAGTAGCCGTACCCATAACGGAACCGGCCTGGGTGAGATCGTTGCGAGTCCCAACGAGGGCCGTGGCGATGCCGAAGTCGGCCACCTTGACCTGGCCGTTCGGCGCTACCAGCACGTTCCCTGGCTTGACGTCACGATGAACCAATCCGTTGCGGTGGGCGAAGGCCAGAGCGGCCGCGATGTCGGCAGCGATGTCGGCCGCCCGATCCGGATGGATGCCACCCTCTGTGCGAAGCATTTCGGCCAAACTCCTGCCCTCCACATACTCCATGACGATGAAGTAGGTGCCCTGCTCCTCACCCCAGTCATACACACTGACGATGTTGGGATGGTTCAGGTTGGCCGCCGCTTGGGCCTCCCGACGAAAGCGCTCCACAAAGCTGGAATCGCCAGAGAACTCGTCGAATAAAACTTTGACCGCCACCGGACGATCCAGCAGCAGGTCACGCGCCAAGTACACGTCGGCCATACCGCCGCGGGCGATCTGCCGGTGGAGTTCATACCGCTGGTTGAAGACGGTGGGACCCAGTGTGGACACGGCGACCAATTCTACCGTTCGTCTGATTCCCGCGACCGTCGGTCAGGCCCCACTCACGGTCCCCCGGAAGCCCTCGATTAGACGTCGGGCCTCGTCTAAGGACCCGACCACGATTGTCTCTTCGACAGCAATGCGTGTCGGCTCGTCCAAGCCAGCGACCCTCAAGTCCCCGCCCTCCACCAGTGTCGGATCGAACCATAAAAGACCCGACGGGCGTCCCCGAAACACCGCCACGTCACCATCGTCTGATCCGATGAACCACCCCTGGTGGGCGTACATCCCGAGGACCAGCACAGCGGCAGCCAAGATGCAAGACGCCGAGGCCAGGGAGGCCCGGACGACGCCAGGTGCGTTCTCGGGAACTGGTAACGAACGAAGGGCCTGCTCCGAACGGGCCATTGAGATCGCCTCTCGATCCGTTCCCCGGGGCTCCGGGCCAGTCGCCACCTCGGCCACCAGCACCGTGACGTTGTCATGTCCCCCGTTATCCACCGCCTCCTGGACTAGGCGGTCAGCGACCTCCTGGACCGAACCTCCGGACAACATCTCGGTCAACCGCCCGTCGTCCAATTCATTGAAGAGGCCGTCGCTGCACAGCAGGTACCGGTCACCGCGAACCGGCACCAAATCCCAACTGTCGATCAGCGGATCAGCCTCAATACCCAAAGCCCGGGTCAGGATGTTGCGCTGCGGATGATGGGCCGCCTCTTCAGAGGTAATCTCCCCGGCCCGCACCAAGTCGGCCACCAAGCTGTGGTCGTCACTGATCTGGTCGAGGCGACCGGCCGCGAACCGGTAGACACGGCTGTCACCAATGTTGACCACAGCCAGGGCGTCGTCCCCACTGGGTGAATCGACCACGGCCAGGGCACATAACGTGGTTCCCATCCCCGACAAATCCGGCTCGGCAGCCGCCCGTTCCAGGATCGACCGGTTGGCGGCACGTACGGCGGCCACCAGACCCGCCCGGTCGGAACGCTCCAGACCGACCATTAGGACGTCAACCGCCTCGGCGGCAGCCACCTCGCCCCCCCGGTGACCACCCATGCCGTCGGCCACCACAAACAAATCGTCGACCATGCCCACGGCATCTTGGTTGGACGCCCGGATCTGGCCCGTGTGGGTGGCCGTTCCAGCCACCAGGCGCACGGACCGGGGTCGATGTGACCGCCGTATGGCCATCACAGGGCCCCCAATGTCGGCCGGCGGCCACCCGGCCCAACGAAGAGGGGAAGAACAACACCCACGGTGCCGACGATGCTACTTGTCGATCCCCGGGCGGCCCCGGCGCCCACCGGCCGCCGTTCCTCATCACTCCGGATCCCGTTAGCCTTCCCGACGCTGCTCGCGCGAGTGGCGGAATTGGCAGACGCGCAGGATTCAGGTTCCTGTGTCCGCAAGGACGTGAGGGTTCAAGTCCCTCCTCGCGCACCACCCAGCGGGCCGAATCCGGTGGCACGATCGACCTCAGAAGATCGGACCCGGGGGGACCTCCACGTCGGGCCGTAACTCGCATCCAGCCAACTCCGCCATCAATTCCATCTCGTCAACTGTCGACGGGCGCACAGTGAGCCCGGTGGTCACCGTGGCGCACCACTGTTCGAACCGTTCGGTGATACGGCGACGGGACCCAACCAGAGCACCGTCATCCAGATAGTCGTCGGGAACCGCGGCAGCCGCCTCCTCGCGACGGCCCGCGACAAACAACTCAACAATCCGATCAGCAGCCTCACCGAACCCCCGCCGCACCATGGCGTCACGATGGAAATTATGGGAGGCCGTCCCATAGCCGCCGACCCGCATGGCCACTCCCGGCCGAACGGCGTCCAGGGCCGCTCCCACATCGTCCGTCAGACACAACGTCGCCCCGGTCTGCACCTCCAGATCGTCCATGGTGCGATCGCCACGCCGCAGGCCCTCCGCAAGGTCCTCCTCGTAGAGATGGGCACTGCCCGGCGTGTAGCCGAGAGGCAGCCAACCGTCAGCCACCTCAGCCGCCAGCCGTACATTGGCCGGACCACCAGTGGCTAAGAAGATCGGGATATCTGGATTCATCTGCAGGATCGAGGTCAGGGGTCGACCGGCCCCCACCGAACCGGGCCCTGTGTAAGGCAAAGACAGCTCCGAGCCGTTATGGGCCACCGGGCCCTCCCGGCGAAACACCTGCCGGACGATGGCCACGTAGTCCCGAAGCCGCTGGTTCGGGATACCCCATGGTTGGCCGTACCACCCTTCGGCCACCCGGGGCCCCGAAAGGCCCAGACCGCATACCACCCGGCCGGGAGCCAAAGCTTCCAACGTGCCGAACTGCATGGCCGTCGTAGTCGGTGGTCGAGCGGGAACTTGAGCAGCAGCGCTGCCCAACCGAAGGTGGCGGGTGTGAGCAGCCAAGAAGGCAAGAGGGGTAATGGCATCGGCCCCATAGATCTCCCCCGTCCACACCGAGTCGAAGCCCAGGCGCTCGGCCAACAAAATCCGACGCAGAGGTAACGCGACGCGTCGTTCAGACCAGACATCGACCCCCAAGCCGAGCCGCACCGGTTGCCCCGTCGGCCTATGCGTGGACGTCGACTACGACCCGACCACGCACTCGTCCGGCCAGGATCTCGGCAGCCACCGCCGGCACGTCGTCCAAGCCGACCGTCCGGGTCATAGAAGCCAGCAGATCCCGATCTAAGTCCTCATCCAAGCGACGCCAGGCCTCAAGTCGCCGAGGTCGCGGCACATGTACCGAATGCACGCCACGGAGGGTGACCCCCCGGAGGATGAACGGAAAGACCGTGGTCGCCAGGTCAGTCCCCTGGGCGTTGCCACAGGCCGCCACGCAGCCCTCTGGTTGGATCTGGGACAGGACGTTGGCCAGCGTGTGGCTTCCCACGGCGTCCACGGCCCCCGCCCACCGTGCTCGGACCAACGGACGCCCACCGGCTTCCGAAAGCTCAGCCCGGTCCACGATCTCTGATGCTCCGAGGCCGACCAGGTAGTCGGCCTCCTCGGGGCGGCCCGTCGAGGCGTGTACTTCATAGCCACGGGCGGCCAGCAGGGCGACGGCCACGCTTCCCACGCCTCCGGCGGCCCCGGTGACCAACACCGGACCGGCCTCCGGTATGACGTCGTGGTCCTCGAGGGCCAGGACGCAGAGCATGGCCGTGTAGCCGGCTGTCCCGATCGCCATGGCATCTGCCGATCCGATGCCGTCCGGGAGGACAACCGTCCAATCACCGTGAACCCGGGCCCGTTGGGCGAACCCTCCCCAGGTTTCCTCACCAATACCCCAGCCGTTCACAACTACCCGTTGGCCGACCGGCACCTCCGGATCGTCGGAAGCCGACACCGTGCCGGCTAAGTCGATGCCAGGGACCATGGGGAAGTTCCGTAACACGGGGGCTGTGTCGGTAACGGCTAGACCGTCCTTGTAGTTGACCGTGGAGTACTCGATGTCAACCAGGACGTCGCCCTCTGGGAGGTCGTCGTCAGTCAGATCAACGACGGCCCGTTGAAAGCCATTTTCAGTCCGGTCTACCCGTAAGGCTCGAAACATGGAAATCCTCCATTCGTGGCCGGAGCCGGTTGTAGTCAGCCGCCGAACATAGCCAGCCACTGCTCCTCGGAGCGGGGCATGAACACGAAGTTGTCTCGGCGGGTGTCACCCATCGGCGCCGACGGCTGGGGTGAGTACAGGTGACCGGGGTAGAGAACAGCGTCGTCGGGGACTCTGGCCAGACGATGGTGGAGGCTGTGGTACAGGGCGGCCGGATCCCCACCGGGGAGGTCGGTCCGACCACAGCCCTCCAGAAACAGTGTGTCGCCGGCCACCAGGCGCCCGTCGACCAGAAAGCACTGGCTTCCCGGGGTGTGGCCCGGGGTGTGAATGAGCTCGATGTCGATCGCTCCGATCGACACCACGTCGCCACTGTCGTGTCCAATGATCTCGTCGTCGCCCAAGCCTGTCACCTCGGCGATGAACCCGGCCTCGTCCCGCTGAGCGTGGACCGGAACCGAGATCAACTCCAACAGCTCCTTGGCCCCGCTGATCTGGAAGCCCATCATGGAACCGCCAACGTGGTCCGGGTGGTAGTGGGTGGCCAGCACGCCGGTGCACCGCATGCCGTCTGCCTCCAGGGCGTCCATCAGACCACCTACGTCGTATGCCGGGTCCACGACGACCGCCTCACCGGCCTCGCGGTCCCCGATGAGGTAGGCGAAGTTGACCATTTGGCGGGCCATCGGGTCGGCGGTGGCAAAGTCCCGTCCGGACAACAACTGGCGGAAATACAGGCGGTCGTCGGTGCTCATTGCAATGGTCATCGTAGGGAGGCGGTCACGCCGGCTCGCCGTCGGGCGGCGGCACAAGGCCCGACCGTTCGATCCCCGATGAGCGTCTCCAAGCTTCCTCGGCCAGGGACACCACTTCGCGCAGTGGCCGTCCGGTAGCCCGGGCTACCCGTGCCGCATCGTCGTGTTCAGCCTTGGCCCGACCGGCCGACACCTTGATGGCCACGGTGTAGCCGTCGATCTCCACCTCGTGCATGGTCCGGACGGTGGCCCACCGTTCCACCCCGTGGGCCCGGACACCCAGCGAGCCCGTCTCGGCAGTCAGTACCCCGGCCACCGTGGCTACGGCCGCTGGGTCGCACAGAGCACTAACCACGTGAGCCGGTCGACCCTTCTTCATGACGATGGGGGTAACCCAGGCGTCCCAGGCTCCGGCGGCTAGGCACTCAGCCACAGCATGGGCCAGGGTCTCGCCGGTGGCGTCGTCGACGTTCACGTCTAGGCGGGTAAGCGGCTGGCCCGAGCCGGGACCACCGATCACCTCGTCGGTGGCCGTCCCCACCACCACCTGGGTCAGGTTGGGGCGCCCTTCCAATTCCCGGTCGCCGGCGCCGTAGCCGGTGACCTCCACCACCAGCGGCGGCAGCGCTCCCCAGCCAGTGGCTAGTGCGGCCAACAACGCCGCTCCGGTCGGGGTGGTCAACTCGTGTGCGACGTTGGTGCCATGGGTCGGTGCCCCGGCCAGCAACCCCACGGTGGCTGGAGCGGGAATGGGGATTAGGCCGTGGGCCGACCGGACCATCCCCTGACCAGTAGCCACGCTGGAGGACCACACTTCGTCCACATCTAGCACCTCGAGGGCGGCACACGTGCCGATTACGTCGACGATGCTGTCCAGGGCTCCTACTTCGTGGAAATGGACCTGCGCTGGTGGCCGGTCATGCAGTCGACCCTCCACCTCGGCCAACGCCCCGAAGACGGACCGTGCCCGACGGGCCACCCGGTCAGGCAGGGTGGCCTCGTTGATCATGGCCAGGATGTTGGCCGCTGTCCGGTAAACCGTTGTCTCCGTAACCCCCACCTGAACCTTTGTCCCAGCCAGGCCACACCGCAAGACCGGCTCAGCTTGCAAGGTCCATCCGTCGATGGGAAGCCGATCGACCAATGTCCGGACCTCGTCTACGTCGGCGCCGGCATCTAGCAGGGCACCAAGTGCCATGTCACCGGAGATTCCGGAAAAGCAGTTGAACCAGGCCCGCCGGGTCATCGGGCGTCAGCCCCTCGGGGGCCGAGTTGGCGCATCACGGCACACGCCGCGCCAAACCCGTTGTCGATCCCGACCACGGTGAGGCCTGAGGCGCAGGAAGCCAACATGCCTAGCAGGGCGGTTACACCGTCCAACGAGGCGCCGTAGCCCACGCTGGTTGGAACGGCCACCACAGGGGCGCTGGTCAGACCACCGACCACACTGGCCAAGGCACCCTCCATCCCGGCCACCACGACCACAGCATCAGCGTCCTGTACCCGGTCCATGTCAGCCAGCAGGCGGTGAAGCCCAGATACGCCGACGTCAACCAGCCGATCGGCATGGATCCCGTGGGCCCACAGGACCGCCGCGCACTCGTCAGCTATCGGAGCATCGGCTGTGCCAGCAGTAACCACCAGAACCCTCTCGGAGCGGACCGGTGCCCGTCGCCAAACCGCGGTCCGACCAAGGACCGTGCCTGTTGCGTCCACGGCCAGCGCCGCTTCGACCTGGGTCTTGTCGGCCCGGGACAAAACGACCGGACCGGTGCCACCTTCCAGCAACTCGGCCACCACCACAGCTACCTCCTCGGCTGTCTTACCCGGCCCGTAGACGGCCTCAGGTAGCCCCTGTCTCAACGCCCGGTGGTGATCGATGCGAGCCAGTCCCACGTCAGCAAAGGGCAAACGCTGCAAACGGCGCAGCGCTTCGTCCGGGTCCACCCGGCCGGATGCCACGTCTAACAGCAATCCACGAAGGGCGTCAGCGTCCACGTCACTATCCTTGCCCCTCGTGGCCCACCTCGCACCCCCGGACCGTTCGACGTTGGCGTACCTGGGCCCCCAGGGCACCTTCACCGAACAGGCGCTCTACACCCAACCCGACCTGGTGTCGCTGGACCTACAACTGGCGTCGTCCATCCCGGACGTGTTCCGTCGGGTGGTCAAAGGTGAGACCTCTCTCGGATTTGCGGCAATCGAGAACTCGATTGAGGGCAGTGTCAACATCACCCAGGACACCTTGGCTTTCGAGGTCGACCTGTTCATCCAGCGTGAGGTCGTGATCTCGATCCAGCTAAACCTGATGGTGGCTCCGGGCACGGCAATAACCGACGTGGAACGGATCGTTTCGTTCCCACACGCTATCGCCCAGTGCCGAGGCTGGCTGGCCCTAAACCTTCCAGACGTCGAAGTTCAAGCCTCGAACTCCACAGCCGACGCTGCTCGCCTGCTGGCCACTGAGCCCGACGGACGGACGGCAGCTATTGCTCCGAGTCGGGCTGCTGAGGCCTACGGGTTGGAGGTGTTGGCCGCCGATGTCGAGGACCACCCCGAGAACCAAACCCGCTTTGTTCTGGTGGCCGCGGATGGGATCCCCGCTCCAACCGGTCACGACAAGACCTCTCTCGTCGTGTTCCAGCGGGCTGACCGTCCGGGATCGTTGCTGGGGATTCTTCAGGAGTTTGCCGCCCGGTCCCTCAATCTGACCCGGCTGGAGTCCCGTCCCACCAAGCAGGGCCTCGGCGACTACTGCTTCCTGATGGACCTTGAGGGTCACCTAGCCGACGAGCTGGTAGCCGACTGCCTCCGGAACCTCCACATGAAACATGGCCGCGTAAAGTTCCTGGGCTCCTACCCGACCGCCGGGTCCAACGGGGAGACCGTCCGGCACGAGGCCTCCGAAGCTTCACTGTCAGCAGACGACTGGTTGACCGACCTCCGATCGCGCATCCTGGGCTGACTGACCAGCAGTAGTAACGGAGCCGGCTGCTGTTTGTGGCGGAGGGAGGGGGATTCGAACCCCCGGAGCCGTGAGGCTCAACGGTTTTCAAGACCGTCGCAATCGTCCGCTCTGCCATCCCTCCGCCGCGCAGCGTATCGGCGGAGACCTAATGGCCTCTGGGGCGCAGATAGCATCCGGGCCCGAGGAGAGGTGGCCGAGTCTGGTCGAAGGCGCTCCCCTGCTAAGGGAGTATGGGTCAAAAACTCATCGTGGGTTCGAATCCCACCCTCTCCGCCATTCGAACCCCTGATGTCCTACCAACCGGCGGTGGACCGATTCCAGGCCGCCCCTAAACTCGGCTCCCTGCGCTCGTAGCCCAATTGGATAGAGCATCTGATTACGGATCAGAAGGTTGGGGGTTCGAGTCCCTCCGAGCGCGCTAAACAAGTTCGCAGGTCAGGACCCCTAACCGGTTCAACCAACCCATTTACATGGGTTGGCCTGCGGTGTTGCGGCAGCCAAACCGGCAGCCAAACCCCTTCCTTACCCGCCCTAGGTGTCGCGACCAGACGTCTACGCACGTGTACTTTGCGAACAGCGCCACGACCGTGGCGTACCAACAGTGACCAGTGCCCCCGTGGCCATCGTGTTTGCCCCGGTTCTTCCTGAACCGGTTCAGGCGTCTGCATGGAAGACTTACTTCGTGGTGCTACCCGTCTCAGAAGAGCATCGATTTTGTGGACAATGCGGTGACGAAGTATCACCGGAAGACAGGTTCTGCCGGTCGTGTGGACACGAGGTTGGCGGACTCCCGCCGACGAAGCCCGATGTAGGCAACCAACAGACTCCTGACCAAGGAAGGAACGCGCAGCAAGCGAAGAGTTCCGTGGGCAAGAGGTCTTCGGCACTGATCGCATCCGCTGTTGCTGGAGGAGCACTTGTATTTTCGGGAGTGCTGCCATGGGCCACCGCAACCGCTCTGTTTGTTGGCACCATCCATCGATCTGGGTTTGAGTCAGCTCCAGAGGATGCGGTCACCGTCGCGGTCTTGGGTGCACTCGGGGCTCTGCTGTCGATGATCTCTCGAGCGCGAAGACAGGGTCGCGGTATTCCAATCTTCATTGCGGTCTTGGGATGCCTTGTCACGACCGTGGGGATCTATGACGTGAGCAGTGTCTCTGACTGGTCGAGAAAGTTGTCTGCTGAAGAGGGATTCGTCGTCTCAGCGAATGTTGGCGCTGGCCTCTGGATGGTTGTTCTCTTCGGGATCGTGATGGTTCTAGGAGGGTTCATATCTGCTACATCAAGTGGCCAAGGGGATACAAGAAGCGAGCCGAAGGAGGGCGTCACCCTTTTTCGACAACTCGTTATCGCTGCTGTGTTCCTCGTCATCGTCTTTGTGGGTGGCTGGATCATCTCGGGTTGACCATTAGTAGCAACTGCTGAATCTTGGGCAGCGCCCCCCAATAAAGATCTCGTATTACGCGGTGGTCCAACTATGGGAGGCGCATGGCCTCCCGTTAGGGGTGTTCCGGATTAGTTGCTTGTCCCAGGGCGTCAGAGACACCCCCCCCTCAGGGGAGGGGTGGCAGACTGAGGCCGTGAAGAAGGTCCTGACGGGTGTGGTTGCGCTGGCGTTCCTGTTAGTCGCTTCGGGGTGTGGTGGGAGTCCAGACACAGCGACGCCAACTACGACGGTTGCCCCTGTAGTAACTCAGGCGTCGACCACAACTGTTGTACCGACGACGACGGTTGCTGCGACCACAACTGTTGTACCGACGACGACGGTTGCTGCGACCACGACTGTTGTACCGACGACGACGGTTGCTGCGACCACGACTGCTGCACCCACACCTACGACCGTGACACCGACTACGACTGTGCTTGCAGGCCTTGTTATTGATTGCACGCTTGATGCCGAAGGGTTGAAGGTGTCCTGTCGCTCAACCGGCTATCAGGACGGCTCACAGTTGACGTGGACCTCGTCTGGTTCGTGGGCGCATGGCGCGGGTAGCCAATGGGACTTCACCATTCACGACGAGTTGCTTACGCCAACCACCGAGGTGGTCCTAGAGGAATGCCAAGGTTCGAACTGTCAGATTGTAGAAATATCGATTGATACTTCGGCACTCGTCCCCGAAGAGGGGGGCGATACCCCGATGACAGCAGACTCACCCGCCTCGGAAAGGACTAGTGCGGGAGTCGAATTGACGGTTGATTGTTCGTTTGACGAACCAGCCAGATTGCTCTCGTGTGAAGCAAGTGGATACGACGACATTGACTCGTTGCGGTGGACATCCAGCCTGCGGGACGGTGAGAGTTATGGAGGCGCGTATGAGTATCAACTTGGATGGGGGGTTTTTGTTGAAGAGATCTTCGTTCAACTTTCTGACTGCGACGAGTCTGACTGCGACGTGGCCTCTACCACTCTCGCCGTTGCCTTGCAGCCGCGCGGCGACTGTCCAGATGACTTCACCGGTTGGTTTACGACCTTCCCTCTGGAGGATCCGTCACTTCTCGTAGAAGTTGGGCCTCCGGCACGTTTCACCTCGGAGGGATTTAGGAAGGGACATGGGTATTTCGATCTTCCCTTCGGTCAGAACGAAGTCAACCTCCGGCTACCGGTTGACGCAACCCTCTACCACGGGCACAACTACATGCAACGTGGAGAAACGGGGCTGTTCGACCTCCAATACAGACTCGAGTTTCGAACAAAATGTGAAGGGCTCCTCTTCCGGTTTGACCACATTGCTGAACCTGTCGCGGAGATCGCTGCCCTCTTTACCAGAGAGCCAAGCACCCAGGGGTCCACGGCATCGGTGCAGTCTGGTGGCGACTATGAGTTGTCTCCCCTTGAGATGGATGAGGGCGATCTCGTGGCAACTAGCGTTGGTTTTTTACAATGGGGGTGGGCCAAGTTTGATCATGGGATCTATGACAACTTCCATCGCGTGCCTACAGCACAACATGAGGAATTCTTGAACGCGACGTGTTTCTTTGACTTCTATTCCCCTGCGATTGCAGAACTATTGCGGAGCAGGTCACCGGAGCGTGATCAAGTCGAGGAGAGCCTCAGTTGGTGCCGAACAGCCTCAATCCCACCCACAAACGGTTAGTTGATGTCTGTACGTATCTACACGTAGGGCGTCAGAGACACCCCCGCCCCCTCAGAGGTCCAATCCCTGTGGGTTTACGAACTCCTCGCCTCCGGGGAGGGGTGACAGACTCAAACTGTGAAGGACTTCTCGCCACGCCGTCGACTGTCTCTTTTATGGGGTAATGGGCTGGAGATGCATTGCCTACGTTCCCGACTAAGCGACTCCTTGCCGACCGGGTTCGATCCGGAAGCCGCCGGAGTGATCTTCGACTAGGCAGCCACACCGGCAGCCACAGGAGTGGCACACGGGGGCACAGTCAGACACAGAGCTGTCGTAGAATGGGCTGTTCAGAGCAGAAATAACCCGACTGGAGATCCCCGTGGCCCTACTTACGGATCAGAAGGTTGGGGGTTCGAGTCCCTCCGAGCGCGCTAGTTCAGCTCCACCTAATCAAGCCCCCCTCTCCAGACGCCCGGTCCTAGGCTCCTGCGATGACCGCATCTGATCCCCGGCCGGCCGTAGACCCGGCCCTGGTGGATTTTGCCGTCCAGATAGCCCGGGAAGCCGGCGCCTTGACACTGCGGTACTTCCGCCGGACCGACTTGGACGTGGAAACCAAGGGTGATGGCACTCCCGTCACCGTCGCCGACCGCGAAGCCGAGCGGCTCCTGAGGGACCGGATTGTCGAAACCTTCCCCGACGACTCAGTGATCGGCGAGGAAGAGCCCGACGTCGCAGGGACCTCGGGCCGTACCTGGATCCTGGACCCCATCGACGGCACCCAATCCTTTATCCACGGCGTTCCGCTGTACGCCAACCTTGTTGCCCTCGAGGACGACCACGGCCCGGCCGTCGGCGTGATCAACGTTCCTGGTTTGGATGAGTGTGTATGGGCCGGCCGGGGGCGTGGGTGCTTCGTGGACGGAGAACCAACGCGGGTCGGCGACCGAACCGATCTCCAAGGAGCGTGCGTCGTGACCAGCGGCGTCGACTACTGGCCGTCGGCCGCTGCTCTAGACGCGTTCGTTGGGAACGGTGCCGTAATACGGACCTGGGGCGACGCCTACGGCTATGTCCTGGTGGCTACCGGTCGAGCCGACGCCATGGTCGACCCGATCGTGAGCAGGTGGGACGTGGCCCCCATGCTGACCATCTTTCCGGAAGCCGGGGGTCTGTTCTGCGACCTGTCCGGAGCAGTCACCGCCGAAGGTGGCGACGCCCTGGCCACCAACCCGACTCTGGCCCCCCTGGTTCTGGCCCTCGTCGGCCGTACCTGATCGCCAGTAGTCCGCCCCCTCAGGCCAGCGACCGCTCGCCCTCAAAGATCTGAGCCTCGATTCCCCGATCAGCCAGATCATCGAGGAAAGCCAGCGGCTCAACCATCTCGGCCAGCCCGACCATCCCCTGGACAAGGTGTCGGTCGGCTAGCAACCACTCCACGGTGGTGGCCGCCACGGCCGCCGCCGCAACCGCCGGACGTTCAGTAACACCCAGCACCACTACGTCCTCCACGCCAGCTCGTCGACCCCGAACCTCTACCCGGATAGCCCCGTTGCCACCCTCCACGTGCGGTGGGGACAACATGGGAAGCGGTGCCGTGAGTCGGTCCCGACGGGTCGCAGCAACCCGGGCGGTAATCCTCTCCACCGTTGGGAAGGCGTGGTGGAGGAGGACAGGGTCA
Organism: Acidimicrobiaceae bacterium; assembly: GCA_002717365.1. Lineage (GTDB taxonomy): Bacteria > Actinomycetota > Acidimicrobiia > Acidimicrobiales > MedAcidi-G1 > UBA9410. The sequence continues at coordinate 19,222 of PBDJ01000008.1, read as the reverse complement.
GGCAACGCTGCCCGGTAGCAGTCGCGGGGACCAACCGGGTCCGGGAACCAAGCCAGTTCTCGACCCGACCCCCCGGCACGCCGAACCCAGCTGTCCTCGCGCCAGTCGTAGGAACGGCGGCTCAAGGCACGGTGGTGGACCAGGGCACAGGCTGGCCCGCCGGTACCCGCCTTGGAGACGTGCATCTCTCTGACCGTGTCAAACCATGATCTTCCGTGGGCAGCCAGGACACAACTAAACCCAGGAGCAAAGCCGGCCCCGACAACCACCGGGACCCGAGCCCGAGCCGCCGCACCGGCTAGGTGCAGGATGGCAATCGTCTCGGCCAGCCCATCACCGACAAGTACGGCCGGCCTACGGGCCTGGATCGCCGCCTCTACGGCCTCTAGTTGAGTCCCCCGGGGGGTGGCCACAACCACAGCATCGGCCTCTAGATCAGATGGAAACGGGTGGTGTTCCAATTCCACCCGGTCCCCCAACGAGCGTGACACCTGGGCCAGGCGTTCAGCCGACGTGTCACGTAGAACAATGCGATCCACAGAGCCGGTGCTAAGCAGTTGGCGGACCACCCGTGACCCCACAGCCCCCGCTCCCAACACAGCGACACGCATCAGCGACGTTCCGGACCGGACAGGAGCCGCCAGCCACCCGACCGACGGGTGATCCCAGCCCCACCACGGAGCCTTAAGGCTCCGGCAATTGCGGCAGCCACCGAAATGGCGGCGAGAGCTCGTCTTATGGCCTGCATGGACGTGGGGCTAGCTGGAATCGAACCAGCGACCTCACCCTTATCAGGGGTGCGCTCTAACCGACTGAGCTATAGCCCCGCAGAACCCGGAACAGTATCCCCGGGGTCCGAACCCTGACTACCCGCTGGTCGGCGGCGGACTAGGCCCACCTGACGGCATCTCCGCCGGTTCAACTAGGACATCACCGCGACGCAGCCGACGCTGCCGAACCGCCGTCTCTTCTTCGATCATCGTGAACCGGACACCTCCGGTCAGATCACTGATCAGATTGAATAGCACCGTCAAGACCACGGTGATTCCGATACCGCCCACCACTACAACAAGGCCACCCAGAACAAAGATCCGGAAGATCTGGTCCGAGTCAAACTCAAACGACTCGAGAGCAAACAACTCCTCCACGAACGATTCGATCTTGGCGATAGTCCCTGCCTCGTCGGCCGCACTCCACAGCATCTTGGTAGCAATAACCAGAAGGCCCCAGACACATAGATAGAAAACGAGACAGACCTTGAGCATCGACCACGGCTCGACGTGGCGGACGAGGCGCCGAACTCGACGCACCCGATAGCCGCCCGAAGGCGTCCGGGACCCCCTTAGTCCCTGAGGTTCGCGGCTCGGTCGTCGAACCTTTGGAGCCCGATCGCGGTTAGGTCGGCGGACTAACCGGGGCCGACGAGACACCCGGTCGTCGCTAAAAACCGGGTCGGGGTGTAGGCCCCCATCATCGACCGGCTCCTCCTCGCTATCACCGACCCGGCGAGCCAGAAGGTCAGCTGAGGATTCGGTAGTTGGTGAACCATCCGAAGTACGGGGTGATTCTTCTCGTTCGCCTGCCATAACGGCGTCACCGGAATCCAGCGGCCCGTCGTCCGACCTGTCGTCTAGGGACGAACCCTCGATCTGGTCGTCGGCCACGGGCCGGGAGTCTAGGGGTCACCGTCGGCATGCCACCGGTCACGGTCGAACAACGCAGCCACTGACCGCTTCCATCCCTTGACACCTAGGACTTTGCCAAAGTCAGGATGGCCAATCCGGGGCCAGTACCTGTCCAACACCGGCGCCCAAAAATCCCCTCCGCGTTGTGTTGTTAAGGAAGTTTGGTCTTGAAAAAGCGTCTGGGAGCCAGGAGCACCCCCATAAGCCGGTGAACTCAACCTCTGACAGTCAGTCAACCACCAGATCCTCAGGCGGTGCGGGAGACACGGCAGTCACCTCCTGGCCGTCACCAGGCGACACGACTCGGACCCCGGTGGCGTCCCGACCCTGGACCGAGATCTCGGCAGCCGGCATCCGGATAATCATCCCGGCGGTCGTTACGGCGAACAGGTCGTCACCTTCGCCGACTATCAGAGCCCCGGCCACTGAGCCGCGGTCATCAGTAATCCGGATCCCACGGACCCCCAGCCCGGCCCGGCCCTTGGTACCAAACTCGTCGAGTGCCGTGCATTTGCCATAACCCTCGGTGGTGAGGTGCAAGATGGTGGCGTCTTTTCGGGCCACGCAGCACGAGACCAGCTCGTCGTCGCCGCGGAACTTCATACCCACCACACCGGCAGCGTCTCGACCCATGGCCCGAACGTCGTTCTCGTCGATCCGCAGCGTTTGACCGGTTCGGGACACGAGGAACAGGTCGTCCGATCCGCTGGTTGGCACCACGGCCACCAACTCGTCGCCGTCGTTCAGCCGCACGGCTATCAGGCCAGCCTTTAACGATGAGTCGTAGGCCGTGAAGCGGGTCTTCTTGACTCGGCCACTGCGGGTAGCGAAGAACAAGAAGCGATTTGATTCGTAGTCACGGGTGTCGATGACGGCCTGAATCCGCTCATCAGGCTGGAGGGGTAGCAGGTTCATGATGGAAGTTCCCCGGGCCGTGCGGCCAGCCGTCGGAACTTCGTGGGCCTTTAGGCGGTAGACCCGCCCCCGGGTCGAGAAGAACAGCAGGTAGGCGTGTGCCGTGGTGTGGATCAGGTGTGACACCGCGTCCTCGTCCTTGAGTTTGGCGCCCGTGATGCCCTTCCCGCCGCGGCCCTGAGTCCGGAACACCGACGTCGACATGGTCTTCACGTAGCCCGCAGCACTCATGGCGAAGACCAGTTCTTCGTCGTCAATAAGGTCCTCGATGTCCAGTTCACCCGGGTCGCGGATGATCTCGCTGCGTCGGGGGGTGGCATGGTTGGCCCGGATCGCAACTAGTTCGTCCTTGATCACGGAAAGCAGACGGCTCTCGTCGGCCAGAATGGCCTCCAGTTCGGTGATGGTCTCGCGGAGCTCGGCCATCCGTTCCTCGAGATTGGTACGACCCAGTCGGGTCAGGCGGACCAACTGCATGTCCAGGATGTGGTTGGCCTGGATCTCGGTGAACTTGAACGGATCGGCCATCAGGCCAGTTCGGGCCGTCTGGCGGTCGGCCGAACCACGGATCAGAGCGATCACGTCGTCGATCCGCTCTAGGGCTTTGAGTAGGCCTTCCGTGGTGTGCGCCTCGTCTCGTGCTCGACCCAACCGGAACTCGCTCCGGCGTCGTACCACCTCCACCTGGTGATCTATGTAGGCCACCAACAGCTCGCGTAGGTCCAGCGTGCGGGGGACGTCGTCCACCAGCGCCACGGTGTTGACCGAGAAGGTGGTCTGCAACGGGGTTCGCTTAAATAGGTTGTTCAGGATCACCAAGGCCGGGGCGTCGCGTTTCAAAGTGATCACGATTCGGGTCAACCCCTGCGCTGACTCGTCGTTGACGTCGGCAATTCCGTCCAACTCGCGGGCGTCCACCAGGTCCCGGATCTTGGACATGATCAGGTTGGGGCTGGCTTGGTACGGCAACTCGGTAACCACGATCCGGCTGGACCGTGACCCCTCCTCGATGTCGGTCCGAGCTCGCATCCGGACCTGTCCCCGCCCGGTCCGATAGGCGTCACGGATCCCGGCCCGGCCCAAGATGAGCGCCCCGGTGGGGAAGTCGGGTGCTGGCAGGTGGGCCATGAGGTCGTCGGGCGTGGCGTCCGGGTAGTCGATCAGGTGGATCGTGGCGTCCACCACCTCTCCCAAGTTGTGGGTGGGGATGTTGGTGGCCATGCCTACGGCGATGCCCTGGCTTCCGTTGACCAGCAGGTTAGGGAACCGGGCCGGGAGGACTTCCGGTTCGGTGAACTCACCCGAGTAGTTGTCGGCAAAGTCCACCGTGTCCTCGTCTATCCCTGCCAGAAGTTGTAGGGCGATGGGATCGAGACGGCATTCGGTGTAACGGGCGGCTGCCGCGGCGTCGTCAGGCGAGTACCCAAAGTTGCCCTTCGGGTGGACCACCGGATGGCGAAGGCTGAAATCCTGGCCCATGCGCACCAGAGCGTCATAGATGGCCTGGTCCCCGTGCGGGTGGTACTTGCCCATAACCTCGCCGGTCACCCGGGCGCACTTCATGGTCGGTCGGTCGGGCCGGGCCCCCAGGTCGTACATCCCCCAGAGGATTCGACGGTGGACGGGCTTCAAGCCGTCGCGGGCATCAGGTAGGGCCCGCGACACGATGACCGACATGGCGTAGTCGAGGAACGACTGCTCCATCTCCTCTTGGATCTCGATGGGTTGGATCGAACCCAGGTTGGGGGTGTCGTCCTCCACCGGCGGTTCCACAACTTTGCCCATCAGATGTCTAGGAACCGCACGTCGCGGGCGTTGGTTTGGATGAACCGCTTGCGGCTCTCCACGTCCTCACCCATGAGGGTGGAGAAAACCTCGTCGGCGATAGCCAACATCTCGACTGAAACCTGTAGGAGGCTTCGACGGGTCGGATCCATGGTGGTCTCCTGGAGTTCGGCGAAGTCCATCTCTCCCAGGCCCTTCAGACGCTGGAACTCTTTCTTGTGGGATGGGTTGTCAATCAGGAAGGCGGTCTTGGCGTGGTCATCCTTCAGATACATCTTTTCGCGTCCAACCACCGTGGAATAAAGGGGTGGCTGGGCGATGTACACATGGCCATTTTCGACCAAGGCCCTCATCTGGCGGAAGAAGAACGTCAACAGGAGTGTCCTGATGTGACTTCCGTCCACGTCGGCGTCGCACAGCAGGATCACCTTGTGGTACCGGATCTTGTCCACTTCGAAGTCTTCGCCGAACCCGCCGCCGATGGCTTGGATCAGGGTCTGGATCTCCGCGTTCTTGAGCATTCGGTCGGAGCGGGCCCGCTCCACGTTCAGGATCTTTCCCCGGATGGGCAGGATGGCCATGGTGCGGGGGTCTCGGGCCTGAACGGCTGAGCCACCGGCCGAGTCCCCCTCCACGATGAATAGCTCAGATTCTCGCGAGTCTCCTGACGCGCAGTCCTTGAGCTTGTCAGGCATGCCGGCCCCGTCTAGGGCGGACTTGCGACGGGCCGACTTTCGGGCATCCTGGGCAGCTACCCGGGCCCGTTGGGCGTTGATCGCCTTCTGGACGATCCTTTTGCCCTCCGACGGGTGTTCCTCTAGCCACTCGGCCAACTTGTCATTGGTAGTCCGCTGGACCAACGACCTGGTCTCTACGTTGCCCAGCTTCGACTTGGTCTGGCCCTCGAATTGCGGATCGACCAAGCGCACGCTGATGATGGCCGTCAGGCCCTCGCGGATGTCCTCCCCTTGGAGGTTGTCATCGTTCTCCCGGAGTTGGCCCCGCTTGCGTGCGTACCGGTTCATCACCCCCGTCAGGGCACTCCGGAAGCCCTCCTCGTGCATTCCTCCCTCGAGAGTGTTTATGCCGTTGGCAAACGAGTGGAGACCATCGGTGTTGAAGCCAGTGTTCCACTGGAAGGCCACCTCGACCTCCTGACCATCCTCCTCGCCCTGGATATAACCCACCTCGGTGAACAACGATTCCTTAGAGGCGTTGACGTGAGCTACGAAGTCCCGGATACCGCCCTCGTAGCAGTGGTCGACCTCCTCGTGGTGGTCTCCCTCCCGTTCATCGCGGAGCCGGATCCTTAGGCCGCGGTTCAGAAAGGCCATCATCTGAAACCTTTCGGCCAGCGTCTGGAACCGGAAGCGGGTGTCATCAAAGATCGAGCCATCGGGCCAGAACCGGACTGTGGTTCCCGTACGGCCGTCCGGGGCGTCGCCTACGTCCGACAGTCGGGTCTCCAGCCGACCGCCCTCCACAAAGTCCATGTAGTGGTGCCGGCCGTTGCGGTCGATCTCGACCTCTACCCGGCTGGATAAGGCGTTCACAACCGAGATGCCGACCCCGTGGAGCCCACCGGACACCTTGTACCCCTCGCCGCCGAACTTGCCTCCAGCGTGGAGAAGGGTCAGCACCACCTCAGCCGCCGCTAGGTCGTCGTACTGGTGGTGTTGGCCAACCGGAATTCCCCGACCGTCGTCGGTTACTTGGCAGCAATCGTCGTCCAGGAGGGTGACATCGATGGTTGTGCAGTGTCCGGCCATCGCCTCATCCACCGAGTTATCGACGACCTCCCAGACGAGGTGGTGGAGCCCAGTTGGGCCGGTCGATCCGATGTACATACCGGGCCTCTTCCGGACGGCCTCGAGACCTTCCAAAACCGTGATGTCGGCGGCGCTGTAGGAGGTCTCCGCGCTCATCTTCGGGACCCTTTCACCGGTGTACTCCCGTACGGAATTCCACTGGTCAAAAAACCAGTCAATACGGTACAAAACCGCAGGTCAGAGGGTAAGTTCACGACTTTAGTAGCCTACCAGCTAGGCCAAGATTAGCCACGGACCAGTGGCCTTTATCCAGGCTCCCGCAAGGGCTCTCCACACGGGCTCTCCACGGACCCACACGGGCTCTCCATGGACCCACACCCTGGGGTCCCCACAGGGGCGTCTTTAGCCCCCTCCGACGGCCTCCACCCGGACTCGGACGGCAACGATCCGACCCGGCCCCACAATGCCCTCAACGCGCTCCAGCAACTGGGCTTCTAACCAAGCGATTTGGCTGGCCCAGGCAGGATCGTCAACGGTCACAAGGAGCTCTCTTCTCTGCACGGCGACGGCCTGAATCCGCTCAGCCAAGTGCTCCCCCACCACCTCGGGCCACCGCTCGACCAGCATGGTCATGCTGTCAATTTCCGGGGAACCCAGCCCGGCTAGGAGTTTTTCCAGGCTGGCCCGAATGGGAACCGGGCCACGATCTGGACTCATCTCGGGGTCCTGTCGGACAGGCGCAGAACTGTTCCGGGGGCTACCCCGGCAGGTACCGCGCTGGCTGTGGTCAAAATGGCCTGGGTAGCTGGGAGGAGGTCTACTAGGGCCCGCGACCGATCATCGTCCAGTTCCGAAAACACGTCGTCCAGAAGAACCACCGGATCGGTCTTTGTTCGATCAACCACGATCTGATGGCCAGCCAGTCGGAGGGCCAGGGCCACCGACCGCTGCTCCCCTTGGGAAGCATGGGTCCGTGCCGGAAGGTCGTCTACCTCAATACGAATTTCGTCTCGGTGGGGTCCCACCGTGCTCAAACCGCGCCGTAGATCCTCCGGGCGAACCTGTCGGAGCGCAACAGCCAAGCTGTCGTCCTTCCACTCGCTGACGTAGGTCATGGCTAATCCCGATCGACCACCCGTCAACATCCCCAGTAGTCGATTGGCTTCGGGCCCTAGGGCGGTCAGCAGTTCCATGCGAGCTGCTGTCAGGGCCTCGCCTACTTCGGACAACTTGGCATCCCACACATCGAGCGTGTCGTTGACTTTCGGGGTGGACCGCCCTCGGGCCTGTTTCAGAAGAGTGTTGCGCTGTCTCAAAACACGATCTAAGTCGGCTCGGAGCGCTTGATTCCGGGGCTGGAGGTCGACCAGCAGATCGTCGATCAAGGTCCGTCTCTCGGCGGGTCCCCCTTTGACCAAGATCAGGTCGTCGGGTCCGAAGACGGTGGTCCGGAAGTGACCTAGGAGGTCTCGGAGGCGTTGTACGCGATTCTTATTGACCTGGATCCGGTTCCGCCCTGAGGCCACTAGCTCGGCCTCCAACAGAACCACCCGGTCTCTATCGACCACCTCAGCTCGAATGACCGCCCGATCGGCACCCTTCCGGACCATGGCCTCAGTCGATGCGCCCCTGAATGAAGTTCCACGGGCAAGCCAAGCCAGACCCTCAAGCAGGTTGGTCTTTCCGTCGCCATTCGCCCCCACGACGACAGTCACCCCTGGGTCAAGGGAAACCTCAAGCGTTTTGTGGTTCCGGAAATCGGCGAGCCAGAGCCTCTGGACGGTCATGACATCCGGTTTGTTATCCGGGAGGTAGTCCTGTGGGTGTTTAGGACACCCGGACGGGCATCAACAGGTATAAAAAATGGTCGTTCCCCACACTGCGAAGCACCGCTGGTTTGAGTGAGTCCACGGTTTCCAACCGCACCTCGTCTCCTGGACTCACCTCGAGGCCATCTAACAGGTAGTCGGGATTGAAAGCCACCGTTAGATCTGACCCGGAGTACTCGGCATCTATGGTTTCCCGGCCTTGACCTACATCCTGGGTAATGGCCACAAGTTCCAGCCCGTCGGCTGACATGGTCAGCCGAACAGGTGTGGCATCCCTAGCCATAATCCCTACCCGACGCACCGCTTCAAGGAAAGCCACCCGGTCAACAACCAAGGCATTGGGGTGACTGTCCGGGATGAGACCTCGGTAGTTGGGGAACTCACCCTCGATGAGGCGGGTCACTATTTGGACGTCGTTGATGATGAAGGAGGCGTCACGATCACCTAGACGGATAGTGAGGCTCGATGCGTCACCTAGTACCCGTCCTACGGCATCCAAAGCCCGGGACGGAACTAGAACAGTTTGATCGCGACCCAAGATCTCGGTACCAGGAAGGTCACGAACAGCTAGGCGGTAGGAGTCGGTTGCCACAAATCGCAAACCGTCTTCCTCGGCGGCCATTAGAACGCCAGTGAGGATGGGGCGAGCGTCGTCCAAGCTGGCTGCTTTGACCACCTGGTCCAGGGCGTCGGCCACCATCACAGCGTTCAAGTTCACAGAATCACCGCTGGGCTCTTCGAATCTCGGGTACTCGTTGGTCGGCATGGTGCGAAGGCTGAAATCCGAACGACCAGCCACCAACGTGGCCCCGTCATCCTCGACAGAAAATTCCACTTGACCGGCATCCAAGGATCGCACGATGTCTGATGCCAACTGGGCCGACAGCACGACTGCCCCGTCCTTCTTCCCTCCGACCTCAGCTTTAACCCGAATGGTGAGATCCCCATCACTGCCGGTGACAGTCAGGTGATTTCCGACCAATTCCAGTTGAAGACCGGAGAGGACTGGATGAGAGCCACTCCGACCTGAAACGGCGCGACGGGCAACGGAAAACGCTCGGTCTAAGACGTCACGTTCACAACGAAACTTCACAAGGGAATCACTTTCAATTGGATGGAATTCAAATTTGGTAATTGCAGTAATAGGGGTTGTGGATTGTGGAGTATCTCCCATCTTCGCAGGTCACGGTGACGATAGTGGGTTGATGGTTGTCCACCATTGTCCTCAGGGGCGGAGGTAACCCGGTTGGGTGGTGTGGACAGGGTGGTGGCTGTCCACCGGCAGCGCACAGGGCTATCCACTGGATTTGAAGACCGAATCAGTTACGAGACCGGACGGCTGATACCAATGCCGAAACCTGGTCATAGATGTCGCGGCGTTCAGACATCAGGCGGCTGATCTTGTCCACGGCGTGGATAACGGTGGTGTGATCACGTCCTCCAAATTCCCGGGCGATAGCTGGATAACTGAGATCAGTGATCTCCCGGAAGACATACATGGATACCTGACGGGCGGTGACGAGTGGACGGCGCCGGCTGGCTCCAACAAGGTCCTCTCGACTAAAGCCGTAGATCTCTGAGGTCTTAGCCAGGATGAGATCCGGCGTAATGACCAAAGGTGATGTCGTGGAGATGAGGTCTCCCAGGATGCTAAGCGCTAGGTCTCTAGTACAGGGTTCGTCGTTGAGGTTTGAGTAGGCGGTGACCCGCGTCAAAGCACCTTCCAGTTCTCGGATGTTGTCTGTGACGTTCTCGGCAATAAAGAGGAGGACATCGTCGGGGACCGGGACGCCGCTCGAACTGCCGACCACTTTCTTGCGGAGGATGGCTAGGCGGGTTTCGACGTCCGGCGGTTGGATGTGGGTGACTAAGCCCATCTTGAACCGACTACGGAGCCGATCTTCCAACGTCGAGATGGAATCCGGGGCACGATCACTAGTCAGAACGATCTGCCCACCGTCACCCTGGATGGAGTTGAACGTGTGGAAGAATTCTTCTTGGAGGCCTTCCTTTCCTTCCATGAACTGGATGTCGTCTACCAAGAGTACGTCGTTACGGCGGTAACGCTCCTTGAACTCAGGGAGTTGCTTGTTACGAATGGCTTCTACGAAACGGTTCATGAACGTTTCGCTGGACACATAACGGACCTGGTATGTCGGATAGTGGGCTGTGACGTAATTACCAACAGCTTGTAGGAGGTGGGTCTTGCCGAGGCCGGCATCGCCATAAATAAACAGGGGGTTGTAGGACCGGCCGGGGGTCTCAGCTACCGCTTGGGCCGCAGCGTGGGCAAACCTGTTGGATGTTCCGATGACGAAGTCTTCGAAGGTCAACCGACCGGCGAACGGAATATCAGTACTCGTCGTGGTGGGTCGGGTCAGGGGATCGAGGGCTAAAGAAACTGATGGTTTAGAGGAAGTAGGTAGTTCCACAGTTGGGGGAATCGGGTCGGGTAGGACTAGATCCTCTTCTGGGTCCTCCTCGCGAATCACGATTCGTAGTGTCAGTTGGTCGTCACTGACTTCGGCGACCGCGCCGTGAACGACCGTGTGGTAGCGACCCTCGATGCGGTCCCGGATGAGAGTGCTGGGGACGGAGACGACCAGGGTCTCGTCGTCAGCAGTTACCGGTTGGGCGGCAGTGAACGTCATTTGCCAGACCACGTCTGATACCTGGGACTGGATTGCCGCTGCACAGGCCTCCCACAGCACTGTTGCGTCTGCCATCGTTTTCTCCGTTCGGTTGTCCACAGATGTGGAATTTGCTGTGGAAAGACCACCGGAACGCGAAGAACGACCGGTGGAGGCCCACTCCGCCCTCTCAGTGGGCGGGGCAACGTAGCAGCCTGTGGATGACGGCGCGCAAGGTTCGATACAACTCCACATCACCCCTGATCAATGCCTCTTTTATGACAGAAAGAAACTGATCGGTCTCTTTATGCCAAGGGGGTTGTTGCCACTAGGTGACGAGTACAAAGAGCAAGGTGGGTTTGTGGAAACTGTGGACAACGGTGATTGGGGATCAGGATTTCTCAGGACACCCGCCGGAAAGTTGTGTTGGGTAGGAAACCGGTGGTTGGTGCGGACCCAGTGACACCCCTAACCTGAGTTCCGGGTTTCGGGCTTTCCCACTTTCGGAGGGTCCGATCTGATCGGCAGCCGAGCCGGTCCCGTCAACCGAGAGGTGGACGAGTGGGTGCACCAGTACCCCGGCCGACACGAATCGATAGCACCTGGACGCTCCCCCTCCTGATGACGTCCACCGTGCCAGCAGGAGACCACTTATGAAGCGGACCTACCAGCCCAACACCCGCCGTCGTTCTCGCAAGCACGGCTTTCGGAAGCGCATGCGTACCCGTGCCGGCCGGGCCATTATCAGCGCCAGGCGCCAGAAGGGCCGAGCCCGCCTGTCGGCTTGATTCGTAGCCTCAGCCGCCGAGACGACTTCCATGCGCTCCGTCATGACGGGCGATGGGTACGACGTGGCCCGCTTGGGATTGTCTTTCGCCCATCGGAGGGTGTGGTCCGCGTTGCCTACGCCATTCCGCGACCGGTTGGTCCGGCGGTGGTGCGTAATCGGATACGGCGTCGGCTGCGGTCAATCCTCATGGAGATCGAAAGGTCGCCTACCAGCATGCCGACCGGGGATTATCTGGTTCGGGTTCGACCGGAGGCCTCAGGTGCGACCTACGACGAACTGCGGCGGTGTTTAACCAGTGCCGTCAAAACTATCTCCCCCTCCGTATGACTTGATGAAAACACATTCTGAACAGGGCATTGTTTCTCGTGGGCTACTGACCATCGTTCGCGGCTATCAGCATCTGGCCGCACATCGGCCCAGTCCCTGTCGGTTTGTTCCGTCGTGTTCGAACTACGCCCTGGATGCCATAGCGCGCCACGGCGCTGGTCGAGGTTCGTGGCTGGCTCTACGTCGGATCTGTCGCTGCCACCCGTGGGGGTCCCACGGGTGGGACCCGGTCCCCGAAGCGACTCCTATTTTTACTCGAGGAAACGCCTGATGTTCGACCTGATTGCCAACCTTATGGCTTGGTTTTATTCGCTAGTACCCAGCGTGGGTCTGGCCATCATCATGCTGACCCTGGTGGTCATGGTTGTTCTAACGCCTGTGACTTTGAAGGGCACACGGTCGATGATCAAGATGCAGCACCTGGGGCCAGAGCTGAAGAAGATCCAAGCTCGCCACAAGGGCAACCGGGAAGCTCTCAATCAGGAGATGATGGCTTTCTACAAGGCCAACAACATCAACCCCATGGGTGGTTGCCTACCCCTGTTTGCCCAGATGCCCGTCTTCCTGGTGCTCTATCAGGTCCTACGGGGTATTACCCGAAGGTTGTCGGATCTGGGAGACAGCGTCGGTTGGGTGGCTGGGCGCCTGAGTGTTGGGGAGACCCTAGGTGGGGCTCCGACCGATCCACAGGCCTTTTATCCGGCATATATCGACCACGGTTCGGAAATCTTCCGCGATCTGAGCAACCGGTCAGAGATGGTTTTCCTTGGCATGGACCTTTCGAGGTCAGCTAGTACCGCCCTGTCGGAGAGCGTCGTAGCCGTTCTCCCGTACGCCCTGCTGATCTTGGTGGTCGGCATCAGCTCGTGGTTTCAGCAGCGCCAGATCCGGGGCCGCAACCCAGACGCAGCGGTCAATCCGCAGATGCAAATGATGATGAAGGTAATGCCGTTTTTCCTGCCAATCATCTCCGTCTCGCTCGACGCGTCACTGGTCCTCTACTTCGTGGTTTCCAACCTGTACCGAATTGGTCAACAGGCCTATATCACTAGGAGCCTTTACGGGCCCAATGCCGAAGTGACACCTGTCGTGGTTCCAGAGAAGGCTAAGCCGGTCAAGGAAACGAAGAAGACTCCTTCTCCGAAGAAAACGGCTACGACCAGTAATGATAGGTCAGTACAAGAGTCGTCGGCCCGGAGTGGACGAACCACAGCGGGAAATAATAAGAAGAGTTCTCAAAAAATCGACAAAGAGCCACCCGCACAGAATGGGTCGGGGACACGCTCTCCACGGAACCAGAAACCAGCCGCTCTGGCGAAAAAAAAGAAAACAGGCCGCCGCGGTCGCAAAGAAGTGACTGATGAGCAGACAAAAACCGACAAGAGACCGCCAGCGGCCCGTGACCGTGGAGGACGAACAACGCCTCCGGGGACCACACGAGCCCGCGGCTCCAAGAAGAAGAGGAGGAAGTGAGCATGGAGTGGATTGAAACCACTGGTGCTTCACTCGATGAAGCTAAGGAACGTGCGCTCGACCGGCTCGGTGTGGCTGAGGACGACCTGGAAGTAGAGGTCCTGGCCGAGCCGAGCAGAACGATGTTCGGTTTGAAGAAGTCAGAAGCTCGTCTCCGGGCGCGGGTGCGTCCGACAAGTCCCCGTGCGAAGGTGGACCGTCGTGACCGGAAGCGACGAAGTGATCGGAACGGTGGTCAGAACCAGGGTCGTTCATCTAGCCGGAAGGGCCAGGAAAATCAAAAAGGAGCTCGATCCAGCGGATCGTCGGATGGTGATCCCGGTCAGAGTCCCCGGTCGGGCGACAATCGACGCCGGCGTAGCGGTGGAAAGGATCGAGAAGTAGAAAGAGGCAGTTCAGAGTCTAAAAAGGACCAAAACACCCAAAGTTCGGAGACGGGCCGGAACAGGGGTCGCCAGAAGGCGGCCAAGGAGTCGTCGGTGAAGTCGGCGAACGGAAACGATCGCGGAGGCGATCGAGAGAGGACTGAGGTGGAGGCCATGGATCTGCAGACACAGGCTCAGATCACCGAGGGCTTTGTCCAGGGGCTGCTCGACAAGATGGGTCTAGATGCCCGGGTAGCGAGCACAATCGACGAAGACCGCTTGACGGTGGAGGCTCAGGGCTTGAACCTGGGTCTGGCCATCGGCCAGCGAGGTGAGACGGTACGTGCCATTACTGAGTTGTCACGGACGCTGGTCCAGCGGAGCTCTGATGGCCAGGCTGAGGGTTCTCTAATCGTTGACATCGGTGGGTACCGTGAGCGACGCCGATCGTTTTTGGCCGATTTTGCTCGAAATCAGGCTGAAGAAGTACTGACCGATGGTCGTCCCCGTGCTCTCGAGCCCATGGGCGCTGCGGACAGAAAGGTGGTTCACGACACGATTGGCGAGATCGATGGCCTGATGACGGTTTCGGAGGGCAGTGATGCCGATCGCCGTGTGATGATCATGGTTGAGTCCACCGGGTGACAGTTACGGTCGAGGAGATCCTCGACAGGGCGGTCTTGGAGGGGTACCTGACCCCTGCGGGGGCCGCAGAGGGGCCCGCGCACAGCGCGGGTTTCCTTCGTTTTGGGTTGTTAGATGGGGCTTTAAGCCCTTTCGGGTGGTTAGATCCGGATAGTTCTGGTGTAGTGAGGCCATCTGCCGATGCTCTGGCCGTTGACTTGGGCACCGGTGGTGGGATACCGGGCTTGGTTCTGGCTACTTTGACGACGTGCTTTTGGGTTCTGGTGGACCGAGGGGAGCGACGTGGGTCCTTTCTCCGGTGGGCGGTTCGCCGGTTAGGCCTCGGGGATCGCGTGGAGGTCGTGGTGGCCGATGCGGTTGAGGTCGGCCGGGGGACGCTCCGAGGCAAGGCGAATCTGGTGACGGCCCGGGGCTTTGCTCCTCCGGGGCCAACGGCAGAGTGTGGTGCTCCCCTCCTCATGCCGGGGGGATTTCTGGTGGTTAGCGAGCCACCGGACAGCACCCGGGATAGGGCTGGACGGTGGGAGGATGGCGGTTTGAGGACAATAGGCCTGGAGGACCGGGGGGGTTGGCACACCGGCCAAGCCGGCTACCGAGCCATGCAGATGGTGACCGACTGCCCGGATCGGTTTCCCCGGCGGTTCAGTCGCCAGACTTCGGATCCGCTGTTTCGGGGGTAAACGGGGACGGGATGTTCCACGTGAAACATCCCGTGATCTATATAAAAAGAATGGTTATTAATAAATTGAAATCGTGTGTTCCACGTGAAACACAAGGCCGCTAGGACTCGGGAGCTGCTTCGTTGTAGGGGCCTCGACCTTTTCGGATGATTAGTTGGAGGGTGATTGCATTGGGGTCGCGTCGGGTGCATGATGCATCCAATGCCGTTTGAGAACGGGCGCTCCCGTGTCATCGCTGTCGCTAACCAGAAGGGCGGGGTGGGCAAGACCACCACCACGATCAATCTTGGAGCGGCAATGGCCGAGGAGGGGCAAAAGGTCCTCTTGGTAGACCTGGATCCTCAGGCCAATGCCACCACCGGAGTCGGGGTGTCCAGCCGGGACCTTGAGGCTTCGATCTACGAGGTATTGCTCCAACGAGTCTCCCTGGTTGATGTACTCAGGGCTACAGATGTGCCCAACTTGGACCTAGTGCCGTCCAACCTTCCGTTGGCCGGAGCGGAGATCGAGTTGGTGACGGCGTTCAGCCGTGAACATCGATTGGAACGGGCGTTAGGCGAAGTAGTCGACGATTATGACTTGGTCCTCATCGACTGCCCCCCGGCTTTGGGACTACTGACCGTGAATGCCTTGGTGGTGGCCAGTGAGGTAGTGGTTCCTATCCAGTGTGAGTACTACGCCCTAGAGGGTTTAGGACAGTTGGTAGGCAATGTGGACTTGGTTAGGTCAAATCTGAATCCCGACTTGGAGATCTCCCACATAGCGCTTGTCATGTATGACGCCCGGACCAAGCTGTCCGAACAGGTAGCCGACGAGGTCAGGGCCTATTTCGGTGAAAAGGTGTGCCGGCAGGTTATTCCCCGGTCAATTCGCCTATCGGAGGCTCCTTCGTTCGGTCAGCCGATCACCGTGTTCGATCCGACATGTCGGGGTGCTGTGGCATACCGACAACTTGCCAAGGAGGTCCTGGGATGAAGAAGAGCGGTTTAGGAAGGGGTCTCTCTGCGCTGATACCAGAAGGAGGCGTTCCCGGGGCGTTGCACCCTCTAGCTGAAGGATTGGCCAACGATTCGCTGATGACGCCTGAAATGGGGACCGGGGAGGAGATGCGGTTTGAGGAGGTTTCAGTGACTGACATCTCCCCCAACCCATATCAGCCTCGTCAGGGCTTCGACGATGAAAAAATGGCCGAACTCACTGCCTCTATTCGTGAACAGGGGGTTCTCCAGCCCCTCCTCCTGCGGAAAGGTGTTGATGGCTACGAGTTAGTGGCCGGTGAACGTCGATGGCGGGCCGCCCGGCGGGCCGGCTTGGCCACTGTTCCGGCTGTAGTGCGCTCGGTTGAGGACCGTGATTCGTTGGAGCAGGCCATTGTGGAGAATCTCCATCGCGACGACCTCAACCCGTTGGAGGAGGCTGCCGCTTTCCACCGCTTAATGGACGATTTTGGCTTTACCCAGCACGAGGTGGCTGTGCGGATCGGCCGGAGCCGCCCAGCGGTAGCTAACAGCCTGCGTCTCTTGCAACTACCCGACGTTGTGCAGCAGTTGATCATGGCCGGATCGCTGTCGGCCGGACACGCTCGGGCTCTGGCTGGTCTGAGGGATCGTCCGCTAATCGAGCGCCTGGCTACCAGGGTGGTCGATGAAGGGCTGTCGGTCCGACAGACAGAGAACCTAGTGAGGTCGTTGGATGAGATAACCATGCCCGAGGCGGATTCTCCGGGCGAGGTCACGGCCCGTCCCCGGGACGCGGCTCTGCTAGAGGTTGAGCAGATTTTGGCCGATCGGCTCGACACAACGGTTCGGGTGGTCACCCGGGGTCGGAAGGGCCGGATCGTCGTAGAATTTGCCGATCTAGACGACCTGGAGCGACTCTTTCGCTTGTTAGAGGGCTGACTCGGCTCGGAACCCGGTCGGTCAGTTATCAACCACTACCGGTCGGATCGGCAGCCGGATCGGCGATCCACCGGGTGATGGCATTGGCCAGAGCATCAGCGATTTCGGCCGTCGATAGAACCACTACTGACGGTGGGGCGAGGCTGCACAGGACGGCTGGCATTCGGGTTTTTCGCAGCACGGGAATCTGGCGGCCTAGGCACTCGGTAACTGGTACATCGGCCGAGAGGAGGGCACGGTCCAGACCTGAGGCGCACTGGTGGGCCAGGCGGAATCCACCCTCGCTCTGGAATTCCTTGATGGAGAAGTAGCTAATACGAGAATGAGAGTAATTATCAATTCGGAGTCCAATATATAGGGTGGCCTGGAACTCGTTGGCTGTGGTCGCCTGTGTGTCCTCATTCGGATGGTCAAGATCCAACACGTGGGCGCCTTGGGCCCGAAGCGTCCGACTCAAGGCCGTGCTGAGGGCCGCAGAGCTACCGAACTGACCGACTGCTAAGCGCTGACCATGTAGTTCGGGGCTGCCTTGGCGTAGTCGATCCAACTCACGTACCTGTGTCACGGTGGTCCGGCCTGCTGGTCGACTTAACAGTTGCTGCAACGCCCGGATGGTTTGAGGTCCGGCGATCCCGTCCACGGCCAAGGCGGTATTTCGCTGGAAGTCAGTCAGAGCCCCCGCCGTATCCGGACCGAAGATCCCGTCGATCCGTCCGGCATCAAAACCTAGACTTCCCAGGCGAAGCTGCAGGTCAGCGACATCCTCGCCGCGGAACATCGGCGTGTGGAGGTAGAGGTGACGATCGCCCAGGCGCAACCCGGCTTCAACCAGGGCGGCTTGGGTGGTGTCGTCGACTAGACCGCGCTCGTTTAGGCCGCGTTCGGCTTGGAAGGCCAGCAGTGACCGCGTGGTTTCGGGTCCAAAATACCCATCGGTTTCCTCAACCCCGCCTACCCGATGCCCGGCAGCCGCCAAGCGACGGTGGAGGTCGCTGATTGTTGCCCCTCGATCATCGGGACGAAGCGGCTTGGACATCGGCCAAACGACCGGGCCAGCCAGAAAGCCGGTCTAGAGGTATCCAGCCAGCTCTTCGAGGAGCTGGGGTTTGCCCTTGGCTCCCACCAGGCGCTTCGCCGGGAGGCCACCGTCAAACAGAATTAGGGTGGGAATGCTCATCACCTCGAACCGGCGAGCAAGATCCGGAGCTTCGTCCACGTTGACCTTGGCCACTCGAAGTGAACCAATCTGCTCGGAGGCAATTTCCTCCAAGATGGGAGCAATCATCTTGCACGGACCACACCACTCCGCCCAGAAGTCGACCAGCACTGGTTCGGCGGCTGATCCGATTTCCTCATCGAACGTGGCCTCAGAAAGGTTTGTAATGACAGCGGCCATAGGAGTCTCTTCTCTTGGGTCTGTGGCTTTGAGTGTTTTCTATCGGCTCGCCGGACCGAAGGCTCGGCAGGGCCGGGCTATCGGCCGGATCGTTTAATCGGCGCGGCTCTCGAGCCACCGTTCGGCGTCAAGGGCTGCCATGCACCCAGAGGCGGCAGCGGTCACGGCCTGGCGATATGTGTGATCCTGGACGTCACCACAGGCGAAGACACCCTCTACGTTGGTTGTCGACCGGTCAGCACCTGTGACCAGATAGCCAGCCTCATCCATATCCAGTTGCCCGGTGAACAAATCGGTGTTGGGACGATGGCCAATGGCGATGAACACGCCGGTGACCGGGAGACGACGGGACTCGCCCGTCATCGTGTCCCGGAGGTCCAGTGCCTCGACCTTGGAATCGCCCAAAATGTCGTTGACGACAGTGTTCCAGGCAAATTCAATCTTCGGGTTGTCGAAGGCCCGTCGCTGCATAATCTTGGACGCCCGGAGCTCGTCACGTCGGTGGATCAAGGTCACCTTGCTGGCGAAACGGGTCAGGAAGCCAGCCTCCTCAAGGGCCGAGTCACCGCCACCCACCACGGCGATCTCCTGGTCTCGGAAGAAGAACCCGTCGCACGTAGCACAGGTCGAAAGGCCGTGTCCGATAAGCCGCTGCTCGGCTTCCAGGCCCAGCATGACTGACCGGGCACCGGTGGACACCACCACAGCGTCGGCTGTGTAGGTCGGCTCAGAAGTCTCGGGATCACCGATCCAGACCCTGAATGGCCGGGTAGATAGGTCGACCTTGGACACTTTTTCGGTGATGATCTCCGCTCCAAATCGGGCAGCTTGGGCCCGCATATCCAACATGAGCTGGGGGCCCGTGATTCCTTCGGGGAAGCCGGGGAAGTTCTCGACGTCTGTAGTCAGCATCAATTGACCACCCGGCTGGTCGCTAGTTGATGATGGCTCGCCCTCGACAACCAACGGAGCGAGATCGGCACGAGCTGTATAAATGGCCGCGGTCAGGCCGGCTGGTCCAGAACCGATAATGAC
>PBDJ01000043.1 GCA_002717365.1 Acidimicrobiaceae bacterium | reverse complement strand
CGGGGCACCTTGGCCATGACCGGACCGGAGGGCATGCCGTCCAGCAGCTGGTCGACCATGTCGCAGGCCTCGCGGACCTCCTGCAGGCGCACCCAGTAGCGGGCGAACGAGTCGCCGTCCGGATGCGTCCAGACCTTCCAATCCAGTTGGTCGTGGACTAGGCCGACGCCGCCGTCACGGCGAAGGTCCCAATCCACACCACTTGCTCGGATGTTGGCCCCCGAAAGCCCGTAGGCCAGACCCACGTCAGCCGGGATGACACCGATTCCCCGGGTCCGGGCCTGAAAGATCTCGTTGCCGGTGACGAGGTCCTCCATCTCGTTACAGAACGTGCGGATGCGGCCCAGCACGCCCTTCGTCTCCTCGGTCCAACCCTTGGGGAGGTCATCCTTGAGGCCGCCGATGCGATCGAAGTTGGGATGGAAGCGACCGCCGGTGACCGCCTCGATCTGGTTGAGTACGAACTCGCGGTCGCGGAAGGCGAAAAACACCGGGGTGACAGCTCCCAGTTGCACGCCCATGTCGCCCAGGAACAGAACCACGTTGGCGATCCGGGACAGTTCAAACAGGACGGTGCGGATCCACTGGGCCCGCGGCGGTGCCTCGACGTCCATGAGCCGCTCAGCCGCCAAGATGAACGGCACCTCGTTGGCGAAACTGCCCAACCAGTCGATGCGGTTGACCAAAGTCGTCACCTGCGGGTACGTGCGGACCTCGGTCAACTTCTCATAGCCGCGGTGCATGTAACCCATGATCGGCTCGGCCCGTACCACCCGCTCGCCGTCCAGTTTGACGACGACCCGCAGCGTGCCGTGGGTGGCCGGATGCTGGGGACCGATGTTGAGCGTCATGCCCTCGGTCTCGATTTCGACATTGACCCGTGCATCACTGGCCTGGCCGGTGATATAGGCGAGTTGGCGGGTGTCATCCACGGCGGTCACGACCCGTCCCCCTCGTCTTCGTCACCGTCATCGCCGGGCATTAGCTCCACGTCGACGATGCCCGGCCAGGGCTTCACCCGTCGGGCCAACAGCGGATAGTCCTTACGCAGGGGATTTCCCTCGAAGTGGGACGGCAGGTACAGGTGTACCTGGTTTGGGTGACCCCGAAACGAGATGCCGAACATCTCCCAGGCCTCCCGCTCATGCCAGTTGGCACCCGGGTACACCGGGACCCAGGAGTCGGCCTCGGGGTGGTCATCGACCAGGTCGGCCTTGACGGTGATACCGAGGTGACCCACCGGATCGTGAACCCGGGCCAGCAGCTGGAATCGGGTGCCTCCCCCGGCCAAACCCCACCCCATCTCGGCGTCCGCCTCGGCGTCACCGGACTCCCGGTCGACCTGGGCGTCCATGTCGCGCCCGTAGGGCGAGGGCTGCCAGTCGATTGCCGACAGGAAGTTGAAGTAGGACATGGCGCATCGATCACGGAGCGTCTGGGCGGCGTCCACCCAGGCTCCTGCATCGACCCGCGCCCACACGTCGACCCCGGGGGCCACGTGGTGCTCAACCAACCCTTCGCCCAGAGCGTCGCCCAGGTCGGCCACCAGAGCGTCGCGGCGCTCGTCAACCGGGGGGGCCTCTATGGCTTCGTCCCCGTCTTGGACAGGGGTATCGGTGTCAGGAGACGACAATGGGATCACCGGTCCAACGCTCGGTCATGTCCTCGGTAGCGATGCGCTCCTGGAGCAGCACGATTCCTTCCAGCAGGGCCTCCGGGCGAGGCGGGCAGCCGGGCACGTAGACGTCGACAGGCACGATCTGATCTACACCCTTGGTCACCGAATAACTGTCCCAGTAAGGACCGCCACAGTTCGCACAGGAGCCCATGGAGATCACATACTTGGGCTCTGGCATCTGCTCGTAGAGACGGCGGACGGACGGCGCCATCTTGTCAGTCACCGTGCCCGACACGACCAGCAGGTCGGCCTGCCGCGGACTGGCCGGAAATGGGATCACGCCCAGGCGCATGACGTCGTAGCGGGGTGAGGCGAAGGCAGCCCCCATCTCAATAGCGCAACAGGCCAGGCCCCACTGGTAGACCCACAGCGAGTACTTCCGGCTGACGTTGAGCAGCTTGGTCAGCGACTTTGGCAACTTGCCGCTCTCAACCAGACCCATCAGTCGTCCTCCCTGCCGGCCCGGTCACTCAGATCCACCGCAGTAGGCGCTTGCGCCAGGCGTAGAACAGCCCAAGGGCCAGGATGAAGATAAAGATGGCCATCTCGACCAGTCCGAACACGCCGTAGATCTCGAGGCGGGTGGCCCACGGGAAGATGAAGACGGCCTCCACGTCGAACAGGACGAACATCAGCGCGAACACGTAGTAGCGGATGTTCGACTGGCTCCACAGGTCCCCGTAGGGATCTACCCCGGACTCGTAGGTGATTCTCTTCTGCGGACTCTCCCGGGATGGCCGCAGGAGACTACCTAGGCCCAGGAACGCCGAAACCAGCAGCACGGCGAGGCCCCCGAACACGACCACCACCAGCCAACTGCGGAGGAATTCGGACACGGGCGGAGAACCTAACGACTCGGTGGGGCAGGCGACGACGGATGGAACGGCCGGGCCAACGTCCCGGGCAGACTATCGGACGAGCCGACGTTCCCGAATGCCCGATTGGCATCGGTGGAGCGGGTCACGACAGGAGTGGCCATGGCTCAGCCACCCACCAGGACGGGCACCGCCTGGCGCGCCAGATCGAGCAACGGCGCCGGAAGGAGGCCGATGAAGAGCACCCCGGCACAGGCCACGCCGACCACCACCCGGGCTCCCGGAGGAACAACGTGTGGGGGGACCTCGTCGGCCTCCGGGTCCCGCAGATACATCGCCACCAGGATCCGGAGGTAAACGAAGGCAGCTACTGCGGCGGCCACCATGGCCACCATGGCCACCCAGTAGGTCCGACCGTCTACCGCTGCGGCCAGCACCCCCAGCTTGGCCACGAAACCCCCGGTGAATGGCACCCCCGCCTGACCCAGTAGTAGGACAGTGAACGCCCCAGCTAGGACCGGTTGGCGGCGAGCCAGCCCCCGGTAGGCCTCCAGACCGTGTCCGCCGTCGCCGGCACCGCCCACCGTGGTGATCACGGCGAAGCTCCCGGTGGCCAGCAAGGTGTAGATAACCAGGTAGGCGTAGACGGCGGCAGTTCCCCGTGGGCTGGCCGCCTGCACACCAAGCAACAGGAAGCCGGCATGGGCGATCGAGGAATAGGCCAGCATCCGTTTGACGTCGGTCTGGAGGACAGCCACCCAGGCCCCCACCACCACGCTGGCCCCGGCTAGGACAGCTACGGCGGGCCGCCAGTCCGAAGCGTGGGTTCCAAGGGCCACCACCAGGACACGGACCATGGCGGTGAAGCCAGCCGCCTTTACGCCGGCCGCCATCCAAGCCACCACAGGGCTAGGTGCCCCTTGGTAGACATCGGGGGTCCAGGCGTGGAATGGAACGGCCGCCACCTTGAAAGCCAGGCCGACCAGAATCAGGGCGATTCCGGCCAGCAGCATCCCATCGTCGAGCAGCACGGTTCCGGCGAGGTAGCCACTGATCCGGCCCAGGCGGGTCGAGCCGGTAGCGCCGTAGACAAGCGCCATGCCGTACAAAAGGAAGGCGGACGCGAACGCCCCGAGGATGAAGTACTTGAGCGATGCCTCCTGGGACTCGAAACGCCGCAGATGTAGCGCGGCCAATACGTAAACGGCGATGGACAGGATCTCCAGACCGAGGAAGAGGACGATGAGGTCGTCAGCCGAGACCATGACCACGCCGCCGGCCGCCGAAAGCATCAACAGTACGTAGAGCTCGACGCCTGGCAGATCTTCCCGCTCGAGGTAGGGACGGGCTAGCAGCGCGGTGGCCAGCAGAGCCAGTGCTAGGGCAGCGGTTACCAGCACTGTGGACCCGTCGACGGCCACCGTGCCGCTGAGCAGGGAGCGTGGGCCGCCGTCGCGAACGGCGACCCATGACGGAGGGGTGGTGGCCAAGACGGCCAGGCCGACGGCCACCGTCCAGGCTTGGGGCAGGTACCCGGGTAGGCGTCGCACCAGCGAGGCCACGGTCAGTAGGAGAAGGCCACCGGCGGCGAGGAGCAGCACGGGCGCCAAAGCCCACCACAGAACCTCCGGGGTGGTTACCGACGCCATCAGTGGTCGTCCCCTCCGACATCACCGTGGCCGTCGCTATGGCCGTCGGCGTCGTAACCTCCATCGTGGCCGCTGCCGGCCTCCACGTCGGCGCCGAATCGGCTTGTTGGCTCGGTGAATCCTTCTACGTGGGCTTCGACGTGGGCCACCAGGGCGTCCACGGCGGGCTCCATGCGCTCGATGACTGGCTTCGGATAGACGCCCATGCCCACGATCAGGACCAGCAGCGGGGCCAGCACGAGGCCCTCCCTGAGCCGCAGGTCAGAGACGGAGGCGTTGTCGCCCTCCGCTGGCCCGTGAAACACCCTCTGGTAGGCCCACAGAAGGTAGAGGGCAGCCAGGATCACACCACCGGCCGCCGCCACGGCCCACCACCGGTGGGCGTTGAAGGCGCCCACCAGGATTAGGAACTCGCCGACGAAACCGTTCAGGCCGGGTAGGCCGATCGAGGAGAGCATTACGACGGTGAAGACTGCGGCCAGGATCGGTGCCGACTTCTGGAGCCCACCCAGCTCGTCGATCCGGCGGGTGTGGCGCCTCTCGTAGACCATCCCGACTAGCAGGAACAAGGCTCCAGTGGATACGCCGTGATTCACCATCTGAAGCAGGCTGCCCTCGAGGCCCTCGGTGTTCAGGGAGAAGGTGCCTAGAACGATGAAGCCCAGGTGAGCTACCGAGGAGTAAGCCACTAGGCGCTTTAGGTCGCGCTGCATGGTGGCCACCACGGCGCCGTAAATGATGCCCACCACCCCGAGGGTCAGGAAGGCCGGAGCAAAGTAGTGCGACGCCTCGGGGAACAGGTACAGGCCGAACCGCAGAAACCCGTAGGTACCCAACTTGAGCAGCACCCCGGCCAGGATCACCGATCCAGCGGTTGGGGCTTCGGTGTGGGCGTCGGGCAACCAGGTGTGGAGCGGGAAGATCGGGACCTTTACGGCGAAGGCCAGAGCGAAGGACAGAAACACCCACCGGGCGGTGGTCGTCCCCAGGCTTTGGGCCTCGGCCAGGGTCACCAGGTCGAAGGTCACGTCGCCGCCGGTGGCGTCGGCGTGTAGGAAGGCCAGGGTCAGGATTCCGACCAGCATGAGGGCCGAGCCAGCCATCGTGTACAAGAAGAACTTGGTCGCCGCGTAGGCCCGGTTGTCGTGCCCCCACCGTCCAATGAGGAAGTACATCGGCACTAGGACCACCTCGAAGCAGAGGAAAAAGATCACTAGGTCCAGGGCCAGGAACACACCCATCACCCCGGCCTCTAGTAGCAGCAGCCAGGCGTAGTAGGCCCGGTCGTCGTGGCCGGGGTCCACGGCCAAGAGGGCGATCGGGAACAGCACGCCGGTTAGGACGACCAGGAATAACGAGATCCCGTCGACGGCCAGAAGCCACTGGATGCCTAGGTCGGGGATCCAGTCCCTCCGGGAGACAAACTGCAGATCGGCACCGTGCCCGGTATCGAACGCGGTTAGTAGCCACACGGCCATGGCGCCTACCACCGCCGAGGTGGCCACAGCCACCAGCTTGAGCAACTCGGGTCGGCGGCGGGGAAGGACGGCCACTATCAGGGCACCCACCGCCGGGGTGAGTACCAGTGCGGGGAGAACAGCGAACGAAACGCCGGAGGTGGTGGCCAGGACTGACATCAGAACGAGGACCTCGATAGGAACCAGGCAAGCAGTCCAACTGCCCCGACGCCGATGCCGACGGCGTAGGTGCGGACCATGCCGTTGTGGAAGCGCCTGAGTAGGCCTGCCTCCTTCCTCACCAGGGTGGCTACCCCGTCCACTGCACCGTCCACCACGGCCTCGTCAAACCTCGCTATGGCTTCGAAGCCGGTCCGGCCTGGCCCGCCCATGAAGCGGGACACGGCCCGGTCGAGACGCCAGGCATCGGCTAAGACCGGTTGTTCGAACAACTGGTGGTCGACCCGTCGGGCCGCGTAGGCGGCCACGGCCACGCCAATTCCGATCGCTCCGCCCAGCACCGCCACCACGGCCAGTATCCACAGAGTGCTGGCGCCGATCGACAGGTGAGCCTCGTTGTGGAACAGCGTCGGCTCCAGCCAGTGCTCCAGACGCTTGGTGGTAGACGAGAACGGCAGTTGCACCAACCCGCCGATCACGCTGAGGGCAGCTAGAACTACTAGTGGGAAGGTCATGGAACGCGGCGACTCGTGTGGGTGGTGCTCGGCTCGGACGGCTACCTCGTCGGGCAGCTCATCGGCCACTGGTCCCACGTCCGGTGCAGCCTCCAGGGCGAGGCCGGAGGGCTCCGGACGCACGTCGGCAGCAGCCCGCAGGGTGGCCTGCTCAACCCGGGCAGCAGCCAGGGCCTGTTCGGCAGACTCGAGGCCCTCGGCCGACTGGCCGTTGTCGGTCTCGACGGCCACCTTCTGCTCTGCCGCTTCGACGGTGGCGTCGGCCTCAGCTAGGCGGGTCTCCCAGGCGGCCTCCACCTCAGCAGGTCGGGGATCGGCAAATCGGCCCCGGCCGAAGAAGGTCAGGACCACCTGCCGGGTCATGTAGAAGGCGGTCAGCACGGCAGTGACCAGGCCCACCGCCCACAGCAGGGGGCTCTCGTTCCAGGCGAAGGCCAAAATCTCGTCCTTGGACCAGAAGCCTGCGAACGGCGGTACGCCGGCGATGGCAAGCCAGCCGACCACGAAGGTTCCCGCAGTAACCGGCATGAAGTGCCGCAGGCCGCCGTAGTGGGCCATGTCCTGGTCCCCGTTCATCCCGTGGATGACCGAACCAGACCCCAGGAAGAGGAGGGCCTTGAAAAAGGCGTGGGTGACCATGTGGAACACGGCAGCCACGTACGCCCCGCAACCCACGGCTAGGAACATGTAGCCCAGCTGGCTGATGGTGGAGTAGGCCAGCACCTTCTTGATGTCGCGCTGGGCGACGGCGATAGTCGCCGCGAACAGTGCCGTCCCAGCCCCCGTCCAGGCGATCAGGGTGGGGACCCAATCGGCGGCGTCGGCGATGATCGGGTTGACCCGAGTGAGCAAGTAGATACCTGAGGTGACCATGGTGGCGGCGTGGATCAGTGCCGAGACGGGTGTCGGGCCGGCCATAGCGTCTGGCAGCCATAGGTACAGCGGGAACTGGGCCGACTTGCCGATTGCCCCCACGAAGAGCATCACGGCAATGACCGTCGCCGTTGAGGTAGCTACCGTGCCGGCCGCCGTGGTGTCCAAGACGTCCACGTAGGCAATCGACCCGAACGTGAAGAAAGTAAGGAAGATGGCGACCATGAATCCCCAGTCGCCGATCCGGTTCGTCACGAACGCTTTCTTGCCCGCTGTGGCGTTGGCCTCGTCGGTGAACCAAAACGAGATCAGTAGGTAGGAGCATGCACCGACCCCTTCCCACCCCAGGAAAGTGAGGAGCAGGTTGTCGCCTAACACCAGAACCAGCATGGAGAAGGCGAATAGGTTGAGGTAGGCGAAGAACCGACGGTACCCATCGTCGCCGTGCATGTAGCCAATCGAGTAGAGGTGGATGAGTGCCCCCACGCCGGTGATGAAAAGGCACATGGTGACCGACAGCGGATCTACCAGGAACCCGGCATCGACCCGGAGGTCGCCAGCCGGTACCCACTCGAAAAGTGTGGTCACCCACCGGCGGTCACCGGCCGGTCGGCCCACCAGGGCTAGGAACACCCCCAGGGTGGCGACGAAGGAACCGACCATGGACACGGTGGCCAGCCAGCCCGCAACGGGCTCGCGCAGGCGACGACCCCCGAAGGTCAAGACCAGGAACCCGGCCAGCGGGAGGGCTGGGACCAGCCATACAGCGTCTAACACGGCCCTAGCCCCCCAGCACCGAGAGGTCGTCGGCCGTAGCACCCTGTCGACGGCGCGTGATGGCAACGATGATGGCCAGGCCGACCACCACCTCAGCGGCCGCCACGACCAGCACGAAGAACACGGCCAGCTGTCCGCTTAGGTCACCCAGATCAGTGCCCAGACTGACGAACGTGAGGTTCACGGCGTTGAGCATCAGTTCCACGCACATGAACATGATCAGTGGGTTGCGTCGGGTGAGGAGACCAACGGCCCCCATTGAGAAGAGGATGGCTGCCAGGGTCAGGTACCAGGAGGTGGTGACAACCATCAGGTGGTCCCCTCTCCTTCATCCATTGCCTCGTGGATCCCGTCCTCTTGTTCCACGGCGTCGGGCGCTGAGCTGTCGTCAACTACTGAGGCCACGGCCACCACCGGAAGGGGCTGGAGTGGACCACGAAGCCGACGGGCCAGTACGACCGCTCCCACCACGGCCACCGTTAAGAGAAGAGCCGTAAGCTCCACGGCAAACACGTGGTCAGTGAATAGAGCCTCACCGAGTCGTCGGGTGTTGTCACCAGCATCACCCAACGGCGCGTCGGCAGCCCGAGCCCCAGTCGGACCGTCCACCGAGACGAGTAGCACCGTCAACAGGAGACCCAGCAGGGAAGCCCCGATCAGCGCGACGATTGGTCGCTGGCCAACAATAGGTTCCACGCCCAGATCCTCGGCCCGGTCGACGCCCAACAGCATGATCACGAACAGGAACAGAATGACCACTGCTCCGGCGTAGACGATGACCTGCACGGCGGCCAGGAAGGTGGCGTCCTGCAGCACGAACAGAACAGCAACTCCGAAGAGGGTCTGGACCAGGAACAGGGCGGCGTGGACCGGGTTGCGTGCTACCAGTACGCCCCCGGCGCCGGTCAGGATGATGGTTGCACTGATCAGGAAGACGGTGGCATCCATCAGGACCCTTCCCCGTTCACCGGAGTCTCGGCGGGCTCAGCCGGCTCAACGAGCTCGGCTGCTCGGACGCCATAGCCGAGTTCTCCTGACCAAGCCACCCGGCCCTGGTAGGTGGCGTCGCCGCTCGAAGCGGTAGCTCGCATCCAACCCGAAGTGTGCTCTTCATCACCGGGCCGCCAGTCCTCCCAGGGAAGGTGGTTCGGCTGCCCGGTCTCGGCATCCACCAGTAATTCGTCCCTGGTGTAGACGGCGTCGGCCCGGGTTGTGAACGAGAACTCGAAGAGTTTGGTTTCGGTGATGGCCTCGGTCGGGCAGGCCTCTACACATAGGTCGCAGTGGATACAACGCAGATAGTTGATCTCATAAACGAAGCCGTACCGTTCGCCAGGAGAGACCGGGGCATTCTCCGGGTTGTCAGCACCCCGGACGTAGATGCACTGGGCGGGACACACCCCGGCGCACAACTCGCACCCAATGCACTTCTCCATGCCGTCCTCATACCGGTTCAGCACGTGGCGACCGTGGAATCGTGCCGGCTTGTCCCTTTTCTGCTTCGGGTACGGAGTGGTAACTCGCTTCTCGAACATTTTTCGGAAGGTGACGGCGAAGCCGCGGAAGTAACCCATCAGGCGTCCACCTCCTCGTCCTCGTCCTCGGCCCCGGCCAGGCGATCGGACCGAGCCTTGTCGACCGCCCCGGACAACATCGCTGCCGCGACCACCATCACGGCCACTCCGCCCAGGACCACGACCAGAATGGGCCAACCGCGGTCCCCGGCCACGTTTAGCGTCGCGATGAGCAGGAACCAACCCAGTGACACCGGGATGAGCACCTTCCATCCCAGGTCCATCAGCTGGTCGTACCGGAAACGAGGCAGAGTGGCCCGCAGCCACACGAAGCCGAACAGGAAGGCAAAGACCTTGAGGCTGAACCACAGGATCGGCCACACCCATCCCAGGGTGTCGGTCAGGACTGGACCTGCCGGCCCCCCGAGGAACAGGGTTACAGCGATAGCCGACATGGTGATCACATTCATGAACTCGGCCAAGAAGAACAGAGCGAAGCGAAGCGAGCTGTACTCAGTGTGAAACCCGCCAACCAGCTCCTGTTCGGCCTCCACCAGGTCGAACGGGGGTCGGTTTAGTTCGGCCGTTCCGGCCACCAGAAACACCAGGAAAGGCACCACGCCGGTGGCCAGGATGTTCCAATGGCCGGCTACCTGCCCGGCCACGATGTCGTGGGTGGACAGGGATCCTGACGTCAGGAAGACGGAGGCGATGGCCAGCCCGAGGGCCGCCTCGTAACTGATCATCTGGGCTGAAGCCCGCACCGAGCCCAGCAATGGGTACTTGGAGCCGGAGGACCAACCGGCCAGCATCACGCCGTAGACGGCAATCGACGAGAGGGCCAAGAAAAAAAGCACGCCGACCGGCGGGTCGGCCACCTGGAGGTACGTCCGCTCCCCGAACCAGGTGACGGTGCCGTCACCAGTGAAGTCACCCCCGATGGGGACAATGGCGAACACCAGGAAGGCCGGAATCAGCGAGAGGTAGGGAGCCAGTTTGAATACGACCCGGTCGGCACGGTCAGGGACCAGATCCTCTTTGAAGAAGAGTTTGATGCCGTCGGCCAGTGTCTGAAGGATGCCGAACGGACCGGCCACCGACGGACCAATTCGGTTGTGCATGTCGGCCACGAGCTTGCGCTCGAACCAGATCATCAACATCACCGACACCAGCAGCAGGGCGAAGGCTGCGACTACTTTGAGTAGGACGATGCCCACGATGCTCAGGTCTAGGCCCTGGTTGAGGAGCGGGTCAGCGGCTAGCACCAACGATCCCAAGGGGGTGGCGTGGCTCATCGACGTCCCACCCGGACCTCGGTGACTGGCAGAGCGGCGTCAACTATCTCGCAAACGTCGACGTTGGGCTGGTTCACGTAGAGGTGGACAGTGCCCTTGGCCACGCCGTCGTCGGCCGTGACTGCCACCTGAACGGTTCCCTTCGGACCGATCAGGTCGACGACCTCCCCTTCGGTCACGCCGTACCGGGCGAAGTCCGTGGGCTCCAAGGATGCCCGGGTCCCCGGTGCCAGGCCAGCCAACGATGGGCTGTGCCCAACCAGCACGCCGGTGTCATACATCGAGCGGCTGGCCACCAGCCGCAACCCGTAGGCATCGCGTCCCGCTACGTCGGTAGGACCAGGGCGTTCTAGCTCCGACCCTCCGGCGGCCAGCAGGCCCTCCCGGGTATGGGCTACTAGGGCCTCGGGCGAGAGGTCAGCGTGGACGACCGACACGGCGGCCAACTCAGCCCACACGTCATCCGTCGACGCAAAGCCCAGGTCGGCACCCAGCCGGTCGGCTAGCTCAGCGGCCACCATCCAGTCGGGGCGTGACGTGCCGGGTGGAGTGACCTTGCGCGACACCACACTGACCCGACCCTCCAAGTTGGTGAAACTGCCATCCACCTCGGTAGGGGCGGCCGCCGGTAATACCACGTCGGCCTGGGCCGCCGTGGGGGTGGCGAAGAGGTCGACAGCAACCACAGTGCCCGCCCCATCCAGAGCCCGGCGGGCTAAGTCCCGGTCCGGTACGTCGGCTAACAGGTCAGCCCCCAGCAGAACCAGCACATCAACCTGACCAGCGGCCGCGGCGTTCAGCGTGGCCAGAGTGTCACGACCGCGCTCAGTGGGTACCCGGTCCCAGTGATCGACGAAGCGGTGAGCCTCGGCGATAGTGGCACGCCCGGGCAGCATCCCGGGGGCCAGGCCCATGTCCAGGGCACCGTGCACATTCCCCCTACGTAGCAGCGAAAGGAAGGTCGAGTCCGGCAGGCTGTCGTGCAGACCAAGGGCGGCGTCGACCACCGGGCCGGCGGCCTCGGCCAGCGAGGGGCGACCAAGTAGCACAGTCA
Organism: Acidimicrobiaceae bacterium; assembly: GCA_002717365.1. Classification (GTDB taxonomy): domain Bacteria; phylum Actinomycetota; class Acidimicrobiia; order Acidimicrobiales; family MedAcidi-G1; genus UBA9410. The sequence goes on along the minus strand of PBDJ01000043.1, from coordinate 9,791 downwards.
CCGGGCCCCGGGCGGCAGCCAAGGTGGCCCCGGCGTCGCGTAATTCGTCGGTTGACAGGCCGACCACGCCAGCCGGCGAGCCCTCGCCGAACAGGCTCCGGACAACGGCCGACACCTCTCCAGGCAGGACCCGGAGGGAGTGCGCGGCGTGGTCACTCAGCCCGGTCCGGCGGGACGTGAGTTCAATGAGGGTTGCCCCGTCGTGGACCACAGCATGACGGAGCCGCAGATACAGCGACCCCAACTCCTCTTTGGGGTCCGGGCCGAGCAGCACGATGGTTCCACCGGGGGTACAGGCCTGGTCGATGGTGGCCCGGGGGAGACCAAGTACCACCTCGGCTGGTAGGCCGTCGCCCAATTGAGCGTCCACATGATCGGTCCCCAAAACGCCCTTGGCTAGCTTGGCCCAGGCGTATTGCGACTCGTTGGTCATTCGGGCTCCGCCCACCACGGCGATCCGGTCGGCGGGAGCCACCCGCAGCACCTCAGCAACCACAGTAAGCGCCTCGCCCCATGGTGCGGCCACTAGCTGGTCTCCGTCCAGCGTCCGGTTCCCGAGGGCGTCGCCCCGGAGTAACGGACTAACCAGGCGGTCCTCGTGGTCATAGGCCTCAAAGACGAACCGCTCTTTGTCCGACAACCAACCCCAGTTCACGGCGTCGGCGTCCACCCCCTGGAACCGCAGCACACGGTCGCGTGACGACTGCACAGCGATCCGGCTGCCCACGCTGTCCAGGGTGCTGGTGGACTCGACCTCGTCGAGATCCCACGGTCGGGCCTTGAACCGGTACGGGGCCGCGGTCAGGGCGCCAACCGGACAGATCTGCACCGTGTTGCCGCTGAAGTAGGAGGAGAAAGGTTGCTCGGGGAAGGTGTTGACCTGGGTCTGGCCTCCCCGGTCCATGAAGTGGATGAGCCGGTCACCGGCCACCTCGTCGGCGAACCGGGTACACCGGTCACAGAGAATGCAGCGTTCGCGGTCCAGGTGGACGTTGTCATTCACGGGGATGGGCTTCTCGAAGTGGCGCTTCTCCTCGACAAAGCGGCTCTCTCCGGGGCCGAAGGCCATGGTCTGGTCCTGGAGCGGGCACTCGCCGCCCTTATCGCAGACCGGACAGTCCAGCGGGTGGTTAACAAGGAGGAACTCAAGCACGCCGTCCTGGGCTTTGCGGGTCCCTTCCGACTCGGTGTCGACGACCATCCCCGGGGTGCAAGGCAGCATGCACGACGGTTGGAGGGCCGGCCCCCGGCCGGTGTCAACCTCGACCAGGCACATACGGCACATGCCCACTGGCTTCATACGCGGGTGGTGGCAAAAGCGGGGGATGTAAGTGCCGGTGCGCTCGCAGGCGTCGATCAACAACTCGTCTGGGCGAGCTGCCACCGTCTCACCGTCAACGGTGATCTGCACGTCCTGTCCCTCAGCGCTCATGAGCCAGCCTCCCCCGGAGCGGCAGCCGAGACGGGAATCGAGTCGCTGCGGATGATCTTGGCCTCGAACTCGTGGCGGAACCGGCGGATGGTCGACGTTATGGGGGCCACCGATGACGGGCCGAGTGGGCAGATGGTCGTCTGACGAGGCGGAAACGGCACGGCGTCTAGGCCCTCGTCGGGGTGGGCGGCCACCGGGTAGGGCCCAGGGCTGATGTTGTCGCCCACGTCGAGCAGCAGGTCGATGTCGGATGGGCGGCCATAGCCGTCGAGGATGCGGGACAGGATCTTCTCCTCCCAGCTGGTCCCCTCTCGACACGGTGAGCACTTGCCACACGACTCACGGGCAAAGAACCGCACTATCCGGTGGCAGGCCTTCACGGCGTCGGTGGTCTCGTCCATGACCACGATGGCGCCCGAGCCGAGCATGGAGCCGGCCGCGCCGACGTCCTTCGCCTCCAGCGGCAGGTCGAGGTGCTCCTCGAAGAACCACGGGGACGACCCGCCACCGGGGATGAACATCTTCAGTTCATGGCCGTCGCGTATGCCCTGGCAGAAGTTGTCGCCGTAGAAGAGGTCGCGGAACGTGGTGACGCCCTGCTCCACTTCGTAGACGCCGGGACGCCTCACGTGACCGGAGACGGCGAACAGGCGGGTACCTGGCGAGCTCTCCGACCCCATGCGCCGGTATGCCTCGGCACCGTTGGCGAGGATCCACGGCACGTTGGCCAGCGTCTCGACGTTGTTGACGATGGTCGGTTGGCTATATAGGCCGATAGCCGCCGGGAAATACGGGGGTTTGAGACGGGGCATACCCCGGTTGCCCTCGAGGCTCTCGATGAGAGCCGTCTCCTCGCCAACGATGTAGGCACCGGCGCCCCAGTGGAGGGTGATGTCGACCGAGAAGTCGGTGCCGAGCACGTTGCGGCCCACGTAGCCGGCGTCGTAGGCCTCGTTGAGGGCGCTGGCGATTCGCTCTTGGGCGAGGGCCATCTCGCCTCGCACGTACAAGAAGCACTGAGACAGGCCGAGGGCGTAGCAGGCGATGAGGCAGCCCTCGATGAGCTGGTGGGGGTCGCGCTCCATGAGGAGGCGGTCCTTGTAGGTGCCAGGCTCCGATTCGTCGCCGTTGACGACCAGGTATCGGGGCCAGACGCCCTCCGGGCAGAAGCCCCACTTCACGCCGGCCGGGAAACCGGCGCCGCCCCGGCCCAGCAGGGTGGCGTCACGGACCTCCGCGTGCACGTCGGTCGGCGGTCGTACCAGAGCGGTCCTCAGCCCCTCGTAGCCGCCAGTGGCCAGAGAGCGTTCGAGCGTGTACGAGTCCTCGTAGGCGAAGCGCGACGAGACCACCTTCGGGCCGCCGTTGTCGACGAAGCCCGCGGCGTGGGGGGTGTAGGCACCGGCCACGGCTATCCCTCCTCTCCTCCGACGTCGGAGGAGGCACCGGCCATGGAGGCCATCCATGTCGGAGCGCCGTCGACCTGCTCGGGCGGCACCACTCCGGCCCGCCGATCGTCGGGCATGTGCTGGCGGATCCGACCCAAGGTGCCATGGGCGGGCAGTTCGCCGCTGTCGCCGGCCGCTCCCCGCTCGATCGGGCTACGACCGTCGCGCAGGTCGGCCACCACCTCGTCGAAGTCGTCAGTAGAAGCCCTGTGGAAGTACCGGTAGTTGACAGTAAAGCACGGCGCCTCGGTGCAGGCGGCCACGCACTCCACGTCCTCGACAGTGAACATACCGTCGTCGGTGGTGCCGCCGGCCTTCACCCCAAGGGTCGTTTCGACGTGATTCAGCAGTTCTTCGCCCCCGAGGAGTTGGCACGACACGTTTGTGCAGACGTTCACCAGGTAGGTGCCCACCGGGTGGAACTTGAACATCTCGTAGAAGCTTCCGGTCCCTAACACCTCGGCTGCCGTGGTGCCGGTCATCTCAGCGATCTGGATCATGGCTGCCGGGGTGACCCATCCTTCCTGCTCCTGGGCCAGGTGGAGCAGCGGGATGACCGCCGACCGGGGACGCGGGTAACGGTCGATAATCTCGCGGGCCGTCCGCTCATTCGTCGGATCGAAGTAACTCACCGGTCTACCTCACCCATGATGGGATCAACCGACGAGATCACGGCCACGCCATCGGCGATCAGACCCCCCTCCATGAGGTGGGGCAGTGTCTGGAGGTTCACAAAGCTCGGACCTCGGATGTGCATCCGGTACGGCTTCGGTCCACCGTCCGACACCAGATAGCAGCCCAGTTCGCCACGGGGGGATTCCACGGCGGCGTAGGTCTCGCCCTCGGGAACGTGGAAGCCCTCAGTGAAAATTTTGAAGTGGTGGATCAGGGCCTCCATCGACTCGTCGATGCGGGACCGGGGNGGCGGGGTGACCTTCTTGTCCTGGGTCCGNAAGTCGCCCCCGGGNATGAGATCCAGAATCTGCTCGACGATTCGGAGCGANTCTCGAATCTCGTTCAAGCGGATGGCGTACCGGTCAAAGGCATCGCCNTNAGTGCCNACGATGACGTCGAACTCGACCTCGTCNTAGGCCAGGTAAGGCTCGTCGCGGCGCAGGTCCCAGGCNTATCCCGTGGAGCGGAGGATGGGACCGGTGGCCGAAAGGGCCAGTGCCTCAGCCGGGGTCATCACCCCCACCCCCTGGAGNCGCTCNCGAAAAATAGGTTGGCCGGTCAGCAGAGTGTCGTACTCGTCNAGTCGTGNTGGGATTAGGTCCAGTAGGCGCCGCANGTCGGCCTGCCAGCCCTCCGGGAGGTCGGCAGCCACCCCGCCAGGACGGATGTAGTTGTGGTTCATTCGGAGCCCAGTGACCTTTTCGAAGAAGCGCAGCACCTCTTCACGCTCCCGCCAGCCATAAATCATCATCGACACGGCTCCCAGGTCCATGCCATTGGTGGCCTGGAACAACAGGTGAGAGGAGGCCCGGTTTAGTTCACACATGAGCATCCGGATCCAAGTAGCCCGGGGTGGGACCTCTAGGTCGAGCAGATTCTCGACAGCCAGGGAGAAAGCCAGCTCGGAGAACAGGGGCGCTGCGTAGTCCATGCGAGTGACATTGGTTGGTCCCTGGAGGTAGGTCAGATCCTCGGATGTCTTCTCCATGCCGGTGTGGAGGTAGCCGATGACCGGCTTGGACCGCAGCACGGTCTCCCCCTCCATCTCCAACAGGAGGCGTAGCACCCCGTGGGTGGACGGGTGGGAGGGACCCATGTTCAGGATCATTCGCTGGTCGGAGATATCTCCGGCTGGCGGGTCGCCCAAGCCGCCGGCTAGGACGGCCGCCTCGGCCTCGCTCAGTCGGAGCACGGCGCTCGTCTCGTCGCGGCGGCGAACACGTTCGTCCGACCCCGGGTCGGTCCCGGTGCAGCCGTCCAGTCCTCCGTCAACGTCTACCAAGTTGTCGTCCACACCGCTCACCGGACTGTCGGGGCGTCGCGGAACTGGACTGGGATCCTGCCCATGGAGACGTCGCGTCGCAGCGGATGGCCCTCCCAGTCTTCCGGTAGGAGAATGCGGGTCGGGTCGGGGTGGCCTTCAAAGGCCACCCCCACTAAGTCCCAGGCCTCGCGTTCCATGGCCTCGGTGCCGGGAAACAGGTCGAAGAGCGATGGCACCACCGGGTCGTGCTCCGACACCTGGGTGCGGAGTCGGACCCGGCGGCCCGAGGCGTGGGAAATCAGACTGGCCACTACTTCGAACCGTTCGGGCTCAACGCCGGGCGGGAGGTCGGTGCGCCCCGGGTGGGCTGAATAGTCCACGGCGGCTACATCGATGGCCATACAGAATCCGTCGTCCCGACAGGCCGCCACCGTCTCCAGCCACCGGTCGACTGGGGGGTGCAGGACGGTCTGACCGCCGGATTCAACTACTGGGACGCCCCAAGCCGTCGGGACAACTGGGCCGGCGTTCGCCGTCGGCGCTGTGTCCGTTCCATCCGGGGTCGGGTCGCTCACCTGGAGGTCAGCTCCACTGGCTGGTCGGTCGCTGGCTGAACCTCGACCTGGATTGCTGCTCCCCCACCGTTGGTATTGCGTCGCCGGGTCAGTTCACCGCTCTGGATGCTGTCGTGCAGGGTCAGGATGGCGTGCATCAGGGTCTCGGGGCCAGGCGGGCAGCCGGGCGCGTAGACGTCCACCGGAACCACCTGGTCGACACCTTGGACAATGGCGTAGTTGTTGAACATGCCCCCGCTAGAGGCGCAGACACCCATTGAAATGACCCACTTTGGCTCCATCATCTGGTCGTAGATCTGGCGGAGGATGGGCGCCATCTTCTGGGAAACCCGTCCGGCCACGATCATCAGATCGGCCTGGCGGGGAGAGGCCCGGAAGACCTCCATTCCGTAGCGGGCTAGGTCGTAGTGAGCAGCACCAGTGGCCATCATCTCGATGGCACAACAAGCCAGGCCGAAGGTGGCCGGCCAACAACTGCGGGCCCGCGACCACTTCACCAGGTCCTCGACGCGGGAGGTGATGAAGTTGTGCTCGAGACCCTCCAGGCCGTTGCTCAGCACGTCGCCTACGTCGCCAACGCCGGGGATCCGGGCCATCAGGCGTCCTCTCCCTCACGTCCTTCGAGGCCAACCTGGCGGATCCCGGGACGACGGATGGTGGAGGTGCTGGTGCGAGACTCCGACACGGCCTCGGTAGCCCGGAGCCTCTTCAGGGGGCCCCACTCGAGGGCACCGTTGCCGATCAGATAAACAAACGACTCGAAGAGGGCTGCCGAAAACAGCAGAACGGCGCCCAGGCCAAACAGACCCAGGCCCTGATGGGCCATGGCCCACGGATAGAAGAAAATGATTTCGATATCGAAGACGATGAAGATCATCGCCACCAGGAAGAACCTCACCGGAAATCTCTCCGGGGTCTCTCGGCCGGGGATAATCCCACACTCGTAGGGGGCGGCCTTGCGGTCATTAGGCCGGCGGGGGGCTAGCAGCCGTGACGCCACAAAACTGAGGGCGGCGAACAGGAACGCTAGGGCTAGGAGCACGACAATGGGCAGGTACTGGCCAAGCACGTCATGCGCTCCCAGCTCGGTTTGTTACCAGGATGCCAGCCATGGGATTAGGCCTTCGCTGTCTCGAACTCCTCACGCCGGGCCATCAACTCCTTGTCTCGAATGTGGAGCCAGTAGCAAAGGGCGAGGAAGATTAGGAGGGAGCCAATGGTGACCAGGGCCGGCCGGAGTCGCACCCACCCGAGGTCGCGAATCATGACCACCGAAACCACCGACTCGTCGGGGTCGACAACTGGGCGGGGCGGTGCCTCGCCAGCGACTGTCGGCTGGTAAAGGACCCCTTGGAGTTGCACCACGGTGTAGCGCGTCGGATGGGTCAGGCGGGCCGAACTAGCGATCCAGTGGGTGATCCGGTCCAATCGGTTCGGGTCGTCTTTTAGTTCCGGCTTGCCGCCTGTCGTATAGGCATCCAGGAGCTTGTAGTCAACAGAACTGGCGAAACCAAGGTCTGGGTGGGCCAGCACATCGGCCGCCGCCTGGGCCTGGGCATCACCTGCCTCCGTAGTGGCCAGCAGTCTCCACGGACCCAAGGAACGTAAGCCGGCGGCGTCAGTGACGTTTCGGGATACGGCAGCCAACTCGGACCGCGTAACGATCTCGTTGCGAAGTTGCCGGTCGGCTCGCAGGGCAGCCAGTTGGACGGCCGATAAATCTGGGTTGTCGACAGCCGTTGGCAGCGTGTCGAACTCGGCAATGGCCGCTGCGTCGTTCGAGTCCACCACCAGTTCGTAGGCACTGGGCATCTCGTCGGGATTTGGCAGTAAACGGGCTAACTCGAGGCCGCTGGCTCTCAGATCGCCCACGTTTATGTCGATCGTCTTCCAACTGGGGTCGTCTCCCTTCCAACCCGAGCCGTACATCCACCAAGCACTGCCCAGAATGACCATCCATCCCATGAGGGCGGCTGTCGCCAGCAGAGTGGCCAGTCGGATACCGGAGTTGGTGGCCATAATTAGCCAGATCGATCCCATGAGCACGGCAAAGCCCGTTCCGACAACCAAGATGCCGCGAATCTCCGGGTCCCAGCCCAGCCCGGCCAGCGTGACCAGGTTGTCCATCAGAGGCTCCTCTCGTACGCCACGATGGCGGCGATCTGCTCAGGGGTGAGGATCGGGCTGCGGACCACTGTGCCGATCACGTCCAGGTCGTCGGTACGACCGCCGAAGCCCGGCATGGCGCCGGTACCCGAGCGGGCGTTCCCGTAGCCGGTGCCCACCTCAGAACCGGTCCGGACGAAGTCTTCTTGGCCACCAACCGTCGGGAAATGGGTCTCGCTCCCCTGCAAGCTGGGGCCCACGTGTCCGGCCCCGGACCGGTAGCCGGTAAGGACACCGGCCTCGGCCAGCCTCGGCCATTCGGCCATCAGCTGCGCCGTGGCCTCCGGGCCAGAGGCCCCATAGGAAAAGCCAGGGGTGTGGCAGCGGGCGCAGGCGTTAGCGCCCTGGGCCGCCGGGTTGTTGAACAGCAGTTCGCCATATCGGAGGTAGTCATCGCTCGCCGGATCGGCGGCTTGGGCTAGCCAGGCGTCGATAGCAGCGTCCACGGCGTCGCCGGTCAGGGTCGGATCAGCTGTCGTGACAATGGCTCGCGCTCCGGCCCGCAGGCCGCTTTGGACCTCGACGGCAGCCTCGTCGGGGGAGAGTTGGATGGAGCGGAGGTAAACGATCAGCTGGTGGACCTGCTGGGAGGTGAGTGGACCTCCACCGGGTAGTCCCCAGGCGGGCATGGGGGTACCGGGCCGTCCGTAGTCCAAGATGTGCTTCACCTCGGACTCATCGAAACGGCTCAGGACGGTTGTTAGGGCTGGGGCCTTCCACTCAACCTGGGCCACAAAACCACCATCGGCGTCGGTGAGGGTGTAGGAGGCAACGCCGCCCACACCGCCCGGGCCGTGACAACTGACGCACGCCTCCTCGAAGTTGTTCGCCCCGCGCTTCTCGAACCGTTTGACCCACCCATATGCAGCGTTGTCCTGGCGAGCCGGCTCCATTAGCCAGTAGAGAGGGAGGACCAGCGAGACCACGGTCAGGGTCACCAGCGACCAGGCCAGATTCCGGTCCAGTAAGCGAGTCTCCAACTGGTCGTCATCGGCATGACGAACCCGATTGGGAGCCAGTTCGATCTCAGAGCCGACCTCGCGCTTACCGATCCGGAAGTTGAACAGGAGGTAGACGCCCATCCCGACTAGAACGATGGACACCAGAACCCAACCGACGGTCCGCTGCGTGCTTGCAAAGAGGAGTGTGGTCATCGGGTTCTCGAGGTTCTTGTGAATTGGGTCCGGCTAGTGGCCGTCTGCCTGGCCGATGCAGTTCGGGCCCTCGGCCTCCTGGCCAGTGGTGTTGGTCCCGATAGGTGGGCCCTGGACGATGGTGCCGGTGTCTACGGTCAGGACACCGTCGGAAACCGTCATGGCGAAGCGATCCATGCCACGGGGGGCTGGGCCGCCTCGTTTCTCACCCACCTGGTTGTACTGCGAACCATGGCAGGGGCATTCAAACCACTGTGATGACACGCAGTTTGGAACCCGGCATCCCAGATGGGGACACTTCTGGTAGAGGGCGACAACACCGGCCTCGAAGCCACCTTCAACGCCGGCTGTCATTCCTGAAAGTTCGGGCGCCGAGTACGTGGCCCGGGCCTTCTCCACGGCACCGTTCGGGTAGGCGGTGATCCACATACGACCCTCGGGCTTATAGAGGAAGCCGTTGCTGGCCTCGATATCAGCTAGCAGTTCAACGAGGTTGCCGACCTTGATCTTCGAACCGAAGCCACTCACACCCTGGGGCCAAAGAAAGGCCAGGGAGGCCCCACCGAATCCCGACAGGCCTAGGCCCATCATGCCGACCAGGCTGCGGTTGAAAAACTGACGGCGACTGACTCCGAGAGCCATTGGGTCAGGGACCACAAACGGCTCAGGCGGGGCCGACTCGACAGTCACCACATCGCCCGAGCGGGCAGCCGTGGCGGCGGCTTCCACCTCGCGACCGGTCGGAGCTGGCGATTCCTGTTCGGCGAGCACTGGGTTAACCCTGTCCCGCTTCCGGGCCTCTCGCGAGAGGCCAGCGGCGCTGCGATCGCGCCGCTTCGAAGCGCCGACCAATACGACAGCAGCCAATACGACCAAAAGCACGACAGCGATAGCAATGCCCATGGTCAGTTCCTGCGGTCCATCAGTAGGACGATCGGGATACGGAGATACACGGCGGTCACAGCTCGAAGAAGAGGCCAGAGTTCCACGGGAAGATGAAGTTGAAGCCAGGGCCTCGGAAGAACGACCCGATCATGACTAGAACAGCCCAGAACATGAGGTGGACGGTCATTAGGG